>NZ_ATWO01000001.1:4218738-4821415 GCF_000421285.1 Desulfotignum balticum DSM 7044
GCAGCCATGCCCCGGCAAGGGCCATGACCGCAGCCAGCAAACCCAGAAAAATCAACTGGGCAAACAGAAATGCACACACCCCGGACCGCCGGGCCCCCAGGCTCATGAGCACGGCGATCTCTTTGTGTTTTCCCCCCAGAAATCCCCGGAACAGAAAAGCGGCAGCCATCCCGGCCAGAAACAGGGCCACCAGGGAAACCAGGGCCATGTACCCGGCAAAATATCCCGTGACCCGGGACAGGCTCTGGCTGACATCCCGGCTGTCCCGGACCCGGATCCGGGACTGATCCGGGGACAGGCCGGCAAAACCTGAACGCAGGGCCTGCGTCAGGGCCGGCACATCCGTTCCCGGCGGCATCCGGCAATACATATGATACCGCACCCGGGCTCCGAACCCCAGGAGCCCGGCATTTGCCAGCTGATCCGCACCCACATAGATTTTAGGCGCCAGCTCCAGGGTGGTCAGGGCCTTGTCCGGATCATCGACAAAAAAACCGGCCACGGTAAACAGCGTGTTTCCCAGGGTCAGGGTTTGGGACGCGTCCGGAGTGGAATCGCCCGGCGGGACGGCTTTCCGGCCGGAGTCATCCTGAAGACCGTCCCTGGGATCGGCATGATCCCGGATGCCCAGGGTCACCGCCGTGTCCCGGGACATGAACACGCTGGGGGACTGATGAATGGCACTCCGATGAATGCCGGGGTCCAAGGCAAACCCGCCGTAAAGCGGATATGTCTCATCCACGGCCATCACCTGCACCAGCCGGGTGGTGTTCCGAGTCTGCACCATGGTGAAAAACCGGATCACTTCCGACACCTGCACATCCGGTCCCAGCACCTTGTGCATCACCTCTTTTTCCGCCGGGGTGAACGGGGCATTGGCCGTGACCACCAGATCGGCCGTCAGAATATTGCGTAAATTGTCATCCAGATGCTGATTCAAAGACCGGCTGAAACTCTGGACGGCCACAAACCCGCACAGTCCCACGGCCAGGTTGGCCGTGAAAAACAAAGAAAATCCTTTGTTGCGGAGCAGTTCCCGAAAAGCCAGACGAATCCACAACATCAGGCAAGATTTCCCCGGGACAGAATTTTTGTTTCCCGGCACCGGGCTGCCAGATCCTGATTGTGGGTCACCACCACCAGGGTTTTGCGCCGGGTTTCCACCAGGTTGAACAGCAGATCCGCCACTTTTTTGCCCGTGTCCGTGTCCAGGTTACCCGTGGGTTCATCCGCCAGGATCAGGGCCGGTTCCACGATCAATGCCCTGGCAATGGCCACCCGCTGGCATTCTCCGCCGGACAGCTGGCCCGGCAGATGACCGGCCCGGTGGGTGAGCCCCACCTGTTCCAGCAGGGATTGGGTGCGTTCCTGGATCCGGTCCTGCCGAAGAATCTCCAGGGGCAGGGCAATGTTTTCAGCGGCCGTCAGATGGGGCATGAGGTGAAAAGACTGAAAAATCATGCTGATGCTGGCAGCCCGGTACCGGGTCAGGGCCGCTTCGTCCAGGGTGCAGATATCGATGCCGTTCACCCGAATCGTACCGGCATCCGGGATGTCCAGGCCGGCGATCAAAGACAGAAGCGTGGTCTTGCCGCTGCCGGAATGACCGGTGATGGCCAGTGTGGTGCCGGCTTCCAGGAAAAAACCCACCTGGTTGAGTACCATCACCCGGCCCGTATCCGGCAGGTGAAAAGATTTGTCCACGCCTGACAGTTCCAGCATCACAGACACTCCAGGATATACGGCAGAACCGTGCGGGCGATCTGCTGATGGCCGGCGGCATTGGGATGAACCCCGTCCGCCTGGTTCATGGTTGCCTCCCCGCCCACCTGGTCCAGCAGAAAAGGAATCAGCCGGATCTGATGTTTTTCAGCCAGGTCCCTGAAGGTCTCCCGGAACTGCCGGGTGTAATCCGGCCCGTAGTTGGGCGGGATCTCCATGCCTGCCAGAATCACGCACATCTGGTTTTCCAGGGCCAGGGCAATGGTGTCATCCAGGTTTTTGGCCATGTTCTCCAAAGACAGACCCCGCAGACCGTCATTTGCTCCCAGGGCCAGCACCAGCACATTCGGGGGGGCTGCCAGGTGCCATTTGAGCCGGGACACGGCCCCGGCCGTGGTGGCCCCGCTGATGCCGCCGTTAATAATTTTTACATCTGTATGGCCCTGCTGTTTGAGCCGTTCTCCCACCAGAGCGGGATAAGCCTGGTCTTTTTCAACGCCAAGGCCCGCGGTCAGGGAATCGCCTAAAAACAGCACCCGGATGTCATCGGCCCGGGCATGGGTCAGTCCCAGCGCCAGCCACAGGCAGATCCCTGCGGTCACCCCGTATACCCACTTCCTGTGTTTCCGTTTACTGCTGTCTATCCATTGGCTCTGCGTCATTGATATTCGCTCCGTAATTATTCACACACATGACATTAAAAATGCGCAGCAAAACACCGGGTGTCAAATAAAATACCGAAATACTGTTCGGAATTTCCGAAAAGACCAGGGAGAAACCGGAATTCACGGCAGCCGGGATGCCTTCCGCCTGGAAAAGAGCTTTCACACCCTTAAAGAGAGGGAAGGCTAATGCCCCTATGAGGCAGACAGGGCACTGAAAAAAATACGATTATTCTTGTCATTGTCCAGGTAGACATTGATTTACGGCTGTCTGTGTGATAACCAGATATTATTAAAGATCTCTTTCTGACAGGATCGCCGGCATGTGAACGAAAAATGACTTCGTCCTCAAGATATCCTATTGATTTTATATGCAATTAATGTTGCTTGAACAAAATTTTCAGGATATCCGAAATGGATTGGAAAAAAAAAGTTGTCGACCCGGACAGGGTCATGGAAAAGATCAGCCCCGGGATGCGCATTTTTCTGGGCACGGGTGTTTCCGAGCCCTGCACCCTGGTGCGGCATTTGATGAATTCCAGTCACAAGGGCCTGGTGGATCTTGAACTGATCCAGCTTGTCAATTTCAGTAATACCATCACCCTGAAAACCCTGGATGCCCATAAATTCAGGTTAAAGACATTCAGCTCGGGACACATGGTCAACAACGCCATTGAAAAAGGGCTCGTGGACCTGATCCCGGTACGGTTCAACAAACTGCAGCGGCTGTTTGATTCAGAACGGATTCAGGTGGATGCGGCGTTTGTACAGACCTCCCAGCCCGATATTTCAGGCAATGCCAGCCTGGGGATTTCCGTTGATATGGCCCGGTCCGCCATGAAACAGGCCCGCCTCGTGGTCGGCGAAATCAACCCCCATATTCCGAGAACCTTTGGAGACACTTTCGTCAACATGTCTGAATTTGACATGCTCATCTATTCCCGGGATGATCCCATCTATTTTGCCCGCTGGGAGACCGGTCCGGTATTTGACATGATCGCTGACCGCATCAGCACCCTGATCCAGGATAAAAGCTGTGTCGCATTTTCCATCGGCCCGCTGTTTGAATCCCTGAGCAGAAAACTGGTGCACAAACGCCACCTGGGAATCCATTCCCCCGTCATTACGGATGCATTGATGGACCTGGTAAAAAGCGGGGCCGTGACCAATCTTCACAAAGCGGTTTTCCAGGGAAAATCCATTGCATCCTATGCCTTTGGAACAAAAGAACTCATGGCCTGGCTGGATCGGAATCCCCTGGTGAATCTTCTGGAAATCCAAACGGTTTTCAATCCGGTCATTATCGGCAAAAATCCCAACTTTATCGCTGTGATGCCGGTCCGCCAGGTGGATCTTTCCGGCCGGATCGTCATTCACAGGGGACAGAGCCGTATCATCAGCGCCCCCATGGAGTTGATGGACTCCCTGACCGGAGCCCAGATTTCCGAGGGCGGACATATCGTTTTCGGCCTGCCGTCCAGAAATCAGTTCCGGGAGCCCAATATAAAACTGTCTGTTGAACAGGACTGTCATCAGCTGGGATTTGAAGAATCCATCGACATGGTGGTCACCGAATACGGCACCGCCATGCTCGCCGGACTTTCCATCCGGGAACGGGCACTGGCCCTGATCGAAATTGCCCATCCGGACGACCGTCTGGCCCTGTTCAACGCAGCGAAAAATAAAAAAATGCTCTACCCGGACCAGATCTTTGCCAGAGAGATCAGTGCGCTGTATCCCGGGGAAATTCATGACCAGCATTTTTTCAAAAACAACCTCAAGGTCAGATTCAGGCCCATCAAACCTTCTGATGAGGAGCAGATGCGGCGGCTGTTTTACAAATTTTCCGATGAAGCCATCTATTACCGGTATTTCCACACCATCACCATCATGCCGCATGCAAAAATGCAGGAATATGTCAATGTCGACTGGCGCCATACCATGTCCATTGTGGGCCTGGTCGGAGAGCCCGGCGAAGGGGTGATCATCGCCGAAGCCAGATATATATGCGGTCCCTCAGGCCGTGATGCTGAGATTGCATTGATTGTTGATGAAAATTACGGCAATCACGGTATTGCAACCTACATGGTCGATATGCTGACAAAACTGGGAAAAAACAGGGGGGTTGACTTTTTTACGGCAGAGGTCCTGTGTTCAAACCGCAAGATCATGAACGTATTTAAAAAAGTCTTCCCCGACCTTGAAACCCTTATGTCAGACCAGGTCTACAGTGTTGTCATGCCTTTTTACAAAAAAGAAGGATGATTTTTACCCCCATGGAACCCAAAAACAACATCCTGGATGAAAAACAGATCCTGGCCTCGTTTATCTCAAAACTGCCCGAGGCCATTCTGATCTGTGATTCCGGCGGAACTATTCTTTTGCATGACCGCCAGTCCGAAGCCTGGCTGGCACCGGCACACTCCGGCTCCGGCGACCCCGTCCCGATGAACGGCACCCCCATCACCGCCTATATTGACAAAGACCTCATGGAACATGCACTTGACGACATGACAGAGCAGCTCAGGCAGCCGGCTTCAAATGCCGTCGCCATCTTTATCCTGCAGAAACACCGACGCATTCTGCAGGCCCAGGTGGTGCCTGTTTTAAGCCATACCGGACTGTTTACCGGATTTGTGATGATCCTTGACGATATCACCCGGCAAAGCCATGCTGAAAAACGGGTGGAATCCATTTTAAAGACATTGTCGAAAAACGCCCGGTCCCCCATAGCAGGCATCAGGGCCGCAATCGAGGCAATGAGACAGTTTCCCGGAATGGATGAGGAAAAACAGGGCAAATTCAAAGAGATCATCTACAATGAATCCATTGCTCTGAGCGATCTTCTCAACCGCATATCCGAGGACTACTCAGGCCTGATCCATACAAAAAAAACCTTGAAAACCGTATTTTTAAGGGACCTTCTGCAAACGGTTGCCAGGCGGGGGCAGCGGCACACGCCCGGTATCTTGTGCCACATCATTGAGAACAGGGAAAACAAGGATATCAGAATCACTGCCGATGCCTACCTGATGATCACCGCCATATTCTTTGTACTTGAACGTGTGAACACCGAAACAGAGGCTGTGGAATTTGACATTTCCTTTAAAACAGAAAACCGGATTGTCCTGATGGACATCACCTGGAAAGGTCCCCCCATCGACCCCCGGTCCATCAGGCAATGGGAATCAGGTGCCATCAATACCCGTCATGCGGTCCTGAACATCAGCTTAAAACAGGCCCTTAACCAGCACCACAGCACCATTTCAACATGTCCAGGCTGGCCCGGCAATAAAGAATCCCCCGGTCTCAGGTTCTTTATTCCCCAGGATGTGAGCCCGGTCCACGAATCTCTTGAACCGGTGTCTGCCCTGCCCGAAACCCGGATCCAGATCCGGGACCTGGACCTTTTTGATCATTCCGATCAGGATATGGCTTTGGACAACCGCTTATTGACAGAGCTTTCCTACACCGCCCTGATCCGGGAAATCACCCGGGCCGGCCGGGTGGAAGAGATTATCGGAAAACACAGCCAGCTGCCCAGACTCATCCACAGCATGCTCACCAGCGGCACCAGGATCCGGACCGTGACATGGCTGGTCACCGCGTTTTCAGATGCAATTCTTCACCGGTTGATGGCCTTTGCCATTGCAGAACTCGGGCCTCCGCCCCTTCCTTTTGCCTTTATCACCTTAGGCAGTGAAGGCAGAAAAGAGCAGACCCTTAAAACAGACCAGGACAATGCCATTATTTTCCAGGACCCGCCAAAGGGAGAAGCTGTTGACACGTTTCAGACCTATTTTCTTGTGCTGGGCGAAAAAGTGTGCACCTGGCTGGATCAGTCCGGGTTTGATTTCTGCCAGGGCGGGATCATGGCCAAAAATCCGAAATGGTGCCAGCCCCTTTCCCGGTGGAAAAACTGTTTCTCCTCATGGATCCATGCGGCAGCACCCCAAGATCTTCTGCACACCAGTATTTTTTTTGATTTCCGGTTTGCCTATGGTGACCCGGCGATCACAGATAATCTGACAACCCATCTGCATGCAAGCCTGTCCAACTGGACCGGGTTTTTCAGGAACATGGCCCATAATGCCGTATATTTCAAACCGCCCATCGGTTTTTTCGGCAACCTGCAGGTCAACGCCCGGGGTCCCCACAAACACTGCCTTGATATCAAAATGGCCGGTATCCCCATTGTTGACTTTGCCAGAATTTATTCTTTAAAACACGGGATAAAACAGACATCCACCCAGGAACGGTTATACCAGCTCTATGTAAAAAAAGTCCTGTCCAAAGCGGAATACAACGAACTGGACCAGGCTTACAGCTTTATGATGCAGCTGCGGTTCAAGGTGCAGATCCAGGCGATTCTCGGTCAGAATCAAAACCCGGACAATTTTGTCAACCCCAGGCATCTTTCATTCATTGAAAAAAGAACCCTCAAGGAAATATTGAAAAAAATCAAAGAGATCCAGGCCAGACTGCGGTTTGACTTTATCGGTGCCACAGACCAGCAGATATCCTGATCATCCAGCATTCAACCTTCTGTGTTGTCCGGGGAGAACAGCAGTCTGTTGATTTTTTCCACCACATTGTCATTGGCAAAGGGTTTGGTAATATAATCATCCGCATCAAGGCCCATGCCTTTGGCAATGTCAACGGCGCGGGCCATGGCAGACAAAAAAACAATGCGGATGGGATTGAACGCTTTGTGCTGCCGGATTTTTCGGCAGACTTCATAGCCATCCATCCCCGGCAGCATGATATCCAGCAGGACAAGATCCGGTTTCCAGTTCATAATCAGATCCATGGCTTGTTCCCCGGTTTCAGCGGTGTGAACGTCATAATTATTCTGCTCCATCAAAAATTCCAGCGGCACGACAATATTGGGTTCGTCATCAACGATCAATATTTTTTTCTTCATTCTGCCTCCTTTCCCATGCTGACAAAGAGATACGTACCTCAACGTTCGTATCCTAAGCTGGTCAGGGTGGATAACACGCAAGTGTCAAGGTTGAGTTGTTACTTTACCAGAGGCAGGGTGAAAAAGAAAGCCGCCCCCTTGTCCAACTGGCTTTCCACCCATATCCTGCCGTTATGGGATTCAATAATGTGCCGGGTAATGGTCAACCCGATGCCGGTTCCCCGGGGTCTTCCCCTGGAAGAGGAGATGACCTGGCGAAATTCATGAAAAATCAGTTCCTGATCCTGTTTGTCAATACCGATCCCGTTGTCTTTGACCCATATCTTCAAAAAAGCACCATCCCCGGCAAAAAAAGGGTCTGGCGCCATCCCCACCGTAATTTTGCCCTGGTCCGGGTCACAGAATTTGACGGCATTGGATATCAGGTTCACCATCACCTGTATCAGGCGGTCCTTGTCTCCGGATACCCAGCCCGGGGTATCGGGCAGATCAAGGGTCAGTTCAATATGTTTTTCTTCAATCAACCGGCCCGTGGAAAAAATCGAATCTTCAATGACTTCCCTGAAGTCAAGCCGTGCCATCTGCCAGTGGATCCGGCCGGATGACATTTTCTGAAAATCCAGCACATCATTGATCAGCCTTGTCAGCCGCTCACTCTCCTTGATGATGATACTCACAAACTGCCGCTGCTTTACCGGATCCAGCTCACGGGTCTGGTGGATAATCTCGGCCAGGGACCTGACCGACGTCAGCGGGGTCCGCAGTTCATGGGTGATCGTTGAAATAAACTGGTTTTTCAGCCGGTCCAGCTCCTTGAGGCGTATATTGGCCGCCTCAAGATCCTGGGTTGCCTTTTCAAGCTCCCGGCTGTAGATGATGATCTGCTGGGTTTCATCCAGAATGTGCATGATCTGATCCATGCCCAGGGGCTCTTCTTCCACGATGGACCTGACCATCACAAGCGCGGATGCCGATCCGATGGCACCGGCCAGCAGTTTTTCCGCAAAACTCACCAGGCCGGCATCTGCAATGGTTTTTTTCTCCCAGTTGATATGGTGTTCCCTGGCATACAGATCAAGGGCTTCCCTGGTCCTGTTTTTCCCCAGGAACCGTTCCAGAAGCACCCGCAGATCCGCCACCGAGGCAGAGGCCCGCCAGAAAGAGGATTTTTCAGATTCCGGAGAACAGGTAAACACATCCACAAACAGGGTGGCTTGTTTCCGTTCCATGGCATTCTGCCTGGAAAAAAGGGACACCCCCACAAAAAGCCCAAGGTTGGCAGCCATGCTCCAGAAGACCGCATGGGAGTACTGGTCAAACCCCAGCTGCCCGATATCCAGGCCAAACAGGTGGGTCGGGTTCAACAGCGCTATATTGAAAGGCCCGCTGATCAGAATATCTTTGGGGAAAAATCCTGCCTGGGCAAGAGACGGCAGCACCAGGGTATAGGTCCATACAAAGAACCCGGCCACCAATCCAAAAAGCGCGCCCCGCTTTGTGGCCCCTTTCCAGAAAATCCCGCCGATCAAGGCCGGGCCGAACTGGGCAACGGCGGTAAAGGAGATCATCCCGATGGAAACCAGAGAATAATACTCCACCACATAATGAAAATACAGATATCCCAGCAATACAATGACCAGGATGCTGATCCGCCGGATAACCAGCAGCAGCCGGCTCAGATCCGGTTTCCGCTCCAGTTTTAAAAACCGCAGGCGCAGCAGCACCGGCATCACAAGGTCGTTGCACACCATGGTGGACAGGGCAATGGTCTCAACGATCACCATGCCTGTGGCAGCGGACATGCCGCCGATAAAGGCAAACAGGGTGAGTGCCTGCTGCTCTCCGGCCATCAGCAGGGTCAGGGCAAAATAATCCGCGTCCAGACGTCCGCTGGAAAACGCCAGGACACCGTCGAAAGTGCCGGACAAGGCCCGGCTGCAGACCGGGTCTGACGCGCACTGTCCAAAAAAATAGATCATCCCCCCAAAGGCAATGGGGATGACAAAAATATTGATGGCCAGCAGATACAGGGGAAAAAGCCAGACCGCTTTTTTCAGATGATTTTCATCCACATTCTCCACCACAATCACCTGGAACTGGCGGGGCAAAAGGAATATGGCCATCATCGCCAGAAACAGGGCATTGTACCACCCGGTAAAGGTGGAAGCCGTCACCTCCATGACAAAGAGCTGCTTTATCTGGGGGACAAGGCCTGCCCGGGAGAACAGGTCATTGAACCCGGAATACAGCCCATAGGTGATAAACACCCCGACACACAGGATGGCAATGAGCTTGACACCGGATTCAAAGGCAATGGCCGCCACCAGGCCTTCATGGCGTTCTGTGGCTTCCAGGTGGCGGGTGCCGAAAATCACGGCAAACAGGGCCAGCAAAATGGCCACAAAAAACGCCGTGTCCAGGGTGCCTGAAAGCGGGACAGAGGTTTTTTGGGCCATATAAACATCCGGATACTGGCTGATCAGCTGAAACGAGGTGGATATGGCCTTGATCTGGACAGACATGTAGGGCACAATGCCGAGAACGGCAATAATGGTTACCGCCCCGGCTATGACAGCACTTTTTCCGTACCGGGAAGCGATAAAATCCGCGATGGAGGTGATCCGGTTGACCTTGCTGATACGGATGATCTTTCGTAACACCGGCCATCCCAGGATCATCATGAGCGTAGGGCCCAGGTATATCCCCAAAAATCCTGGAGCACCGGACCGGCTTGCCGCCCCCACACTGCCGTAAAACGTCCAGGCTGTGCAGTACACGGCCAGGGACAGGGCATAAATATAAGGGTTGCTGATAATGCTTTTACCGGCCTCTGCCCGCTTGTCACCCCAGAAGGCAATGGCAAACAGCAGCCCCATGTACCCGAAAGACACAAAAATAATAATTTTCTGTTCTAACATAGCTGCCTGCGTTTTTCCGGTTTCACCCGGGCAGTCACTTGTTTTTGCTGCCGGGCTGCTTTACATCGCGGCCATTGTTTTCCGGCGCCATCATCTGGAGGTTTTCCGGAATTTTTCCGCACACAAAAATGAGGACAATCAACACAGACCAGGCAAAAAAAATATAGAAAAAAAACAAGGGGATCCCAAACAGCCGAACATTCAGGTTGAACACCGTCAACACCGGATAGGAGAACAGAAAACCGCCCACCAGGAAAAGGCCGACATACCGACCGGTAATGGATCTGCTGTTCAGCAAGATACCCTCCTTTTTCCCGACTTACATGACTGGACAATACGAAAAGGCTTTTCTTATGAATACAATGAAAAACAAATAGAAATCAAGAAAATAACAGGGTCAGTTGTTTTAAAAATAAGGTTCCCGGCATACAATGAAATGAAAATAAATGATATGATCTGTTGGAAGAAACAGACCGCTTACACGAACAAGGAGATACCCCCATGCTTTACAGAAACATGCCAAAGGTTAAAGAAGCGCTGTCCATCCTGGGATTCGGGTGTATGCGCCTGCCCGTGCAGGAAAACGGCAAAATTAACCGTCCTCGGGCCATTGCCCAGATCCGCCATGCCATTGACAACGGGGTCAATTACCTGGATACGGCCTGGCCCTACCATGGCGGTGACAGTGAACGGCTGGTGGAAGAAGCCCTGAAGAACGGATACCGGGACAAGGCATTTGCCGCCACCAAGCTGCCCTCCTGGATGGTGAAAAGCCGGGGCCACATGGATGAGTTCCTGGATCAGCAGTGCAAAAACCTGGGCACGGACCCCATTGATTTTTACCTGATCCACAACCTGGCCGGTCCCATGTGGGAACGGCTCAAAGGCATGGATGTGCTGGATTTCATGGACCGGGCTAAAAAAAGCGGCCGGATCCGGTATGCCGGATTTTCCTTCCACGGCAGGATCGATGATTTCAAGACCATTGTGGATGATTATGACTGGGATTTCTGCCAGATCCAGTACAATTATCTGGATGAATATCACCAGGCCGGCACGGAAGGGCTGATGTATGCCGCACAGAAAAACCTGGGAGTGATCGTGATGGAGCCGCTGCGGGGCGGCAACTTAGGGGTTCCCCAGCCGCCGCCAGAAGTGGCCCGGATCTGGGAAAATGCAATGGAGTCCCGCACCCCCGTGGAATGGGCCTTAAGGTGGGTCTGGAATCATCCCGAGGTCACGATGGTGCTGTCGGGCATGAATGAGGAATCCCATGTGGCAGAAAACCTGAAAATCGCCTCAGATGCACGCCCCAACTCCCTGACACTTGAGGAAAAGAACCTGGTGAAACAGGCGGCTGAGACCTACCGTCGCCTGATGGCCGTAAACTGCACGGGATGTGAATACTGCAAACCCTGTCCGGAAGGGGTGAATATTTCCGGGGCGTTTGAGATCCTGAACAAGCTGCACCTGTTTAAAAACGAACCCGAGGCCCGGCAGATGTATGCCGTCCGGTGCGGAGACATCTTCAGCGGCGGACAGATGGGATATGCCTCCCAGTGCATCCAGTGCGGGGAGTGCCTGGACAAATGCCCCCAGGGCATCGCCATTCCCGACATGCTGGAACAGGTGGTGGCGGACCTGGAGGATGACAAGACCCTGGAACGCCTGGCCATGGGCAAAAAAATGCTGAACATGTAACGGCCAAAGGACTGACGCTTTTGCCCCATACAGTTTTTGCTTGACATCGCCGGAGAATCCAATTACTTAATCATAAATTTGATTATATTTTTAATCAAAAAGATTCTTTTTACCAAAAGCGGAGGCAGATGCCATGCATGGCTGGATGGGAAAAATACTGAGAGTGGATTTGACAACGCAACAATGCAGCACACAACCCCTGGACCTGAAAATCCTCAAAGATTATATCGGCGGCCGGGGTCTGGGGGCTTATTTTTTGAACAAAGAAGGAGATCCCCAGGCGGATCCGCTGTCTGCCGGCAATCCGATGATCATGGCCACCGGTCCTTTGACCGGAACCGGTGCCCCCACCGGAGCGCGGTACATGGTGATGACAAAATCGCCCTTGACCGGGGCGGTCACCTGTTCCAACTCCGGGGGCATGTTTCCCACGGAGTTTAAGCGGACCGGGTTTGATGCGATCATTTTCACAGGAAAATCCGATAAACCCGTCTATCTGTGGATCGATCACGGCAAGCCGGAACTGAGATCCGCCGACCATTTATGGGGAAAAGACACCCACCAGACCACAGACCAGCTTTTGGCTGAAACCCATGCCCAGGCCCGGGTGGCGTGTATCGGCCCGGCCGGGGAAAAACAGGTCCTGTTTGCCTCCATCATGAACGACAAGAACCGGGCCGCCGGCCGGTCCGGCGTCGGGGCGGTCATGGGCAGCAAACATCTCAAGGCCGTGGTGATCAAAGGAAAAGGCCGGATTCCTATGGCAGACCCGGACCGGTTCAAACAGGTCAACAAACAGGTGCTGGACACGTTCCGGGAGGGGGTTGAAAAAACCCCGCTGGGACTGACCGTCAACGGAACCGCCGGTGTGGTCATGGCCACCCAGAACTTTGGCGTGCTGCCCACCAAAAACTGGCAGCAGGGCACGTTTGACGGATGGGAAAAAATTGACGGCCAGGAACTGACCCGGCGGTATCTGAAAAAAAATTCAGCCTGCTATGGATGCCCCATCGGGTGCGGCCGCCTGACCCGGGTGACAGACGCCGGATTTGAGGGTGAAGGCGAGGGCCCGGAATATGAAACCCTGTACGCCATGGGTTCCAACTGCATGATCGACAATCTGGGTGCCATCACCAAGGCCAACTATATCTGCAACGAAATGGGCATGGATACCATCACCATGGGGGCCACCATCGCCTGTGCCATGGAACTGGTGGACCGCGGGTATCTCAGTGAAGACCGGGTGGGCCGGGCTCTTCAATGGGGAGATGCCGGGGCCCTGGTGGAGCTGACCCGGATGACCGCCGCGCGGGAAGGATTCGGGGATGAACTGGCCCTTGGCAGCTTCCGGCTGGCTGAAAAATACGGTCATCCGGAACTGGCGCCGGTTTCCAAAAAACAGGAATTCCCCGGGTATGAACCCAGGGGGGCCCAGGCCATGGGGCTGGCCTATGCCACGTCCCCCATCGGGGGGTCTCACATGCGCGGCGACCCCGCCTATTTTGAACTGTTCAGCGTGCCCCAGCCCATGGATCCCCATATCTGGGAAGGCAAAGCCAAAGTCACCGCAGCGTTCCAGGATCTGTCCGCCATCATCGATGCCGCGGGACTGTGTATTTTCTTTGCCGTCCGGAGCCTGGCGGCAAAAGACCTGGGCGTGGCCCCCACGGGCATTCTGGAATACCTGAACGCCGCCACGGGCAGTGACTATACCCTGGAAGAACTCATGCAGGCAGGAGAGCGGATCATCAATGCGGAACGAATTTTTCTGAACAATGCCGGGTTTTCCAGAAAGGATGACTCCCTGCCTGACCGGTTGACAAAAGTTCCCATACCGGACGGTCCGGCCAAAGGCCTGGTCTGCCATCTGGAAGAAATGCTGGATGAGTATTATGAGGTCCGCGGCTGGAACCGGGACGGCATCCCGGAAACAAAAACCCTTGAACGCCTGGACCTGGCGTGACGGGCTGAGAGCCCTCCCATGGAGATTGAACTCAGGCTGTATGGCGGGCTGAACCGGTATGCTCCAAACGGACAAACCTGTTCAGCCTGCCTTGTGGCCCCGTCTGCAACGGTCAGCGATGCGGTCACCCGCCTGGGTATCCCCGACACCGTTCATATCACCATACTGCGTAACGGGCGGCGGGAGGACATGTCCACCCGCCTTGAACCCGGAGACATCCTGACCCTGCTGCCGCAAATCGACGGCGGTTAATCACCGGCCATTCCTGGAGCTGGAACAGGCCGTGCTCGGGGATGCCTGTTTCATCTCCCGCCATCTCTACCCGAACATCGATTTTTATTCAGGCATCACGCTGCGGGTCATCCGCATCCCCAAACAGAGTAGAAAATTCAGTCAAGCCAGGTTCTGCAACCGGGTGGCTTCTTGCGGCCACCCGGTTTTTCTTATTGACTTCCCGTCATTTCTGCACCCGACCACCCTTTTGCTTTATGTAATTATTGGTTATTTATTGTAATTATTAATCTCTATCTATATATTATAGATCAAAAATTACAATTATTCATTGACAATAACAATAAAAACCCATTACATAAGGTCCTGGTTTTTTGAGAAGGGGTGTCGTTGCCTGCACCGCAGGCAGAACATCAGGGTCGTGGCATGAAAATTTTTCAAGTTGAAGGAAGAAAAAATGAAAAAAATCCGGTATTTAATGGCGGTTTTATGTATCTTTTCAACTGTTTCGATCCTGCCGGCCCTTGCTCAGGAACCGGCAAGCTCAGGAGAGGTGTTTGATCTGGGCGATGTGCTCATCATGGAAAAAGGCGATGAAGTGAATGCCATCACCAGCATCGACACTTTGTCCAGCTATGACATCGAGATGCAGGGAAGCCAGACCGTATCGGAAGCCCTGGAACTGATCCCGGGCCTCGATGTGCAGACCGGCGGCAAAGGACAATCTTCTGTCACCCTTCGGGGGTTTGACCAGAAAAACATCAAGGTGCTCATTGACGGGGTGCCGGCCAACCCGACCTATGACGGATCCCTGGACCTGTCCCAGATTCCCGTGGATGCCATTGCCAGAATCAAGGTGATCAAAGGGGCGTCCTCCGTACTTTACGGCCCCAACACCATGGGCGGGGTCATCAATATCATCACCAAAAAAGGCGGGGAAAAGCCGTTTACCAGCGTGAGAACTTCCTTTGGTGAAAACAGCACCCAGAATTATATTTTCAACCATGGGGCCGGCAAAGGCAATTTCAACTACTGGATCACGGCCAGCCACCGGAAATCAGACGGGTTTGAACTGTCCGACGATTTCGATCCCAACAACCCCGTCACCGGTATCGGCACGGACTACAACGAAGACGGCGGGGTCCGGGATCTGAGCGACTATGAAAAAACCACGGTGAGTGCCAAATTCGGATATGAATATGATGATGATTCCAAGCTGTATATGACTGTGGATTACCATGACAATGAAAGAGGCATCCCCACGGAAAATTCCAGATACTGGGATTTTAAAAACTGGGAACAATGGCATGTCAGCCTGGCCGGAGAACATGATGTCACGGATCTTTTGTCCATGAAAGCCCGGCTGTATTACATGAAACACGATGACACCCTGGAAGATGTGAGCTGGGATGCCGCCCACACCTCCAGCAAAAAATGGTTCCAGACAAGCGCCTATGATGACTATTCCATTGGTGGGGAAGTCCAGGGATATCTGGATTTCGGTGATATCAGCCTGGTGAAGATGGGCTTTAGCTATATGAAAGCCAACAACATTCAGCGGGAATATCTGGATGCTGCCAGCATGCCTGTCATTAAATTCGGCGACCCCGTGGGATGGGCGCCTGAACAGGAATATGAGGTGGACATCTATTCTTTCGGGCTGGAAGACGATATCCGGGTAACCGATAAAATGACCCTGACCGCCGGGGTGAGCTATGATGTTCATGACCCGGTCAAAGCGTTTGACGGTCAAGCGTCTATTGACCGGGACAAAACCAGCACCTGGAACCCCCAGGCCGGTGTTTCCTATGATTTTACCGAAGATTTCACCATGTATGCATCCGTGGGAAAAAAGACCCGGTTTCCCCAGATGAAAGAGCTGTACAGCGATCTGGCCGGGGGCAACACCGATCTGGATCCCCAGCAGACCATTGCCTATGAGATCGGTGCCACCAAACGGTTCAACCATGGGTTAAGTCTTTCCGGAGCACTGTTTTACAATGATATCACGGACCGGATCGACTATGATGTCAATGACGATCTCACAAACATCGGTGAAACCGAGATCAAAGGGGTGGAAGCCCAGCTCAACTACCAGAGTCCCTGGAACCTGGATCTGGGCCTGGGATATACTTACCTGTCCGCCACGGACAAGGCGGATGAAGCCAGACCGGAACTGGATGCGGAAAGAATTCCGGAGCACAAATTTTTTGTGGATGCCAGGTATTTCTTTGATTTCGGTCTGACCGCCGCCTGCCAGGCCATTTATACCAGTGACCAGGTCGAATACGACAAAAGCTTCAACCCCAGGGATATTGACGAATTCTGGGTGGTGAACGCCAAACTGAACCAGGATATCAAGTTATTTGAAAAAATATCCACAGCCGTGTTTCTGGAAGTCAAAAACCTGTTTGACGAAGATTATGAAGAAGGCAGCGGTCCCTATCCGGGAAGAAATTTCCTGGCCGGGATGCAGTTCAGCTTTTAATTGAAACAACCCTGACAGGGCGGCAGTGACATACCGGGCAATTCCGGCTTCTGCCGCCCTGTCTGTCTGAAAGAACTGAAACATCATGACCTTTAAAAAACTGTTGTGGCCGGTTATCTGTGTGGCCTGCCTGATCTTTCTGTTCAGTATCTATACGGCCGGGCAGAAAAAAAAACAGGCCCCCGTGCAGGGAAACGCCCGCACCATCACGGACATGAAGGGCCGGACCTTTGAGGTGGCAGACCCGCTGGAGCGAATCGCCCTTTTAGGCGGCCCCACCGGCCAGATTGCATTTATCCTGGGGGTTGAAGACCAGCTGTGCGCCGTCACCAAAACCCTGAAAATGTCCGAACTGGTCAAGATGTTTTTTCCTCAAATTGCAAACCTGCCCGGTCCCCGCGCCACTTCCGGGTCCATCAACATTGAGGAGCTCATCAAAGCAGATCCGGACATTGCCATTGCCGGGGACATTGACGGCGGCATTGTCCTGGAAAAGACCCGGATCCCTGTGGCATTTCTGGAAGACAGCATGGGCGAAGGACTGGAAGATATCAAAAAAGAGGTCCGGTTTTACGGGGTTGTGTTCAACACACCGGATCGTGCCGAACGGTATGTGGCCTATCTGGAGCGGTTCACCGCCATGGTTCTGGAACGGACCCGGGATATCCCCGAAGATCAGCGCAAAAAAGTGTTCCAGGGGTACAACCCCAGCCACCTGGTGACCCTGGGGGGGGACACTTTCATGCAGGAACGCATCGAGATTGCCGGATGCCTGAACGCCGCCGAAAGCGTGACCACCGTCGGCCAGCGCACCGGTCTGCATTCCGGCTTAGGAGAAGTGTCCATGGAGCAGGTCCTGGACTGGAATCCCGATATTCTGATCATCAATTACGGCACCCCGGATGATGTGTATGCCGATCCCCGGTGGCAGCAGATCAAAGCGGTTCAGAACCGGCAGGTGTATCCCCAGCCGGCCGGGGTGTTCATTTTCAACCGGCCCACGGCGGAGTCCGCTGCCATTTTTCCGTTGTGGCTGGCCGGGATTGCGTATCCACAACGATTTGCCGATGTGTGCATCCCCTGTCTGATCAGGGAATTCTACGGGGAGGTGTTTGACTTTGACCTGACCGATGACCAGGTGACTCATATTCTTGCCGGCACCTATGAAACCCGGATCATGAAAGGGGCCAGACATTAAAAATCAACGGTTTCATATCCAGGCACTGCCTGGCAGCATTTCTCCGAATGCGTGGATCAAAGTGTTCATAGGCCTGCTGGTCCTGGTGATGATCTTTTCCTTAGGAAGCGGCCGGGTGGACATCTCATTTGTCCAGACCCTGAAAATTCTGCTGTCCCCGGTGATTCCCCTGGCGCCAGATATATCCGACACCCTGTCTTCCGTGATTGTGGATGTGCGGCTCCCCCGGATTCTGGCCGGCATGATGGTGGGCGGGGCTTTGGCCGTTTCCGGGGCGTCCTTCCAGGGGGTGTTCCAGAATCCCCTGGTCAGCCCCCATATCCTGGGGGTGGCGGCCGGCGCCGGATTCGGGGCCGCCCTGGCCATTCTGCTGTTCGACAACATCTGGCTGATCCATCTCACCTCGTTTGTGTTCGGCCTGGCCGCCGTGGGCATGGCCTATGCCCTGTCCCGGGTGTACAAAATGACCCCCGTGCTGATGCTGGTGCTGTCCGGCATCGTGGTGGGATCTTTGTTTTCCGCATTGACCTCTTTTCTCAAATACATTGCCGATCCCATGAACAAGATGCCGGCCATCGTGTTCTGGCTGCTGGGATCCCTCAACCATGTGTCGTTCAGGGACATCCTGATCACGGCCCCCGTGTTCATCGTGTGCATTTCCGTGCTGCTCGCGATCCGGTGGCGCATCAACCTGCTGGCCATGGGGGATGAGGATGCCCGGACCCTGGGGGTCAACACCGAAGCCCTGAAACTGACCATCATTGTATGCGCCACCATTGCCACGGCATCGGCCGTGTGCATCAGCGGCATCATCGGGTGGATCGGCATCATGATTCCCCACATCGGACGGCTCATTGTGGGGCCGGACCATAAATTTCTGCTGCCCATCTCCCTTGTGATCGGGGCCGCCTACCTGGTGGCCGTGGATACCATCGCCCGGACCGCCTTGACCACGGAAATCCCCATCGGCATTCTCACCGCCATTTTCGGGGCCCCGGTGTTTGCCCTGCTGCTTCGAAAAACCCAGAAGGCCGTGTGAGGCATGCACGGCAGCGTTGACATCACGGGGCTTGCCTTCGGGTACACGGAATCGGAACCGATTTTTTCGGGCATCAACCTTTCCCTGGCACCGGGCCAGGTGTTCTGCCTGCTGGGACCCAACGGTTCCGGCAAATCCACGCTGCTCAAATGCATCATGCAGGTGCTCACCCCCAAAGCCGGCCGGGTGGCCGTGGACGGACAGGATCTGAACGGGTTGAGTGCCAGCCGGATCGCGTCAAAACTGGGATTTGTTCCCCAGTCCCTGGTGTCCGCGTTTCCCTTTACTGTGGCGGAAATCGTGATCATGGGCCGGGCGTCACAGATCCGCATGACCGCCTCGCCCTCCAAAAAAGACCGGGACCTGGCCATGGCAGCCCTGGAACGCATGGGAATCCAGCATCTGGCCCTGCGGCCCTGCCACCAGCTGTCCGGCGGGGAATGGCAGCAGGTGCTCATCGCCCGGGCCCTGACCCATTCCCCCCACGTACTGCTCCTGGATGAACCCTGCTCCCACCTGGATATCGGCAACCAGGTCAAGATCCTGGAGATTGTCAACCGCCTGGCCCAAGACGGCATCACCATTCTCATGGCCTCCCATTTTCCGGACCACGCTTTTTTGACGGCCCACCAGGTGGGGATCCTCAAAAACGGCCGGCTTCTGGCCCTGGGCAATCCCGATGACACCCTGTGCGAATCCGTGCTGTATGACACCTACGGGATCCATATCCGGGTGGTGACCATGGAAAAAAAGGTGAACCGGAAAATCTGTATCCCGGTGCTGCAAGAAATCAACCGCCCTGTCCCTGCCAAGGAGGTATCATGACCTGTCAGGCCAGTATCCGGCAATTGCTTTATCCGGCCGCCATTCATCCGCCCAGAATCCATTCCCCTGCCATCCGTATCGCTGATGCCGCACCCGGAGTTTTCCGCCGGTGTTTCCCGGCCTTGACCGCTGCGGTCTGCCTGGGGGCGTTTCTGGCGGCATGCCTGGTTCTGCCGGCATTTTTCCCGGCCCGGGCCGCTGCCACTCCGATTGAAGTGACCGATGCCGCAGGCATCTTTGTGACCCTTGACCAACCGGCGGCCCGGGTGGTGGTGATCGGGGCGGCCCCGTTCATTCCGCTGCACATGTTTTACATGTTTGACCAGGCAAGGGACCGGCTGGCGGGATTTGAAGTCCGGGGTCAGGTGACAGATGAATTCCTGGAACTGATCGACCCGGACCTGTCCCTGAAACAGACCCTGGCAGCCAATCCCGGCCCGGAGAGCGTGGCCGCCCTGGCACCGGACCTGGTGATCACCAAATCCACGGTGGAGGGACAGGCGGCCCGGACCCTGAAAGCCTTAGGCATTCCGGTAATGCATGTGGGGGCGGAAACTCCGGACATGTTTCTTTCCGATATCCGGAACCTGGGAAAAGTGCTCGGAGAGGAACGCCGGGCCGACACCATTGTGCAGTTTTACACGGACAATCTGGCACGGATTCAACAGGCCGTGACACCCGTACCTGACCCGTCCAGGCCCCGGGTCCTGGTCCTGGAATACAGCAACCGGGGCAGCAAACAGGCCCTGAACGTGCCGGCCCCGGGGTGGATCCAGACACAGCAGGCTGTTATTTCCGGCGGCAATCCTGTCTGGACAACCGGCACTTCCGTCCGAGACGGCTGGCAGATCACGGGATTCGAGCAGATCGCGGCCTGGGATCCGGAAAAAATTTTTCTCATTGTGTGGTACCAGCTCAAAGGCACTGACGTGCTGGATTCTTTGTACCAGGATCCCAAGTGGGCCTCTTTGTGCGCCGTGAAACAAGACGAACTCCACCTGTTCCCCCAGGACATTTTCGGATGGGATTCCGCCAGTCCCCGGTGGATTCTGGGGGCGTTGTGGATGGCAAAACAAACGTATCCGGACAGATTTGCAGACCTGGACATGTTTCGGACCGTTGCGGCATTTTATTCACAGATGTACGGCCTTACCCCCAAAACCATTGCCGCCCGGCTGATGCCGGACCCCCTGTGATGAATGAGTGAAAGATGAATACGTTGGAATGGGATGGATGAAATGGGGCAGATGAAAACGAAACGGCTGAAAATCAGGAAAACCGGTGTTGTCATGCTGGCGGCGGCCCTGTCGCTGCTGGCCGGTTCCGTGTTTCTGGGTCGGTTCCCCGCCCCCTATGTCACGGGCCTGTCTGATCTCATGACCCAGGACCTGGTGCAGCAGGTGGTCTGGCAGATCCGAATTCCCCGGATTTTGAGCGCCTTTGTCACGGGCATGGTGCTGGCGGCTTCCGGCATGGTGTTTCAGATGATTTTCCGCAACCCCATCGTGGATGCCGGATTTCTGGGCGTGTCCGGCGGGGCCGCCTTCGGGGCCTCTCTGGGCATTGTGCTGCTAGGGGGATCCGTGGCTGCTATCCAGGGCAGTGCAGCCCTGTTCGCAGTGCTGGGCCTGGGGTTTTCCTGGATCATGGCCGTGCGGATCCGGTTCGGGGACTGGATCCTGCGGCTGATCCTGGCCGGCATTGCCGTGTCCGCCCTGTTTGCCGCCGGCACGGGCCTGCTCAAATACCTGGCAGATCCGTTGCGGGAACTGCCGGAACTGACCTTCTGGCTTCTGGGCGGGCTGTGGGGCATCACCTGGACCGATACCCTCCAGACCCTGGCTGTGTGCATTCCCTGCCTGATCGTCATCTGGCTGTTCCGGTGGCGCCTGAATCTGTTGTCCATGCAGGATGAAACCATTTTTTCCCTGGTGGCGGATGCGTCCAGAGAACGGATTGTACTGCTGCTCACAGCGGTCATTGCCACATCCGCCGTGGTGTGCAAAGCCGGACAGGTGGGATGGGTGGGCCTGATCATCCCCCACATCGCCCGGCGCCTGGTGGGGTCCGACGCCCAGAAGGCCCTGCCGTGTTCACTGATGCTGGGAGGCATTTTTCTGCTGCTGTGCGACAATGCCTCCCGCACGCTGTTTTCCGGGGAAATTCCCCTGGGGATTCTGACCTCATTTATCGGGGCCGGACTGTTTTTGATCCTGTTGTTGACCCGCCCGATGCTGCTGGGGAGAAAGTGACATGACCGCAGCTGTTTCTCTCCAGAACCTGTGTTTTTCCTATGAAAAGGATCCCGTGATCTCCCACCTGGATCTCACGCTTTCCGCCGGCACCATCACGGCCGTGCTGGGGGCCAACGGCGTGGGAAAAACCACCCTGCTGCACCTGCTGCTCGGGTTGTTTGAACCGGACACCGGTGAGATCTTTTTTTTCGGCAGACCGGCTCGCAAATATTCCCGAACCCGGCGCAAGCAGCTCATGGGCATGGTATCCCAGAACGATACCCCGCCCTTTGACCTGCGGGTGGACGAATATGTGCTGCTCGGCCGGGCCCCCCACCTGGGCCTGCTGACCATTCCCGGCGACAAGGACCGGAGTGCTGCGGCAACAGCCCTTTCCACCGTGGGCATGACCCACATGGCCGGCCATGCCGTGACCCGGCTGAGCAGCGGGGAAAAACAGCTGGTGAACATGGCCCGGTCCCTGGCCCAGGAGCCGGACATCCTGCTGCTGGACGAGCCCTGCTCCCACCTGGACCTGATCAACTCCCGGCAGATGCTGGTATTGATGAAAACCATCGCAAATCAGGGCCGAACCGTGGTATTCACCACCCATGATCCCAATGCCGCCGCGGCTGTCGCGGACCAGGTCCTGCTCATGAAAAAAGGGGAACTGGTGGCGGCCGGCACGGTGGCACAGACACTGACCCGGGCGCAGCTCACCCGGACTTACGGGGGAGATGTGGAAGTGATTTCCACGAAAAAAGGGCCCTTTGTCAGGGCCGTATAAACATGAAACAAGCCAAAAAACCCGGATCTGAAACAGGATCCGGTTCACAGGAGACCCATGGAAAAATTGACCGACTGGATAAGATTGTGGAAAGAACTCTCAGAGATTCAATCCCGGGCATTTTCAAAAAAACAGCCTGACAAGGAAGACAGCTGGCGGGACAAAGCCAAAGATTACGACAAAAAAGTGGACCAGCGGTGGGCCAGACCGGATTCTTCCCGGCAGTTTCTCTTAGACAAGCTCATGGCCCACCCGGGATCGTCTCTTCTGGACATCGGGGCCGGCACGGGCAAATGGTCGGTGCTGGCCGCTCCCTATGCCGAAAAAATCACGGCCCTGGACCCTTCCAAAGCCATGCAGGCTGTGCTCAAAGAAAAGATCCATGAGATGAAGATCACCAATATCGACGTGTTTACCGGTGCGTGGCCTGAAGACGACCCGGGGCCCCATGATTTTATCCTGGCCTCCCATTCCATGTACGGGATTGCGGATTTTCCTTTGTTTGTGACCCGAATGTGTGACACCGCAAGAAAGTGCTGCATCCTGGTGATGCGGGCCCCGTTTGCCGACTCGCTCATGGCAAAGGCAGCAACGCACGTCTGGGGCCAGCCCTATGACAGCCCCAATTTCCAGATCGCCTACAACATCCTGCTGGGCATGGATATCTACCCGGATGTGATCATGGAAGCGGACGGGACCTGGCCGGCCTGGACCAGCGATTCCTTTGAAGCCGCCATGGCGGATATCAAAATCCGGCTGGACCTGGAAGACACGGCTGAGCATGATGTCTTTTTATGGGAACTGCTGGCCAGACACCTGACCCGGCAGCCGGACGGCAGTTATGTCTGGCCGGCAGGCAACCGGTCCGCATTGCTTTACTGGGACATCTGATGACACAGCGATCCTTTTTTTCCCGGTTCCTCAAGGTACTTTCCCTTGGCCTGTACCTGGGGGCCGGCCTTTTTCTGGCCGCCGGCATGAGCAGCTGCGGTCCGGCAACACCCGACCTTCCCATGCGCACCATCATTGACCAGCTGGGCAGGGAGGTGACCTTTCCGGCAAATCCGGAACGGATTGCGGCCCTGCACCATTTCGGGGGAAAAATCGTATACGCCCTGAACCGGCAGCACCTGCTGGTGGAAAAAAGCATCTACGGCATGGAGGCAAAGGCCTTGGCCGCCGTCGACCCGGCATTTGCCGCCCTTCCCGGGCTGATCCAGGGGCACGGCTACAATATCGAAGGCCTGGTGAGCCTGGCCCCCCAGGTGATTTTTTCCTATGCCTCCATGGACCGGTCTGAACTGGCCCAGTTTGAAAATGCCGGCATCCCCGTGGTGGCGGTCAGAGGCGAAACTTTTGAGGAAAGCTTTGAAGCGGTAAGGCTGATGGCGGATGTACTGGGATGCCCGGATGCGGGCCAGACCTACATCACGGCGTGCAAAGCGCTGCTGGACGAGGTGGCGGCCCGCCTGGAAAACAAGGTAGATACTCCGGTGCAGGTCCTGTTTGCCGGTCCGCGCAGCGTATATTCCGTGGCCACGGGCAATATGCTGCAGACCGGAATCCTGGCAAGGGCCGGGGCCCGGAATGTGGCCCAGGACCTGGAAGGGTTCTGGGCCGATGTGTCCCCGGAGCAGATCGCCCAATGGGATCCCCAGGTGATTTTTCTGGGGTCTTACCTGGATGTGTACGGCAAAGACAAAATTTTCACCCTTCCCCAGTTCCAGACCGTGAGCGCCATCAAAAACCGGCAGGTCTATACCTTTCCCTCCAACATCGGATGGTGGGACTATCCAGCCCCCCACTGTGTGCTCGGGGTGGTGTGGACGGCCAAAACCCTGTATCCGCACCTGTTTGAAGATCTGGACCTGACGCAGACAGCCAACGATTTCTATTCCCGGTTCATGGGATATTCCTTTGAAGATTTAGGAGGGCAGCTGCCGTGAAATGCCGGTGGGTCATCCTGGGCGCCGCTTTTGTCTTCGGCCTGTTTGCCTGCCTGTGTATCGGGCGGTATCCCATCCATCCGGCACAGGTGATCCGACTGCTCCTGGCCGGACTGGGCATGGACAGCGCCGCATCCGGGAGCCTGGCCGATCCCATGATGATTTTCTGGAACATCCGGGTGCCCCGGGTGCTCCTGGCCATGCTGGCCGGGGCCGGAATTTCAGCGGCCGGGGCCGTGTTCCAGGCCCTTTTCAGGAATCCCCTGGCCGCCCCCGATATCTTAGGGGTCACGGCCGGGGCCGGGTTCGGCGCGGCCCTGGCCATCATGTTTCTGGTGCCTGCCGCGCTGGTAATTCAGGCCAGCGCGTTTGTCTTCGGGATCACGGCCGTGACCCTGGCTTATATTCTGGCATCCTTGAGCCGGGACCGGTCCCCGTCCGTGCTGGTGATTTCCGGCATCGTGATTTCCGCCATGTTCCAGGCCGGGCTGTCTTTTATCATGTACCTGGCCAACCCTTACGACCAGCTGGCCCAGATCATCTTCTGGACCATGGGCAGTTTTCACACCGCATCCTGGGCCAAGATCCAGGCCACCCTGCCCGTGCTGGTGCCCGGCATCACCCTGCTGATTTTGTTTTCCTGGCGGCTGAACATCATGACCCAGGGAGAGGAAGATGCCCTGTCTTTAGGGATTCCGGTGATGCGCTGGCGGATCTTCTATGTGCTGGTCAGCACCCTGATGGTGGCCGCGGCCGTGGCAGCTGCCGGCACCGTGGCCTGGATCGGGCTGATCGTCCCGCACATCGCCCGGTATCTGGTGGGACCGGAGCACACCCGGCTGATTCCCATGAGCGCGTTTCTGGGCGGATTGTTTCTCATGGTCATGGACAGCGTGGCAAGAAGCGTCATGCTGTCGGAAATCCCCATCAGCATTGTCACCTCCATTTTTGGGGCCCCGTTTCTGGGATACCTGGTGATTCACGCGGGAAAGGCACGAATGTCCCATGACACTTGAGATTCAAAACCTTTCCGCCCGATACGGCAGCACACCGGTCATCTCCGGGATCCATATGACCGCTGATCCCGGCCGGATCTGCTCGGTCATGGGCCGGAACGGGTCCGGCAAAACCACGCTGCTCCGGTGCATCAACCATGTGCTGCCGCCGCTGAAAGGAAAGATCCGGATCATGGGGCAGGAGATCACCCGGATGGCCCGGCACCGAATCGCACAGATCATCAGTGTGGTCCCCCAGGGTAATTTTTCCCCGTTTTCCTTTTCCTGCCGGGACATGGTGCTGGTGGCGGGCGCCGCCAGGATCCGGGCCTGGGCCGCCCCGTCCAGAAAAGAGCAGGAACAGGCGCTTTCCGCCATGGCAGAGGTAGGGATCGATCACCTGGCAACCCAGGCATTCAATGCCATTTCCGGCGGGGAGCGCCAGCTGGTGATGCTGGCCCGGGCCCTGTTCCAGGAAACCCCCATCATGCTGCTGGACGAACCCACGGCCCACCTGGATTTCACCAACCAACACCGGATCATGGCCCTGATGCGCAAACTGGCCGCCAACCGGAAAATGACCGTGATCATCACCCTGCATGATCCCAATCTCACCTGCCATTACTGCGATGATGTGGTGCTGATTCACCAGGGCCGGGTGGCGGCCGCCGGAAAAACCGCCGATACCCTGACCGGTGACGTGCTGACACAGGTGCTGGGAGACAACATCCGCCTGGATGTCACCACCGGCGGGGTCCGGGTGGCGGTTCCCGCAAGCTTGGATCCCGCAACCGACCGGCCGGAGTATTCTTCGGTCAAACCTTTGACAACCCATCAGGAAAAGAGGGTCGTATGAAATGCCAATTTTGTGAACGAACATGTGATCTGACTAACGGCCGCAGCTTCTGCGGCATGTACATGGAAGAAAACGGGTGGGTCTTGGAGCGCTTTCCGGACCAGTGGTGCACCTACAATCCTTCCCGGATCGAGTCCGTGCCGTTTTACCATGCCTATCCCGGCTCCCGGTCCCTGATCATCGGCACGGCCGGGTGCAATTTCCGGTGCCGGTACTGTTCCAACGGGTTCATCGCGTGCAGGGATCCGGCCGATCTCCAGGAGGTGATGTATACCATTCCTGCCGACCGGCTGGTGGCCATGGCAAAGAAGATGGGATGCCACAACATCGTGTTCAACGTGAACGAGCCGGCCGTGTCCCTGCCCAGCCTGGAACGGGTCAGTCATTATGCCCGGAAAGAAGACATTCCCATGGGATGCCTGACCAACGGATATACCACGGAATCCGCCACCCGGATGATGATGGAGATCTTCTCGTTTGTGCACATCGGGCTCAAGGGGTTTTCCAATGCGTTTTACCGGGAGTTTGTGGGGATTCCGGACATGACCCCCATCCTGCGCAATATCCGGATGTTTGCCCAAACCTGCCATGTGGAGATCGCCTCTCCCGTGATCGAGGATGTCAATGACCATGAGCTGTTCGATATCGCCCAATTCATCCATGACATCCGGCCGGACATTCCCTGGCACGTGTTCCGGCTTCTGCCCGAGCACGATATGAAGGAATCGCTGTATCCCAACATCGACCGCATGGACCAGGCCCTGGAAACCTCCCGTAAACTGCTGCCCTATATCTATTTTCACAATTTCGTAGGCTCCAGGTGGGTGAACACTCAGTGCCCAAACTGCGGCCACACGGTGATCAAGCGGTTCAGCCTGGGCTGTTCCGGGGACCGGCTGGATGAATTCCTGGCCCCGGACAACACCTGCCCGGAATGCGGCACCCCTATCCCCATCCTGGGGACCCGGGTGGCCTGGAATGAAAAACAATCCGTATCATGGGAGGCCATATCATGAGCCTGGCAGTGATCGATGCAAGGGAATGGCAGAACCGGTTTGATCTGGAAACCGGGCAGCCCCGGAAAAGCGATGCACCCGTGGCAGAGATGGCGGCCGGGGTGCTGTCCCGGCACCCCTATCCCGGGGATGTGGATGAACAGGCCAACCAGTGGGTGACGGATACGGCCCTGGATCTTATCTCCCACTATGACCCGGACCTGGTGTGCCTGAGTTATGTGCAGCAGTTTTTTTCTGACCGGCATTTCAACCATTCGGAAACGGAACGGGAGCGCCTGTTTGCCGCTGCCATGGCAGAAGCCGACCGGTTTGTGGAACTAAGCGGATTTACCCCCGTGATCGTGGGCACCGGGAACATGATCCCCCTGGCCGGGGACATGGACCTGTCCGGCCTGGACGGCCTGGCCGTGTCCTCCAACTGGTCGGCCCGGTACTGCGGGATCCATCATCCCAGCCCCAGGGACATGGAATTTTTGAATTCCCTGGATACCCTGGAAAGGATCGTTCCCAGACAGGAATGGATCGATCTGTTCCAGGCAGCCCAGCCGGACCTGGAAATTCTCCAGGACCCCCGGCTGATGCCGGATTTTCTGGCCGTGGCCAGGGAGGGGCAGGCGTTCAAGACCATGGGCACCACCCTGCGCAAACCCGTCCATATCCCGGCCAACAATTTTCAGGTACCCGTGGTTTCCCCCTTTGGTCCAGTGACTGACCTGCGGGAGATCAAGCCCCTCATCCGCGCTCATCTATCCACCCATAAAATCGCTTTGATACTGGTGGAAGGGGTGGGGGAATCGTTTTTCCCCGAATCCCGTTATATGGTTCAAAACGGGGTGGACTGGTTCTGCTACGAGCCCGGGGATGCCTTCTACCTGACCCTGTCCACGGGCCGGCACCAGCCTTTTGCCTATCCGGCCGGATTCCGGTCATTCGACAAGGATGCCGATGCCATCAAATTTCCGTTCTCCGGGTATATGGATGCGGTTCCCGGCCACACCCTGGGCTTGAATTTTCCGGGGAAAAGCATTGCCGTGGGAAACCGGAGCATGTTCATGCACATGGCTTTCGGCGTGGACATCAGCATTGAGTGTTTTGCCAGAAACCTGTTCAACCAGGGGTGCATGGCCGTGGTGCACCGGGAAGACAAATGATGACAAAAATTAACCGAATATTCACAGGAGACCCCCATGTCCAACAACTTGCCTGACAATCCCTATACCAATGACCAGGATGACCGGGAAGCCGCCCGGATGATGGACAATATCACCCAAACCGTGTTTACCCCCATCTACCCGGTCATGGCCGAACAGATCGCATCCATCCACGGCATCACCACAGGCACCTGCATCGATCTGGGGTCCGGCCCGGCGGCCCTGTCCATCAGCCTGGCAAAGGTGACGGACCTGTTGATCCATGCCGTGGACAAATCTCCCCACAGCCATGCCATCGCCTGTGCCAACATCAGAGCGGCCGGCCTGGAACAACGGATCACGGCTGTCCAGTCCGATGTCTGCAACTTGCCGTTTGAAAACAATTTTGCCGATCTCATCGTCTCCCGGGGATCCATGTTTTTCTGGGAGGACCTCACCGGGGCATTCAACGAGATTTTCCGGGTGCTTGCGCCCGGGGGCAAAACCCATATCGGGGCCGGATTTGGAAACGAGGAGATCAAAAACCGGATTTTCCGCCAGATGGCTGAAAAAAACGATCAATGGGCTGAAAAAGTCCGGCAGCGCCGCAGCCCGGAAACCACCCGGCGGATCCTGGACCACCTGGACAGCTCCGATGCCAGCCGGTATACCCTGACCCAGTCCGAGATCGGGTTCTGGATTCACATACACAAGGACGTCCCGTCATGAAATGCAGCATCTGCGACATCCACTGCCAAATTCCGGAAGGGGGCTCCGGCCGGTGCCGGATGATGACCTGCCGGGACAACCGCATTATGGAGCACTATCCCCACAGCTATTCCACCCTGTTTCCCATCTCCATCGAAACCATGCCGGCCCTGCATTTCTACCCCAGGCACAAATTTTTGCAGGTGTCCACTATAGGGTGCAATTTCACGTGTCCTGGCTGCATCTCGGAAATCCTGACCATGGAATCAGATACCCTGGCGGGCGCCCTGCGCCGGATGCCCCCTGAAAAGGTGATCGATCTGGCCCAAAAGGAACAGTGCAAAGGGATCGCGTTCTGCATCAACGACCCGACCGTGTCTTTTTTCTCTTTTCTGGATTTGGCGCAAAAAGCCAGGGAAAAAGGGCTGCTGGTGGGTTTCTCCACCAACGGGTACATGAGTGACACTGCCCTGGCCGCCCTGATCCCGTATACCGATTTTGTGAACATCGGATTCAAGGGGGCCACGGACCCGGCCTACCGGTTCTGCGGGGTCCCGTCCTGCGCCCCGGTTTTCAGGAACCTTGAAACCCTGGCCGCCTCGGACATCCATGTGGAAGTGGCCGTGGTCCACCTCAAGGGACATGAAAACGAGGTCCGGCAAATTGCTGAATTCACTGCATCCCTGTCCCAGAACATCCCTTTCCAGGTGATGCGGTTTGTCCCGTTTGGGGAGGCGGACATCGCCCTGGAACCTACCATCAGGGAATCCCGGGCGCTGTGCCGGGACCTGGAAACCCATCTTTCTTATGTGTACCTGTTCAATGCCCCGGGCAGCGACCAGCTGGACACCCGTTGTCCTGACTGCGGAAGGACCGTGATCACCCGGGAGTTCTTCGGGCCCATGGGCGCCCGAATTGTAGACGTCCGCCCGGATGCCATGTGTGAATGCGGCACCCGGCCGGATATCACCGGCACCCTGGCATCCCAAAGATTTGATGAACAAGGATTTTTCGGCGGGTACCGGACGACCCGGGCCCTGGAAATGCTGCATGCCATCCTGGTCTGCATCGGTGCGGATGACCCTTCTTCCGTGTCCCGGCTGTGGCGGGACCTCATGGACACCCAGTACCTCAAGGCATTTCATGACCTGGTCCAGTTACCGGATGCCTATGGAGAGATCATTGACCGGCTGGCCGTCCCCACCGGGTGCACCAAGGCTGGAACCCTTCTCAGGCAGTTCATCGAAAAAACCCTGGCGGACATCCGGTCCAGAACCCGGGACGTGACCCGCCCAAAGGTCTATTACGCCATGGGCTATCCGTTGTTCGCCCTGAACGCGGAACGGTTTGAAACCCACCTGGTGGAGGCGGCCGGCGGCATTTGCGTCAACCGGCAGCTCACCCGTAAAGGCAAACCCGGTGTCACCATCACCCGGGAAGAACTCATGGCGTTCAATCCGGACATCATTTTTATCTCCGGATTTCTGTCCTGTCCCGTGTCTGATTTCCATGAATACTGTATCTCCCACGACATCCGGGTGAATGCAGTGATCCAACACAGAATTTATGACCATTTTCCTTTGTGGGACTTTGGCAGCCCCCGGTGGATCCTGGGATTGATGCACATTGCCAATATCCTGCATCCGGATATATTCTGCTTTGACATGGAAAAAGAAGCCGACCGGTTTTACCGGACCTTTTACAAGCACCCGTTTAACGCCCAGAAAGCCAACCGTTCCTTTTACCGGGTATGATACCGATGACTTCCATTTCTGACAAAAAATCGTTGCGCCGGACCGCCTGCCTGATTCTGATGCTGGGCGTCCTGGTTTTTGCACCGGCCGCATCCGCGGTCACGGATACCTGTCCGCCGTTTTATCTGCGGACCGATACCGGTGCGATCATCAACCCCATGACCGGCGAAAATGCGGACCAGCCCTTTTCCACCCGCCAGACCTGCGGGGCCTGCCATGATGTGGACACCATCTCCAAAGGCTACCATTTCATGATGGACTGGGACAAGGCCAGCGACACAAAGTTTGCCGGCACGGACACCCCCTGGCTGGTTTCCACGGGCCTGACTGGAAATCTCATCACCTACGGGTTTTTCCAGCTGGCCAAAAAGCACAACACCCATCCGGATCAGATCGATCTGAGTGCGTTTGATTTTGTGGCAAGGGTGCCGGAATCCAAAGGCGGATATCAGAAACCCGGGTGCGCCGGGTGCCATGCCGGCGGGGGCCTGCTGGAATTTGACCGGGACGGGCAGCGCTATGACCGCCGCCTGGCCGACAATCCGGAACTGGCCGGCACCCTGGACGGGGACTATTACCAGAGCCGCTGGGACAAAACCGGGGTGATCGAGCCGGACTGCTTTTTCTGCCACGGCAGCCGGTACCATATCCAGAAAAGGATCACCCAAATCAAGTACCTGAACTTCAAATGGGCCGGGGTGGCCGCCGCCGGTATCGGCCAGGTGCACGGCCGGGTCAGTGAAGGAGAGGTGCCTGAAGTGGTGTACAACAAGCGGCTGTTCAATGAGGACGGCACCTTTTATCTGCCGGACATGGTGTTCCGGCCGGAGGCAAAAAACTGCCTGATCTGCCATGAATCCATCGAGCTGGGCAAACGGGGGAACTCCTGGGCCGATCCCCTGAACCCGGATGTCCATCACCTGGCCGGACTCACCTGTATCGACTGCCATACCGGGGACATCCGCCACAATTTCGCCAAGGGCAATGCCATGGACAACCAGGTGGCCCCGGAACTGGACAATTCCATGCGTTCCTGCCGGGACTGCCATACCGAAGGGTACAGAGGCGCCACCCAGATGCGGCATGACACCATTCGAAAAGACCACCTGGACAAGCTGTCCTGCGAGGCCTGCCATATCCCGGTGCTGCACCGCACGGCCGGCGGCGCCATGTTCCTGAACACCGGGATGTTCGGCAAATACGGGCAGGGAGATACCCGCCGGTTCGGCACTCCTGATACCTGGAAACCCGCCTACATCATCCGGGCCAAAGACAAAGATGGGATCCCGAGGATCACCCCGGTGAACCCCATGCTCAATACGCTGTTCACCAACCTGGATGAGGACGGCATCTATTACCCGCTGTTTCTGTCCGAGGTGGAAACCGCTTATGAGCGGTGTAAAGATCAGATGAGTGACCGGGAAATCCCGTATGATTTTCACCGCAGAGACGACATTGTGACCATGCTGGAAACCCTGACAGAAACCCTGGCCGGAAACCAGCGGTTTTCTAAGGTGAATCCGGTATTTCACACGGGCGGTAACCTCTATTTTCTGGCAGCCGGCTCTGCGGACGAGACCGCACCGGCATCTGATACAAAATCCGGTTCTGTATCCGATTCCGGCCCGAAACCACAAGACAGAAGAGATCTGGTGGTCCAGCCGGACACCACCTGGGTCAGCCGGCTCCCGTTTTATTCCATCAGCCACAACGTGGCCCCGGCAAACCAGGCTTTGGGCAGCGGCGGGTGCACGGACTGCCATGCCAAAGATGCCCATATGTTCAGCGGGCCCGTGGTGATTGATTATTTCGGGGATGACGGCCGGCCGGTGACCGTGTCCACGGCCCGGTTCATGGGGCTGCCGGAGTCTGTTGAGCCGCTCAACTGCCTTTTTGGCCTGTTTCTGAAAACCCGCCCATGGGCCCTGGGGGCAGGGGTGCTGCTGATCCTGTTCGCTGGCATCCGGCTGCTGTTTGTCAGCCCGTCCAGACCCCATGACAAAGGTATCTCCAGGCTGACCGCCGCAGGCTTCTGTGTGTTCATCTGTTTTATCTTTGCCCACACCCTGCTGATCATGGATACCGGATTTTTACGGTCAGTGACCCAGACACTTGCGGCCATGGCGCCCTGGCTGGGGCCGTTGTCGGCACTCATTGCGGCGGCCGGGTATTTTTATCTGGTTCACACCCGGGTCCGAAACCAGGGGATCTCTGTTGGGTTCCACCTTTCCGGGGCCGGCGCGGTGATCACGGGCATGTTTTTATGGATACGCACGCCTTTCGACAGCAGTGTCCTGTTCCTGATTTCAGTGATCCATGGTATTTTTGCGGTTGCCACAACCGGACTGTTGGTATATTTTCTTTTCAAAACTTTCGACAAAGGACCGGGACAGACTCGGACAACCCAGGGCCATCAACGCAACAACCAAAGAGACCGGCATGAGTGATAAAAAAAAGACCCGCCGCCGCCCGGAAACCCGGCTGGGAAAAACCGCTGACCGCCCCTACTGGATCTGGATGACCTCCATTTTCATCCGGGCCCTCCACCAGGTGGGGGCGGCCGTGTTTCTGGCCGTGTTTCTGCTGCCCGGACGGCCGGACCTGCCCCGGATGTATCTGGTGCTGGTTGGTGTCACGGGTGTGCTGCTCATGACCACGGAAATGCTGCGCCACCGGCAGCTGCTCCGGGAACCGGCCGGCCTGACCACCCTGGTCAAGCTGGTGCTCATGGCAATGGCCATTCACGGATGGCTTCCGGTAGCTCCGGCCATGCTGACCGCCTTTGTGCTGGCCGCTTTTTTTGCCCATGCGCCCAAACATATCCGGCATCTGCGCTTGTTCTGACCGGCATTGAATCCGGCCGGGAAAAAAAGTATACTCCACGCAAACAATAATTTTTACGAGGTTCACATGTTAACTGTTTATGCGGCTGCCTGGTGTCCGCACTGCACAAAGACCGTCGAATTTTTAAAAAAGCACGGCATTGCATTCACCTATATGGAGATCGAAGACCAGCCCGAAGACGTCATTGAAAAAATCATCCAGGTCAACGGCGGAGACGACTGGGTCGTACCCACCCTGGCATACAACGGCAAATGGCGGGAAGGCCGGTTTTATAACGAACTGACGCTGCTCTCTGATCTGAGGGCCATAGGCGTGCCAATTTGATATAGACATTCAAACAATGCTGTTCGTCTCTGATTGACAAAAAACAACTTCCTGTCAGTTATCCGTCTTTTTCCTGAATGAGTTGATCAAATGCTCGGAGAAGCAATCGATGATTTCCGATGATTTCTTTTTAGTCCTGTGAAGAGCAATGTTAGAAACCGGCAATATTGGGAGACCCTCTTCAATGCCGGCAATTTTAAGGTCATCCGGCACATTGCTCTGAATGACGGGTGCAATGGCAAACCCTGCTTTGACCGCACTTAGAAGCCCGGAAATACTTCTGGTGACATATACGATCCTGTAATCGATTTCAGCCTTTTCCAGGGCCGCCACTGCCCAGGTTCTGAAAATGCAGTCCTCTTCAAAGGCGGCCAGAGAAAGGGGTTTGTGAGGCTGAATCACAAATCCCGGCGCCATCACCCATACCACGGGGTCGTGGGCAATGATCTGCCCGCCTTCACTGATCTGGGTGCAGATTCCGAGATCCAGGTCCCCTTTGTCCACGCTGTCTTTGATCACATCTGAATTTTCACAGCGCATCTTTACCGTCACATCGGGATAAGAACGGGAAAAACGGGCCAGCAGATCCGGGAGAACTCCGGCTGTGTAATGTTCAGGAGACCCAAAACGGATAATTCCTTCCAGGTTTGGTTTTGACAGGGCTGCCACAGCCTCGTCATGTTCCCTGATAATACGCATGGCATAGTTGATCAGGATATTCCCCTCACCGGTCAATTTAACGGTTTTGCCGATTCTGTGGAACAGCTTTTTACCCACCTCGGTTTCAAGCCGCTTGATCTGCATGCTGACCGCAGACTGGGACAGGTTGACCAGGGCACCGGTTTTTGTAAAGTTTTTTGCCTCAACCAGGGCGATAAAGGTTCTCAGGTAATCGATCTGCAAATTCATAATCATCATAATTTTTAATCGTTAATATCAAAACCATTCATTTGACAAATATTTTAACCATACATAAACTATCCGCCGACAACAACAGGTAATTGATGTATGGAGTAATTTAATTAAGGAGATTCAAATGAACGTCGTCATTTTAGAAGGAAGTGCCAGAAAGAAAGGAAACACCGCCAGAGTCCTGACCTGGGTGGAAGAAGAACTTCAGACGCTTGGTCATGACGTTGAGCGCATTTATCTGCATTCAAAAAATTTAAAAGGGTGCATGGGTTGCGGCAAGTGCAAGGAAAAATCTGAGCTCACAGGATGCATTCAAAAGGATGATATGCCTGACGTCTTGAAAAAAGTGGTTGGTTCACAATTGACCATTTTCAGCTCTCCACTTTATTTCTGGGGATTCTCAGCCCAAATAAAAGCGGTGATTGACCGGACATACAGTCTTTATGCCAATGCGAACCAGCCTGATCATGCTTCTCTGGTAGAAGGACAGCGCCAGGCACTGGTTGCCACGGGTGCCGGGGGATTTGATGAAAATGCAGAAGGCATGATCGATGCCTTCGGACGGATGCAGAAATACCATAAGGCGGTCAATGCGGGGACATTGTTTATCGGTTCCTGCACCACCCCCGATGCCATGGATGATGCCATTCGTCAGAAAGCGGTGGAATTTTGCAGGAAAATCGTGTCCTGACGTTGAGGTCAAAACCAGTGATTTTCTGACCCGTCAGCTGTGATTTCGACCTGGTCACTCACACCGACAATTTGTCCCACTTCAGCAGCCGGGCCACCACCAGGCCGGCAATGAACCCGGCCGCCAGGTTGGAGGCCAGGGTGATCCCCAGGATCAGGGTGGCGGTGAAATACTCCTTGCGGGTGTTGAGATCCATGACAGTCAGGGCCAGCTGGGATCCGGCAAACACCAGCAGAACTCCCAGAATAGACATAGGCAGCAGATTCAGTACATTGATGATATGGCTGCCCAAAAGGATGGCCATGAGGGCAAACACCATCCCGATGATCAGGTTAGAACCGGCGGTGCGGGCCCCGAACCGGTAATGGGCGGCCAGCCCCCCCGGCCCCGTGGCACATGGGCATGCCCCCCACAAAAAAACTGAAAAAATTGGCCAGGGCCATGCTCACGCTGACCCGCCGGTTGTTAACCTTTGCCGACTGTTCCCTGAAATATTCCTTTGACAGATCCGTGTAAGCCAGAACCGCATTGCCCAGGGTCATGGGCAGCTGGGGCAGCACAAGGGCGAACAGGGCAAATATGAAATCCACTTTTCCCGGAAGCCCGGCCGGCAGCCATTCCGGCAGATTCATGCCGATATCGTTGAATCCGATGTCCAATCTCGCCCCCAGAATCAGACCCATGGCCCCACCGCCTGCCACCACCACCAGTCCGGCCGGAAACCGCCGGCTGTCCAGAAGCAGCAGGGTGATCACCGCGCCAATGCACCCGATCACCAGGCTGATGGGCAAAGGCCCTAAAATCTGAAAGGCCAGGTACGGTTCCACAGCATTTTCCATGATCTGAAACGTGGAGGTGCCCATCATGAATTTGATCCCTCCGGACATGAGCAGTGCCCCGGTGGACAGCTGAACCCCCCGGATCACAGGTTTAGGGGTAATTTTAGCGATCAGGTCAATCGCTCCGGTAAGTCCCGCGATGAGCAGAAAAATCCCCATGAGCAGGCAGGAGGCCAGAATCTGCTCCGGGGCCATGGCCGTGGCAATGGCATAGGCCCCGATGACCTTCATGGGCTGCACGGGCACGGTCAGGCCGAAATACAGTCCCGACAGGATGTAAAAAACACCGATTCCCAGAAACACGCCCGTGGGGCTCAGCCCGTTGAGCAGCACCATGGCGATGGCAATGGGCAGCAGCGTGCCCAGATCCCCCAGGGATCCGGCCACTTCCATCCGGTTGAACACGATTTGCTGATTCATTGATTTCCTTTTCAGATCTAACCGTTGAAAACCCCATATTTTTCGCCTTAGTATCACACCTGTTGCTGCGGATAAAGCAAAAAAAAATGCTTTATCCTCTGAATAGGATCGTCAGGACGATGAAAAAAACCACAGAAAGCACATTTATTTTGACATTTGCCCCCCCCATGATATTTTAACTAACTGAACATAAGACATAATATTAATACAAATGATACAGGTAGGGTCATGGTCAAGTCAGCAGTTCGGGTAATGGAAATTCTGGAGACAGTGTGCGGTCATAAAGAAGGACTGAACCAAAAGGAGATCTCAGACCGTCTCAACATTCCAAAAAGCAGCCTTTCATCCATTCTGACCGATATGACTAACCGGGAATACCTGCTGCAGGACAGGCTGACCAAGCGATTTGTGCTGGGCCCCCAGGTGCTGATCCTTGCCGGCGGATATCTGGACAACCAGGATGTGGTGGGACAGGGCCGTCCCATGATCAGTTGCCTCAGCCGTGAAACCGGTGAATCCGGGGCACTGGCCATACCGGTCGGCCTGGAAGCCCTGCTGGTCTACAAAGAAGACTGTATTCAACCGATCATGCCCTCCACTCAGATCGGCACCCGGTTTCCCTTATACGCTTCAGCGGTGGGAAAAGCCCTGCTGGCATATTATTCAGACCATGAGATCGATCAATATCTTCAGTCCGTCCCGCTCACACCTGTGACCCGTCAAACAGTCACTGACCGGAGCCATCTGCTGGCTGAATTGAAACAGATCCGAAAAATCGGCCTGGCCTATAACCGGGACGGTTACCGGGAAGGGATCACCGCCATTGCCGCACCGGTTTTCAACCATAATGGCCGTGCAGTTGCCTCCATATCCATTTCCGTGCTCACTGCCAGCCTCACGCCGGAAAAAGAAAATCGATACGAAACGATTTTAAAGCAAATCACGGCACAATTTTCAAAACTGCTGGGACATAACCCAAAAAACCACTTACTAATATAAAATTATTCATATATTTCAGTAATTTATACTAAAAAAATTATTTCTCACTGAATCGTCTATTTTTCTATTGACAAATCAATACTTTTCTGTTTAATTCATATATACAAACTTAGTTCTCATACATGAATTACGTCGCCATTTATATGAGCACTGAGCCAAGAAGAAAAGGACAACACCGAAATGATCTGAAAACCAACAATCAATGGGAGGAATTATGGTTGCAAGCAATTTTCAAAAAAAAGCATTTTTCTGGGGAAAATTGATTTTTCTAAGTGCACTGGTCATGCTCTTGGTACATAACTCTGCGGTTGCGAAAGAAACGATAATCAAAATCGGTGTCGTCGGGCCGCTGACCGGTCAGTTCGCCGCTGTCGGACAGAGCCAGCTCAACGGCGCTGAAATGAAGGCAAACGAGATCAATGCAGCACCTGGAGAATATACGATTGAGCTGATCAGTGAGGATGATGCCAGCAAGTGCGATCAATCTGTCAACGCCACGGTTAAACTCATCACCAGGGAACGGGCGGTTTCCATCATCGGGGCCTGCAACAGCCCCTGCGCCTTAGCCATGGTGCCCATTACCCAGAGATACCAGGTCCCCCAGTTCACCTTCGGTGTCGGGACCGCCATTACTAAACAGGGATCTGACTGGATATTTCGTGTGGCCGTAGGCGCACCGGGACAGACTCAGGCCCTGGCCGACTATGCCGTCAACACGCTGGGGCATGACAAAATCGCGGTACTGTATTCAGATGACGAGTATGGCGCTTCCATGGCGGAAAATTTCAAAGCCGCTCTGGAAAAAATGGATCAGCAGCCGGCTGCCTATGAAAGCTACCCCCGCTCGGACAAGGACTTTTCCGGACAGTTGACCTCGGTGAAAAAATCCGAAGCCACCTGCCTGTATGCCACCGGCAGTTACGCCGCTTCCGCCCTCATTGCCAAACAGGCGAAACAGCTGGGACTGTCACTCCAGCTCATAGGTGATACCGGCAATGCCACTCCCAAATATATCGAACTGGGTGGTGAAGCCGTGGAAGGCGCAGTGATTGTGGAACCGTTCACCCCTGCGGACCCGGATCCGGCCATTCAGGTTTTTGTAGAAAAATACAAATCACAGTACCAGCAGGATCCGGACGGCTGGGTAGCGGAGATGTACGATACCGTCGGCATGATCCATGAGGCAGTGGTGAAAACCGGAAAAATCGATCCCAAATCCATTCAGAACTACCTGGCAGGACTGACGTCTGAAAGCGCGTATTCCGGTATTCTGGGAGACTGGTATTTCGGCCCGGAAGGAAACGCCAACTTCGACCTTTACAAGGTACAGATCAAAGACGGAAAAAAAGTGATCCTGGAACGGTAAACCACCCATCAGCCAACAGATGATCTGCCGGCCGGATTCTCCTGCCGGCACAACCAAGTGAGGAACTGAATGGATTTTGTCACCATCCCCCAGCTGGCATTCAGCGGCTTGACCATCGGTTGTGTATACAGCCTTGTCGGTCTTGGTTTTGCTCTGACACTTCGAGCCACAGAACTGATCAATTTTGCCCAGGGAGAAATGGTCATGCTGGGTGCCTTTATCGGGTTGACCCTGATTTCCTTCTTTCACCTGCCCTATATCATGGTATTTATCCTGTCCATCATATTGACCGGAATTTTCGGGATGTTCATGGAACGGTTCATTCTCAGACGGATTCTGGACAATAAATCCCCGCTGTTGAACCTGTTGATCGCCACCCTGGGAATATCCATTTCCCTCCAGGCCCTGGCCATCATTCTCTGGGGAAGAGAACCGGTACCTTACCCGGATATCTTCAGCGTGGAACCAGTCATGTTCTTCGGCATCCGGCTGCAGCACCTGAATCTGTGGATTCTTTGCTTAGGCCTGGCATCCATGGCTGCCCTACAGTTCTTTTTTCAGAAAACCATGACCGGTATTTCGTGGAGGGCCGCCAGCCTGGATCCTTCGACCGCCGCACTCTACGGCGTCAACCGCCAGCGAAACGTATCCCTGACATTTGCGCTGAGTGGGGCACTGGGCGGAGGGGCCGGTGTATTGATCGCGCCGTTATACTTTGCATCCTTCGGGATGGGTCATTCGGTGCTGGTGAAATCATTTGCCGCTGCCGCCATGGGAGGATTCGGAGTGGTCGGCACCATGATCGGGGGCCTGGCGCTCGGGGCCATCGAGACCCTGGCGGCCGGGCTGATATCCTCTGAATACAAAAACGTGATCATGTATGTTATCCTCCTGGCCGTGCTGATGGTGTTCTTCCGGCCGAAAACCCCCACGGGAAGATCCATCACCGAAGGATCCAAGGTGGCGGCCGGCCGGGCGGTCAGTCTGTTTTCCGCTGACATGCCCTTCTGGATCAGGCCATCGGCATTGCTTCTGGGTGCGGCTGTGTGGCTGATTATCCCGGCCGTATTTGATGTCTACACCATGCGCATTCTCAACTTAGCCCTGATTTTTGCAGTGGCCGCACTCGGCCTGCAGCTGATTGTGGGGTATACAGGACAATTTTCCTTTGGCCATGCTGCCTTTTTCGGAATCGGTGCCTATACCTCCGCCCTTTTGGCCATACAGCTGAATCTGCCGTTTCTCCTGACCCTCCCTTTGGCCGGCGCCGCTGCTGGTCTTGTGGGATGGCTGGCCGGCCCCCTGTTACGCCTTTCCGGCCATTTTTTGGCCATCGGCTCCCTGGCCATGGGTGAAATCATCTTCCTGTTGATGCTTAACTGGAAATGGCTGACAAAAGGGGCTTATGGGCTATACGGCATTCCATTCCCCAGCATCTTCGGATTTGAAATCAGTTCCGACTATGCCTATTATTTTCTGGTAACCTTGGTGCTGGGGCTCATCTTTTTTCTGGTCCACCGCCTGACCGACTCCCGTTTCGGCCGGGGGTTGATCGCAGTACGGGAAAATGAACTGGCGGCCATGGTGAACGGTATCAACCTGATTTCCCAGAAAACCAAAGCCTTTGTCATCGGAACGGCCTGTGCCGGCATCGCAGGGGCATTGTACGCCCATTACGTTACCTATATCAACCCGGATTCCTTCCAGTTTCATGTCTCAGTAGAAATGGTGACCATGGTAGTGATCGGCGGGCTGGGTTCGGTTCCCGGCAGTCTTATCGGCGCCCTTGTCATCATTCTGTTGCCGGAATACCTCAGAGGGCTTGCGGATTACCGCCTGGTGGTATACGGCGGACTTCTCATCGGATTCATGATGTATCTGCCCGGCGGCCTGGCTGACCTAGCGCGCTATCCCCTGCGGATCCTGAGACAGCGGCTTCAGAAAAATGTCCGGGAGGTGACCCAATGACACTTCTGACCCTGCAACAGATCACAAAAAACTTTGGCGGACTGACAGCGGTGGACCAAATTGACCTGTCAGTGGAAAAAGGCACCATCCACGGCCTGATCGGGCCGAACGGATCGGGAAAAACCACGGTGTTCAACCTGATCACGGGGATCTATCCCCTCACCACCGGCACCATTACATTCAACGGCATGGATATCACGGGATATCCCGCTTTCAAGGTCAACCAGAAAGGACTGGCCCGGACGTTCCAGGAAATCCAGCTGTTCTATGACATGACGGTTCTGGAAAACGCGATGATGGGATGCCAGAGGCTGACCCGGGCCGGGGCTGTAGCCGCCTTGGTCAAGCTCCCCTGGGTGACCAGAGAAGAGGCGTTCATCCGGGAAAAAGCCATGGCAGCCCTTGATTTTGTCGGATTGTCCGGCACGGCAGAGGAAGCGGCCCGGAAAATCCCTTACGGCCACCAACGGCTACTAGAGGTGGCCAGGGCCCTGGCAGGGGATCCGGAACTGCTGCTGCTGGATGAACCGGCCGCCGGCATGAACCACGCGGAAACCAGGGAATTGATGGCACTCATTGCCCGGATCCGAGAAATGGGGGTAACCGTGTTTCTGGTGGAACATAATATGAAAATGGTAATGGAAATCTGCGAATGGATCACAGTGATCAATTACGGCCAAGTGATCGGCCATGGGACACCGGCCCAGGTCCAGGCGGATGAAAATATAATCAACGCCTATCTCAGCGGAGAAAATATCACATGCTGACACTGAAAGATCTCAAAGTGGCCTACGGCCCGATAGAGGTGCTGCATGGCATCTCCCTTGAGGTACCCAGGAGGGGGATTGTATCTCTCATCGGTGCCAACGGGGCCGGAAAAACTACCATCCTGAACACCATATCCGGACTGCTGATCCCTGCATCAGGGACCGTTTCCTTTGAGGACCGGGACATCACCGGATACAAACCGGACCAGGTCATCCGCATGGGCATCGCCCAGGTGCCGGAAGGGCGGAAGGTCTTTACCAATCTGACGGTCTACGAATGCCTGTTGATGGGGGGACTGGTGCGCCGGGACAAAAAACAGGTGCAAAAGGACATTGAAACTGTTTATGAGATGTTTCCGCGGCTCAAGGAACGGCGTAGACAACTGGCCGGTACATTAAGCGGCGGAGAACAGGAAATGCTGGCCTTTGGGCGGGCTCTAGTGGCAAAACCCAGACTTCTGCTCCTGGATGAACCCTCCATGGGACTGGCCCCTAAAATGATCGCAGAAGTGGCCCAGTTTATCCTCAAGATAAGAGACCAGGGGATGACCGTTTTGCTGGTGGAACAGAACTCGGAATTGGCTTTGACCATATCGGATTACGGATATGTACTGGAAACCGGATCAATCATTATGAGTGACAAGGCCTGTAACCTGATCAACAATCAGGAAGTGCGAAAAGCTTATATGGGCCTATAAATAAAAAGGATTTTTATAAAGTGAATCATACACCCAACGCCTTACATGATACAGCAACGGTGATCGATTGCCTGGAAATAAGCAACTGGAGTGAATCTGTTTTCCAACAGATGCGGCAGGGAGGGCTGACTGCTGTCAACTGCACCTGTTCCATACTGGAAAATTTCCGGCAGACCGTCAAAAATATCGCCTGGTGGCAAAAAGCATTCAACACATATCCGGAGCTGATCATGCCGGTCCATGACACCGCAGACATCAGAACCGCCAAACAGCATAACAAAACCGGGATCATTTTAGGCTTTCAGAACACCTCGGCCATCGAGGATGATCTGGACCTGCTGGGGGTGTTTCACCAGCTGGGGGTCAGGGTGATGCAGCTGACTTACATGGAGAGCAACCTGTCCGGACAAGGATGCCTGGAACGGTTCGATGCCGGGCTGACCAATTTCGGAAAAGAAGTGCTCGAAGAAATGAACCGGCTGGGAATTCTCATCGATCTGTCCCATGTGGGCAACCAGACCGCACTGGAAGCGATCACCCATTCCCGGCGGCCCGTGGCCCTGACCCATGCCAACCCAAAAAGTCTTTGCGACCACCCCCGCAACAAACCGGATGAAGTGATCAAGGCCGTGGCTGACAGAGGCGGGGTGGTGGGTGCCACCATTTTTCCACCGTTTCTGCCGGCGGGAAACCGGTCCGTGCTCACTGATTTCATTGATGTCATCGATTATATGGTAAACATGATCGGCATTGATCATGTGGCCGTGGGCACTGATTTCACTACGGGCCAGCCCAGGCAGTGGTTTGACTGGATTCTGACCGGCCGATCAAAAAAAGGCCCGGCTTTGCAGCTGCAGCACCCCCTAGTCAATCCCAAAGGGATTCAGAGTGCAGCGGATTTTCCCAACATCACCGCAGCACTTCTGGAACGGGGATATGATGAACACCAGATACGAAAAATCATGGGCGAAAACATGATGCGGATTTTTTCCCAAGTATGGGAAAATCAGGGAACCACCAGTGACATGGCATCCCCGGCCAGCTATCACCACCTGATATCCCGTTTAAAGCTGACTTCAGAACAACGGCTGATGCTGGACAGCATTCCCATGGTGTTGTTTCCCCGCTGGTTTTTTGTGTCCATCAAAAAACAGATTGAAAAACAAAGTGATCTGGAAACCGCTCGGAAGATCTACTACCAGGCCGGATGGGAGGGGGCGGTCAAATGGACCCAAAAACACATTGAAACCGAAGGGCTCAGCGGCCGTGCCCTTCTCGAGCAGTATATGAACAGCGCCGGGCTCCGGGGATGGGGAAAACTCACCATCGCCGAATATGATGAACAGGCTCCCAGAGCGGTGGTCATTCTCACCCATTCGGCCGTGGCGGAGGAGATGGGGGATGTGGGAAGAACGGTATGCGATCACCTGCCGGGATCCATTGCAGGCGCGTTCCAGACCATTCTGACTACCAGCGGGGGAAGTTCTAAAAAAATAATTGGCCGGGAAACCAAATGTCTGGCCAACGGGGATGACAAGTGTGTATTTGAAATCACCGCCGTGGATTGACAAACATCACCATTGTATCATAGGAATATCAGCATGTTACATGTATTTGAATCTGACAACCTGAAGACCTATAGCGCTAAAGATATATTACAGCGGGAAGTCACACCCGCTCTGGGCTGTACAGACCCGATTGCCATTGCCCTGTCCACCGCTGCCGCCGCCCGGCTGGTTCTTCCCGAAACAGTTGAATCCATTTCCGTCCATGTGGACCCCAATATTTTTAAAAACGGGTTTTCGGTTCCCATACCCGGCACAGCCGGGCTCAGCGGCCTGGAACTGGTCGCAGCCTTAGGTGCTTTTGGCGGGGATCCAGGCAAAGGGTTAGAAGTGCTGGAAACCCTGACGTCAGAGAGCCTCGAAAAAGCAGTGACCCTGGTCAAGAACAACGCCGTAACCATCCATCTTCTGCGGGAGCACCGGGGGATTCATATCCAGACCCAGATCCGGGCAGGCACGCATGAAGCAGCCTGTCTGATTGAACATACCCATGATAACATTGTTTCCCTGACTCTGGACGGTGTGGAGGCTGCAGACAGACCGGTCACGTCTGAAAATCGTCCTGTCGAGCGTTTCGACCGGGCCAATTTTGACGACTGGCTCAGGCATCTCACACTGGATGAGATGCTGAGCATGATAGACACCTTTGATGACGACGATATCGAATTTATCAAAAAAGGGGTTGATCTTAACTGCCGCCTGGCGGAATTCGGCTTGTCCCACAAATCCGGCATGGGAATCGGCCAAACCCTGCAACGGCTGAATGACCAGGGACGGATCAAAATGGACATGGTCCTTGCGGCGCGCATCCTGACGTCAGCAGCGGCTGATGCCCGCATGGCCGGTGCCGGCCTGCCGGCCATGGCATCGGCCGGCAGCGGCAATCATGGCCTGACAGCCGTACTGCCCATCCGGGCGGTCAGAGATTATCTCATCTGCAATGACAAAGCTATGTACCAAGCCGTTGGTTTGTCCCATGTACTGACCTCAGTGGTTAAATCCCACACCGGCCGCCTGGCCCCTATATGCGGCTGTTCCATTGCGGCCGGCGCCGGGGCAGCCGCTGGCATCACCTGGCTGATGGGCGGAGACAGGAACCAGATTGCCGCCGCCGTCAAACATCTGATCGGAGACCTGTCCGGCATGATCTGTGACGGCGCCAAACCGGGGTGTGCTCTCAAACTTTCCACAGCTGCGGGCAATGCCGTACAGGCATCACTTTTGGCCCTTGAAGGCGTTACATTGACCAACTCGGACGGCATCCTTGCAGACACGCTGGAACAGACCATCCAGAACCTGGGCGTGTTAAGCACCCGGGGCATGTCCGAGACCGATGCCACTATTCTTGATATTATGCTGAACAAGGAGAAAAAATGAAACCCGATTATGACGCGATTATCATCGGTGCCGGCATCATCGGCTGCTGCACCGCCTTTGAAATGAGCAAACTGGGGTACCGAACCCTGAACATCGACAAACTGCCGGCCGCAGGAATGGGATCCACAGCTGGCTCCTGTGCGATTATCCGGCTGCATTATTCCACTGCCCAAGGAGTGACCCTGGCCAGAGAGGGATATTACTACTGGCTGGACTGGCCCAAATACCTGGAGACCGGAGACCCGGAAGGGATGGCATACTACCGCAACACCGGCGCACTGGTCATCAAAACGGAAATCAACAAGAACCTAGCGTATGTCAAAAAAGCGCTTCAGGCGCTTTCCGTGGGATTTCTGGAGCTGGCGCCGGAACAGGTGCACACCTATCTTCCCAATGCAGATCTCAACAGCTATTTTCCTCAGAAATGGGTCACTGATCCGGAATTCGGCAAACCCTCAGGGAAAAACATCCCCGGAGCCATCTGGGTCCCGGAATCCGGATATATTTCAGATCCAAAACTGTCCACCCACAATGCCCAGGTGGCGGCCGAAAAAAAAGGCGCTCAGTTTCTTTTTAATGCACAAGTAACGGAAATTCTGATTGAAAACAACCGCGCCACCGGAGTAATCCTTTCAGACGGCAGAAAAATCACCGCCCCGGTGGTGGTAAACGTTGCCGGACCCCATTCCTTTCAGATCAATGCCATGGCCGGTGTGGCAGATAAAATGAACATCAAGACCCGGCCCATGAAGCAGGAAGTGGCTCATATCCCCGCCCCGAAAGACCTTGACTGGGAAAGAGATGGGTTCATGTTGTCAGACGGCGACATAGGCTGCTATTCCCGGCCAGAAGTGGGAAATCATTTTCTGATCGGCAGTGAAGACCCGCCCAGTGATCCGCAGTTGTGGGTAGATGACCCTGACGACTATGACCAGAATTTCACCGATCAGTATCGGTGCATGGTCCTGCGGGAAGCCATGCGGGTCAAAGGTCTTCCCATCCCCAACAAGTATCAGGGTCTGGTGGATCTGTATGATGTATCTGATGACTGGCTCCCCATATATGACAAATCAGATCTTCCCGGATTTTACATGGCCGTGGGCACATCCGGCAATCAGTACAAGAACGCCCCGGTGGCCGGGGCAATGATGGCCCACCTGATCCAGGCCTGTGAAAAGGGACTTGACCATGACAAATCACCTTTCCAGTTTGATTTGAAATATCTCAAACGACCCCTGGATATGGGATTTTTTTCCAGAAACCGGGAAATCAACAAAGATTCCAGTTTTTCCGTGATCGGATGACCAACAACTTGAATTGAACCTAAAATTATTTTGTTGTAAGCTCAATTTTATTTCAATACCCCTCATGCCGGTAAAATTGTTGTCGGCATAAGGGTCAATTTATCGAGGAACAGGAGAATGAGTACAGATACCATCCACCTCATCGATCAGCGTGTTATTGAAGCCAATGCCCTGGTGCCGGTATGCGGAAAAATACCGTGAACTGGGCGTGGCAGAGTTCGGGCACTGCCTGTCATGCTGCCGGGATGAACCCTTTGCAGAAGGCTTCAATTCCAAAATCCGGTTTGAACGCAGCCAGACCATCATGGAAGGCACGCCCTTCTGTGATTTCAACTTCTTTCTTGACACCTGACCGGACAACGTATTATCACCCCTGATATGGGAAACACACATGAAAAACTGCGGATCAAGATCTGGATCGAATGTGACACCGGAGATTCCATTTTCGGGGAAGGACAGATGCGCATCCTGGAAACCATTCAGGAGCAGGGGTCCATCAATGCGGCGGCCAAAACCCTGAAAATGGGGTACCGGTCCATGTGGGGCCGGCTGCGAAAAATGGAGAAACGGCTGGGAAAACCACTCCTGGAACGCCACAAAGGCGGGGCTGAAGGGGGGCATTCCGACCTGACGCCCGAGGCTTTGGAAATGATTGACAAATTCAAACGCCTGCGGCTGGAGATCGCGGAAGCATCTGAAACCATTTTCAGACAAATTTACCATTAGCTCACTATGGAAGTTCACTATGGAAAACAAACGCCGTCCCATCCGCATGATCTACCCGCTTCGGAGCCGCCTCCCCGGCAAAACGCCTGAAACTCTATAAAACCGAATCATTTGGGAAAAGAGACATTTGATTTTTAACCCAGCGTTATGTTTCTGTTGACATATGAAGGTCCCGGTGATAGACAGCATAGTGAAAGTGGCCTCATGTCTTTAAGATAAGGGAGAGAATGATATGCTGTTACCCAAGTTTGAATTCCATGAACCGGAATCCATTGAAAAGGCGCTGGTGCTGAAAAAGCAATTCAACTCCGGCGCCCGGTTTCTTGCCGGCGGTACGGATCTGCTGGTGTACCTGAAAAAAAAGATTGTTTCCACCGATCATGTCATCAGCCTGCAGCGCATTGACGGCTTGGGCGAAATCCGGGAAAATGAATCGGATCTGTTCATCGGGGCATGTACCACCATGGCCGCCATATCCCGGCACCCCGTTGTTCAGAAAAAATTTTGCGCATTGAAATCAGGGGCTGACAATATGGGCACCCATCTGATCCGGAACCGGGCCACCATCGGCGGGAACGTGTGCAATGCCAGCCCGGCAGGCGACACCCTGCCGGCCCTGCTGGTCTACGATGCCGCGGCCCTGGTCGAAAGTCCGGAGGGGAAACGTGAAATTCCCCTGACCGATTTTTTCAAGGGACCCGGCAAAACCGACCTGAAAAACGATGACATTCTCATCGGGTTCCGGCTGCCGTATCCGCCGGATCACAGCGGTGCCCACTATATTCAGCTGGGCAAACGCAAATCAGCGGAAATCAATGTGGTGAATGCGGCCTCATTCCTGACCATTGATCCGGGTACCTGCAACATCCTGTCGGTTCGGATCGCACTGGGATCCGTGGCCCCCACTCCGATCCGGGCCCCGGAATCCGAGGCCGCCCTCATGGGCCGCACCGCCGGGGATGACGCGTTCAATGCTGCGGCAGAGACCGCCCGGTTCAAGGACTGTTCCCCCATCGATGATTTCAGGGGCAGTGCTGCATACCGGCGGGCCATGGTGGGGGTTCTGACCAAACGCACCCTGGCTGCCGCCTTTGACCAGGCCCGGGCCTAACCTTTGACTGCACAGGAGATACCTATGAAAAAACTCATTCAGATGACCATCAATGACCGGGCCTATGAAGTGGCGGTGGAACCCAACAAAACCCTGGCAGATCTGATCCGCTACGACCTGGGTCTGACCGGCACCAAAAAAGGATGCGACACGGGTGACTGCGGGGCCTGCACCGTGATTCTCAACGGTGATCCCGTCAATTCCTGCCTGGTACTGGCCGTGCAGGCCGACAATGCCGTGATCGAGACCATCGAGGGGTTGAGCACGGATGACGGGCTTCATCCTTTGCAGCAGGCATTTGTGGAAAAAGGCGCGATCCAGTGCGGATTCTGCACGCCCGGCATGATTCTGTCCGCCAAAAACCTGCTGGACAAACATCCGGCTCCCACGGAAGCAGAGATCCGGGAAGGCATTTCCGGGAATTTGTGCCGGTGCACCGGGTACCAGAAAATATTCGAAGCCATTGAATCCACCCGTTCATAAGCCAGTTTTCAGCTCTTTTAGGAGGAAACCATGAAATCATATGATGTAATCAGCACCCGGGCCAACCGGATCGATACGCCGGATAAGGCCACGGGCAAAGCCGTGTTCGTGGATGACATCACCCTGCCGGGCATGCTCTACGGGGCCCTGCTGCAAAGCCCCCACGCCCACGCGAAAATCCTGTCCATCGACACCTCGGAGGCGGAAAAACTGCCCGGTGTCAAGGCGGTGATCACGGCCAAGGAGGCCGGCCAGGTCAAGTACGGGGTCAGTCCGGCCCGGTATGATGAAACCGTGTTTGCCGTGGACAAAGTGAGGTATGTGGGAGACGAGATTGCCGCCGTGGCCGCCACCCGCCTGGATGTCGCCCTGGAGGCGGTCTCCCGGATCCAGGTGGAATACGAGGTGCTGCCCGCGGTGTTCACTGTGGAAGACGCAGTCAGGGACGGGGCCCCCCAGCTCCATGACGAATTCAAGGGCAATCTGTGTGCCGAGGTTCACCAGGAATTCGGCAACGTGGCTGAAGGCCTTGAAAACAGCGACATCGTCATCACCACGGAGATGAAAAGCAAGCGCCAGGACGGAGCGTTCATCGAGCCCCAGGGGTGTATTGCCGAATATGACAACAGCGGGGTGCTCACCCTGACCAGCTCCACCCAGGTGCCCCACTATGTGCAGCGAACCGTGGCCATGGTTTTGGGCATGGACATCGGCAAGGTACGAGTAAAAAAACCCTATGTCGGGGCCGGATTCGGGATCAAGGCTTCAGCCAATCCCATGGAACTGGCCTGCTGCATTCTGGCCAGGAAAACACGGAAACCCGTGAAAATGAATTTTACCCGGGAACAGGTGTTCATGTATGGCCGGGCCCGCCACCGGTTCCACCACACCATCACCACAGGCGCAAAAAAAGACGGCACCCTCATGGCGATCAAACATGAATGCTGGCTGGACGGCGGGGCCTATACCAGTTTCGGCATTGCCACAGTCTATTACACCGGGTCTCTTCTGGGCGGCCCCTACAAACTGGCCAACATGAGCTATGACGGGTACCGGGTCTACAACAACAAGCCGGCCTGCGGGGCCCAGCGGGGCCACGGCGCCGTGATCGCCCGGGCCTGTTTCGAGCAGCAGCTGGACATGATCGCCGAAAAGATCGGCATGGATCCCCTGGAACTGCGGATCAAGAACATGATGGAAACCGGAGACACCACCTGCAACGACCTGAACATGAGTTCATTCGGCATGGCTGAATGCATCGAAGCGGTGAGAAACGGATCCGACTGGGACAAAAAGAAAGGCCATATGCCCCCGGGCAAAGGCATCGGCATGGCCTGCGGATTTTTTGTCTCCGGTGCAGGATATCCCATTTACCGGTCCGACACCTTTCACGGCACCGTGATCATCAAGCTCACCGAGGACGGCGGCACGGCCCTGGTGTACACGGCATCGGCTGAAATCGGCCAGGGGTCTGACACCGCCTTTGCCATGATCGCGGCCGAAGCCCTGGGCATCCCCCTGGAAAACGTCCGGCTGGCTTCAGGCGACACGGACATGGGTGTGGACTTAGGGGCCTATTCCAGTCGCCAGACCCTGATGACCGGGCATGCCACCAAAGAGGCGGCGGAAAACGTCAGACGTCAGGTCCTGGAAGTGCTGGCAGAACAGCTGAACGTGGCCGTTGAAAAAATGGACATCCGGAACGGGTTCATCGAATTTGACGGGGACACCCCGGATTTTTCCGCCCTCCGGACCCGGTATATCAAGGAACACCGGGGATGGACCGACAACCCGGATTCGGACAGGCTCACTTTCAAGGAAGCCTCCCGCATCGCGTTTCTGGAACGGGGCTCCATTGTGGGCACCGGCAAATACAAGCCCCATTCCCTGGGCGGCAAGTTCAAGGGCGCGGCCGTGGGCACCTCCCCGGCCTACGGATGTTCAGCCCAGGTGGCCGAGGTCACGGTGGACATGGACACCGGCCAGATCACCATCGACAAGATCACCGACGCCCATGACTGCGGCAAGGCCATCAACATGACCTCCGTGGAAGGCCAGATGGAAGGCTCCATCTCCATGGGGATCGGCGAAGCCATGCATGAAGAAGTGATCTTTGACAACCAGGGCCGGGTGCTCAACGATGATCTGGCGGAATACAAGATCGTCACCTCCATGGACATGCCCCGGGTCAAGACCATTGTGGTGGAAAGTGACGAACCCAACGGCCCGTTCGGGGCCAAGGAGGTGGGGGAAGGGGCCATCATGCCCACCATCCCGGCCATCCTCAATGCGGTGTACGATGCGGCCGGGGTCCGGGTTTACGAACTGCCCCTGACACCGGAACGGGTATTCCACGCCATCCGGGAATACCAGGAACGCCACAAGGCCACGGCCTGATCATGAACGGCCTGACCGGTGCCGGTGATGACAGATATCTGCGGCAGACCCTCCTCCCCGGAATCGGCCCCAAAGGTCAGGCAAGTCTGGCTAAGGCCTGTGTCCTGATCGCCGGGGCCGGGGGGCTGGGGTCTGCCTCGGCCTTTTACCTGGCAGGCGCCGGGGTGGGTCATATCAAAATCGCGGACCATGACCGTGTGGAGATCAGTAACCTGAACCGGCAGATCCTGCATGCGGACACAGCCCTGGGGCAACCCAAGGCCGTGTCCGCCGCCGCCCGGCTCACAGGTTTCAACCCCGGCATCCAGGTGACCGGCCTGTGCGAACGGATCACCCATGACCGGATCACCGCCATGCTTGACGGCGTGGATATCATTGTGGACGGCCTTGATTCCTTTGAGGCCCGGCAGGTGCTCAACCGGGCATCCCTGAAACACGGTCTGCCCTATGTGTACGCCGGGGTGCACGGGTTCGATGCCATGATCTCCTGTTTTGTGCCCGGACAGACCGCCTGCTTTGAATGCATATTTTCCGGAAACGCACCGGAATCTGACCAGCCGATCGGTGTGATCGGTGCGGCCCCGGGTCTGGCCGGCACCATCCAGGCCATGGAAACCGTGAAACTGCTGCTGGATATCGGCAGACCCCTGAAGAACCGGCTGATGCGCATCTCCGGCCTGGACATGCGCTGCCACTGCATGGACCTGACCCCCAATCCGGCCTGCCCGGCATGCGGCAAAGCGCTGGCGGCAGACAACCCATGAATTGATGGAAATCCATAACGGAACAATTTAGAAAGGCGGTGACACCAGAGATGATCATTCAGCTGAACGGCATGACGGAAACCGTTCCGGACGGCCTGACCATCTCCGGCCTGATTGAATGGGCAAAGGAGGAGGACCCGGACCTGATGGTGGAAAAAAACCGACAATACATCTACCCGGCGGAGTACGACACCTGCCCGGTGAACGAAAATGACGTCATTGAATTCATCAACCCCAATCTGGGGGGATAGCCCCCGGACATCCGGTATTTCAGCCGTGATCCTGGCAGCAGGCTTTTCCTCCCGGATGAAGGCATTCAAACCCCTGCTGCCCGTGGGCGGAACCCCCATGGTCGAAAGGTGCATCGACCTGTTTTCGGACAACGGCATCACCGATATTGTCGTGGTGACCGGCCATCTTCGGGAGCAGCTGGAACCGGTGGTCAGAGATGCCGGGGCCTGCCCGGTGTTTCATCCGGGGTTTGCCTCCGGGATGCTGGGCTCCATCCAGCAGGGGGTTGCAAACATCCGGCCCGGGCAGGCCGGATTCTTTCTGCTTCCCACGGATATCCCGGCCATTCGTCCGGCCACGCTCGCCCGGATGATCCAACAATTCCAGTCCGATCCCCTTCGGCTCCTCATGCCCTGTTTCAATGGCCTTACCGGGCATCCACCCCTGTTGCCGTGTGACCTCAAGAACCGGATTATGGCCCTGGCGGAACCCTCAACTCTCCGGGACCTGATGGCGGCGGAAAAAGACCGGACCGAAACCCTGGCGTTTCATGACCGGGGGGTTCTGATGGATGCAGATGATCCTGCAGGATACCGGCGGGTGGTGCACAAGGTCCGGCATCTGGATATTCCGGACAGGGAAGAATGTCTGTCCATTGTCGACCAGGAACTGCCAAAAGACCATCCCATCCGGAATCATCTGGCACAGGTGGCCATGATTGCACTGAAACTGGCCCATGCTGTGTCTGATCACGTAAACGTGGATCTGGTGATTGCCGCGGCCCTGCTCCATGATGTCAGGCGCATGGAAAAAAACCATGCTGCAGCCGGGGCCTCCCTGCTGCAGGACCTGGGATTCCCCCGGGTGGCTGAAGTGGTAGAACAGCACATGGACATTGAACTGGATCTCCATGCCCCGGTTCAGGAAAAGGAACTGGTGTATTTTGCAGACAAACTGTGCACCCGGCACGGTCCGGACATCGATTATCACCACCGGTTCAGGAACTGCCTTGAAAAAACCCCCTGGGCCGCCACCAGCATCTGGAAACGGTATGAAAATACACGACACATACAGGCCAGAATTGAAGCCTCCGCAGGTAAATCCATTACAAAAATACTTGCAGACTGACGGCTTTATTTTTCTTCTTCGGCACGGGCAGATCGCCGGTTCCGGCACCCGGCGATTCATCGGCATCTCTGACGTGGATCTGAATGACACAGGCATTTCCCAGGCCGAATATTGGCTCCATGCCTTTTCTCCCCTGAAAATCGATACTATCTACACCAGCTGCCTTTCCCGATGCCGGGATACGGCCCGACGGATTGCCGGGAACCGGAAGATCATCAGCCACCCGGCATTGAATGAAATCAATCTGGGACAGTGGGAAGGGCGGTCGTTTGATGAAATTAAACGCCTGAATCCGGACGGGTTCAAACAAAGGGGGGAACATCTGGACACATTCAGACCGCCGGACGGAGAAAGTTTTCACGATGTCCAGTGCCGGGCTGTCCCTTTTTTGACCCGATGCCTTGAAAAACCCGGCACGCCGTTGTTTGTGACCCATGCCGGGGTGATCCGGGTGATTTTGTGCCATATTTCAGGTCTGGCACTGAAAAATCTGTTCCAGTTCAATGTGTCCTATGGACAGTTGTTTGTGATTCAGACCTGAGGGAATTCACCCGGGGTTGCCCTGACGGATCTGGATGATCTGGGCCATGATACTGACCCCGATTTCCGCCGGGGTCTGGGCCCCGATGGAAAGTCCCACAGGTGAATACACCGAGTTGAGCCGCTCTTTTGAGATCCCTTTTGCCATCAGATTGTCATAGATTCTGTCCCGTTTGGTCCGGGAGCCGATCATGCCGATATAGGCCGGATCGGTAAAAAGCGCCTGCTCCAGAACGGTCTGATCATGGAGATGGCCCCGGGTGAGAATCACGATATAGGAATGGCTATCCACATTCAATCCTTTGAATGCATTATCGAAATCCGGTATCACCCGGACCTGTCGGGCATGGGGAAACCGGTTTTTGTTGGCAAACGCCTCCCGGTCATCCATCACCACCGTGGAAAATCCGGTCAAATGGGCCAGTTGAGCCAGAACAAACCCCACATGCCCGGCACCGAAAATAAACAGGGTATCTGCCGGCGGCATGGGCTGAATGATGAATTCTTCCAGATTTAAAGAATGAACGGTTGGAAATCTGCCGGAAAACCGGTTGTCACAAATATCTTCCAGCAGGGGTTTCGGGATCAGGCAGGATCCTGTCACCGTGCCGTCCGGGAGTACCAGACATTTCTGCACAGTGAATTCCCCCTGGCTGGGACCGGACAGTTTAGATACCAAAACCCCTTTTTGCCCGGCCTGTTCCTGGGCCACCAGGGCCTGAAAAACTGAAATCAATTCCGGTCCGGGTACCAGGGTTTCCATGAGCACGGTCAGGCGGCCCCCACAGACCATGTCCAGACTGCCCTTGAGTTCCTGGTCCAGAAAAAAGGGCTGGATTTGACATGTTTTTTTTCGGATAAGCGCCAGGCAGGCATCTTTGACTTTTGCTTCCACAAGTCCCCCGCCGATGGTTCCCAGAAGGGTGCCGTCCGGCATCACGACCATGCGGGAGCCTGACGTTCTGGGTGTGGACCCCTGATGAGAAAGAATGGCGGCCAGAGCAAAGGGGGCCCCTTTTTCAAGACAATCCAGTATCTGCTGATTCGTCAGTTCCATGGTCAGTTCTTCCCAAAGCTGCACCGGGGATACCGGCAGGTTTTACAGGAGGAACAAAATCCCCCGTGTCCCATCTGGATAATATCGGTGCGGGTCACGGTTTCTCCGGCCAGCAGCCGGGGCACCACCAGATCAAAAATCGAGGCCCGGTAATACATGACACATCCGGGCAGGCCGATCACGGGCACATCATCGATATAAGCCAGCATAAACATGGCACCGGGCAGTACCGGGGCCCCATAAAACATCACGTCACCTCCGGCGTTTCGAATGGCCGCCGGGGTGAGATCGTCGGGATCCACGGACATGCCGCCGGTGACAGCGATAAATCCGGCCCCGTCATCCACGAACTGCCGGATAGCGGCCACAGTCATATCCATGTCGTCGGAAACGATTTTTTTACCCATGATCCGGGAACCCAGTTCTTCAAATTTTTTCTGAACCACCGGCCCGAACCCGTCGTTGATCCGGCCGGAAAACACTTCCGATCCCGTGACCACCAGTCCCACATCCACCCCGGCAAAAGGACGGATATCAATGATCGGGAAAAATTTTTGACACACGTCTTCCGCTGCCATGACATGGGTTTCATCAATGGATAACGGGATCACCCGGGTGCCGGCCAGATCCTGACCCTCGATGACTGTCTGATGGGTATGCAGGGTGGCACAGATCACTTCAGGAACACTGTTAAGCTGTGTCAGACCCGCCACATCAATTTTCAACAGACCGGAAATACCCGCCGTAAATCCCACCTTGCCCTCTTTGGGATCGGAAAGCCGGATGTTTTTTCCGGCAGCGGCCCGGGCGATTCGTTGTGCTGCATCATTTTCGTGGATTTCACCGTTGAGACAGGCCACATACACATGCTGTTTGCCCAGATCCAGCAGCTGGTCCACATCTGCCTCGGTAATGACATGACCTTTTCTGAAGGCCGGTCCCTTAAACAGATCCGGAACGATGCGGGTGATGTCGTGGACCAATATTTTCCCCACAGCCTCTTTGACGGGTAGTGATTGAACCCGGTCTTTTTCATAATATTTCACAAACGCTTCTCCTCTTATATCGGCCGCCCCAAGGCGATCCTCTTTGGATTTTTTTCAAACGCTCACTTTCACAGGCAGTCACGTTGAGTGCATCCCGTGCATTTGTCACCAGGTTCATGACCACCTGCTGAACCTGCTGCCGCCGGCAAAGCGGTCTTGCTTTTTTGCTCCCCATTCATGTGTGCCCCCATTGTCTACCATAAACAATCTTGAAAAATGCCTGATCAAAACATGTCACCGGCCAGGGATCATTATTCAGATACCTATCATATCAATCCTTCATAGCCATGGGGAGATCCCAATGTCAACTTAAAACAAAAAATGTCTTATAAATGAGGTTCAGGGAAAAGCTTAAAAATACTGTACATCTGATGCCAAACTGTCATACAAAAGCAGATGCGCATTGGAAACCAACCGATTTTGGAAAGGAACTTACCATGACCCAACCCATTCCATCAACAACGGAAGCCGATGCCGAGGCATTGAGAATTTTCAATCTTCAGGCCCGGGCCTGCCTGGAACAACCGGAGATTTCTTTGAAACAACGGCTGGCGCTCCTCAAAACCATTGAAGGCATTCTGATTGAAAACGATCAGGCCATCTGCGAGGCCATCTGCGCAGATTTTGGGAACCGGTCGTTTCACGAAACCCGAATACTGGAAATCACGCCCAGTATCCTGGGGCTGCGGCACACTTGCAGGAAACTGAGAAAATGGATGAAGCCCCAGCGCCGGCAGGGGTCCATGATCTTTCCGGGCGGCCGGAACCGGGTCATCCCCCAGGCCAAGGGGGTTGTGGGCATCATCACCCCCTGGAACTATCCGCTGTTTCTGGCCCTCAGCCCCATGACCAGCGCCCTGGCCGCCGGCAACCGGATCATGGTGAAACAGGCCGCCAATTCCCGGCATCTGTGCCGCCTGCTTCATGACAGATTCTCCCGGAAAATCGACCCGGCGTTTGTCTGTTTTCATCCCGGGGTGTCTGCCGGCACCTTTTCCGGATTGCCTTTCAACCACCTGGTATTCACAGGATCGTCCCGGACGGGAAAAACCGTCATGAAAACCGCAGCCGACAACCTGGTGCCCGTCACCCTGGAACTGGGGGGCAAATCTCCCGTGATCCTGGCCGATGATTTCGACATGGCCAAAGCGGTCAAACGGATTCTTTTCGCCAAACTCATGAACGCCGGACAGACCTGCATTGCCCCGGATTATATTTTTGTTCCGGAAAACCGCGCCGATGCGTTCATTCAAACGGCGCAAACCGTGGCCCGGCAGCTTTATCCGGACATTACCTCTCCCGATTACACGGCCATCATCGACTCTCCGGCCTTTGACCGGCTCACAGACACCCTGGCAGACGTCCAAAAAAAAGGCGGCCGGGTGATCCCTCTGCTGGATGGACCGGACACCATTTTGGAACACAAAAAAATATCCCCCATGATCGTGACCGGGACCACCCCGGCCATGCGGATCATGCAGGAGGAAATCTTCGGCCCGATTCTGCCGGTGATTCCCTATACCTCTTTGAAAACCGTGATCGAATATATCAATGACCGGCCCCGGCCCCTGGCCCTGTATATGTTTACCCATGACCGGAAAATGGCGGACCAGATCATCTCCCACACCCGGTCCGGCGGAGTGACCGTCAATGACTGCGCCCTGCACGTGGCCCAGCACGATCTGCCGTTTGGCGGCATCGGCAACAGCGGCACGGGACAATACCACGGATTTGAAGGGTTCCTGGAATTTTCCAAACTGCGGCCCGTATTTCGCCAGGCCCCGGTGTCATCCACCGCGGCCCTGACCCCGCCTTATGGCATTTTTGCTGACAGGATCTTTCAGGCCATTAAAAAATTCTCCTGGATCTCCTGATGAGGATAAACGGGCAATCACCGACAGATTTTCCCATCACCAACCCGGCCCGGTAAAACAAACCGTCGGTTTGATCGCCGGGCCGGGCGGTAAATGATTCAATCAGTCCATCAAATCGCACTTTTGATTTCAAAGTCCGCGTAGGCTGCCATTCCGTGTTCACCCACATCCAGGCCGCCCATTTCTTCTTCCTCATCCACCCGGATACCCAGTGTCATCTTCAAAATATAGAAAATTGCCAGGGCTGAAATAAAGCAGGGAACCGCATAGGCAACCACGCCAACAACCTGTGTCATAAAAGAGTGGTCTGAACTGAACAGCCCTACAGCCAGTGTACCCCAGATACCGCAGACCAGATGGACGGAAAGCGCACCCACAGGGTCATCAATTTTTATCCGGTCGATGCCCATGACCGAAACCACCACCAGAAGACCTGCGATAAATCCGATGACAATCGAACTCATCACACTGACCACATCTGCACCGGCCGTAATCCCTACCAGGCCGGCCAAAGCCCCATTCAGCGCCATGGAAAGGTCCGGTTTTTTCTGCAGAATCCAGGAAACGAAAATAGCCCCCATGATACCGGCAGCCGCTGCCAGTGAAGTTGTTACAAAAACGAAAGAAACGGCAGCAGGATCCGCTGACAGCACAGACCCGCCATTAAAACCGAACCATCCCAGCCACAGCAGAAAAACCCCAATGGCAGCCAGCGGCATGCTGTGGCCCATGATGGGTTTAATTTTATTGCCCGCATATTTACCTAAACGGGGCCCCAGAACCAGCACCCCTGCCAGGGCGGCCCATCCCCCCACGGAGTGAACCAGTGTGGAACCGGCAAAATCATAAAACCCCATGGTGTCCAGCCAGCCCCCGCCCCATTTCCAGCTGCCCACCCAGGGATATATCAGTGCCACATAAACGGTAGAAAAAATCAAAAAGCTGTGAAGTTTGATCCGTTCTGCCACGGCTCCGGAAACAATCGTTGCCGCAGTGGCAGCAAACATGGCCTGAAAAATAAAATCCGTCCAGTAGGTGTAAATCCCAACCCCGTCATCACCGGCAATCATCATATTCTCCGGGCTCACACCGATGCCAAACCCGGAAAACCCGAAAAATCCTGAAATTGAAAAATCGCCGGGATACATCAGATTAAAGCCCATGGCCGCATAGGTGAGCAGACCAATGGCGATAATGGCGGTATTTTTAAACAGAATGTTGACGGTATTTTTAGCCCGGGTCAACCCGGCTTCCAGGCTTGCAAACCCGAGATGCATGATAAACACCAGAAAAGTGGCCACCAGCATCCAGGTATTGTTTGCCACATACGCCGCTGCAGCGCCTGTGATTTCTGCCGCACCATCCGCAGCCATGGCAGCCGCCGGAAGAGTGGTCATGGTGATGGCCAGGGGTAGTATTTTTTTATGTAAGCTTCGTGATTTCATTTTAACCTCTTTATTGTTTATTCGTAAAATAAATAATTTTTGTTAAATTGCTTCTTCCCCGGTTTCTCCGGTGCGGATTCGACAGACTTCATTCAATGGCAGGACAAATATTTTGCCATCGCCGATATTTCCGGTTTTAACGCTCTGGATGATCGATTCGACCACCGTATCAACCAGAGTTTCTTTGACAACAATTTCAACCTTTACCTTGGGAACGAAATCAACCTGGTATTCTGCCCCCCGGTACACCTCTTTATGTCCTTTTTGCCGTCCGAATCCCTTGACCTCGGAAATCGTCATTCCCTGCACACCGATCGTTGCCATGGCTTCTTTCAGCGCATCCAGCTTAAACGGTTTGATGACTGCTTCAATCTTTTTCATTGGGTTTGTTCCTTTACAATTATGGATGTCTTTGGATAACGCACATGTAATCTAAAGATTGCACTGTTTGCAAGTCAGGTGCCATTTGGAAAAATTTTTGATAACCCATTAATATAAAAAGATTTTTTTATCTCTAAGAAAAAATTGCGTATGAAATAATTACACTTTTGTTATATAGTTCGATTACAATAATGTATTAAATAATTTTTATTTAACTATTTTGTATGATTTTTTCAGTCTTGTGATGAAACCTGGCCATTTCAACATATCATTTCATAAACAGGCACCAATTTCTGTATCCTGTATAGCCAAGAGATATGGTCTTTTTTTGAATTCGGACGAAAAAAAATGCCGTCTACCCCGGCTGTCCTGATTCAGTTTCGGTCCGGGGGGTCTGCCGGGTCAAACCCGTTTTCCACCAGAATGGCCATCAGGCCGTCATAAGATATTTTCAACAGCCGGCCGCAGTTTTCCGGATCCGGGGCCGGGTAGTGATCCCCGGCAATGTCGGCGCATGTGGTTCCCCTGCATACCCTTGCCTGTTCGTTGAAAAACGAGGCAAAGGATTCCTGCATGGGGATCAGCCGGTCCTGGTCGCCCGCTGCCGTCATGGACAGAATCCCCATGCCGCCGGTTAGAATGCCGCAGGGCCCCTGTTCCATGCCCGCGCCCATGCACAGCCCCCCGCTGAAATCGACAAGCGAAGGATTCTGTTCCCCCCACATATCGAGCACCATGATCACCATGATCTGGGTGCAGCAGTATCCCTGATGCTTCAACTTCAACAACTGGATATCATCCATGATGGATCTCCTGGGCCTGTTATCATAATTTTTTGTTATTTATGGTTATTATCATTTACATAATAATTTAAAGCTGCAAAGATCATAAAAAACTTCAAATTATTACAACAATTATGATAGAAGTCTATCAGATATGCAAGATCTGGATACCAATAGAACTCACCAAGTCAAAATGACCGGGGGCGCCAGCGGACACATCATCCGCCGCACCTTTTCGGTCTGTCCGGTCTGCCTGAAACGGATCCCGGCCTGTCATGTCCAGACGGAGACTGCGGTTTTCATGGTAAAAGAGTGCCCGGCGCACGGGTTTTTCTCCACCCCGGTCTGGCGCAATCATGTTTCCATCACAGAGTGGATCGGGGATGTCCCGGAAATCCGGGACGGGGAAAACCTGGACTGCCCCCATGCCTGCGGCCTGTGCCCGGATCACCAGCGGGAAACCTGCTGCGTGCTTTTGGAGGTCACCGGGCAATGCAACCTGCACTGCCGGTTCTGTTTTGCCGATGCAGCCCCGGCACCGGACCCGACGCTGAAAACTGTCAAGGCATGGCTGGACCAGCTGGCCGTTCCCGGCAAAACCCTGGTGCAGCTGTCCGGCGGAGAGCCCACGGTGAGAGACGATCTGCCGGAAATCATCCGCCATGCCAGACAAGCCGGGTGTGCCCATGTCCAGCTGAACACCAATGGCATCCGGCTGGGGCAGAACCGGGAATATGCCGGACACCTGGCAGAGGCCGGGCTGTCTTTTGTCTTTCTCCAGTTCGACGGAATGGATGACGATGTTTACCGGACCCTGCGGGGAAAACCGCTCCTGGACATCAAAAAGAAAGCCATCACCCATTGCGGAGAATTCGGCATAGGGGTGACCCTGGTGCCTACCCTGGTCCCGGAGGTCAATGTCCACCAGATCGGGGCCATCATCGATTACGGCATCACCCTGTCCCCATGGGTGAGAGGGGTCCATTTCCAGCCGGTCAGTTTTTTCGGCCGGATCCCGCAGATGCCCTCGGATCGGATGCGCCTGACCCTGGACCAGCTCATGGCGGAGATCGAAACCCAGACGGATGGCAAGATTGCAAAGCAGCACCTGCTCAGCTCCCGGTTCAACCACCCGCTGTGCAAGTTCCACGGGGATTTTGTGGTCCTGCCGGACAGCCTCATGCCCCTGTCCCACCCCCGGGACCGGTCCGGGCAGTGCGGTGACCTCCCTGTCACCGTGGACCAGAACCGGGCCTTTATCACCCGGCGGTGGCAGCGCCCGGATCCGGCTCTGATGTCACCGGCCTGTTGTGCGCCTTCCAGGTGCTGTCCCTCTTCCGGAAACATCGCCCCCTCCCGCTGCTGCAACCCCGACGCGCTGACTGCGCCCCGTGAAAGACGGTCTCCTGACATGCCGGCTGACACCCCGTTTCCCATGCAGCCGCCCCCGGACTCCCTGGACCTGGATTATTTCATGAACCGGGTGAAAACCCATGGGTTCACCCTCACTTCCATGGCGTTCCAGGATGCAGGCAACCTGGACCTGGAACGGCTCCGGCGCTGCAGCCTGCACGTGTTTGACAACGGCCGGTTCGTCCCGTTCTGCGCCTATTACCTGTCGGGCTGGCAGCAGAAGGAAGGGGCCTCATGATTTCCCCCATTCCCCCCTGGACAGCCCAAAGAACCGGCCTGGGCTCCCGGCTGTCCCCGGACACCCTGGAGGAGTGGCAGCTGGAACAGTTCCGTCAGGTGATCCAATATGCCCGGGGAAAAAGCCGGTTTTACCGCAGACACCTGGCTCATGTGGACCTTGGGGCAGTCACCCGCCGGGAAGACCTGGCCGGCATCCCGTTCACGTTTCCCAAAGACATTGCCGAGCAGGGCACCCGGATGGTGTGCATCTCCGCGGGAGAGATCTCCCGGATCACCACCCTGTTCACCTCCGGAAGTCAGGGTCCCCCCAAGCGGATCTGTTTCACCCGGAACGATCTGAACCGGACCATTGATTTTTTCGCCCACGGCATGTCCACCCTGGTCACCCCGAAAGACCGTGTGATGATCTGCATGTCCAGCAGAACCCCTGACAGTATCGGGGACCTGCTGCAAAAAGGCCTGTCTTGCATCGGGGTGTCCTCGCTGATCTACGGCAATATCAGGGATCCGGACCATGCCGCCGGCCGGGCCGGGGAGTTTGACTGCCTGGTGGGGCTGCCCGCGGAAATGCATTTTCTGGTACGGACCGCCCCCGGTCTCCGGCCGGCCACGGTGCTGCTCAGTGCGGACTATGTGCCGGACAGCATCATCCAGGCCCTGGAATCCACCTGGCAGTGCCGGGTGTTCACCCATTACGGCATGACGGAAACCGGTTACGGCGGCGGGGTCCAGTGCGGGGCCCGGCAGGCGTATCACCTGCGGGACGCCGACCTGCTGGTGGAAATCGTGGACCCGGACACGAGCAGCCCCCTGCCCCCGTCCCGGACCGGGGAGGTGGTCCTGACCACGCTCCAGAATGAGGCCATGCCCCTGATCCGTTACCGCACCGGGGATCTGGCAAAGATGGCTGCCGATTCCTGCCCCTGCGGTGCGTCCCTGCACCGCCTGGACAAGGTGTCCGGCCGTCTGGCCAACTCGGTCCGCCTGGACGATCAGACCTGCCTGAGCCTGGCACACCTGGATGAAGTCATTTACGCAATCCCGGGTCTCCGGGGATACCGGGCAGCGGTCCATCCCCCCCGGCAGGTTCACCTGACCCTTGACATGGGCGAAAAAGAAGGGGAGCCGGGACTGGTGGATCAATTAAAAAAAACGCTTTCCCTCCCCGTGGAGATCACCCTCGGGTACACACCGCTTCCGTCCTGCACCCCCAATGGAAAGCGGGTCCTGACCCTGGGATAGGCCTGGACATATCCAGAAAATTTTCTTGCCGTTTTGATTCAAAACCGGCAATATCTGTTTCCAGTCAGTGACAATTAAAACCAACCATTATCAACTGAGGACAGGTATGGAAAACATCAGTGTCTGCGGCATGGACTTAAAGGATTACTTGATTGAAATGGAGGAGTTTCACGGCGGCCGGTCTCCCGGAATGCTGGTGGGCGCGGTTCTGCTGGATGCGACAATGGCACGGATGCAACACACCGAGGCGCTGGGCGTTGTGGCTGAAACCATCAACTGCCTTCCGGATGCGGTTCAACTGCTGACCCCCTGTACCGTGGGCAATGGATTGCTCCGCATTTTCAACTGGAGCAAATTTGCCATCACCGCCTATGACCGTACAACCTTCAAAGGGGTCCGGGCATGGCTGGTGGCCGAGGCAATACCGGACTGGCCTGCGGTCCATCAATGGTTCAACCGCCCCGATCCCCTGAAAGGGTTGCCCCCGTTTGACGAACTGGCGGAGTCATTCCTGGCCGGCCGGCACGCCCTGGTGGATACTTCAGAAGCCATTGTCCTCGACAGCAAGCTTACGGATGATCATCCCAGGGAAACAGGTCTGTGTCCTCAGTGCCGGGAATCCTATCCCTTGAGCTGGGGCGGCACATGCCCGGCGTGCCAGGGCTTGGCATATTATACCGTGACAAAAACTCCGGGATGACACAACGGTGCCCTCACACCGGGGTAGCCGTCAAGCATTTCCCGATGACAGACAGCGCATACGTCACGATGCCATTTCCACCCTTGTGAGTAATGATTTCAATTTGCTGCATTCATTTGAAACTGAGATGTCTGAGCTTTTCAGTCAGAACCGCTGCAGCCGGCCTGACCGCCATCCTTTCTTTCATGTACAGGCTGATCTGATCGGCCCGGATTTCAAACTCTTTAAACAAGGGGATCAGCCGGCCGGTTTTCAGATGTTTCATCACCGTATATCTTGGGACAAAACCCACGCCGGCAGAGGCCAGGCAGGCCTCGATGATGCCGCGGATATGGTTGATCTGGGTGATCCGGGTAATCCGAATCGGGAGGGTATCGGGCAATGCAGAGATAAAATTGGCCCACCAGTCCATATCTTTGTCCATGGACAGAATGTTGCAGCGGCCCAGATCCGCCACTTCCGATATCCGCTGTTTCTCCGCGTAAGCCCGGGTCGCGATTACGGCATACTCCTCCCGGAGAAGCGGAATAACACGGAGTTCCGGCCGATTGTGGGGTTTGCAGTCGATAATGATATCCAGTTCGTCATCCAAAAGAGGCTGGATCAGGTTATGACTCAATGTAAAATCAATGTGGATCTCCGGATGAGCCTCGAGAAATGGAACCAGTTGACGGATGACGACATTGATCCCGAACTCAACTGTGGCCCCGAGGCGTATTGTTTCCGGGATATTACGGGTATCCAGAAGCTGTTTTTCCACCCGGTCCAGTTCTTCAAAAACAGTCCGGCAACTTTTGAACAGAACCTGGCCCTCCGGAGTCAGGGCAAAGCCGTTTTTCCGCTTTTCCGTCAACGTCAGTTCAAGGCTGTCTTCGAGGGCCTTAATGGCGTGGCTGACCGCTGACTGGGTGACGAAAAGCTTCCGGGCACACCGCGAATAATTCTTGGCCCTGGCCAGGGTATAAAATGTCTTCAACTTATTCAGATCCATACACTACCGCTTATTAGTTTTCTTCAAACTCAATATGAAAATTATGAATTTTTCTTATATATCATCTGTGTGGTATAAACAAAAGCAAATTAACCCATAATGGAGGAACCGCCCATGTCAAACGCCGTCACCACCATCCAGTGCCCTGAAAACGAAGCCGTTCTGTCCTATCTTCCGGGCAGCCCCGAAAAAGACAGCCTGAAAAAAACGATAGCTGAAATGAAATCCGTGTGCATCGACATTCCCCTGATCATCAATGGCAGGGAAATCAGGACCGGACAGACGGGAACCTGTACTATCCCCCACAACCACGCCCACGTTCTTGCCACCTACCACATGGCAGGGCCCGAGGAAGTCCGGATGGCCGTTGATGCGGCAGTCAACGCCCAAAAGGAGTGGGCCGCTCTTTCATGGGAGCATCGCCTGGCCATCTTTCTCAAAGCAGCGGAACTGATCAAAGGGCCCTGGCGGGACACCCTGAATGCCGCCACCATGCTGGGTCAGAGTAAAACCGTATATGAGGCAGACGCGGATTCGGCCTGCGAACTCATGGACTTTTTCCGGTACAATGCCTGGTTCGTCCGGCGGATTATAGAGGAACAGCCCGGCTGCGCCCCCGGCATGCTGAACCGGATAGAATACCGCCCTCTGGAGGGTTTTGTCTTTGCGGTCACCCCGTTCAATTTCACGGCCATCGGGGGCAATCTGCCGACATCACCCGCCATGGCCGGTAATACTGTGGTCTGGAAACCTGCTTCAACAGCTGTTTTTTCCAATTATTTCGTTATGCAGATGCTCAGGGAGGCCGGACTCCCCGACGGAGTGATCAACTTCATTCCCGGTCCCGGCAGTATGGTCGGTCCCATGGTCATGGCGGACCAAATGTTCGCCGGCGTTCACTTCACCGGGTCTACCGCCACTTTCAACACCCTTTGGCGGACCATCGGGAAAAATCTTGAAACCTACAGAAGTTATCCACGGATCGTCGGGGAAACCGGCGGCAAGGACTTTTTATTCGCCCATGCTTCAGCAGACCCGGAAAGAGTGGCCCAGGCCATCATCGGCGGGGGATATTCCTACCAGGGGCAGAAATGTTCGGCCACCTCGCGGGTCTATCTGCCTGAATCCCTTTGGCCCGGCATCCGCAGCCGTCTTGAATCTGAACTGGCGGATCTGAAGACAGGGGATGTGGAAGATTTTACCAGCTACATGGGTGCGGTCATCGATGCCGCTGCTTTTAATTCCATCAAGAGCGCCATCGAATACGCCCGGTCCTCCGGCTGGGCAGAGGTCATCCTGGGGGGACACTGCGATGACGCAACCGGGTATTTCATCACGCCGACCGTCATCCTAACAACCGATCCGCATTTCAAGACAATGGAAGAAGAGATCTTCGGCCCTGTGGTCACTGTTTATGTTTACAGGGATGACGAATTTGAAGCCACCCTGGATCTTTGCGAGTCCACATCGGCATACGCTCTGACAGGTGCGGTCTTTGCCCGGGACAGACAGGTCATTGCGCGGATGGAACAGCACCTGTCTTATGCTGCCGGGAATCTGTATATCAACGACAAGACCACCGGCGCCTTTGTCGGCCTTCAACCTTTCGGCGGTGCCAGAGGTTCCGGAACCAATGAAAAGGTGGGCAGTAAACAGAACATTTCCAGATGGATGAGTCCCCGGACCATCAAGGAAAATTTCGCTCCTTCACTGGAGTGGCGCATAGAGCTGATGCAGCAGTCCTGAGGATTTAAAACCGTTTTTACAGCCGATCCAGGACGGCCTGACAACTGCTTGTGGAAAGGTGCATGTACCCTGTATCCGATGGTTCGGTGCTGGAAAGAGACGGAGTGCAGACCGCACGCCCCGTTTCGGTACGTTCCACCCGGACGTGCACGCCATAGACAGTACACAGCCGTTCTCCGGTCAAGACCTTACCAGGTGGACCCTGGGCGAGGATGGCGCCCCCGTGCAGCAGGATCACTCTGGCATTCAATGCAAAGGCCTGATCAGGATCATGGGTGGACAGGATCACGGCATGTCCGCTCGTGTTAGCGAGCCCGGCAATCCGTGCAAGTACGCGGGCCTGATTGCCGAAATCCAGTCCGGCTGTGGGTTCATCCATCACCAGCACCGGCGCTTCCTGCACCAGTGCGCGGGCGATCATCACCATCTGCCGCTGCCCGCCCGAAAGGTGTGAATAATCCGCCCCTGACAGATGATCGATACCCAGCCGTGCAAGGGCCTTGCTCGCCGCTGCCTTGTCCAGGGCTGACGGAGCCGAAAGCAACCCGATCCGCGCCGTCCGCCCCATCAGCACGACTTCTTCGACTTCATAGGGAAAGGGCGGCACATGGGACTGGGGAACATAGGCGAGACTGCGCGCGATATCAGAACGGCTGAGGCGGGACAGGTCCTGACCGTTCAACAGCACGCGTCCCCCCAAAGGCGGAAGCAGGCCCAGAAGCGTCCGGAAGAGCGTGGTCTTGCCGCAGCCATTTGGGCCGAGCAGGCAGACAATCTCGCCGGGGGCCACTGTCAGCGACAGGCCGCGGCCGACCAGGTGCAGACCATGCCCGATGGAAAGATTTTCCGCCGTAATCATGACCACCCCCGGCGCCCCCGGGCGAGCAGATAGAGAAAAAAAGGCGCACCCAACACCGCTGTCAGGATACCGAGCGGAATCTCGATTGTGGACAATGTCCGGCACAGCGTATCGACCAGCAACAGATATCCGGCCCCGAGGATGGCTGAAACCGGCAGAACTGCGGCAAAACCCGGCCCCACGATCATCCGGGCGATATGGGGAATCACCAGCCCCACCCAGCCCACAATGCCCGCTACTGCCACGACCGAGGCTGTGATCAGGGTTGCCGCGGCGATGACCACCAGCCGCAGACGGGGCGCATCCACACCGAGCGCACGCGCCTCATCATCCCCAAGGCTCAGCAGGTTGATCCGCCAGCGCAACAGGACCAGCGGCACAAGGCCAGTGATGACCGCAGGCAGCACCGGCCTCAGATCGGCCCGCGTGATGCTGGCAAGCGATCCCAGCAGCCAGAAGGTGATCGCGGGCAACTGGTCATATGGATCGGCCATGACCTTCAGCAGCGACGTAGCCGCCCCTGCCAGCGCGCCCATCACAACCCCGGTCAACACCAGAACCAGTGTCTGGTCTACCCTGGGCACAGCCTGTGCCACAAAGATCACCAGCACCACCGCACCCATGCCGCCAAGGAATGCAAAGCCCTGAATAGCGATCACCGGCAGCGACAGGAAGATACCGCAAACCGCCCCCAGTGCCGCCCCCGAGGAGACCCCCAGAATGTCGGGCGACACCAGCGGGTTCCGGAACAGCACCTGATAGGATGCACCAGCCGCTGCCAGTGCCGCACCCACAAGCATGGCCGCCAGCACCCGCGGCAGGCGGATGTTCCAGATCACAACCTCGGCGGTGCCGCCCGCACGGCCTGACAGCGCGGCAAGAACTTCGGTCAACGACAGCCCGAACGGACCAATGCTCAGTGCCGCCAGCGCCCCGGCCGCCAGTATCAGCGACAGCACTGCCAGCGCGGACAGGCGGCGCATCATGCGTGCAGGGGGCAGTTTCCCGTCAGTCATGGCAGCAGGCGATCGAGCTGGTCTTCGGTCAGATCGACGTGATACCACAGGTGGTAATGGGCACGCGCGCTTTCGCGCAGGTTAATCTGACAGCGGTCAGGAAAAAAGACCGCTGCCATCCAGTCCAGCCCGATCATGCGGTTGATCGAGGGCGGGCCGTCAATCCAGCCGAAGGGCAAAACGGGTGACAGATGCAAGTGTCCTTCCCGCACTGCGCGCATTTCCGACCAGAACGGATTGTCACGGCAGCCGGCAAAAAACTGGCGGTCCCATGTCACGATCACATCCGGATCCGCGGCCAGCAGGGCTTCGAAACTGACCTGCACAAGGCCGCGCCCTGTCTCGGCCCGGCCCAGCACATTCACTCCGCCGGCGCGTTCCAGAATTTCGGTGTTAATCGAGCCAACAACCCCGCTCTCCAGCCCATCAGGGCCACGGGCCATATAGGCGCGTGGGCGTTCAGCCCCGGGGATCCCGGCCAGCAGGGTGTCAATGTGTGCAAAGGTCGCTTCGGCATCCTGTGCCAGGGTCTCGCCACGTTCGGGGACTCCCAGGGCCTCACCCAGGAGGCGCAGTGCGGCAGGTGTGTTCTCGAACCGCCCGTCAATCAGGATATAGGGGATGCCGGTCTGTTCCTGCACCCGGTTCGCCAGATCGACATACATGTCGAGCACGGACCCGAAATCAAGGATCAGCGAGGGCTGCAGGGCCACAACGCGTTCAAGACCGGCCTTGCCGCCCTGTCCGGTCAGGGTGCCAATGGCCGGCAGATCCGCATAGGGGGCGGCGAGAAATTCACGTGTCTCCGCCCGGTTGGCGCGGGACCAGCCCAACATCCGGTCGGGGGCCATGACATAGAGCAGGATCGCGGCCGGCGGGCCGGCGGCAAACACCGTTTCGACCCGCTCAGGCAGTTGGACCACCCGTCCGGCACTGTCGGTGATGGTACGAGTGTTCTGGGCCTGTGCCGGCAAGGCCAGTAGGACTGCGGCAATGGCTGCAAAGGTAAAACGGATCATGCAGTGCATCCTCATAGCAATTTATAAACGTCAATTAAATTTCTTAAACTACATTTCTGCGGACAGGAGGTCAAGTGTTTTTTCACACAGAAAAAATTGAGGCCTGGAAAGAATCCATGACATGAAAACCATCCGCCACACCGGGGCAACCGTCAGGCACTTCCCGGTGACAACTGCAAAGACAGACTTAAAGATACGGGCAGTTTACATCACCCAATTCAACTGAAATCCGTCACGATTCCATTTTCACCCTGTCCTTAGGATCGACAGAGGAGGCACTGATCCATCGCAGCAGCAGTAGAACCAGGAATCCGGATGATCAAGAGACAGGCGCAGACCAGGGCGATACCCAGCTCACCGCTGGAGATATTCAGGTAAACGGCGATGGGCAGGGTCACCCGGAAAAAAATCTGACCCGCTGTCAATCCCAGCGTTCGTGCCGCCTGTTCATACCGGATATCGATGGCTGCAAACGCGGCACGGCCGGTCCGGGTCATAATGGGCGCGGCAATCAGGGTCTGGGCCAGAATGGTCCCCCAGGGGGTGAAAAGCATTTCAATCCCCACCTGGTCCAGCACACTGCGGACCGGATCGCTGCCTAAAAGAAAGAGAAGCCCCACACCGGCTACCAACGGTGTCATGGTCATGGGCAGATCCATCAGGGTTTCCAGCAGCAATTTACCCCTGAAAGCACGGCGTGCCAGGACATGGCCCGCAGGAATTCTCAGGAACCCGGCGATCACCTCGGCATGAAAGTACGCTTCCGGGATGGGCACCATCCTGATCCGGTCCTGATCAACGATTTCCTTTTTTTTTCTCATGATATCCTTTCATTCATCATATCTTATCAATCGGCTGGCAGATGCCCATTGCAACCATCCGTGTTTCCCATCCCTGAACCTTTCACCATCATTCATCCGTAAATTTGGTTATACAGCCGTCTCTCCGAGCGAGACCCTTACCGGCTGCGGTCGCAAAACCGGTTCCATCCCATCAGGTATGCCGCTCCGGCAATGGTCGTCCCATAAAAGACAACGGGTTTTTCCACCAAAAATTCCGGCAGAGTTCCATTGACCAGGGTAGTCCCGGTCACCAGCAGCAGATCCGCCCATTTTATGACCTCCCGGCAAGCTTTCGGAGACTCGATCATCACGTCGAACCGGTCCTCACCGATATTGTCCACATCCATGTCCAGCACCCGGACCGGAAATCTGCCCGCCAGTGTTTCCACCATCCGCGGCTGGAAACCGACAATCCCGATGTTGCCCCTCCCATACCGGTGATCGATGTGATCCGCCAGGGCCCGGGCACAGTCTGCCGGCTCCTGGTCCCGGCAGTGCACCGTTCCGGTGGTCAGGGCCAGGCGCCGGAGCGCTGCATTCAGAGATGCCACAAAAACAGCCCGGCGGTAATTGTTGACCATGGGTGTATTTAGAATACCTTCCAGGGTCCCCTCATAATTTCCGAACCGGTCGGTGAATGCCTGTCCTGCCGCACCGTCGATGGTCGCCTCCATCAATCTTTCCCGCCCTTTCTGGAGCGGAAAGTCATCCGCTTCCGGATTCCCTATGGCCTCTTCCGTACTCAGGACCCTGGCCGTGACCTGGACGGTTTCACCCATCAACCCGTGGCGGGTGAATATATCCGCTGCCCGGCCTGTCAATTCCGTGTAAACGTTTTTCATTGGATATCTCTCCTAATTTTTCCGCCCTTGGTGGTCTCTTTTTCCATTTTATTTTACCCCATTCCCTGACACCGGGATGTGCTCGGTCACCCTGCCGTTTTCCAGCCGCACCAGGTAATCAGCCATACACGCGATCTCCTCCATCTGGTGGGACACATAAAGAATGGGAATCCGGAAACGGGTGCTCAGGGTTCGGATGTAAGGAAGCAGTTCCTCTTTGCGGGCCTGGTCCAAGGATGCCAGGGGTTCGTCCATGAGCAACAGTTGCGGGCTGCACAACAGGGCCCGGCCAATGGCCACCCGCTGTTTTTCCCCACCGGACAACCGGGCCGGCCTGCGTTTCAGCAATGATTCAATCCCCAGGAGCGATACCACCGGATCAACCCCCACGAACCGGTCCGACGGCTTCAGCCGGTTCATGCCAAAGGTCAGGTTGGCCTGGACTGTGAGATGGGGAAACAGCCGGGCTTCCTGGAACACGTATCCGATCCGGCGTTTTTCAGGGGGAAGAAGGATCCCTTTATCGCCGTCAAAGCAGCAGCGGTCCCCGATGGTGATCCGTCCCCGGTCCGGCCGGGAAAGACCGGCCACCATGTTCACCACAGAGGTTTTACCTGCACCGGAAGGCCCGAACAGGGCGGTGACCCCGGCCTGTTCGGCGGCAAACGCGATATCAAGATAAAACTCCCCCTGCTGTTTCTGAACACAGACATCCACCCAGTTTTTTTTACGGGTACCGCTTTTTTTTCTGCCGTCCGTCACTGCTGTCATTGTCATCCTTTCATGAGTGTATCAAACCGTCTGGCCATCCATTCGGACAGCAACAGAGCGGTCATGGCCAGGGCCACGGAAATAATGCACAACCGCAATGCACCGGCCTCGCCATCCGGCACCTGAGTAAGAGAATACAGGGCCAGAGGAAGGGTCTGGGTTTCCCCCCGGATGTTGGAAACAAAGGTGATGGTGGCGCCGAACTCCCCCAGGCTTCTGGCAAAGGCAAGGATGGTCCCGGTGATGATCCCGGGCACCATCAGGGGCAGGGTGATTGTGAAAAACACCCGCATCCGTCCCGCCCCCAGGGTCCTGGCTGCATCTTCCAGACCCGGATCCACGGCATCGGCCGACAGCCGTACCGCCCGGACCAGCAGGGGAAAGGCCATGACCGCCGCGGCAACGGCTGCACCTTTCCAGGTGAAGGCCAGGGTGATCCCGAAGGTATTGTAGAGAAATCCGCCGATGATTCCTTTTCTGCCCAGGAGCACCAGCAGCAGATACCCGGTGACCACCGGCGGCAGCACCAGAGGCAGATGGATGAGTCCGTCCACCAGGCCCTTGCCCGGAAACCGGTACCGGGACAGGACCCAGGCGGCACCAATGCCTGCCGGAAGGCTCACCGCCACCGCCAGAAAAGACACCTTGAGGCTGAGCCCCAGGACCTCCCATTCCATGAGGGTGAGGTGCCATCCCTCCATCAGCGGACAGTGAATCCGTATGCTTCAAACACCCGGGCTGCGGGTTCTGCCTGCAGAAAATCAAGAAATGACCGGGCTGCCGGACTGTGTTTCACCAGGGCCGCCGGGTAGATAATGGGCGGGTGACTCTCTTCGGGGAAATACCCGGCCACCCGCACTTTGTCACTGATGGCCGCATCCGTGGCATAGACCTGGCCCAGGGGGCATTCCCCCCGTTCCACCAGGACCAGGGCGGCCCGAACATCCTTGGTCCGGGCCACCCGGTCTGCAATGGCATCCCAGAGTCCCAGCTGCTGCATGGCGTTTTTACCGTACATTCCGGCCGGCACGTGATCCGGATCCCCCATGGACAGACGACCCTCCCCCAGGATGCCGGCCAGGTCCAGGCCGGCATCCACCCGGAGTCCGTCAATGGGGCTGTCCCCGGGGACGATCAGCACCAGGCTGTTGCCCAGCAGGTCCCGGCGGCTTTCCGTGACAATAATCCCCTTTTCCGCCAGGTAGTTCATCCATTTGGGATTGGCCGACAGATAAATATCGGCAGGCGCCCCGTTTTCAATCTGTTTGGCCAGGGTGGAAGAAGAGGCAAAGGAAAGGCGGATCTTTACCGGATGCTCCTTTTCATACAGGGCCGCAATATCTGTGACAGCGTTGGTGGTGGAAGCCGCAGCAAAGAGGGTGATGGTCTCTGTCCCGGCCCATGCCGGCCGGCCCATACCGATTACCAGCGTCAAAAGGAAAGCAGCCACTGCCATACATCCAAACTGTTTTTTCTTCATGTTCATCTCCTTATGTTTTAAACAGCATTCTTGTATTGATCATGCAGTCTCCTCACTGTATGCTTGTACCACAAGGTAATCAATGCTAAATATGAAGCTTATAAAAGTCAATATATTTTTTTAAACGTCATATCGGCAACAGTGATTTGCAATCACAGGAGGCCTTCATGGAAAACACACCGGGAAAGATTGACAACCGGATCAAACATTACCGCCAGAAAGCCGGGTTGTCCCAGACCGGACTGGCGGAAATGGTGGGGATCAAACGCCAGGCCATTTACGATATTGAATCCGGCCGGTATCTGCCCAATACCGGTGTGGCCCTCAAACTGGCCAAACATTTAGCCTGCCGGGTGGAGGATTTGTTCTATGAAACCGTGTCAACGGCCGACTGCCCTCTGATCATGGGGGAAGATGTCCCGCCCGGCAATGGGCGGGTATCGGTGGTCATCATCCGGGACAAGCTGGTGGTCTATCCCGTGGATGGCCGGTTCACCTTCCCCAGCCAGATGCAGCCGGCCGACGGCGTGTTTAAAAAGGAAAATGGACAGATCCGGTTTTTCACCCCGGACACCTGCCTGGAACAGAACATCCTGATCACGGGGTGTGATCCGGCGTTCTCTCTTCTGTCGGCCCATGCCTCCCGGGTGGATCCCCGACTGCGGGCGTTTTGCCGGTTCGGCTCCACCCATGCCGCCATTGACCGCCTGGCCCATGGCAAAACCCACCTGGCCGGCCTGCACCTGCACAATCAGACGGACGAGGAAGCCAATGTGGCCCTTGCCCGCCGGAAAATGGCCGGGACTGTCGGGGCACTGGTCATGGGGTTTTCCTTTATGGAGGAAGGCTTGATGGTGGCCCGGGGCAATCCGTTGAACATCCGGACCGCCGCCGACCTGGCCCGCCCCGGCATCCGGTTTGTCAACCGGGAATCCGGCGCAGCCCTGCGCGTGCTCCTGGATGAACTGCTGGCAGGATCCAGCATCCCCGGGACCGCTGTTCCGGGATACGACATCCTGGTGGACGGCCATAACCAGGGGGCCCAGATGATCGCCTGGGGGATGGCGGATGCCGCCTTGGGCCTCCACCCTGTGGCCCAGGCCTTTAACCTGGATTTTGTCCCCCTGGCCGAAGTCCGGTGTGACCTGGTGGTGCCCGCCGACCTGGTGGATGCCCCCCGGATCCAAATCATTCTGGATGTGCTTCAGAGCCGGGGATTCAGGGATGAGCTCGCCCTGCTTCCCGGGTACAGTCAAACCAAGACCGGAACCACCATTGCCGCATTCTGACCCTGGTCCGTTACTTCCTGTATCATCCACCCGGCCTGTTTTTTGAATCTCATCATTGTTTCCCCTGCCAGGCATCTGATCCGCAAAAAATCTTTTTTCCGATATATTTTTATTGACATGTCGCCACAATACCATTATGAAACAGCTATAATATAGTTGTGTCAATTTAAGCATAACGAAGGAGCCCTGATCGGTCCGTCAGACCACAACACCCGGAACCATTTCCTTTTTCTGACGGTTCCGGCACATCGGGGTTCCCCAACACGGAGGTAAGAAAACGATGAGGTATGCCGAAGCCGGGTATAACCTGGAGATTGATTTGACGCGGGGGAATATCGAGCGAGTGGAGACTGATCCGGATCTGATGGCACGCCACCTGGGCGGCCTGGGAACCAGTGTAAAAATTCACTACGACCGCGTGCCCCCGGAAACCCAGGCCTTTGATCCGGAAAATCTGCTGGTTTTCAGCAACGGCCTGTTGTGCGGAACCCCGGCTTTCAGTGCCAACCGCACCCTGGTCAGTTTTATTTCACCCCAGACCCATTTGCTGGCCTATCCCATGATGGGCGGTTTCTGGGCCTCTGAACTCAAGTATGCCGGATATGACAAGGTGATTGTCCGGGGCAAGTCCCCCAAGCTGATTTATATCTGGATTCACAATGACAAGGTGGAGATCCGGGACGCGTCCCACCTCAAGGGGAAAGGGGCCATCGAGACCCAGGAGATGATCCGTGCGGAACTCAATGAGCCCAATGCCCAGGTCCTGGCCATCGGACTGGGCGGGGAAAACAGGTGTTTCACCGCTTCCATCGAACAGTCCCGCTCCAGCTCCAGCCGGGGCGGCGGTGGTGCGGTCCTGGGGGACAAGAACCTCAAGGCCATCGCCGTCCGGGGAACCAAACCGGTGCACCTGGCCCGGGGGGCTGAATTCATGGAACATCTCAAGGAGGTCCGCCAATATATTGACTTCCGGAATGAAAACCCGATTCCCGAGGTCATGCCCATCCTTTCGGGGATCGGTTCTCCGCAGATGATGAAGCATGTGGATGAACAGTGGCATACCGAGGCCTTTGCCTGGGGGAACGCCCGGACAAGGCGAAAGGGATTCTGGACCAAGGAAATCGAAGAAAGCTGGGAAAAGAGTCAGCGCAGCGCCATCAAACGGTTCATTTCCTGTTACAACTGTCCCCAGCAGTGCGGAGCCCTGATCAACATTGAAGGAGTACCTCCCTATATGATCAAATGTTTCTCCAAGCTGACCTATGCCATGGCGGCCCATGTGGATGATCTGGATTTTTCCTGGCGGATCTGCCACAAAGCCTTTGAATATGGACTGGATTCCTTTTCCACCCCCCAGATCCTGGCGTTCGGGATCGAGCTTTACGAAGCCGGCATCCTGACGGACGAAGATTTCAAGGGATGCCCCACGGACAAGGAAGGACGGTTTTTCTGGCTGCTTGACCGAGTGGCCCGGCGGGAGGGGATCGGCGATGTCCTGGCCGACGGCACCTACTGGGCGGCCAGACGGATCGGAAACGGGGCGGAAGCCTTTGATCACAATACCACCAAAAAACATGAGCAGATGAATATCAAGTTGGGCATGCTGGATCCCATGTATTTTCTCATGTACGCCACCAATGAAAAAATCAGCATCACCCAGATCGAAGGCAACTGGCCCCAGGCCCCGTTCCCGGACAAGGAAAAACGAAAATCGTTTGTCAAGAACTGGCCCCAGCTCCCAAATGACCGGTTCAAGGAATATTTTCTTCAATGGGAACCCAGGGGGGAAAAATCCAATCCCGAATTCCCGACACCGGACATGTGTTCAGAAATCGTGGACTGGATGGAAATGCTCCACAATATTGACGATGCTTTAGGGATATGTGCGGGCATGGGCTCTTTCTGCCTGAAACCGCCCTACCATATTCACAACTATCACAAGCTGGTTTCAGCGGCCACCGGCATGGATGTGGGCCAGGAAGATCTGAAGACGATCGTCAAGCGCAGCCGAAACCTGCACCGGGCGTTCAACAATATCCGGGGCATGTGCCGGGCCGATGAAAAGCCGCCGGAAGATCACTGGAAGCACCGGTTCCCGGAACTGGAAGAAAATTTATTGACCACCTATTACCGGTTCAAGGGCTGGACCGACGAAGGGGTGCCCACCCGGAAACTTTTGGAAGAGCTGGACCTGGATTATGTGGCGGATGACCTGGAACAAAGGGGGATATTGAAAAATGGCCAAGATAACCAAGAAAATTAAAACCATCAAAGTGGATGCGGACAAATGCAATGGATGCCGGACCTGTGAAATTGTCTGCTCCGCTCATCATTCCACACCCAGATACAGCACGGTCAATCCGGCCGCATCCCGGATCCATGTGATCACCCGCCGCTTGAGGGATATCTGGCTGCCGGTATTTGCCGGAGAATACACCCCGGCGGAATGCAACGGCCGGGACAAATATGTGATAGACGGCAAAGAGTATGATGAATGTGCCTTCTGCCGGGCCGCCTGCCCGTCCCGGGACCTGTTCAAGGACCCGGATTCAGGTCTCCCCCTGAAATGCGACATGTGTGAAGGCGAAGACATGCCCCTGTGTGTCGAATGGTGCCTCAACGATGTGCTGATCTATGAAGAACGGGAAGAAGAGGTGGATGAAGAGGTGCTTCTGGACGAAATGGAAACCGGCCTGGAGGCGTTGATGGAAAAATTCGGCCGTGACAAGGTGGAATCGACCCTGAACCGCATGAGCCGGAATGGATAATCCCACTCCCCAAAAGGCAGGTGTCATAAAAACCCATCCCATCGCCGGTTATGAATCAGCCCTGAAAATGACCCTGGGTGCCATCTCACCCCTGAAAGGCGGCAAAGAGATGGATCTGGGAGATTGCCTTCATCGGGTCCTTTCCGCAGACATCCATTCCATGGTCAACTCCCCTTCCGTGGATGCGTCAATGAAGGACGGGTATGCGGTTGTTTCCGATGAGATCCGGGATGCCACGCCTGAAAATCCCGTGCAATTGAAACTCACGGGCATGATGGCGGCCGGGGGAGATGCCCGCCTGCGGGTCGAGCCGGGAACCACGGTCCGGATACTGACCGGGGCCGGGATTCCTGCCGGCGCCACAGCGGTTCTGGCCGGGGAGTTTGCCAGGTGTGACCGGGAATGGGTCACTGTGTTCAACCATGCCGAACCGGGCCGGAACATTCTGAAGGCCGGCATGGATATCTGTGCCGGAGAACAAGTGGCTCAAAAGGGCACCATACTGAATCCGGGCCTGATCGGGACCATTGCCGCTGCCGGTTTCGGCCGGGTCCCGGTGTATCACCGGCCCCGGGTCGCCATCCTGGCAACCGGTGACGAACTGGTGGTTCCCGGAGACCCGTTACCGGACGGGAAAGTCTATGCCAGCAACCTGGAAATGCTCAAGGCCTGGTGTCGGCAATTCGGCATGTCCACCAGCTTCCAGCTGCTCCAAGACACCCCGAAGATCATCTCCCATGCCATGGAAACAGCGGCCGCTACCCATGACGTCCTCATCACCAGCGGCGGGGCCTGGACAGGAGACAGGGATTTCATTGCTCAAACCCTGGCATCCCTGGGATGGAAAAAGGTGTTTCATGCCATCCGCATGGGACCCGGCAAAGCCGTCGGGTTCGGCATGCTCCAGGATAAGCCGGTGTTCATTCTCCCGGGCGGCCCCCCTTCGAACCTGACCGCTTTTCTGCAGATTGCCCTTCCCGGACTGCTCAAGCTGGCCGGACACCGGCGGCCCGGTCTGCCCGAAATCCGGGTCAGGCTTCAAACCTCCCTGGACGGCAGCCATGTTGACTGGACGGAGTTCGTGTATGGTTCTCTGGTGCCAGGAGACACCCACACCGGGTTCCAGCCGTTGGAACTGACCCGGCGGCTCCGGTCCATGGCCTTTGCTCAAGCGGCCGTGGCCATTCCCGAGGGGATCTCCTGCCTGCCCGAGGGCAGCATTGTCACGGCCCAGGTGTTCCCTTGAACCTGAAACAAAAAGAAAGCCCTTGAACCCTGGTATTCAAATCCGCCGGAATCGGCCATAGAAAGAAAAATGGCATCAGTCTGTTTTTTCACATAACCATTAATGACACAGGTAGAAAAACCCATGGAGACCTTAGCGCCTTTTTTAGAAGTAATCGACGAGATAAAGGAAGCCGGAGGGGACCCGTTCCAGCTGTGCTTCCAGTGCGGGCTGTGCGACACGGTGTGCCCGTGGAACCGGGTCCGGGATTTCAGCATGCGAAGGCTGGTGAGAGAAGCCGCTTTCGGATTGACGGAAATCGAAGGCGAGGATATCTGGCGGTGCACCACCTGCGGCCGGTGTCCGTCCCAGTGCCCGAGAGGCCTGGGTCAGATCGAGGTGAGCCAGGCCCTGCGCCGGGTGGCCACAGAATACGAGGTGTTTCCCGCGTCCGTCAAATCCGCCCGAAGTGCCCGGGCCAGTGTGATTTCCGAGGGCAATCCCCTCCAGGGAGAGCGGGCGTCCCGGGGAGACTGGGCCAAGGATCTGGATGTCAAGCCTTTTGAATCGGACATGGAGATCCTGTATTTTGTGGGCTGTTATTTTTCCTATGACCCGCGCATGAAAAAAGTGGCCCGGGCCACGGCCAATATTCTGAATAAGGCCGGCGTTGATTTCGGTATTCTGGCGGACAAGGAGAACTGCTGCGGAGAAAGTATCCGCAAGATCGGCAGTGAAAACGTGTTCATCGATCTGGCCAAAACCAACATCAAGACCTTTATCGATGCAGGCGTTAAAAAGATCCTGGTGTCTTCCCCGCACTGCTACCACACCTTTAAAAACGAATACCCGGAGTTCATGGTGAACTTTGAGGTGATTCACATGTCCGAGTATCTGCTGGATTTGATCAATGCCGGGCGCCTGACACTGACCAAGGAGATGGATGAGATCGTGACCTACCATGATCCCTGTTACCTGGGTCGGCACAACAATATTTACGATGCCCCCCGGCTGCTTTTGGAAAAGGTGAAGGGGCTGACCCTGCTGGAAATGGTGGATCACGGGAAAAACAGCCTGTGCTGCGGCGGCGGCGGGGGCCGGATCTGGATGGACACGCCCCAGTCCGAGCGGTTTTCCGACATCCGGCTGAAACAGGCCACGGATGTGGGGGCCAAAGTGCTGGTGACCTCATGCCCCTATTGTATCACCAATTTTGAAGAAAGCCGCCTGAATTTGGCATATGAAGATATCCTGGAGATCAGAGATATTACGGAAATCATCAATGACATGCTGTAAAAGGACCGGGTTGAAACCGGGTATTTTCACAAGCATGTGATAACGATATGATGAGGAGATAAAAAGTGGTAAATGACATACTCCCAATAGATAAAATGCAGCTGTTTTCCGACAGCGTTGCCGGCAGAGATTTCGGAGATGTGATGGTGGTGGGCGGCGGCGTCAGCGGCATTCAGGCCTCTTTAGACCTGGCCACTGCCGGATTCCGGGTTTATCTGGTGGAAAAAAATCCCAGTATCGGCGGACACATGTCCCAGCTGGACAAGACCTTTCCCACCAACGACTGCTCCATGTGAATACTTTCACCCAAACTGGTCGAGGTCGGCCGGCATCCCAACATCGAAGTACTCACATTTACGGAAGTAGAAACCATCGAGGGCGAGAAAGGGGACTTTCAGGTCACTTTAAAAACCCGCCCCAGATATATTATCGAAGAAAAATGCACCGGGTGCACCACCTGCATGGAATACTGCCCCGTGGAATATCCGGATGCGTTCAACCAGGGAATTTCCAACAACAAGGCCGTGCATGTCTATTTTTCACAAGCCATTCCTCTGGTGGCCTATATAGACGACTCCTGCCTGTACCTGTCAGAGAAAAAGTGCGACATCTGCCGGGGGGTGTGCCAGACCGGGGCCATTGATTTCCGCCAGAAACCCACCCGGACAAGGATCAATGTGGGGGCGGTGATTCTGTCGTCCGGAATTACCCCGTTTGATCCGTCCGCCCGGGAGGAATACGGGTATTCCCAGTATACCAATGTGGTCACCAGCATGGATTACGAACGGCTTTTATCCTCCACGGGTCCTTACGGCGGTGAGGTGCGGCGGGGCAGCGACAAGCAACACCCCAAAAATATCGCCTGGATTCAGTGTGTGGGATCGAGAAGGGTGACACCGGGAGACAACTCCTATTGTTCCGGGGTGTGCTGCACCTATACTCAGAAGCAGATGATTCTGACCAAGGACCATGACCCGGATGCCAAATGCACAGTGTTTCATAATGATATCCGGTCATTCGGCAAAGATTTTGAGCGGTATTTCCAGCGGGCCGATGACCTGCCCGATACCCGGTTCATCCGAAGCTATGCATCCGTGGCCGGAGAAAACCCGGAAACCAAAAATATCAAAATTCGATATGCCACGGCCGATCAAGGGGTCAAGGAAGAAGAATTTGACATGGTGGTGCTGTCCGTGGGATTGAACCCGCCCAAAGCCTACAAGGAAATTGCGGAAAAATTCAAGATCGATATCAATGCCCACGGGTTCTGTGACATTGATTCTTCCAACCCGGTCCAGACCAGCCGGCCCGGTATTTTTGTGTCCGGCGCGTTCCAGGGACCCACGGATATTCCGGAATCCGTGTTTACCGCCAGTGGGGCCGGATCCCGGGTGGGGGAGATGCTGAATTTCCGCCGGGGCAAACTGGCCAGGGAAAGGATTTATCCCGAAGAGCGGGATGTGTCCAATGAAGAACCCAGGATCGGTGTGTTTGTGTGCCATTGCGGGGCCAATATTTCCAGCGTGGTCAATGTCCCGTCCACCGTGGAATACGCCAAAACCCTGCCCCATGTGGTCTATGCCCAGGAACAGATCTTTTCGTGTGCCACCAACTCGGCCAGAGAGATCACGGATCTGGCCGTTGAAAAAGGACTGAACCGGGTGGTGATCGCGGCCTGCTCGCCTCGAACCCTGGAACCGCTGTTCAGAGATACGTTGCAAGAAGCCGGACTCAACCAGTATTACCTGGATATGGCCAATATCCGGGAGCACTGCTCCTGGGTCCATTCCAGACAAAAAGAGGAAGCCACCCAAAAAGCCAAAGACATCATGCGCATGTCCGTGGCCCGGGCCGCGCATCTGGAACCTTTGAAAGAATTTGATCTGCCCGTGAACAAAACAGCCCTGGTGGTAGGCGGCGGCATTGCCGGCATGACCTGTGCATTGTCCATTGCCGCCCAGGGACATACTGTGGAACTGGTGGAAAAAAGCAAGGATCTGGGCGGTATGGGACGGCGGATTCACGGCACCCTGGAAGGCCTGGAAGTGCAGGCCTATCTGGATGATCTGATTGCCAAAGTTTATAAAAATCCCCATATTCATGTGTCCCATGAGGCCGAGATCAAAGAGGTGGCCGGATACCTGGGCAATTTCACCACCACGGTACAAACCGAAGGCCGCACCAAAATCATCAAACACGGGGCGTCGGTGCTGGCCATCGGTGCGGATGTGTACAACCCCACGGAATATCTGTACGGGGAAAACGATGCCGTGTTCACTCATCTGGAGATCGGAGAAGAGATCGCCAAAGGCAATGACACGGTCACAGGAGCGGAAAGCCTGGTGATGATTCAGTGTGTGGGCTCCAGAAATGAGACCCACAACTATTGTTCCCGGGTATGCTGTGGCCATGCCGTGAAAAACGCCCTGAAACTCAAGGAAAAGAACCCGGACATGCGCATCTATATTCTGTTCCGGGATATGCGCACCTATGGATTCAAAGAAGATGCCTATCGCAAAGCATCGGAACTGGGGGTGCAGTTCATCCGGTATACCCCGGAAGACCCGCCGGAGGTGGAAGCCATCTCTGAGGGCGGCAAAGACATGATCCGGGTGACCGTGACGGATCCGATTTTAGGGAACCGCCTGGAACTGGATGCCGACATCCTGTCTTTGGCCGCCGCGGTCCGACCGCCGGCATCCATTCATGACATCGCGGCCAAGTTCAAGGTAACCCTGAGCCCGGACGAGTTTTTCAAGGAAGCCCATGTGAAACTCAAACCCGTGGAATTTGCCGCGGACGGGGTGTTTCTGTGTGGGACGGCCCATTATCCCAAGCATATCCCGGAAACCATCAACCAGGCCTATGGGGCCGCCGGAAGGGTGATCACGCTGTTGTCCAAAGACACGGTGGTGGCATCGGGTTCCGTGGCCAAGGTGAATGAAGACGAATGCGTATCCTGCGGGGCCTGTATCACGGCGTGCACCTACGGGGCCATTCAGTTTCACGATACGCCCAAAGGCAAGAAAGCCATTGTCAATCCGGTCCTGTGCAAGGGCGACGGGCTGTGCAATGCCAAATGTCCCACCAATGCCATCGTGCTCAAGCATTTTACCAATGAGGCGTTGTTCGGACAGATCGATGCGGCGGTCACAGCGGATCAGATTGCCGCACAGATGGATGCCGCACTGGAAGAGGCATGAATATGAAAAGCCTTTCAAAAAAAGGAGATCCTAACCCATGAGTGCAGGTCAAGAATTTAAGCCGAAACTGCTGGGATTTGTCTGCCACTGGTGAGCATACGGGGCAGCGGACCTGGCTGGAGTTTCCAGACTACAATATGCAAATGAGATGCGGCTGATCCGGGTGATGTGTTCGGGCCGGGTGGACCTGGAGTTTATCTTCCGGGCGTTTTCCAACGGTCACGACGGGGTGTTCATCGGCGGATGCAAACTCGATGAATGCAACTATGTCACCCACGGCAATTACGATGCCTATGCCAACACCTATATCGCCAAACGAATATTGACCCATATCGGTCTGAACCCGGACCGGCTGAGAACCGACTTCATGTCCGGGGCTGACGGCCATCTGCTGGCCCAGTATACGGATGACTTCAGCCGGCAGATCACGGAAATAGGCCCTTTGGGATCCAGCGAAGGCCTGGACCCGGACACGGTGAAGTTCAAGCTGGCGGCCGCCAGAAATCTGGTGCCGTTCATCCGCCTGGCGGAAAGAGAAAAACTGCGGGTGCCGCTGAAATCCAAAAAAGCCTATCAGGCATTTTTCAGCCGCCCGGACACGGATGACCTGTTTGACCGGATGCTCACGGACAAACTGGCCGTGAGCCAGATTCTGCTGCTGTTAAAGGAGAAACCGCTGTCCACCGGTGATATCTCCGGGCAGCTGGGGTTGAACCCGTCCGAGGTGTCCCGTCATATGATCACCTCTTCCCGTCACGGTATGGTCAAATATGATACGGCCAGTAATTGTTACGCACTGGCCAGGGCATAACCTAACTTAATTTTGTGGGAAGCATCCGATGGAAATTGAAAAAATAGATCAGATAATCGAGAAGCACCATGGCGAGGCCAGCAATCTGCTCCAGATCATGCTGGACATTCAAAGCGAGAACAACTGGCTTTCCAAACAGGCGCTGGCGCGGGTCAGTGAAAAACTGTCCGTTCCCATGACCCGGATTCAGCATATTGCCACGTTTTACAAGGCATTCAGTCTGGTGCCCAAAGGACGGCACAAAGTGCATATCTGTGTGGGCACGGCCTGTCATGTCAGAGGCGCCACCCGGATTCTGGATACAGTGGAGGAAGCCACGGGCATCAAGCCCGGAGAGACGGATCTGGATCTGAAATTCAGCCTGGAGACGGTCAACTGTCTGGGGTGCTGCGCCCTGGGGCCTGTGATGGAAGTGGACGGCAAGGTTCATGGAAAAATGTCACCGGTCAAGGCGTCCAAAGCCTTGAAAACATATGAATAGGGGAAAATTATGGCACGGTTAGAAACGCCGGAAGCGTTGGAAAGTTTTCGGCAGGAGATATTGTCCCGAAGAGATCCTGACAGCCCCTGTGTGTCCATTTGTGCGGGTGCCGGGTGTGTGGCATCGGGTGCGGATGAAGTCATTGCCGTATTTGAAAAGGAGATCGAGGCAAAAGGGTTGTCCGCCACAGTGTCCACCAAAGGAACGGGATGCCCGGGATTCTGTGAACAGGGCCCCGTGGTGGTGATCTATCCCGAAGAGATCTGTTATCTTCAGGTGCAGGCCAAAGATGTGCCCGAGATCGTGGCACAGACCATTGAAAACAAACAGGTGGTGGAACGGTTGTGCTACAAAGACCCGGCCACAGGGGAACGGGCCGTCAAGGAATCGGATATTCCGTTTTACCGGTCCCAGCAGCGCACGGTGTTATGCAACAACATCAAAATCGATTCCAAGCGCATTGAAGATTACCTGGCTTTGGGCGGATATGCGGCCCTGGCCAAGGCCCTGGGTCAGATGACCGATCTGGAAGTACTGGAAGAGGTGAAAAAATCCAATATCCGGGGCCGGGGCGGGGCCGGGTTTCCGGCCGGCCGAAAATGGGAAGGTTCCAGAAATGCAAAAGAGCCCATCAAATATGTGATCGTGAATGCGGATGAAGGTGATCCCGGCGCGTTCATGGACCGGGCCCTTCTGGAGGGCAATCCCCATTCCATCCTGGAAGGACTGATTTTAGGCGGATATGCCGTCGGCGCCCATGAAGGGTATTTTTATGTGCGACAGGAATATCCGCTGGCCGTGAAAAACATTCATCTGGCCATCCAGCAGGCGGAACATTACGGGCTTTTGGGAGAGAACATTCTGGGGTCCGGCTTTGACTTCAAGGTGATCGTGCACCAGGGGGCCGGGGCGTTTGTGTGCGGAGAATCCACGGCCCTGATGACGTCTCTGGAAGGCAAGGCCGGAGAACCCCGGCCCAAGTATGTCCGGTCCAATGTCAAAGGATTGTGGGAACGGCCGTCGGTTTTGAACAACGTGGAAACCTGGGCCAACATCCCCTTGATCATCGACAAAGGAGCGGACTGGTTCACCTCCGTGGGCACGGACAGCTCCAAAGGCACCAAGATCTTTTCCCTGGTGGGAAAAATCACCAACACCGGTCTGGTGGAAGTGCCCATGGGCATGACATTACGAGAAATCATCTATGATATCGGCGGCGGGATTCCCAACAACAAGAAATTCAAGGCCGTTCAGACGGGCGGACCCTCCGGGGGCTGTATCCCGGAACACCTGCTGGACCTGCAGGTGGGGTTTGACGAACTCACCAAGGCCGGGTCCATGATGGGATCCGGCGGCATGATCGTCATGGACGAGGACACCTGCATGGTGGACGTGGCCAGATATTTTATCGCGTTTCTCACGGATGAATCCTGCGGCAAGTGCGTGCCCTGCAGAGAAGGGCTGCGCCAGATGCACCGGATTTTGACCAATATCACCCAGGGCAAAGGCAAACAAGGCGATATCGAACTGCTGGAGGAACTGGCGGAAACCGCCGTGGAAGCGTCCTTGTGCGCCCTGGGAAAAAGTGCGCCCAATCCGTTTTTAAGTACGTTGAAATATTTCAGAGAAGAATATGAGGCACATATCAACGACAAACGGTGTCCGGCCCTGGCCTGCAAGGAATTGATCAATTTTTACATTGATCCGGACAGATGCACAGGCTGCGGCACCTGCCGCAAGCAGTGCCCGGCTGATGCCATAAACGGAGACAAGAACCTGATCCACATCATTGATCAGGATAAATGCACCCGGTGCGGCACCTGTTTTGAGGTGTGTCCGCCGAAATTTTCTTCCGTGGTCAAACTCTCAGGTGAACCCGTGCCGGACCCCGTGCCCGAAGAAGAGCGCACCATCCGGAAAAAAACGAAAGAGAAAGGATAGGCCATCATGGGTGATATACAATTTGAAATCGATGGACAGACCGTGACAGCGGTTCCGGGCATGACTGTTCTGGAAGTGGCCCGGAAACACGGGATATATATCCCCACTTTGTGCCATCATGAAAAACTGGAGCCGTTCGGCGGTTGCCGGCTGTGTATCGTGGAAGTGGAGGACCGGGGCTGGACCAAGTATGTGGTGTCCTGCGTATTCCCGGCAGCCGGCGGCATCATTGTCAGAACCCGGTCTGAAAAAGTGGACCGGCTGCGTAAAACGATCCTTGAGCTGCTCATGGCCCATGCACCGGATGCGCCTCAGTTGGTAGAACTGGCAAAAGTTTACGGGGCAGACCCCAACCGGTATGAAAGCGATCCTTCTTTTTGCATCCATTGCGGCCTGTGCGTGCGGTATTGTGCGGAAGTGGCCGGCAAAAATGCCATCGGATTCGTGGACCGGGGCATCAACAAAGAGATCAGTTTTGTACCGGAAATTGCGGCCCAATACTGCAATGACTGCAAGGCGTGCTTTCCTTTGTGCCCCACCTCCTATCTCCAGGCCGCATTTGTCTATGCCCAGGCCATGACGTGTTCAACATCCTGACCGAAGGGGGGTTCCATGACCGACCTGAAAAAGGCACAACACCTGATATTGAAATCCACCCCGGTTCTGGGCAAAGAAAGCGTCCCGGTTCTGGACGCCTTGAAACGGGTGCTGGTGCAGGATATCACTGCCATGGAAGCATTACCGGCAGCCGACATATCCGCCCTGGACGGATATGCCGTCCGGTACGCGGACCTCTTCCCAGGTGCTTCACCCAACACTCACCCCATTTGGATCGCCGGAGAATCCCGGGCCGGCAGCCCCTATGACAGAACGGTCAATGAAAACCAGGCCATCCGCATCACGACCGGGGCCCTGATTCCGGACGGAGCGGATACAATCATCAAACAGGAAGATGCCATTGAAGAAGCGGGTGCCCTCATCTGTATCCGCCGGCCCGGTTATGGGGAAGGCATCCGGTTCCGGGGGGAATCGATGCAGAAAGGGGATGTAATCCTTCATGCGGGCACTGTGCTCAATCCCCTTGAAATCGGTGTCCTGGCAAGCCTGAGACGGGCCTATGTGTCGGTTCACCGAAAGCCGTTGGTGGCGATTGTCTCCACAGGCGATGAACTGTCGGATTTCCATGAACCCTATACCTCGTTCAAGGCCATGAGTTCCAATCTCTACGCTCTGGCCGCACAGGTGAAGGAAACAGGGGGAACGCCCCTGTGCATGGGGATTGTCAAAGACGACATCGAGGCATTGCAGGCCATACTGGATGATGCCTGTCACGCCGATGCCATCATTACGTCCGGGGGGTCGTCCAAAGGAAAATATGACTTAATCCATCAAACCTTTCAAGACATGGACGTCAATATTCGGTTTTCCAACCGTTCCGAAAAACCCGGCAAACCCACACTGTTCGGAACCCGGGGCCATACCCTGTTTTTCAGCCTGCCGGGAAATCCCTATGCATCCATGCTTTCCTTTGATCAGCTGGTCAAGCCGGCATTGTACAAAATGATGGGACACCCGGATGTGTTCAAGGTGTATTGCCGGTTGAACGGCCATTTCTCAGGCATTGACACATTTTCCGAGCGAAACGCCAAATCTGCTGAAAGAAAAGGCCGCGCCCCTCATGTGCTTCTGGGGAAGACATCCTGACAATCCGTTTCAGAATCATTTTCCCGGTGAAATCGCACCATGCCATCAGGATCACGTCAATTCAACTCCGGTGGGGGAAAATAGAGCTTGCTGGTACATATGAGGTCATTTAAGCAATCAAACAGTTTAAAACGCTTAAACATTGACAATAAACAACCAAATTATTACAAGAAACTCTTGGAATTAAAGCGTTTCATCCATAAACTCAAACTAAAGAGGAAAACAGTATGGATAGGTTCAAAAATAAAGCGATAGGAATTTTTATCAGCTGTGTGCTGGTATTGGCGGCAATGAATGGTTCCGGCTGGGCCGCGGACTGCAAAGCGACTTTTGGAGACAGTGAGACCATCTTCAAACTGGCCACCGGCAGTCCGGGTGAGCTGGGCATGCTGGAAGAACTGGCCGATGCCTTCAATGCCCGGAATGACACGGCCATGTGCTGGGTCAAGGCCGGATCGGGCAAATCTTTGAGCCTTCTCAAGGATCAGCAGGTAGATGTGGTCATGGTCCATGCCCCGGCCGCGGAAAAGCAGGCTGTGGCTGATGGATGGGCCATCAAGCGCACATTGATCGGATCCAATGAATTCTATATCGTGGGTCCCGAAAATGATCCGGCCGGCATTGCCGAAGCTGCCAGTGCGGCAGATGCGTATGCCAGAATCGCAAAGGCAAATGCACCGTTTTTGTCCCGGGGGGATAATTCCGGGACCCATAAAAAAGAGATGGCCATCTGGGAGCAGGCCGGCATCGAGCCCGGATCGGACGGGTATATGATCACCAAGGATTTCATGATGGCCACGTTAAAAAAAGCCGATGCGGTCAAGGGGTATTTCATGACCGATTCCTCCACCTGGGTGGCCGGCAAAAAAGACCTTTCCAATCTCGCAGTACTGTTTAAAGGCGACCCGTTCCTGATCAACACCTACCATGCCCTGTGCCAGCCCGAAGGCCGGGGAAAATATCCGGGAATTGCCTCCAAGTTCATTGATTTTGTAGGATCAGAGCAAGGGCAGCACATTATCCGGGATTACGGTAAGGATCTTTATGGTGAAGCCATGTATAACGATGCAAAATACGCCCGGCAATTTGTTCATTGAAACCCGGCAAGGCTGGATCAGAAGGCCAAATGGGCATCTTTTATGAATCACCCGGAACAATTAACAAACTGATATCGACCGTCATAAGGAGTGATTATGAAACAATTTTTGATTTTGATTTTATTTCTTATTATTACTGCAGGACAGGGATTGGCCGCTGAACTGACGATTCTAAGCGGGGCCGGACTGATCAAACCCATGGAAGAGCTGGTGCAGTCGTTTGAAAAAAAAGAAGGGGTGAAAACCCGGGTTCACTATGGGAGTTCCGGAGAAATTTTTGCCATGGTGGCAAGCAAAAGGCCCTGCGACGTTCTTATTCCGGGGGCGGAAAAATATACTCAGGACGCCCTTAAGAACGGCTGGGTGATCAAGGACACCATTCGCAAACTGGTCCTTCATATACCGGTGATTGCGGTGCCGGCGGGAAATCCTGCCGGGATACAAGGACTTTCCGATCTGGCGAATCCCGGTGTAAAGGTGGCCATCGGTGATCCCAAAGCCCCTGCCATCGGCCGGGTGGCCAAAAAAATGCTGATAAAAGCCAGTTTATGGGACCCGGTTCAGCCGAATATCAAAACCTTTGCTCCCACTGTTAACCAGTTGTTGATCTACGTGGCTCTGAAACAGGTGGATGCCGCCATTATATGGGAAGATCTGACCTCCTGGGCCGAGGGCAGGGACAAAATAGAGGTGGTGCAGATTCCGAAAAAAGAAAATCTGATCAAGACCATTCCGACGGCAGTGTGTACCAATGCCCCCAACAAAGAAATGGCATTGAAGTTCAACACATATATTGCATCCAGGGAAGGCCTTGAGATCTGGGAAAAATGGGGATTTTCTTCATGTGCAGAAAAGTAGAGCCTTTTAAGTTTATCTTTATTGGTATGACAATTTTTATCACCGCCGTGCTTTTACTGGCCATTGGGTCGCTTATTGCTGTTCCCACCTGGGAGGATATCCGGCAGAACATCTGGAGCCCTGAGATGCGGTTTTCCCTGAAACTCTCCATGATTACCGGGCTTGTTTCTACATTTATGGTCATGTTTTTTGCAATCCCCATCGGGTACACCTTATCCAGATTCAATTTCTGGGGAAAGGGGTTTGTCAAGACCATTATTGATCTGCCGGTTGCTTTTCCTGAACTGGTTCTGGGGCTCTGTCTGCTTCTGGTCTTCGGTAGTGAATTTTTCGGCAATATTCTGAATTCCATGGGACTGAACTTTGTCTTTACCAAACAGGGGATTGTCGTTGCCCAGTTTTTTACAGCCCTGCCCTATGCCGGAAGGATAATGAAATCAACATTTGATTATATTAATCCAAGGATGGAGTTTGTTTCAAGATCCCTGGGGTATTCGATGTTTGAGACCTTTTTCAATGTCAGTCTTCCCCTTGCCAGAAACGGAATTCTTGCCTCCACGGTCATTGCTTTTGCCCGGTGTATCGGCACTTTCGGCACGGTTTTAATTCTGGCCGGTGGCTCTTATATGCAGACTGAAGTGCTTCCCATCACCCTTTATCTTAATATTTCATACGGCAATATGGGAATGGCACTGACCAGCGGCATTGTATTGATGATTGTGTCTTTTGCTGCCATTTTTGTATTTGAGCAGACAGAGGCAAGCTTATGAGTTTTCTCAGAATTGAAGATCTTCACATCAACCTTGGAGAATTTTATCTAAAAAATATTTTTTTAACCATGGAGAAAGGGGATTACCTGATGATCATAGGGCCCACCGGGGCGGGCAAGACCATTCTCTTGGAGAGTATTATCGGATTCTGGTCCCCGGACAGCGGCAAAATTTACCTGGAGAATCGAGATATCACCAAAGAGCTGCCTGAAAAACGCCACATCGGTATTGTATACCAGGATTACGCGCTTCTTCCCCATTTTACCGTTTACAAAAATATTGCCTATGGTCTGAAAAAAATTGAAAAGCCCGGCCGTATCAGGGAAAAGGTCAATGAGATGGCGAAGTCCCTTCACATCGATCACCTCCTCCACCGCAAACCAGATACCCTTTCCGGGGGGGAACAGCAACGGGTGGCCCTGGCCCGGTCCCTTGTTGTTGAGCCCAAACTCCTTCTTATGGACGAGCCTTTTTCCGCCCTGGACCCCCAGACCCGCAGGCAGACAAGAAAACTGCTCAAGCAGGCAGTGGAGAAAAAAAATACCACGGTGGTCCATATCTCCCATGACCTTGATGATGCCTGGTCCCTGGCCAGCAAAGTGGCAGTTTTCAGGGATGGCAGGATGCTTCAGTTCGGAGATCTGGATGAGGTTTTCAACCGCCCGGGCTCCAGATTTATTGCCAATTTTGTGGGTGCTGCTGTTATAACAGGTATTGTGGCAAAGAACGGAAAGGATGTGAGCACGATTTCCTTTGACGACTTTAACCTGCAGAGTATTGACGAGGCAACGCCGGGAACGGAAGTTAAAGTGGCCCTGCGCCCTGAAAATATTATTTTGAGCAAAAATCACCCCGAGCAGATTTCTGTACAGAATGTGCTGAAAAGTGAACTGGAAGAAATTGTCAACGAAGGCAAGACATCCATGATATTTTTAAGGTACAAAAATACAAAATTCAGGGTACTGGTTACCAATAATGCGGTGGCGCAATTGAGCTTAAAACCAGGGGATACCGTCTATGCTTTGATCAAGAGCGCCAGTGTAAGGATTATATAACAAAATAACATATGAAACAGGCGCGCTGCACAGATTCATGATGATCCTGCGTGTTCCAGATCAGCCCGGAACACGCAATCTTTATACTGCTGAATGATTCAGTGTCACAATCCGGTCGGCATACCGGTCCAGAAAATGATATCCGGAACCGCCCAGAGAGACTATTTCCAGCAATTTGTCCGGGTGGGTCACTTCCACACCGCCCACCACCCGGACACCTCGATCAAACAGCGGGTCCGGAAGCCCGCCTGCGGTGGGTCCCATCACCGCGATATCCGCATCCGGCCGGGCCGCCGAAAGGATCCCCTCCAGGGTGTGGTTGATCAATGTCACACCGGTGATGACCAGGATATCGGCCTGTCCGATCACCTCGGGCGACTGATCCGCCGGAACATAATGGGGCATCTCCTCGGGCAGCAGGGTTTCCGGATTCTTTTCGATCACCCACCAGGTGCCGCCCCGGGCTTTCAGGGCCTGGAGGGTGGGGACAAACGCCCCCACCACGGCCACGGACTTTTCCTTTGGCATGGGCACTGCATCCTGGGCATCGGTCTTTGTCAGAATCTTGTAATCCCCTGCCATGCCTTTCTGCCGGCACAGGGTGCTCAAGGCGTTCAAAACAGCGATGGACAGGGCGGTTTTGATGGGTTCATCAGAAGACAGCCCGGACAATGCCTCAGACACGGGCATGCCGTTCAAGTGCTCGGGATTGAAAATCCGGCCGGCGGAGCTGGGGCAGCAGACCGCGGCCGGAATCTCTTTGGCAGGTGTATAGCAGATCCCGCCCACCCCATTGGACAGCTTGACCGTCGTGAAAAACAGTCCGATCACCGCTTTTTCAACCACCAGTGCCTCATAGTCCCTGCCGATTTTCTCCTGGACCAGTTCTCTGGTTTCTTCGAGAATTGTCATATTCACTCCGTTAAATACCATTTTTATATTATCACAACGACAAATGACATCTTTTAACAGAATCGGCAAACGAAGAACAGTCGTTTTTGTCTTCAAAAAATCTTTGAACACCCCGTCTTAATTGGTATCGTCCATGGGATCTTCTTCCATGAACGGATAGGCAATCTCCTCGGGCGGGACAAAATTCTCCTTGATGGTGCGCACCGATGTCCAGCGCAGCAGGTTGAGCATGCTGCCGGCCTTGTCATTGGTGCCGCTGGCCCGGGCCCCGCCAAATGGCTGCTGCCCCACCACCGCACCCGTGGGCTTGTCATTGATGTAAAAATTGCCGGCACTGTGGGCCAAGGCTTTTGTCAGCTCATGAATGGCCTTTCGGTCGGTGGCGAACACGGCACCGGTCAGGGCATAGGGGGAGGTGCTGTCCACCAGGGCCACGGCGTCGTCAACGGCGGCATCTTCATACTTGTACAGGGTCAGGACCGGACCGAAAATCTCTTCGGTCATGGATTCATAATGCGGGTCCGTGGTCACGATCACGGTGGGATCGATGAAATAGCCTTTGGATTTGTCCGCGCGGCCGCCCACCAGGATATCGGCTTTATCCGATTTTTTTGCCCGGTCGGTATATCCGGCGGCATTGTCGAACGCGGCCTCGTCAATCAGGGCGTTCATGAAATGCCGGAACTCCGTCACATCGCCCACCGTGATCTGCTCCACGGCAATCTTGATGCCGGTAGTGACTTCATCCCACAAAGATGCCGGAACGTACATCCGGGAGGCGGCACTGCATTTCTGGCCCTGGTATTCAAACGCCCCCCGGACCGCCGCAGCCACGACCGGTGCCACCCGGGCCGACGGGTGCACGAAAATATAGTCTTTGCCCCCGGTTTCCCCGACCATCCGGGGATAGGATTTATACATGTCGATGTTGTTTCCCATGGTTTTCCACAGGGTTTTGAACACCTTTGTGGACCCGGTGAAATGGATCCCGGCCAGATCCGGGTGATTCAGCACGGATGCCCCCATCACCGATCCTCTGCCCGGCACAAAATTGATCACCCCGTCGGGGAGACCTGCTTCCTTAAGGATCTGCATGATGTAATACCCGGACAGCACGGCCGTGGATGCTGGCTTCCACACCACGGTGTTGCCCATGACTGCCGGAGCCCCGCACAGGTTGCCCGCAATGGCCGTGAAATTGAACGGACTGAGGGCAAATACGAACCCTTCCAGGGCCCGGTATTCCAGCCGGTTCCAGACCCCTTTTTCAGAAGCCGGCTGGCCCGCGTAAATCTCGGCCATGTATTTGGCATTGAACCGGAAAAAATCCGCCAGCTCGCAGGTGGCATCGATTTCCGCCTGAAACGGAGTTTTGGACTGGCCCAGCATGGTGGCGGCATTGAGCAGGTACGAATATTTTTGCGAGATCAGGTCCGCTGCCTTGAGAAAAATGGCGGCCCGCTCCTGCCAGGGGGTGTTTTCCCACTGTTTTTTGGCATCCAACGCCGCTTTGATGGCCATGTCCACTTCCGGTTTCCCGGCATTGGAAAACACGGCCAGTGTTTTTGCATGGTCATGGGGGCAGACCCCCTTTTTCTGATCATCTGTCCGGATTTCTTTGCCTCCAATGATCAAAGGAATATCCTGAACGGTTTCCAGCTGGCGGGCCAGTTCCGCTTTGAGCAGTTTACGTTCAGGGCTGCCCGGGGCATATTGTTTGACCGGTTCGTTCTTGATTTCCGGCAATTGCAGGATACTTTTGCTCATGATGATTCTCCTTTGATGTCAAAGACGATGCCCTGGGCCAGGGGCAGATCGTTTCCCCAGTTGATGGTATTGGTCTGGCGGCGCATGTAGATTCTCCAGGCATCACTGCCGGATTCCCGGCCTCCGCCGGTCTCTTTTTCACCGCCGAACGCGCCGCCGATCTCGGCCCCGCTCGTACCGATATTGACATTGGCGATGCCGCAGTCCGACCCCCTGTGGGACAGAAACTGCTCCTGGTACTGGATGGACCGGGTGAACACGGCGCTGGACAGTCCCTGGGGCACGTCATTGTGCAATGCCAACGCCTGGTCAAAGGTATCATACCCGATGATATACAGAATCGGGGCAAAGGTCTCTTCCTGCACGATGGGATAGTGATTTTCCGCTTCCACAATGGCCGGGGTGACAAAACTGCCATTTTCAAAACCTTCCACCGTCAGGGGGGTGCCGCCGTACACCACGGTGCCGCCCTGGTTTTTGACCGCTTCAATGGCCTGCATCATGGCCTGTCTGGCCGTATCGTCGATCAACGGTCCCATCAGCGTTTCCGGGTCCATGGGATCGCCGATCCGGATCTGCTCGTAGGCATAAACCAGTTTTTTGACGAATGTCTCTTTGATACTGTTGTGAATGATGATGCGCCGGGTGGAGGTGCACCGCTGTCCGGCCGTGCCCACGGCCCCAAAAAGAGTGGCCCGCAGCGCCATATCCAGATCACCGTCTTCGGTAACGATGATGGCGTTGTTGCCCCCCAGTTCCAGCAGGGACCGGCCCAGGCGGGCTGCCACGGCAGTGGCTACTTTTTTGCCCATGGCTGTGCTGCCCGTGGCGCTGATCAAAGGAACCCGCGTGTCCCGGAGCATAACATCCCCCACATCGGTCCGGTTTCCGATCACCAGGTTGAACACCCCGTCTATGTCATACTTGTCCACCACCGGGGCGATGATGTTCTGGATGGCAATGGCCGTGAGCGGGGCTTTGGAGCTGGGCTTGAACAGAACGGCATCTCCGCACACAACGGCCAGCAGGGCATTCCAGGACCAGACCGCGGCCGGGAAATTGAATGCCGTGATAATGCCCACGATCCCCAGGGGATGCCACTGCTCATACATGCGGTGGGACGGTCTTTCACTGTGCATGGTCAACCCATACAGCTGGCGGCTCAGTCCCACGGCAAAATCCGCGATATCGATCATCTCCTGAACTTCACCTTCGCCTTCGGCCCGGATCTTTCCGGTCTCCAGGCTGATCAGGGCGCCTAAGCTCTGCTTTTTCTCCCGCAGGGCATTTCCGATCTCCCGGACGATCTCCCCCCGGCGGGGTGCCGGCATCAGCCGGAACTTTTCAAACGCGGCATGGGCCCGGCTGACCACGGCTTCATAATCGTGGGCCTGGGCCTGTATCACACTGGCGATGGGTCGGCCCGTGGCCGGCGAAACCGATACCAGTTCCTTGCCAAGGGTATGGATCCGGCCTTGGGTCGATCCGGTGGTGGCGCCGTAATTGACCGGCTCAATGGCCAGATCCTGTAAAATGCTGTCAATGGTGTGTGTGTCCATGGATCATCCTCTTCATCAAAAGTTGCGGTTACATTTTTTCGATCATTGATTGTAATATAATAACGATCGTGTTAATAGTAAAATTCATAATATTTATATTTAACATGAACGATATAGATAATAAGGGATTTGTATGGATCTGTATCATCTGAAAACCTTTTTCACCCTGGCAAAGATCCGGAATTTCACCCGAACCGCTGCTCATCTTCACATCACCCAGAGCGCGGTCAGCCATGCCATCAAAAAACTGGAAACTTCCATTGATGCTGCGTTAATCGACCGAAAAAGCAGAGACCTGACCCTGACCGATGCCGGGAAAATCCTGTTCCGATCCTGTGAAAAAATTTTTTATGAACTGGAAAAAACCGACCAGGACCTGGCCGGGCTGAAAAAACAGACCCCCCTCACCATCCGTGTGGGAGCCACTGTGGAGTTCGGCACCACCATTCTGATCAACCATATCAACGCGTTTCTGGACCGGTTCCCGGAACTTCACATCGATTTTCTGTTCTCCCATCACCTGCTGGAACCCCTGCTCCAGGATACTGTGGACCTGATCATTGACTGTAAACCGCACACAGTGGAAAACCTTGAAAAAATCCAGCTGTTTAAAGAGCAATACGTCACCATTGCAGCCCCGGAATTCATTCGAAAAAACCGGATCACCTGTCTGGATGATCTGGCCCGGGTGCGCATTCTTTCCATGGACAAGGACCTTGACTGGTGGCGGAATTTTATCCGCGCCGTCCCTTCGGACAAACAGGATTGTCTGAAACAGGTGATGCAGATCAACCATATCCGGGGCATTATCAACGGTGCCATCTCCGGCCTGGGCATCGGATTTGTCCCCAGGTACACCGTGATGGAGGAACTGAACCAAAACATTCTCATGGACCCTTTCCCCCATATCACCCCTGCGGCGGATGATTTCCATATTTTTATCAAAAAAGAACGGCTGGGGTTTAAAAAAAATCAGCAGTTGATCACCTATCTCACCCACCTGGCCCCGCTGAAAAATATTTTTCAGTAACCGGCCGACACCCGCCCAACCCATCAACACCGGAAACCGGCAAAGGGCAATGCATATTCGATATGCTATCATTGACACAACGAATCTCCTGTGATACAGCGTTATTTGAATTTGCACAGGAAACCGAATAACAGAAAACAACGGGAAAAAACCAAAGAGGACTCACCATGGAGCAGAACCGCATCACCATCAACGGCCACGCCTATGACTTCGAACCCGGCCAGACCATCCTGGAAGTAGCGCAGCAGAACCTTATTGACATCCCCAATCTCTGCCATTTGAAAGGCACCCGGCCCACCGGAGCCTGCCGCGTATGCATTGTGGAACTGGAAGAATCCTGGGGAAGAAAGATTGTCTCCTCGTGCAGCGCACCGGCAAAAAACGGCATGACCGTGCATACGGAATCGCCGAAGATCGTGGCGTACCGGAAATTTTACATCGGGTTGATGCTGGATTCCGGGAATCACAATTGCGATATCGGCGCCCGGGGGGATGAATCCTGGACCGATTTCCAGATCGCGGCCATGGAAAACGATCAAAAGGAAGAACTCTGCCCGGTGTGGGGCGATTGCGAACTCCAGACCCTGGCCTACCGGTACCAGGTCAAGGGACGGGTCAGCGGCCGGCACCGGGAAGCGGTCAAGCTCCCCATTGAAGAGGACAACCCGTTCATCATAAGGGATATGTCCCGGTGCATTCTGTGCGGCCGGTGCGTGGCCGCCTGCAACGAGGTCCAGGTGAACCAGGCCATTGATTTCGGTTTCCGCGGCACCAAAGAACAGATTATCGCCGGCACCGGAACCACCTTGATGAACTCCGCCTGCGTGTTCTGCGGTGAATGTGTCCAGGTGTGCCCGGTGGGGGCTTTGGTGGAGAAAAAAGCCTTGGGCAAAGGGCGGCCCTGGGAAGTGACAAAAATCCGCACCACCTGCCCTTACTGCGGGGTGGGGTGCCAGCAGCTGCTGCATGTTAAAGATGACACCATTGTCAAGGTCACGGGTGTCGAGGATGGGGCCCCCAACCAGGGACGACTGTGTGTCAAGGGCCGGTTCGGATATGATTTCATCTATTCGGACAAACGGCTGAAAACACCGCTGATACGGGAAAAAGACGGGTTCCGTGAAGCCTCCTGGGATGAAGCACTGACCCTGGTGGCGGACACATTCACCCGGATCATCGACGAGAGCGGGCCGGATGCCCTGGCCGGAGTCAGCTGCGCCAGGAGCATCAACGAAGATTCCTATCAGATGCAGAAACTATTCCGGGCCGTATTCAAGACCAACAATATCGATCATTGTGCGCGAACTTGACATGCGCCGACTGTCGCCGGTCTGGCGACCTCTTTCGGCTCCGGGGCCATGACCAACTCTTTCAACGAATTTGAAAAAGCCAAAATGTTTCTGGTGGTCGGGTCCAACATGACCGAGGCCCACCCTGTGGCCGCCACTTTTTTGAAAAATGCGGTCCAAAAAGGCGCTACCCTGATTGTGGCAGACCCCAGGAAACACAAACTGGTGGATTTCGCCCATACTCACCTGCCCCTGAAGGTGGGCAGTGACATCGCCCTGCTCAACGGACTCATGCATGTCCTGATCAAAGAAGACCTGTATGACCATGCGTTCGTGGAGACCTGCTGTGATGGATTTGACACCCTGAAAAAGACCGTTGAGGCCTACCCGCCGGAAAAAGCCGGAGAGATCAGCGGCATTAATCCGGAACTGATTCGACAGACGGCCCGGCTTCTGGCCTCGGTCAAACCGGTGATGGTCTGCTACACCTTAGGCATCACCGAACACACCTGCGGCAAAAACAATGTCATGTCCATTGCCAACCTCCAGATGCTTTTAGGCAACATGGGCGTTCCCTGCGGCGGGGTGAACCCGCTGCGGGGCCAGAACAATGTCCAGGGAGCCTGCGACATGGGAGCCCTGCCCAACGTGTTCCCCGGGTATCAGCCGGTGGGAGACCTGTCGTTGCGACAAAAATTTGAAAAAGCCTGGGGCGTGGACCACCTGCCGGAAAAAACCGGACTGATGATTCCCGAGATGATGGAAGGCCTGGTGGACAAGACGGTCCGGGGCTTCTACATTTTCGGGGAAAACCTGGCCAACACGGAACCGGATATCCGCAAGGTGGAGCATGAACTGGCATCGGCCGAGTTTCTGGTGGTCCAGGACATTTTTGAAAACGAAACCACCCGGTTCGCCCATGTGGTGCTGCCGGCAGCGGCCTGGAGCGAAAATGACGGCACGTTCACCAACAGCGAGCGCCGGGTCAGCCGGGTGCGCACCGCCAGTCCGGCACCGGGGGAGGCCAAACCCAACTGGTGGATTTTTCGGGAGATCGCCCGCCGCATGGGACACACCTGGGAATCCGACAGCGCCAAAGACCTGTGGGACAATGAAATCTCGGTCCTGGCCCCCAATCTGGCCGGGATCAAATATCACCGGATTGAACAGGACGGTCTCCAGTGGCCCTGCCCCACGGAATCTCACCCCGGGACTCCGATCCTGCACCTGGAAGGACGGTTCACCAAGGGCAAGGGCAGTTTCATGCCCGTGGAATGGACCCCTGCCGCCGAGGTTCCGGATGACGATTATCCGTTTGTCCTGAGCACGGGACGGCGGCTGTACCACTACCATACCCGGACCCAGACCGGCAATTGTGTAGGCCTCAACGACATGCTCGGAGAAGAGACCGCGGACATTTCATTTGCCGATGCTGAAAAACTCAACATTGAGCAGGATGAAATGATCCGGGTCAAATCCAGGAGAGGCGAGGTCACGGTCAAGGCCCGGATCACCCATGAAATGCCGGAAGGCATGGTCTGGATGGCGTTTCATTTCAGAGACGGCAATGCCAACTGGCTCACCAACCCGGCCTATGATCCGGATACCTTGACGGCTGAATACAAGGCCTGTGCCGTGGCCCTTGAGAAAATCGCCTGATTTTCCAATGGCTGTTCCGGGTTCTGTCGTCGGATTGCACGGTTAACAAAATTTAAAAAGGAGAGACGCATGATCAAAAAAAATCTTATTATTAACAGTGTCCCCAGAACCCTGATCGTCAATGAAGAGGACCGGCTGTCCACCGTGCTCCGGGAAAGCCTGTTCCTCACGGGCGTCAAGGTGGGGTGCGGGGAAGGCCAGTGTGGTGCCTGCAATGTGATCCTCAACGACAAACTGGTGCGGTCCTGTATCACAAAAATGAAACGGGTGCCGGATGATGCCAAAATAACGACCATCGAAGGGGTCGGCACCCCGGACAACCTGCACCCCCTCCAGGCTTCCTGGATGGTTCACGGCGGGGCACAGTGCGGATTCTGCTCCCCCGGCTTCATTGTTTCCAGCAAAGCCCTGCTCGATGAAACCCCGGATCCCTCCCGGGAGGAGGTGAGAGACTGGTTCCAGAAACACAAAAACGCCTGCCGGTGCACCGGTTACAAACCCCTTGTGGATGCGGTCATGGATGCGGCCAAAGTGATGAACAAGCAGATGGCCCCGGAGGAACTGTCGTTCAAACTGCCGGAGGACGGCCGGATATGGGGTTCCAAATACCCCCGGCCCACGGCCCTGGCAAAGGTGACCGGCACCTGTGATTACGGGGCGGACCTGGGAATCAAAATGCCGGCGGAAACCCTGCACCTGGCACTGGTCCAGGCCCGGGTGTCCCATGCCAACATCAAAGGCATCGACACCTCGGAAGCGGAAAAAATGCCCGGTGTCTACAAAGTGGTCACCCACAAGGACGTCCCGGGCAAAAACCGGATCACCGGCTTGATCACCTTTCCCTCCAACAAGGGAGACGGCTGGGACCGCCCGATTTTATGTGATGAAAAAGTGTTCCAGTTCGGGGATGCCATTGCCATCGTATGTGCCGATACCATTGAAAACGCCCGGGCTGCGGCGGAAAAAGTGGTGGTGGACCTGGAACCGCTGCCGGAATACATGAGTGCGCCCGCGGCCATGGCTGACGATGCCATGGAGATCCATCCGGGCACACCCAATGTCTATTATATCCAGAAAATCCAGAAAGGGGAGGATACCGGCCCCTGTTTCAACGACGCCGATGTGGTGGTGGAAGATGATTTCTATGTGGGACGGCAGCCCCATATGCCCATCGAACCGGATGTGGGATTTGCCTATCCGGGCGAGGAAGGCCGCCTGACTATCCATTCCAAATCCATCGGCCTGTTCCTGCACCATGCCATGATCGCCCCGGGCATCGGCATTGAACCGGAAAAACTCATTCTGGTCCAGAACCCTGCCGGCGGCACATTCGGGTACAAGTTTTCCCCCACCATGGAAGCGCTGCTGGGCGTTGCGGCCCTGGCCACGGGCAAACCCGTGTTTTTGAACTATACCTGGTACCAGCAGCAGACCTATACGGGCAAACGGTCCCCGTTTTTCATCAATCTGCGTTTCGCCGCAGACAAGGACGGCACACTCCAGGGCATGGAAAGTGACTGGACGGTTGACCACGGTCCCTATTCCGAATTCGGGGACCTGGTCACCCTGCGCGGGGCCCAGTTTATCGGGGCCGGATACCATATTCCCCGGATCCGGGGAGAAGGCCGGACCGTATGCACCAACCATGCCTGGGGATCGGCCTTCCGGGCCTATGGCTCCCCCCAGAGCGAATTCGCCTCGGAAGTGCTCATGGACATGCTGGCTGAAAAACTGGGCATGGATCCTTTTGACCTGCGGCTGAAAAACGTGTACCGGAAAGGTTCCACCTCTCCCACCGGTTCCGTGCCGGAAAGCTTGAGTCTGCCGGAAATGTTTGAAAAACTCAGGCCCAAATATGAAGCGGCAAAAAAAGCGGCCCAACAGGCCAGCAACGATGCGTTCAAATACGGGGTGGGGCTGTCCGTGGGGGTTTACGGGTGCGGCCTGGACGGGCCGGACAGCTCCCAGGTCAAGGTCTGTCTGAACCCGGACAACAGCGTGACTGTGTTCAATTCCTGGGAAGATCACGGCCAGGGCGCGGACAGCGGATCTTTGGGAACCGCCCATGAAGCCCTGCGGCCGTTAGGGATTTCCCCTGAAAACATCCACCTGGTCATGAACGACACCTCCCGGGTGCCGGACAGCGGCCCTGCCGGCGGCAGCCGGTCCCAGGTGGTCACGGGCCAGGCCATCAAGGCGGCCTGTGAAATGCTTATGGGCGCGATGCGCAAAAGCGACGGCAGTTTCCGTTCCCATGACGAAATGAAACAGGAAAACATCCCCCTTGAATACACCGGCTCCTGGACGGCCCCGGCCGCCAACTGTGACGAAAATGCCCAGGGCAATCCGTTTGCCGTCTATATGTACGGGGTGTTCATGGCACAGGTCTGCGTGGAGACCGCCACAGGTAAAACCCGGGTCGAAAAGATGACGGCGGTGGCGGATGTGGGTAAAATCAACAACCGGCTCACCGTGGACGGCCAGATGTACGGCGGGTTGGCCCAGGGCATCGGTCTGGCCTTGTTCGAAGATTATGAGGACATCAAAAAGCATTCCACCATGATAGGGGCCGGATTCCCCTATATCAAGGCCATTCCCGACGACATCGAGCTGATGTATGTGGAATCTCCCCGGGAACACGGTCCCTTCGGGGCGGCCGGTGTGGGTGAACTGCCGCTGACATCCCCCCATGCCGCGATTATCAACGCCATATACAATGCCTGCAAAGTCCGGATCAAACGCCTGCCGGCCACGCCGGACAAAGTACTGGCAGAACTGAAAAAAATGTAATTCTCAACCGGCCCGGGGAGGGCGGAACCGAACGTCCGGTCCCCTGTTCCCCGGGCACCATCCCCTGCGTGGTCCCCTATGGAAAAAGCCCGTCTCACCAAATTTGAAGAAAAATGCATCCAGGAGGAACCGGCGTTCTGTTCCGCAGCCTGCCCGTTTCACCTGGATGTCAAGGCATTTCTGGGACACATGCGGAACAAAGACATGGACCGGGCGTTCAAGGTGATTGAAAACGCCCTGCCGGTGCCGGACATTCTTGCCCGGATCTGCGATCATCCCTGTGAAGCCCATTGCATCCGCAACCACCTGGATGCACCCGTGGCCATCGGCCACCTGGAACGGATCTGTGCCGCCGGCCGGACCCGGCGTAAAAAACGGTTCCTACCGCCAGCCAAGGGCCGGACCGCGGGCATATGGGGCAGCGGCTTGAGCAGCCTGACCGCTGCCTGGGACTTAAGCCTCAAAGGCTATGCCGTAACGGTGTTCGACAGGACCGATGCGTTGGGCGGACACCTGCGGGGAATTTCCAGTGCTGTCCTTCCCTCGGAGATCCTGGCAAAAGAAATCCAGGCACTGAAATCGTTTGGGGTTGAATTCAGGACTGCGGATTCGCCGGATGCTGCATTTCCCTCCCGGACAGACCTGTCTTTCGATGCCGTGTATATCGGGGAAGATTGCCCGGGGGAGCCCTTTACCGGTTTTGACCGGGATGATACCGGCCGGCCTCTGGTGGATGGATTTTTCGGCGGCACCTCACATCCCCGGATCTTTACCGGCGGGTTTTTAGAAACCGCCCCCCCTTTGGACACCCGGTCTCATCCGGTGGCGTTTGCGGCCCAGGGCCGGAAAGCCGCCACCTCCATGGACCGGTTGCTGTCAAAGGTCTCCCCCACGGCCGGCCGGGAACGGGAAGGCGCGATCTCCACAAGGCTGTCCACCGATATCAGCGGGGTGACACCCTGCCCCCGGCTGGATCTTATCGAAGATCCCGGCACCGGTGCCGTGACCTGCGACCGGGACCTGGCGGCCCGGGAGGCGGACCGCTGCATCCAGTGCGATTGTTCCCGGTGTCTGCGTGTGTGCACCTACCTGACCGAGTTCAAGGGATATCCCCGTCGATACGCCCGGGAGATCTACAACAATGCCGCCATTGTCAAGGGGGAAAAAAAGGCCAACCTGCTGATCAATTCATGCAGCCTGTGCCGGTTATGCGAAACCGTGTGCCCCGATGATTTTTCCATGGCAGATCTGTGCCTGGAAGCACGGCAGGAAATGGTCCAGTCGGACCGGATGCCGGTGTCAGCCCATGATTTCGCGCTTCAGGAAATGGCCCATGCCGCAGGGGACGCCTGTTTTTTTGCCCGCCATGCCCCGGGAAGCGGCCGGTCAGATCAGATCTTTTTTCCCGGGTGCCAGCTGTTAGGATCCGCCCCGGACCAGGTAACCCGGGTGTATGATTTTTTACTGGCAAACCTGTCCGGCAGTATCGGGTTTGCCACAGGCTGCTGTGGAGCCCCGGCCCGGTGGGCCGGACGGCCGGCCCTGGAAACGGACACCCTGGCGCGGTTCATATCCTTCTGGGAAGACGCGGGCAGGCCAACGATCATCACCGCATGCAGTTCCTGCACCTGGATGCTCTCCCGGCACCTGCCTGACGCTGATATTGTTTCTCTGTACAAAACACTGCTGGACCTGACAGACTGCCTGCCGGCGGTCCTCCGCAACACCGCCCCCGAACCGGTGAACATCATCGATCCCTGCACGGCAAGGGAAGACCGCGCGGTTCAGGAGGCGGTCCGGACCCTGGCCCGGTCCGCCGGTGTGATCATCCAGGAACTGCCCGCTGCCGGTGCCCTGACCGAATGCTGCGGATTCGGGGGCCTGGTTTTCAATGCCAATCCGAAGCTCACCCAAAAAATCAACCAGGAACGGGCCGATCAGAGCGACCTGAATTTTCTGGCCTACTGCGCCATGTGCCGGGACCGGCTGGCAAAGGCAGGCAAAAAAACCGCCCACCTCCTGGACCTGTTCTGGCCCCAGACCGATCATCCGGAACAACGGAAGGATCCGGGTTTCTCCGGCCGGCATGACAACCTGGCACAGGTCAAACACCGCATGCTGGCTGAACTCTGGCAGGAATCCCCGGACCCGGCCCTGCTGAAAGGCCCGGCCGTGCCGGTCCGTTACAACCCCGGGGTGCGGCAGGTTCTGGAAGATCATTTTATCCTGGAATCTGACATAGCGCAGGTACTGGCCCATATCGGCACGGGCACGCCCCCTTTTTACAACCCGGACAACGGAACCCACATCGCTTTTTTCCGGCCGGGCCGGGTCTGTTTCTGGGTGGCGTTTCAAAAACATGAAACCGGGATTGAGATCGTCAATGCCTGGAGTCACCGGATGCAGGTGATCCCCAACACCCTGTTCGTTCCGGGAACCCCTACAGAACCCCACAACGAAACCATTGTGTGCCGGTCCTGTGACAACGGGGAGCTGGGATTTTTCAAAAACCATGTAGAATACCTGGGAAGCCGGTTCGATGTGGTCCTGCCCCAGTGCAGACACTGCGGCAAAATCTATATCTCACCGGACATCGCCCGGGGAAGGATGGCGGAAGTTGAAAAAATTCTTGAAGACAAATAGCCCTGACAGCCCGAATCAAGAATCGAAACCATGCGGGGCATACAGTACCGGTCAGGTGCCGTTCATGTTCAGGCAGCCGGCATTGACCCGGGTGACCGGCCATACCCTGCGTCCGGGCGGGCTGATCCTCACCCAGCGCGCCGTGGATTTCTGCGGGTTCGATCCGGGGGACCTGGTTCTGGACGCCGGTGCCGGCTATGGCACCACCGCAAGATATCTGTCTGACGTATACGGCCTTCAGGTGGTGGGAACGGACCTGGATGTGAACAAGACCATTGACCGGGCAAACGATGGGCGGGCAAAAAATGTCCTGGCAAACGGGCACATCGATAAGGGCACAAAGACTTTTGACTTTGTACAGTCGCGGATCCCGGCGTTTCCGTTCAAATCCGACCGGTTTGACGGCATTTTCTGCGAGTGTGTGCTGTCCCTGATTCCGGACAAGCAGGCCTGCCTGGCGGAATTTTTCCGGATGCTCAAACCCAACGGACAGCTGGTGCTGACCGACCTGTTCATCCCGGAAAAATACCGGTACCAGGGTCTTTCGACCGACCCGCCCCTGTCCTGCCTGGACGGGGCCTTGAGCATCGTGGACCTGATCACCGCCGTGGAAACGGCCGGATTCACCATCACGCTGATGGAGGGGCATACCCGGTTTCTCAAACAGCTGGCCGGGCAGATCGTGTTTGAACACGGCAGCCTGGACAACTTCTGGAAAAACCTGTCCGGATCAGGCGATGACAGCCAGGTGGCCCAGGCATGCAGAACCGGCATCCTGAAACCCGGATACGGCCTGTTCATCGCCTCCAAATACGAGTAATGCCGCCGGATTCGTTGACCAGGGTGTACTTGCGGCCGTACTCAATGAACTGCGGGGTGCCGCCGCCTTCCAGAATGGTGCGGCGGGCCCCGGACAGGTCCGTGATTTTCGTGGCGGCCACGGCATGGACCCCCCGCCGGAACGCCGGCTGGGGCAGCCATCCGGCGGACGGCCCCACCACGCCGACAAACCGTGCGGATGTTGCCGCATCCAGGGCCGCATCAAACCCGCCCACGGCAGCGGAAGACCCGGTGATGATAACGATATCGGCATTTTTCAGGGCTCCGACATCCCGGGTGATGACAGGGCCTGCAGCCATGGCCCCGATCTTGAGATCCGGGTTGTCATCCACCACCACCAGAGAATCGGCCCGTTTCTTCAGAAACGGCATGAACGGGCCGATATGGCCCACCATTCCCACTTTGTTGGATTCATCGGGGTCAAACGGCAGCAGATCCAAAAAATCCGTTTCTGAAAACCGGTACTGGCCCGGATCCTGCGCCATGATGGTATGGGACAGGGCATTGACCGCCGCCACGCCCACGCTTCGTTCCAGGGGATGGGCCGAACCCATCAGCTGGCACAATTCCAGAACCGGTTTTTCCGACAAGGCCCCGGCCCCTGAATAATGGGCACAGGACCCGCTGTCGGACCGGGGGGTGAAGCACACCCCCATGATGCCGTTGTCCAGTTCCACAAAGGTATATCCCAGAGATATTGCCACCATCCGGACTTCGGGAATGGCATCCAGATGGGTTGACCGGCTGGTCACTTCCTCAATGATCTCTTCCTGCAAGGTTGTCGTCATATCGATCTGTTTCCTTCTTGATAACTCATTTGAGCCGCTGGTCGATCAAGTGCCGGGTATTGTCCCGGCTGGTTCGTTCCTTATGTTCACCCCTCGTTCAACCGGTGAGGAATCCGGGGTACGGGTCAGCCCGGTTTTCCAAACGAACAGGCCGGGAACCGGCAGGTGTTGCAGTTCAGACAGAGCCCGCCATGGCCCAGCCGTGCCAGGTCCCTGGCACCGGGTGTTTCACCGGCCATCACCCGGGGCAAAATCAGGTCGAAAATGGTGGTCCGGTGGTACAGGCCACAGGCCGGCAGTCCCATAATGGTGGTCCGGCCCTGATATCCCAGCAGAAACATGGCCCCCGGCAGCACCGCGGACGAATAATGAATCTGCTCAAACCCCGAATCCTCGATGGCTTCTTTGGTGACATCATCCGGATCCACGGACATGCCGCCGGTGGTGATGATCAAATCCGTGTCCTTTTCCAGGAATTTCTGGATCTGCCGGGAGATCCTGTCCCGGTTGTCCGGCAGGATCACGCTTTCCTCGAGGGTCCCGCCCAGCCGGGTGACCTTTTCTCTAACAATGGCTTGAAACCGGTCCTGGATCAACCCTTTATAAACCTCATTGCCGGTAATGATCAACCGGATTTTCAACGGCAGAAACAGGGTCACACTGAAAATGGGAAAATGTTCTCTGGCCAAAGCAACCGCCTGGTCCAGATCAGCCCGAAGGATCACCAGAGGGATGGCCCGGGTCGCGGCCAGGCTCTGGTGTTTTGTGACAGCCGCGTGGGTGTGGATGGATGCACACATCACATCCGGCAGCATGTTGAATTCTTCCAGGGCAAAAACATTCACTTTGAAGAGTCCGGGATAAGCGGCCCGCAACTCCAGTTTGCCTTCCGAAGGAATTCCTGAAAATGTGACCCCCGGGCCGGCCAAAGCAGAGGCCAGTTCCATGACCGCATCATCTTCATGGACCTGACCGGTTTTCAGGTCCAGGACATACAGGTTGTTTTTCCCCATCTGCATCAGGCGACACAAGTCCCCTGAGGTGATTTCATGGCCCTTTTTAAAGGCCGGGCCTTTAAATTTTCCGGGAATGACCTGCGTCATGTCATGGGCCACGGGCGTTCCCACAGCCTGGTCCACGGGGATGGTTTTAAACGGCCATGCTTTGGGATTGTTTTTCATATTCTTTTTTATCCGATTCTTTATCTTGTACAGGTGTGAAATAGGTTCCCAACGCACAGGGCCGGCACAGGATCCGGTTGTTTTTCATCACTTCGCGCTTGTCCCGCACCACCTGGCCGCATTTCTGGCAGACCGCCTTGAATTTTGTAGGGCCGGGCATGTCACAGTCGTCCACATCCACTTTGACCGCCAGAATGTCGAACAGGTCTTCACACGCCATGGTTTTATAAGCCTCCAGCTGCTGCCGGTGCCGGTCCCGGATTTGGGGGGCTTTGGATGCGGCAAGGCTTCTGGCACTTTCCTTCGATACAATTCGGACCGCTTTTCCGGTTTCCAGGTTCACAAACGTGGCCGCCATGATGCCGTTGTCCACAAATTTCAAGGACCGCCGGCCCAGCCTGGCCCCCGTCACAGTGGAAATGGCATCTGCTGCACACCGGTCCATTTCCACGTATACGATCAGTTTTTTGATCTGGGACCTTTCCCGGGGATTGTCGAGCCCGATGCGCCGGCAGCCTTCCATGGCCATGCGGACACCCACCACCTGCCCGGGGCACAGATGCCCGTGGGCTTTGGCTGATTCCTGAAGCAGCACTTCAAATGTTTCCATAACCGCCTTCCTGTTTCAACACTGAATTATACACTATTTAACTATCTTATAATAACATCACTACTTATGGTAACCTCACCATAACAATAGCCAAAAAAATATTTTTATGCGGTTTCATTATTCCGAATCTGAAAAATGGACTGGAAAATGCCGTCATCTGCATGAATACAGTCCTTTTTCAGTTTCCGGTATTTTTCCAGCAGATCCTCACCTTCCCTTGTCAGCCGGGTGCCCGTTTTTCTGTCTGTGATCACCACGGGCCGGCCCCAGTTTTTTTCCGTGGATTTGATTTTGCTCCACACGGTTTTATAGGCCATGTTCAACTCCCGGGCTGTCTGGTTGATGGACCCGGTGTGCTGAAGGGATTCAAAGATCGCCATCCGGCCGGATCCCATGATGATCTTTCCGTCATCGTTGAGCAGCAGCTGGCTGGTTCGCAGTTTCATTTGAATCCCTTCCATCAAACGACTCCCGTCAGGATTTGGACACAGTGACAAAGTGCTCCTGAAAGGCAATGGCCCCGCCGGCCCGGTCCCAGATATCCAGGCCCCCGGCCATGAACCGGTTGTCCGCCAACCCCTTGTTAAAGGCCCGGGTCTCCACGGGCAGGCGATGACCGAATCCATGCACCACAAACACGGCATCCGGATGAATGGCATCGGTCACCCTAGCCTGGATGAATTCGGAATACCCATTTTGGGAAACAGTGACCCTGTCCCCATCTTCAATATCAAGTTTTTCCGCTTCTTTTGTATTGATCCACAACTGATTTTCAGGCATCTGTTCCGACAGCAGCAGATTGTTCACGGTATGTCCCTGGGTGTGCAGGGCACATCGGCCGAATGTCAGGCGGAACTGCCCGGGTTCGGTGGACACCGGTGGTTCATAAGGTGCCAGAGAATCCAGCCCGCTGTCTGTCAGTTTTCTGGAAATGATCTCCACCTTTTTGCTGGGGGTTTTGAAACGATAGTTTTCAAATTCCGGGTACACGGGTTTATCCACCAGCGGCACCATGCCGGTGGCATCAAAATCTTCAATTGTGACCCCGGTCCCCTCCAGCTGGAAATTCCAGATATCTTCAATGCGGTCAAACACCAGTTCCGGCAGATTCATGCGCCGGGCCAGGCCGGAAATGATTTCCCAGTCGGCCCGGGTGTCATACATGGGTTCCACCGCTTTTTTCCGCACGAAAAAATAAGGGGCCAGACTGTTTTTGGCGGCAATGATGCTGTCTCTTTCCAGATAAGGAGACAGCGGCAGCACCACATCGGAATACCATGCCGTGTCCGACCAGCTGAAAGTCACCGACACCAGCAGATCCAGGTTATCCCATTTCTTCTTGAGCCGGTCCGGGTCCGGATATCCCATAAGCGGGTCATGGCGGTAAGCGATATAGGCTTTCACCGGATAGGGATCTTGGGTTTCCATGGCCTCGAACATCAGGTGCGCCAGGCCGGGCCCGTCCTCGAAATGGGGATATTTCCATCCCACGCCGTCCGCTCTTTTTTCATTCGGTTTGAGATACAGGTCCATAAATTTTTTCAACCCGCTGCGCCCCACATCTCCGGGCTTGCTCACAAAAGGAAGCCCGCCTTTTGCCCCATACGCCCCTAACAGGGCGTTGATGATATAAATGGAGCGGCACACATAAAAAGAATGTTTATACCGGGCCGCCATCCACCCGGGATGCCAGATCACGGCCGGGGCTGCCTGGGCCAGATCTTTGACAAACCGTCGCAGGTGACTGGCCGGCACGCCGGTTTCCTGCTCAGCCCATTCCGGAGTATAAGGGGCCACAAACCCGGTCAACTCATCAAATCCCTCAATATAGCGCTTTTTGAACTTGTCGTCATAAAACCGTTTGGCAATGATTTCATTGATGACCGCCAGGTTGAAGGCGTAATCCGTGCCCGGCCGGACCATGAAAAAATGGTGGGCCTTGCCGGCTGAAATATTGGCCCGGACATCGATGACCGTCAGTTTGCAGCCTTTTTCCATGGCATCCATGAGGTTGTTGACCTCCTGAACATCGATGGATTCAAAAATGTTGCGGAACTGAAGCACCACGTGCCGACTGTGTTTGTAATCATAGACCACAGCTTTGCGCCCCTTGCCGGTCAGCGACAGGGCGGAATGCTGGACATTTCTGGCACATGAGGAATCATGGTTGTTGTAATTGGGAGTCCCGAGACCTCTGAGAAACGCCCGGTGAAAATCCCGGAACGGGCCGCCCCGGTCCGACAATGCAATGGCTTTGGCCCCATACCGGTCCTTTACTTCATTGAGTTTATCCGCCACATGATCCAGGGCCTCCTCCCAGGTGGCTTTTTGCCACTTTCCTTCGCCCCGTTTGCCTTTGCGGATCAACGGGGTCTGGGGCCGCTCACTGTCATAAATCAGCCCTGTTCCCGCCGCACCCCTGGGACACACCGCCCCTTTCATGGCAGGCACATGGGGATTGCCCTGGATAAAGACAACCTTTCCGTTCTGAATGTTCACCTGGATGGGGCAGCGAACAGTACACATGCCGCAGATACTGTACACCCACTTGTCAGCCATGCACACTTCCTCCTGTGTTGCAAAATATTTTCTCAAAAATGATCGGAAATGACTATTTTATGATTTTGATGGTTTTACCCACCCAGTCCGGGGGCAGATAGATCCGTCCGCCTTTGCCGTTCTGGCGGACAATTTTTTCAATCAGCACATCCCCATAGACCTCAAACTTGACCGGGGATCGGTTGGATTTTTCATCATATGCCATGGTCTTTTTTTCATTCATTACCACTTCCATAATTATCTTCCTCTTCTTGAATTGAAAATAACAGTGCCTCGTTTATCAGATGTCACTCGTTATGTCAATATTAACATAACGAGTGACATCATTTTTTACCCAGGTGCATTTGGGCGATCGCAATGACACACCTGGTTGCAATTGTGCGGTTTTCAAAAAAATTCCAAAACCGCGGTAACAGCCACCAGACCAAAAAATATCGAAAATTCAGACTGTTGCTTACAACCACACAAACCAGGTCGATTTGTGGTATTTTATGGTATATCAATTGCAGGCACTTGATAGAGATGGATTTTATGGATATATAGCAACCGATAACAACCAAAGGAGACCCATTATGCGATGTAAAGGAAAAAAAATGATGAGCTTGACTGTAATGTTGTTTGTACTCATGATGGTGGGCATGGTCCTGCCCCTGACCGTTGCGGCCGGGCCGTCCGGAAAACTGATCGTTTTTCATGCCGGCAGCCTGACCGTGCCGTTTGATGCCATTGAAAAAAAATTCGAAGCAAAATACCCGGATGTGGATGTGCTCAGGGAAGCCGGGGGCAGCACCAAGATGGCCCGGTTGATTTCCGAAGTCGGCAAACCCGCGGACATCATGGCATCTGCCGACTACAAAGTGATCGACAACAACCTGATCCCCGAATTTGCAGACTGGAATGTGCGGTTTGCCACCAATCAGCTGGTGCTGTGCTACACGGATCAGAGCCGGTATGCGGACCAGATCACTGCAGACAACTGGTATGAGATTCTGCAGAAAGAGGGCGTGGTCTGGGGGCATTCCGATCCCAACCTGGATCCCTGCGGGTACCGGAGCCTGATGGTGCTGCAGCTGGCTGAAAAATTTTACGGCATCCAGGGATTGTATGACAAAATTCTGGCCAACCGGCCCCAGAAAAATGTCCGGCCCAAATCCGTGGAACTGGTGAACCTGCTGAAAACCGGCAACATGGATTATGCCTGGGAATACATTTCCGTGGCCCGGCAGCACGAACTCAAATACATTGTTCTGGATGATCACATCAATTTGAGCAACTACAAGTACGATGCGTTCTACAAACAGGCACAGGTGGAAGTGACCGGCAAGAAACCCGGCACCTGGATCACCAAAAGCGGCCAGTCCTGCACCTACGGCATCACCATGATCAAAAATGCGCCCAACCCGGAAGCGGCCGTTGCATTCCTGCAGTTTCTGCTATCTGAAGATCTTGGCCTGAAAACCCTGGAACAGATGGGACAGCCCCCCATGGTGCCGCCAATCGTTCCGGATGCCGCCATGGCACAAAAGATGCCGGCCGAAATCGCCGGCCTGGTGGAGGTAAAGGACTGATTCCGTGAAACAGATGGACCGGATGGGATGGCTGTTTCTGGGTCTGGGACTGCCCCTGATTCTCCTGCTGACCCTGCCTTTGATCAACATGACCACCCAGCCGTCCCTGTCCATGCTCAAAGAAACCATCCTGGACAGGGATGTGGCGGCAGCCATTGCCCGCTCCATCTTTTTGTCCCTGGCTGCGGCCGGGCTGGCCTTTGTCATGGGCACCCCGCTGGCATATCTGCTGGCCAGAAAGGATCTGAAAGGCAAAAAACTGCTGGAAGGGATCATCGATCTACCCATCATGATCCCCCATCCGGTCATCGGCATCGCCATCCTCAGCCTGGCCGGCAGGAACCACCCCATCGGCCGGTTTCTGTCCGAGGCGGGCATTCAGATCATGGGCACCAAGACCGGTATTGTCTGTGTGCTGCTGTTCGTGGGGCTGCCGTTTTACATCAACACGGTGAAATCCGGGTTTGACAGCGTGCCGGTACGCCTGGAAAACGCCTCCCGCACCCTGGGCGCCGGCGCCCTGACAACGTTTGCCCGCATCACTTTTCCCTTGACCTGGCGGCACATGATTTTAGGCATCATCATGTGCACGGCCCGGGCCATTTCCGAATTCGGGGCAGTGGTGATTGTGGCCTATCACCCCATGACGGCGCCGGTGATGATCTATGAGCGGTTCACAGCCTTCGGCCTGAAATATTCCCAGCCCATCGCGGTCTGGCTGATCCTGATTTCCTTTGTTTTGTTCGTGTTTTTGCGGATGATGACAAGATCCATTCACACGGACACCCGATAGCCCATGATCTCGCTCAAACACATCGGCCTGACCCTGCCGGAATTTTCCCTTACCGATATCTGCCTCAAAGTGCACGCCCATGATTTTTTTGCGCTCATCGGTCCGACCGGGTCGGGCAAATCTCTGCTTCTGGAAGGAATCATGGGGATCATGCCGTTCACTTCCGGCTCCCTGATATTCGAAGACTCGGACATCACCCGGGTGCCCGTGGAAAACCGGCAACTGGCCCTGGTCTACCAGGATTTAGCCCTGTTTCCGCATCTGGATGTCACCCAAAACATCCTGTACGGCACCCGGTATCACCATATTTCAAAACAAGAGGCCCGGCACCGGTTTGATTATCTGATTGCCGCTTTGGGACTTGAAAAAATCATACACCGGTATCCCTATAACCTGAGCGGCGGGGAAAAACAGCGCGTGGCCCTGGCCCGGTCCCTGATCCTGAACCCAAAGGTGCTGCTGCTGGATGAACCCCTGTCGGCCCTGGACCCGGTGTTTCATGACGAAGCCAGGTCTCTGTTGAAAAAGGTGCACAAAGACCTGAAAATGACCATCATCATGGTGTCCCACAATTTTGAGGAGGTGCTGTATCTGGCCAACCGGGGCGCCATCATCAAAGACGGAAAGATCATGCAGCAGGGACGCATCCAGACCCTGTTTGAAAAACCGGATTCCAGGTTCACTGCCCGGTTTGTGGGCATGAAAAACATCACCGCATTTGAGCGCCACGGGGACGTTCTGAAAATTGCCGGCACCGGCCTGGACATTATTGCCGAAACCCCGCCGGCCCCGGACCACCATCACTTAGGGATTCGTCCGGAAAACATTTTATTTCACCCCCCGGACACACCGCGGGTCTGTAAAAACCATTTTACCGGAAAAGTAACAGACATCGCCCTTTATGGGGTGTTCACACGCGTGCATATGGATGTACAGGGCGTTTTGTTCGAAGCGGTCTGGCCCAGAAACCTTGTTAATGAATTTTGTCTTGAGATTGATAAAACCGCTGCTTTTGAATTTCACAGCGCATCGGTCCATACCTTTTAAGGGCAAGGTAATTATTTAAGGATTTTTCAGCCATAAAAAACTCATGCTTAGTCGATCATTTTGGCGCAGTCTTCCCTTTTCCTGATACTCGCTGATCTCTGATCGGTACAAATTCTACATCGTCAATTTCCAGATAAAACTGCTGCCAAGCCATTCCTTCTAATTCACTTTGTTCCAAGTAGGATTGAGGCATGCTTCTGAGCGTTTGGCTATCCCATGCAACGAGAAGTTGTGGATGACCACTTTCGTCTTTCCCAATTTCCAAGATTCTGCCTTGCCAACCGCTCAAAGCCATATCTGAGTCCGGGTCTTTTATCCCTTCCTTCACTCTTATAGAACTGCCCACTTTGAAACTGGGATTGATTTTATGCATATTTTGCTCCACTGCTCGGTTCAAGAAAGCGCTTCTTATGATCCTTAACTGGGAAATTATCGGTACTGTCATAAAATCTGGCAGCACGTACATCCTTGATTGGCATCACTTTCAGCACCCTTTCAAAAAAAACATATCAGAAATGCAAAATTTTGCATTTCTGATATGTTCAAAAACAGATTTAAGAATACATACTCTCAAACCATTGCCAATCAAGGGGTTTAAGGTTTTTCGGAAAGGTTCATAGCACATGACCTCACTGATATTTTTTCATCCACCCAAGGCATGGGGCATTTTGTCAGCCCATCAAAAAAATGGCCTGGTCTTATTTTTGATGGAAACGCCCTTATACCAAATGTTTCCAGCCTTGGCAGATCGTTGAAGAAAACAGGAGTGTCAGAAATGCAAAATTTTGCACTTCTGACACTCCTCAATTGATACATGCCGGTATCCCGCACAGGTAAAGGAATACGCTGGAAATAAACAATCTGACATGCCTGACATATTCACCCACGAATCTGTGACTGAGCCACCTCCAGTCAATCTCGAAATTTTTCCGGAATATGCACACCGATTGTGTCTTTTCCGGAAGGCGGTCCTGATTCCCGCCATATGACCTAAACTCTTATTCGAGTGGGAATTTCCCCTGCTGGTAAATTTTGAATACTGTCGGTATCCTTGAGTTTTTAGAAGGGCCGGATAATTTCCAATAGGATAATCATACATGAGTTTCATCTGGCTCTTTACCCAACACCTCTCGAACCTTAACCATCAAGTCAGTCATTGAAAAAGGCTTCTGGATAAAAGCTACTCCGGCATCCAGTACCCCGTGATGGGCAATGACATTAGCGGTATAACCCGACATGAACATAAGCCGAATATCCGGATAAAGAGCGGTGAGTTTCCCGGCCAGATCCCTTCCGTTCATCTCCGGCATGACTACATCGGTCATGAGAAGATGTATTTTATCTGAATGGGTTTTTGCCAGGTCTATCGCCTCACCAGGTGTGGCAGCCGGTAAAACCGAATATCCCTTCCTCTCTAACATTATCCGGGTCATTCTTAGGATAGAAGGTTCATCTTCCACCAGCAGGATGGTTTCAGTGCCGCCGACAGCTGCCGTTTTCTCAGGAACTGCCTTGCCGATGTCTTCATCGACAACTAACCGGGACAGATAAATTTTGAACGTGGAACCTTGCCCCGGTTCGCTGTAAACATTGATAAAACCGTTGTTCTGTTTGACGATACCATACACGGTAGCCAGTCCCAAGCCGGTGCCTTTGCCTGAATCCTTGGTAGTGTAAAACGGTTCGAACAGATTCTCCAGGGTTTCTTTGTCCATGCCGCAGCCGTTGTCACTGACTGCCAGCAGTACAAAATCACCAGGAATAAACCCAGCGTGTTCTTTGCAGTATTCTTCGTCAAATGTTTTTCTTCCGGTTTCAATGGTGAGTTTGCCTACCCCGGAAATGGCATCCCTGGCGTTGACGCACAGATTGGCCAGAATTTGGTCGATCTGGGACGGGTCCATTTCCACCGGCCATATATGGGCGGCTGGCTGCCAGACAAGGTCGATGTCTTCACCGATGAGTCGGCGGAGCATATTCAGCATGCTTTCAACAGTATCATTTAGATCCAGCTGTTCGGGAGAAATGGTCTGTTTTCTGGCAAAGGCAAGCAACTGCTTTGTGATGTCCGCCGACCGTTTTGCAGCTTTATGAATTTCTTTGAGGTCATCATGCAGCTCGTGATTCTCATCTGCCTGCAATAATGCCAGTTCCGTATGTCCCAGGATCACCCCCAGCATGTTGTTGAAATCATGGGCGACTCCGCCCGCCAGACGTCCCACGGACTCCATCTTCTGGGACTGGTTGAGCTGTTCCTGAAGCTTTACCTGCTCCGTTTCAGCCTGCTTACGTTCAGTGATATCCTGCAAGGTTAACAAAGCCAAGCGTTCGCCCTTTACTTCAACGGGCGTCGTCGACATGAGTAATTGGAGCTCCCGCGTTTTGTTGTCTTGCCCCTTGAAATAGTAAGGCACTTCGATTTGCAAATGCGTTTTGCCGGTTTCCAGTGTATCGAGCACCGTGTTCCGGATGACACACTGCTGACAAAATTCGCCAAACCCGCAGCCTCTGGGGTCATCCAGTACATGCAAACAGCGCAATGCTTCACCGCCGCGCAAACCGAGCATCTCTTCCGCAGCTCTGCCGGCAAATTGTGTCGCGAATCCATTGACCTGTTGAATACGCCGTTCGGCATTCACGACCATGATTACCAAGGGTGCGTTGCGATAAATGGCCGCGAGCAGGTCTTTTTGTTCAACAAGTGCCTGCTCGACCTGCTTGCGGTCAGTGATATCCTGAAAAGAGCCCTGCACTTTGATGATTTTGTCTTTTTCATTTTTCACTGCCTTGCCGGTTGTTCTCACCCAGACACGTTTTCCTTTTTGGGTGATGATCTCCATTTCTTCATCATAGTGAATACCTTCTTTGGCACAGGCCCTGAAGCGCTGTGTGATCTTTTCCCGCCATTCCAGAGCGTAGAAGTTTATGCCTTCCTGCACAGGTGGCGCATAACCGTGGGGTACATCATGAATATCTGCCACAGCATCCGACCAAGTGCAGATATTCTGTTCCAAATCGACGCTCCAACCGCCAAACTTGGCCGTTTCACCGGCGATCCGAAGCAGCGCATAATTTGATTCCAGTGCCTTTTCCGCCTGTTTCCTCTCGGTGATGTCCCTGAATTCAACGGTTCGAACCTGTTTCCCCCTATAAGGCACATTGCGGGCTTCCAGCTGCATGGGGAACTCTTCTCCGGTTTTGCGTAATCCAAATGCTTCATAAGGTTTTTCATAACCATTTCGAATATTATTCATTACTGTTTCACGGGATTTTTCGGCAATCAGCAGAAGTCCGTTCATCCCGATAAGCTCGGAATATTGGTAACCAGTCATCTCTGAAAGGCCCTGATTGCATTCCAAAATAATGCCCTGGTCATGAATGGCAATTCCTCCGAAAGAAGCATTATGAAGTGCCTTGAACCGGGCTTCGCTTTCTTTTAGCAATTGTTCTGACTTAATTCGATTTTGGCTATTTATGAATAACCTGCCCAAAAGAACCGTTCCTACAGGAAATATCAACATCACAGGTAAAGTTATTTTTGAAAGAACTCCAAATGCAACCGCTCGTGGCAAAGTCAGCATCAAAAGTAACATCAAGACATGCGTCACGCATCCCATCAAAAACAAATTTTTATTCGAGATCGAATCCAAATTTTTTATCATAAAGTGTCGCCAACCTAAACCTACCGCACCAGATATTACTATGACGGCAAATCCAGTCCATGCTCCAGCACCACCAAGGTACAGTCTGTATCCTCCGGTTAAGATTGTAGCTGTCACAGTCGGTACCATCCCGAAAAATAAACCGCAGACGCTCAAAAGAATAGATCTTGTATCAAATATTATGCCAGGAAGAAACTCCCATGGATTCACCATTATCGCTAATCCAATGATACCAAGAATAAGGCCAATGGGAATTTGTTTGGGTGAAGCCTTTTCTTCTGGTTGCCTCAAAAAAACTAAATCGTAGATTAAGACTAACGAAACCAGCAATGCTGCATTATTGATTAAACCGATGAAAGTCGAAACTGTCACAATCTCTCCTTATTCGAATCCAATAAGTACTTGCATTACTTGACTCAACAAACCTCAACAATATTGCCAAAGCTTAATCCCATGAAAACTCAACCATTCTTGCCCTATCATGAATTCCTTCTGGCCTCAACTGTATTTATCGTGTCGGCAAAACACGCCGGCATAAATTTCATTCCCATTACATGAATTTATCCAGCCATACATATGTTTCAGCGATCCAGAAGATCCCTGACAATTATTATTTTTGTTCTGCGATTTTCTTACATTTGCTCAACGACAGCAATTTTATGGAAAACCGGCAGCTATTCGGAACTGTTTATGATAGACTTATGATGGTCTTTACAGACTGTCGTGCCGTCTCTCAGAAATATGGGGCCAGACTGGAGGTCACCCACTCAAATCCCTTGACTTCAGCAAACAGATCATCCGCCGGGTAATCACCCATCCGGTTTGCCGTCCTATTTGCGGATAATGGTCCCCACATGTTCACCGGCCAGGGCTTTGGTGATGTTGCCTTCCTTCATTCCGTTGATCACCTGGACCTGCTCGATCACTTCGCTGTTTTTGATGATCTCCAGGCAGGGCCGCTCGATGACTAGGTCATCCTGGTCTTTTTCCATCAGTTCCGCCACCGTGATGTCGGGAATGAATTCGGCATCCGGGTTCTTTTTCGGGTCTTCGGTATACAGCCCGTCCTCATCCTTGACAAACAGAATCCGCCGGGCCCCGATCAGGTCCCCTAAAATCACCAGGCCCACATCGGTGCGATGGATGGGAATCCGGCCTTTTTCCGGCTTGATGGCAAAATAGTCATAGGGCGGCATCCCGTGCATGACCGGAATGATGCCTTCCGCAAAATAGGTGGGCAGTTTGACGATATCGCTGTGGGAAATTTTGATCCCGCCCCAGGGAGACAGCAGGGTGGCGATCATCAGGGCATTCTGATCCGAGATCATGCTGCCGAAACGGGCGATCACCCCCGTGGGCATACCCATTTCCAGTCCGATGGTGTAAATGTGCCGGCTCCGGGTGCCGCCGCCCGTGGTGATCAGCATTTTGTGGGAGGTCCGGTTGGCCACGATTTCCTTGAGTATGGCCGGCAGGGCTTTCACGCCCCGGTCACAGATGGACTGGCCCCCGATTTTCAGGATCGCCACATCCGGGTACAGCCGCTGCTGGGGCGCAACGTCCAGTTGATCCAGAAACGTTTTGCTGACCAGGCTCTCGCCCATGAGCCGGCTTTTGACATGCAGCCGTTTGCCGTCCTTGTCTCTTACCAGTGCCATAATCATCCGCCTTTCATGGAAAGTTATTGTTGCTCGGAAGTGCCCTCTTGTTTAGATCCTTTTCTCAGATGAACCAGTTCCGCACCGGTTTCCTCGGCAAGGTGGGTCAGTTCGCTGAGCCGCAAATGGTCTGAATAGACTTTCAAGTTGCAGTCCAGAACCGCCACGACCCGGAAACGGGGCTTTTTCTCTCCATCCTGCACATTTCTTCGTTCTCTGTAAAAAATTTTTCCCGGCATACCCCATCCCTCCATTTTTTAAATTTTTAATTACCCATTAATTTATGTATTTTTCATCAGAATTCAACCACAAATCCATTCCTCTCTGTCCGGATATGGCGGGTGCAAGAGTCTTGTTTGAAAATCTATCTATCTTCATTGTTCTCAAAATAGTGTTTGCAGCGGGTTTTTACATTTGCTTTAAGGTTGCAATACCAGAGTGAGTAATCAAATTTATGATATACCCCCGGGGGGAACGCGCCAATGTCCAGCTTTTCAGGCAGGATGGTGACCAGGGCACCTGTTTTTTTATCTACACGGGCACCTGCGTAGTGTGGCATCTCTCGTTCAATGTGGCCGGTGGTGGTATTGAAAAAGACGGTGCCAAGATTCAAAAGCTTATCTGCCGGTGTTTCATCCGTTGCCCAGTTCAGCGGATTAATACAAAATGCGCCTGGCAGTAATACAGGAGAACCAGTTGCCCCTGGCGCTTGAGTATTATATGAAATAATTACGCCTGTATCGGTCGCTAGCGTTGCGGGCTTCATCCAGGGATAAGCTGCAAAGTCCTCTGGCGTTATCGAATATCCGATTAAATACGCAGCCACCAACTGGTTCTGTAAACCCGGTCTTTTAAATTGCTCCCGCATCAGTTGAATCAGAACCATCGACCCCTGACTGTGACCGGCAAGAATAAAAGGACGTCCCTGATTCAGATTTTTGAGGAAATAGTCAAAAGCACGTGAGACATCCGAATATCCGATTAGAAAATATTGGTTTTTATACATGTCTTTTTCAGGATCCAGCTTGGCAAATGACATCTGCCGGTAGTAGGGGGCAAAAACATTTGCACTTTCTGAATACACGCTGGCCTGGGTATCAATAAGATTCTCGGCCGCACGCCTCAATACCTCATTATTTATATCCATGTTTGCGGGTGAGTCGTCGGCATAAATCGTTGGATACACATAAAAAACATCTATCGGATTGTCCGGTGTTGGGGTTTGGATTACCCAGGAAGAGGCCTTCTGGTAATCCGGGGCCTGAGAGATTTTCCCTCCAGGATCGATTGTGGATTGAGGAATTGTTCCGCATCCCCAACACATCAATGCCATTAAAATCAAGGAGAGCAATATCAAATGTCTTTTCATTGCCTGCTTATACATTCCCAATATTTTTATGTGTTGATAATTCATGTGTTTCTTTCCTTTCCAATTCTAACAAGCTCATGTGTGATTCAGCATACCCTTGATGAAAAATTATCTGTATATTATCCTAAATTGAAAGCCGTGCAGAAATGTTTATCACATTGATATCTGAATACCCAACTTTTTTCGAATTTTAAAATAGAGCAAATAAACCAGATCAGCATTTACTTACAATTTTGTAAAAGAACCGGCGGCCATTCGGACCTGTTTATGACAGACTTGTGACGGTCCTTGCAGACTGTCAAGCCGTCTCTCAGAAATAGGGGGCCAGACCGGAGGTCATCCGCTCTAATCCCTTGACTTCAGCAAACAGATCTTCCGCCGGGTAATCACCTGTCGTGTCTGCGGGGCTGCCTGATTGAGGAAGAATAAACCGGCGGGCAAATTCCTGTATCCGGTCTTCCTGCATCCGGATACCCGGGTGGGCCGGATATTTTTCAATCACCACCTTTTTTTTGCGGTTCAAGGGAATTTCTTTGAAAGAATGTCTGAAAGACACGGATGATTTCAGGGAGGTAGCTGTGTAGGCAACCGTCAGGGTGACACCGGAAAAATCGATACAGGGCCAGAGACTTGCAGCGAAGAACAGCTGGTCGTAGGTTTTGGCCAGCTGCCAGAGATCAGTGTCTTTGGCTTGTGACAGAAGCTGGTGATGGACCGCCAGAATGGCCGGTTTTTCCCCGGTGATCCCCAGGGTCCGGATATGTCCGGTGGCCGTGATATCCTGATGCGGCAACTTGACCCGCAGGGCGTTGCGGGTAAGGGCCCCGGCCCGCTGAAACCGGTGGCGGAAGGCAAAGGAACAATAATTGATGGGCAAAGCGATGTTGTTTTCCAGAGTATACCGCATCAGTTCCAGGGCGGTCAGCTCGGTCTCCAGGACCGTGACTTTGGGGCCGTGCACAAACGTATATCCCCGCTGGATCAACTTTGGCAGATTAAACGGCGTACATCTGAGCTGGTGAAGATTCAGAAAATTCACCCCTTCATCATACAACTGGCGGATCACCTGCCGGGTGTTTTCCAGATCTTCCGGGATGGCCGGGATCTCCACGGTGACACAGGGAATGATGCCTTTCGCTTTTTTCAGGGCATCCAGGCGGTAATGGTCTGCACTGATGTCAAAACGAATTTCATCCAGGCCGTTATCTGCCAGGATTTTCAGTTTGTCTTCGGTCACCAGCAGGCCATTGGTGTACATCCATATATACAGCGGATCCGTGATTTTCGCCCGCAGGGCCTTGAGATACTGCACCACCCGCTCAAAGGTCATGAAAGGTTCCCCGCCGCTGAAACTCACTGCCCGGATACCAAAGGCCCTGACATAATCCACATAATCATTGGGGGTTTTGAACTCCAGGGAACTGGTCATGGGCAGCCCTTTTTGATTCTGGGTGGACGGGCAGTAAAAACACCGGGCATTGCAGATGCCGTTGATGAACAGGCAGGACCAGTCTCCGTTGCCGCAGAAATCGCACCCCGGTGAAATGCCGTGGGTCAACAGCTTGGTTCGGGCAAACCGCCATTCCGGGCCGTTGCCCGGGTGTTCAAAAATTTGCGTTAACAGATTTTCCCGGACCCGGGATGCCGCGTCCGCCGATTCCGGGGACAGCCAGGTCATGGTGTCATAGGCATCTGCATACTCGTCTTTGATTCTTTGGATGGTGCGGGTCATATCCATTTTTGCCATGGGTGTGTCAACCTTTGTTTCAGGTAAAGGTTGTCCTCATTAGCACAATGTATGCCGCACCGGACAAAGACATAGAATATCTCAAAAAAACAGATGGATAGATAAATATTTCTCTCTGGCGTGCAGATGGCGTACAGACAAAAACCAGACACCCCAGGACCTGTATCAGAAAAAAAGGAAAAACAATGTCTGATTTATGGGATATTTTTGTGAATCACCACCTCATCCACAGGCTGCTGCATCAGATCAAACGCGGTGAACCGCAGTGTGGTTTCATCCACGTCAATGGTGTGAAACAGCATTTCTTTTGACCCGGTTCTGGCCATGAGATGATCATACCGGTCACTGACCGGATAAAACTTAGGCCCGCTGTTGGAAATGATGTACACCGTGCCTTTTTCTTTGCCGGTCACGGGCTGGTGATTTTTTAAGGCTTTGGTGCGGGCGTATCCATGGTCATGGCCCTGGAGCACCAGGTCCACGGCATATCGGTCAAAAATCGGCACAAGTATTTCCTGGATGGTGGTGTCATGCCGGCGGGTAGAAATGGGATAGACCGTTTGATGGATGGCAACAATGGTCCAGGCGGTGTTCCGGTACAAGACGGTTTCCAGCCATTCAGCCTGGGCATCCATCGGCTCATTGCCGTTGAGAATGATGAAGCACACCCCCTGGTAAGAAAGCCAATACACGGTTTCCTCAAGACCTGGCGGGCCGTTGTCCGGCAACGTGAAATGGGGCCGCCACAGCGGGGTGATCCGTCGTTCATCTCTCGGGATGATCCGGGGATCCGGATATTCATGATTCCCCGGCACCGGCAGCATGGGAAAGGTTTTCGGCATCCAGGAAACCGCCTCAAAAAACCCGGCCCATTCCCGGTCATCCGGTCCATTGTCCATCATGTCCCCGGCAAACAGCCAGAATGCCGCATCCGGCACTGCCATAACGGCCAACCGGAACAGCTGGGATCCCAGGGCCGCGACCTGTTCCTGGATATCACCGAAAAAAACAAACCGGAACGGGTCATTCCGGCCGGATGCGGTTTTGAACCGACTCCATTCGCTCCAGTGCGGATCATTCCCGACCCGGTAGGCATATTCCGTGCCCGGAACCAGTGATTCAAACACCACGGAATGATGAAACACATCCCGTGATTCATCAATTTCTATCTGGCAGGTATCCGCCTTGACTGTGACCGCATGGGATTCCGCCTCCAGCAAATGGGATACCGGCACGATCTGAGCGGCCGGGATTTCGCCTTTTTCTCCGGACCGCCACGTGACCGCCTGTGACAGATGAGGGGTCTGGGTGAGATTCAGGACGATCCGTTCCGGAAAGGAATCTGCTGCCGCCGGGGTGTCTGTAAATCCCGGACCTGTGAAAACCAGCACCAGAAACCATGCTGCGATGATCCGTCTCAGGGGTATGTTTTCAAATCGTTTCATTTGTCCTCCTTTACCGGGTGTCCAAAGCCTGACGCATCCCCTGGTTGCTCAAAATGTTTTGCACCATCTCATCTGTCAGAACCAGATCAAAAAATCGATGGTAAAATTGTTTGATCTCTGTTTCAAGATCAATGTCGGAAAACAGCTCCGGATAAACGGTTTTGGCGGTCCACAGAATGGCCAGGGGTGTTTCCAGGCTGCCGGGATGCCCCCACCGGGAAATGCCCACAGGGATGGGAAACACGTTTTTTTCCCGGACCGCTTTGACGGCACCCCATTTTTTGTCCTGCAAAATCTCTTGATCCACCTCGGCCTCGTTTACGATGATCACCTCCGGGTTCCAGATCAGAATCTGTTCCATGCCGGCAAAAAATTTGTCTCCCCTGGCATGCAGCCGGTCTCCCACAGATACGTTGACAACCCCGGCCGCCCGGGTCCAGTCCGCTTCAATGGTTCCGGGGGCATCGGTTCTGAGAGCTTCATTGACCGAATGATACAGCCGTACCCGCTGATTTTCCGGTATTTTGCCGGTGCGTTGCGTCACGGTATGGATCATGTTCCGGTAATACTCGGTATAGGCCCGGGCCGCATCATACCGGCCGCAGATTTTTCCCATCATCTCGATGGTGGTCATCTGTTCTTCCATGTTACGGTACCCCGCCACAAAATAAGGCAGTCCGAATCGTTCCAGTTTCCGAGTTTCCGCTTCCGCCGCTGCGGTTTCCGGTTTGAGAAATACCATATCCGGGTCTGCCTTCAACAGGGTTTCTATATGAATGACGCCGCCTTTGGCAGGGATGGGCAAAGCATCGATACCCGGCATCCGCTGCCGGATCAGCCGGTCTTTTTTCAGCCCGTCCACCACCGCCACCATATCACGGCCCCTGCCCAGAAGCGTGACCACATGTCCGGTGAATGCGTACAGACAGGCGAACCGATCGGCCGGCCGATCCAGTGTCAGGGTCCGGCCGAAAAAGTCCGTGACCGTCACAGCCTTATCTTCTGTTGTGACAAAATCGGTTCCGGCTGCCGGGCCGGCCTCTGCCACCGCAACCGGCAGCAGCAGGAAAACGAGCATCCATATCCGATTCAGGGTAAGTTTTTTCATGCAGATCCGTCCGTTTCAAGGTCCAGGGTTTTAATTGGGATAATCTGTTTGATCGGTCCTTTTCCCGGCAGGGTATGGGTCATCACCAAAGTCTCGATGTGGTAGAACCGGGCCAGGTTTTCCTGTGTCAGCGCCCTGGAAGGCGTGCCCGACGGCTTCACACTCTGATTTCCCATGAATGCCACATTGACCGGAATGCCGGCATTTTCAAAATAAAAGGCATGGTTGGGAAAATGGGTGGCCATCACCAGAGTGATCCGGCGCTCCCGGATCAAGCGGGCCAGGGTTTCCAGAACGATGAGTTCATGCCGGAAATCCAGGTGAGAGGTGGGTTCGTCCATGACAATCACCGGGGTCTCCTGAATCAGGGCCCTCATGATCATCACCAGCTGGGTCTCACCCCCGCTCAACCGGGTATAGTCCCGGTGCTTCAGATGAGACAGCCCAAACATCTCCAGAATGGTTTGCGCTTTTTCAATATCCTGTTTTCCAGGTGAGGCGTAAAAAGCGGTATAGGGGGTTCTTCCCAGCAGCAGCAGATCCATTACGGAAAAAGAGAAATGCCGGTCGTGCTTCTGCGGCACATAGGCCATGACCCGGGCGGTCTCTTTGGGAGAGTACCGGGCTTGGGATTGCCCCATCAAGTTCAGGTGGCCCGTGTCCAAAATGCGTATGCCCAGCATACAGTCGATCAAGGTGGTTTTTCCGCATCCATTGGGTCCCAGCAGACAGAACACCTCGCCTCTGGCAATTTTCAGATTCACCTGCCGGAAAACCGGTATCCGGCCGAAAGAAAACGCCGCATTTTTCATTTCAATGAGGATCTGATCTGGATTGTATTTCACTGCATCACCACTCCCGGCCCCGGGTCCGCCTGAGCAGGTAAATGAAAAACGGGCCGCCCAAAAGAGAGGTCAGAATCCCCAGGGGCATTTCACTGGTACTGATCAGGCGGCTGATATCATCCACCAGAATCAGGAACGCGGCCCCCATGCAAAATGCCACGGGGATCAATGCTTTGTTGTCGTTGCCGATGATCATCCGGCCCATGTGCGGGACCACCAGCCCCACCCACCCGATGACACCGCTCACACACACGGCCCCGGCAGTGGCCAGGGTGGCGCAGACAATGATGAAAATCCGGTTGGCATTGACGTTGAGCCCCAAGGAATGGGCCTCCCGGTCTCCCATGGCCAGCACGTTCAGGCGCCAGCGAACGATCACCAGGCCCAGGGAGCCTGCCATCATGGGAATCCCGGCGGTGAGAATATGGTCGTATTCGGCCCGGGACAGGCTGCCCATGAGCCAGAACACAATGGCCGGCAGTTCATCATACGGGTCTGCCAGATATTTGAGCAAAGAGATCAGGGCGGAAAAAATCGATCCCACGATCACCCCGCCCAGCACCAGGGTGATCGCCTGGGTGGATGCGGTAAGCCGGCCGATGAAAAAGCACAGCAGCACTGCCAGCAACCCGAATCCAAAGGCAAACGGATACACATACCCATACCGGTCAAACAAAATCAGGGCCAGGGCCGCCCCGAACCCGGCCCCGGAGCTGACCCCGAGCATGCCGGAACTGACCAGGGGATTGCGGAACAATCCCTGAAACGCGGCCCCGCTCACGGCCAGGCTCCCTCCCACCAAGGCGCCCAGAATGATCCGGGGCAGCCGGACATGAACGATCACGCTGAAATGGGTGGGATCCATCGTCTGCCCGGTCCATGCCGCAGCCGCCAGTGCACCGATATCCCGGACCGACACCGGATACCGCCCCAGAAAAACGGAACAGGCACCCAGCACCAGCGGCAATACGGCCATCAGCCCATACCACAGGGTCCGGTGCCGCCGGAAGGATCTCAATACTTTTTTGCTTCCTTTTTGGTAATGGTGCGGTATGCAATGCCCGGACATGCCGGATCGTTGCAGGGGGCCACCACGATCACCTGCCGGTGGCCCATGCGCACGGTTTTGGTTTTTTCAGAGCCCATCATGACCCGGGTATCCAGAGCCAGATAATGTCCGTCACAGGTGACCAGGGCATCCACAAAGGGATATTCGCACAAAGCCCCGACACTGACGATATCCCCGGGCCTTCCCAGATGATACCATCCCCGGTACCGGCCGTCATTTCCCGAAAGCCGCAGCCCGATGCCGGCCAGGGCACCCACCACGCCCTGACCGGTGCCCCCGTGTTCCGACAGGTGAACCCCGGTTCTGGCGGCCAGAGAATAAGCGTCCGATTTGGTCAATACCCGGTTTTTGGCGGCTTTTCCAAAAGCCGCAAGGCTTTCGTCATCCAGGGAATCAGACAGCTGCACCACACACAGACCGGGATCAGACCCTTTTTCCGTGCGGGTTTCCAGAAATATCTGAAACAGGGACATGACCGCATCATAATACCGGGGTTCCAGGATCATTTCAAACCCCATGGCGGAGTTGTGGGAAGTATAGGGAATATCCTTGTGCACATACAGCTGATGCCGGCTGATGGCCTTGGTGGCGGCCAGTTTTTCCGCCGTTAGGATGCGGCACAGATCCTCCACCAGCCAGCCGGTCCCCCGGGTGCCGGGCATGTCCGTGTCATCGATGCACACCATGTAGTTCATCTCGCACTCTCCATCAAAAGGTCATCCGGATACCGGCATATCCGGTCCGGCCGGCCTGGGGCAGCCCATAGGATTCTTCATAATTTTCATCCGTCAGGTTATCCAGTCCTAGGTAGAGAAATACCGAATCCTTGTAGACTTTTTGTTCCAGTTTCACGTTCACCAGGGTATAGTCCTTGAGTTTGCCCTTGTCAAAGTTATCGGAATAGTAGTACTGGTCGGCCGTGTGCAGGATGTCTGCATGAACTCTCAGGCCGAAATCCCAGGTATATCCCACATCCAGGGTGTATTTATGGGCCGGCCGGTACTGGAGTTCATCTCTTTGGGCCCCGGCGGACTTGTCTTCGGTGTCCAGATAGGAATACCCCAGACCGATGGTGCCGGAGGTGAGAAACGGCTTGAACAGATAGATCTCAAATCCCTTGAATTCATAAGATTCCCAATTCTTGTAGAGCTCGGTGGCATCATTTTTTTCAATATACTGGGATACGTCATGTTTGAACACCGCCAGATCCAGGGTCATGTCCCCGAAAAGGCGCTGGGTGATGCCGGCTTCGTAATTTTTGGATTCTTCAGGCACCAGATCGGCATTCCCGGATTTGGGATCATACAGCTGCTTGATATCCGGAAACCGGATCTTTCTGGCATAGGAGGCCCGCAGTATGGTGCTGTCGGTCAGATCATAACTCAAACCGGCCATATAGCTTCCCTTGTCCACATCACTTCCCTCATCTTTGGTCTGCCAGTGGTGGCTGTACCCGGCCGTAACCCCCAGTTTTGACAGCAGCCGCACATTGTATTCCAGTGCCGCTGAATACATGTCCAGACCATGATCGTAATAATAGGCGGTGGGTGGGACGTTGTCCTTGTCCACATTTCTGAAATCAGATGTGTAGTCACTGGCCTCGGTGGAAAGCCCCAGCACCGCATTCCCAGCGGTTCCGAAATCCGCACGGGTCTGAAAGGCCGCCCCTTTTATTTTTGTTTCATCGTTGCTTTGATAGGTGTTTTTCTTGGTCATGGTGCTGTAGGTGTCATCATCGTACCGGGCATTTTCCTGGTCGTTTGTGTTGGCAAACACCCAGCCTCTGAAACCGAACATCCCTTTGGGGGTGTAACTCATGGACACCTGACCGGAAAGAGTTTCTAAATCCTCGGTGCGATCGTATTTCGGCTTTTTGTAGAACGGATCTTTCTTGTCATCCACAGTCATGGGGGGTGTGCCATACTCGCCGGTCGTCCTTTCCAATGTCAGGCCCATTTCAATCTCGTCGGTCATCTGGTACACCAGGTTGCCGAACAGACTCAACCGTTCACTGTCGCTGTTGTTTCGCTCATTCCCATCTTCCTGGGAGGTGGGATCAAAATTGTCGGACACGTGAAACCCGTCGGAATCATAATTGTTGACAGCGCCGAAAAAACTGACCTTATCATTGCCGCCCCCCACATTGAGTTTGGTGTAATGGTTGCCGTTTTCATCCATTTCTGCCGACACATCTCCGCCAAGTCCTGTTGTTCCCTGCTTGGTGATGATATTGATGACCCCGGCAAGCCCTCCCTGGCCGTAGAGCACGGAATGGCCCCCATAGGACACCTTGATTTTGGCGATGTTTTCCGTGGAAATCATGTTGGGGTCGAACTGGCTGTCATAGGTGGAGTTCATGGGAATCCCGTTGAGCAGCAGAATGGTGTGCCGGCTTCTGAATCCCCGGATATTGACCCGGGGGACCCCTTCGCCGCCCCGCCGGATATCCACTCCCGGCAACAGTTCCAGGGCTTTGGCCAGGGTCAGGGCATGCCGTTTTTCAATGTCTTCTGCCGTGATCTCCACCGTTTTGACCGGGGTATTTTCCGGACTGTCTGCCGAAACAACCACTTCACCCAGAGAATAAACCGTGGTTGATGGTTGTTTTGCATCTTCGGCAGCCATTGCCAGAGACATACCGATATAAAGCCATAAAACAATGCCGAATACATACCATTTTTTTGGTTTCATTTTTCCTTCCTTTTTGATTTTTCGTTCAACAGGTCTTGATTTTGGCCACAATATAGCTATTTACCGCACAGGTCAACCAAAAAGTTGTTTATGGTTTGTTTGGGTTATTTATACAAAACTATTTCTCATTCATTGACAAAAACAACCCAAATCTATATATCTACGGCATTATGAAACCAGGAACCATGATTTATCTTTCTATTGTTTTGCTCATCCTCTGGCTGTGTCCTTTGACGGCACTGGCGGAAAACCGGGTGGAAAACGACCTGAACAAAGACGGCATCATCGACCAGGTGCTGATTTATGATAATTCCGGCACCATTCTCCAGGTGGATATGGATCAGAATCAGGACGGTTTTTTTGAAAAGCACCAATTTTATACCAGGGGAGTGCTTTCAAGGATTGAAAGGGATACAACCGAAGACCATCACATGGACTGCACGGATTTTTTTGAAAATGAAAAAAGGGTCCGCCAGGAAAAACGCGATACAAAGGGAAACCTGATCCAGGTCGCACTGTTTGCCGACGATGGGCAGATCCAAAAAATTCAGAAAGATACCACCGGGGACCGGCGGTTTGACACCCTTTTCTATTTTGAGGCCGGCCGGCTGATCTCCAGTACCAAAGATACCGACGGCAATGGCACGGTCAACATCACCACCTATTACGACAATGAGCTGCCGGTCCGGCAGGAAGTGGATGAAAACGAAAACGGCACCTTGGACCGGATCGTTTTTTTCGACACCCAGGGGCAGATTCAAAAAATACTGAAAGACCCCTATCAAAAAGACCGGTACCAGACCACCCTGACCTTTGAAAACGGGCAGATGAAAACCCGGGAAAGGGATTCAAACAAAAACGGCAAACCGGATGACATCACCTGGTATGAAAAGGAACAGCCTGTGGAACAAAAGCAGGACACCAATTTTGACGGCCGGTTCGACATCATCACCCGGTTTGCAAACGGGGTGGTCCGGTTCCAGGAAAAAGACCTGGATTTTAACGGCGTATCTGATTTTTTCGCCGATTTCGACGACACGGGAAAAGTGTTGAAGACCCGGGAAGATACCAGTAGAAACGGGCAGATCGACAGGATCAGGCATTATCGGTCCGGGACCCTTTACAAAGTGGCACATGACCATGACGGGGATGAATTTTTTGAAACCGTTTCTCTGATGGAAAACGACCGGATCGTGAAAAACCTCATCGACAAAAACCGGGACGGGACCCCGGATGTGGCGGTGTTTTTCACCGAAAATCAGCAAAGAGACCGGTTGATCAGCGACACCGAATTCAATGGCGCACCCGATACCTGGCAGTATTACTCCGATGATGTGTTGATCCGGGTGGAAAAAGATGAAAACGGGGATGGGAATGTGGATCACAAGGTGTATTATAAAAACGGCCAAAAAACGCATCTGGTCCGGGATACCTCTTTTGACGGACACTTTGACACCACCCAGCGATATGATGACCCGGAATGGTCTTTGATTGTGACCCAGGACATCAGCCAGAACGGGAAGCCCGATATCCGTTCTTTTTTCAAAGGAGAGATACTGCGGCGAAAGGAAGTGGATGAAACCCTGGACGGGACCCTGGATCTGGTGGAAACCTATGATGAGAACGGGCAACTGGAAACCCTGGAGGAATGGAAACAGGGAAACCCCTGGCTGACCTGGTATTACGCGCCCGGCGAAATCCTGATTCGGGGGGAGGAAGACAAAAACCAGGATGGTGTGGTGGAGATCTGGTATCTGTACGAAAACGGCAGGCTGGTCACGGTCAAGGAAGACACCACCCTGGACGGCAAACCGGACCTGTGGGAAACCTATGACAAGACCCAGGCCATGGTGAAACGCGAACGGGACCTGGATTTTGACGGGATTCCGGATTTTGTGGAAACGATCGAACAAGCTGAAACCGATTCCTGATCAGCTGAAAGGAAAAAACAAACACTGATGCTGGCATTTTTATCCAAAGGCGGGATCCTGGTCATCCCCATATTGTTCTGCTCCGTTCTGGTTCTGGCCATTTTTTTTGAGCGCATGATCCGGTATGCGGTCAACCGGCGGCGGGGAAAGGAAATTGAACTCAAAATCGCCGATCTGGTGGCCAAAGGCATGGAAGAAGATGCCCTGACCCTGGCCGGACAGAGCAACTCTCCCATGGGCCGGATTCTTGAAAAAGCGATCCAGGCAAGGGACCTGGACAAAGACACCCTGGAATCGGTGATTGTGAATGCCACGGAAAACGAGGTCCGAGACCTGTCCGCCTATCTCCAGGCCCTGGCCACCATCGGCAACATCGCACCGCTGCTGGGGCTTTTAGGCACCATCATCGGCATGATCAAGGCGTTCATGGTGATCCAGGACATGGGCGGCAAAGTGAATGCCGCGGTTCTGGCCGGCGGCATCTGGGAAGCCATGCTCACCACGGCGTTAGGGCTGGCTGTGGCCCTGCCCACCATGGTGGCCCATTCCTATCTGCTGTCCAAAGTGGACAAATATGAAGCAAGGCTGCAGAACGGCTCGGTCCTGTTTTTGAAAGCCGTTGCCGCAAAGGACCGGTAAGCATGCTGAAATTTAAAAAACACACCCACCGGTACCAGATCCAGGCTCCGCTGACCTCCCTGATCGATATCGTGTTTCTGCTGCTGATCTATTTTCTGCTCACCACCAATTTCATTGTGGAGGAAGGCATCAAGATCAAACTGCCCCAGGCCACGGCATCGGCCCCCCAGATCAAACAGGAGATCACCGTGTTTGTGGACAAGGAAGGGACCGCTTTTATGGCGGACCAGAAAATCCCCATGGACCAGCTGTATACCCGGCTCAAAGAAAAAATCGGCAATGATCCGGACCGCCTGGTGATCATCAAGGCGGACAAAACCGTTATTTTAAACAAGGCCGTCAAGGTCATGGACATTGCCAAGGCCGCGGGTGCAGCCCGGCTGAGCCTGGCAACGGAAAAAGGGCTCTGAGTCACCGGGATGGCACAGCATTCCCATATGTCCGTCAACTGGCTGCTCCATGGGTTCATCCTGGTTTCTTTTGGCATCCATGTCCTGATTTTTCTTCATATGGCAGGCATCTATGAGAACCGGGCCATGTCCTATATCGAACTCACCTTGCAGCAGGTGTCCAAACCGTCCACCCGGGACATTCCCTCCCCCCGGCTCCGGCGACAGCAGGTCCAGAAGACCACTGTCACGCCCATCTACCCCAAACCATTTCAAGTCCCAAAAATGAAGCTGGACCCGGTGGTGACCCGGACACCCACCGTGACAAACGATCAGATTCCGATACCCCAGATGCCCGACACTGTGAGTGCGGCGTCGGTGCCGGTCACGGGATTCAGTGCCCAGCCGGAATCCGTGGCGGATACCACGGATGTCCAAACACAATTCACCACGGCCCGGGACTATTTTGAAATGCTGAATTTAAGGATTCACAGCGTCAAAAAATATCCGGAATCCGCCCGATCCCGGCATATTCAGGGGCGTGTCAAGGTCAAATTCGTGCTCCTGGCGGACGGTTCCCTTAAAGAAGTTCAGGTGGTGAAAACCTCCCGGCACAAAAATCTGGATGAGGCGGCCGTCACTGCCGTCAAAAAAGCGGCCCCGTTTCCCAGACCCCCGGCATCTCTTTTTAAAACCCCGGTCACATTTCAGATTCACATTCTTTTTGAACTGACCTGATTGCAATGCATCGCTGGGAATAACCAAAGGAAAAATTTCCATTATGAAGACACCCCGTCTGTTACAAAAAATCCTTGTATTCATCATTGCCACATGTCTTTTTTTCACCCCCCAGCTGTTGCAGGCCAATGCAGGCAAAGAACGGATCATCACGGACATGGCAGGCCGAAAAGTTGCAATCAAAGGCCCGGTCCAGCGGGTGGTCACCACATTCAAACCGGCCAGTCTGTGCGTGCTGTCCCTGGGTCTGGCCAACACCCTGGTGGGCGTGGACAACTCAAGCCGAAAAGATCCATTGCAGGTATCGGTCTGGCCGGATATCCAGCACCTGCCAGGGGTCGGTACCAAATCCATGGGCATCAACCTGGAAACCCTGGTGTCCCTGAAACCGGATCTGGTGATTTTCTATTCCCAGAACGACGGCCTGCCTGCCACGGAAAAACTTACGGCCATGGGGATCCCCTGCATCGTGATTCTTCCGGAATCCTTTGACAGCATTTTGCAGGCCATGGAAATCATTGCCCGGGCCATGGGAAATTCCCAGCGGATCTCTTTTGTCCGGAACCAGATGGATGCGGTGCTGGCGCTGGTGGATGACCGGCTGGCCGATCTGCCCGGGTCCCGGGAAAAAACCGGGTATTTTGCCTCCCCCCTGGGACTGTTCAGCACCACCACCGGGAGCATGCTTCAGGATGAGATTTTTGCCCGGGCCCGGATCCGCAATGTCTCGTCCCATCTGACCGGATATTTTCAGGACATCTCCCCGGAACAGCTGGTGGAATGGAATCCGGACATCATGGTGGTGTCCCAGCACATGAAAAAAAGTCAGGTCCGGCTCCTGGATCTGGCGCCCTTACAGGGGATTTCCGCCATATCCCAAAACCAGGTCTATCGATGCCCTTCCAGCCTGGCCCCATGGGACTTTCCGTCGCCTTTGGCCGTACTGGCCACGCTCTGGGTGGCCCAAAAAGCCTATCCGGAACAATTTGCCGACATTGATGTGCTTGCCCAGGCCGATGCCTTTCACCAAAATCTGTTCGGACAGACCATGACCCAGATGGGCGGAACCCTTGAAGACGTGATTGACTGAATGAGCCCATCCCGCGCATCCGGCCGATTGCTGGGACTGCTGGGCCTTGTTCTGGCGGCGGCCCTGGTGATCTCCCTTTTTTCAGGCCGGATTCAGATCCACTGGCAGGAGATGGTCTCCTTTGGCCTCCACCTGTTAAAAGGGCAGGATCTTCCGGCGGATTTGGTACACAAGGAGCTGGTTTTTTTATGGATCCGCCTGCCCCGATGTCTCATGGCCCTGCTGGTGGGATCGGCCCTGGCCGTGTCCGGGGCCGTGTACCAGGCCCTGTTCCGCAATCCCCTGGTATCTCCGGATATCCTTGGGGTCTCTGCCGGGTGTACGTTCGGGGCGGCCCTGGGACTGATCCTGGCTTCGAATGTCTTTGGCCTGGTCCAGGTGTTGTCCTTTTTTTTCGGGATCACTGCCGTGTGCCTGAGCCTGGGCCTGGCCAGGGTGATTTCCATTAAACCGGTGATCGTGCTGGTTCTAGCCGGTATCGTGGTGATGTCGTTTTTCAATGCCCTGCTCATGGTGGTGAAATATTTTTCAGACCCCTATGACGAGCTGCCCGGCATCATCTTCTGGGTCATGGGCAGCCTGAGCCGGGTCTCCTGGGAGCATGTCGCAACCATGGCCCCGTTCACCCTGGCCGGACTGATTGTGTTCATTGTGCTGGGATTCCGCCTCAATATTCTGTCTTTGGGCGATATCCAGGCCAAATCCCTGGGCATGAATCCCGGACTGTTCCGCTTCATCCTGATCACGGCCAGTTCCTTTATGGTGGCGGTGTCTGTGGCCTGCTGCGGGCAGATCGCCTGGATCGGTCTGGTGATACCCCACATGGCCCGATCCCTGGCCGGACCGGAACACCAGAAAATGATCCCGGTGACAGCCCTGCTGGGCGCTATTTTTCTTTTACTGGCCGATTCTGCGGCCCGAAGCATCTCTTCGGCCGAAATTCCCGTGGGTATTATCACGGCCCTTACCGGGGCCCCGATTTTCGGGTATTTTTTGTACAAAAACCGCAACACCGGGTGGATCTGATGCTTTCCTGCCGCCAACTTGGATTCAGGTATGGAGATATCCCGGTGCTGTACGATATCTCTTTTACCGTGGAAAAAGGGTGTTTCTGCGTGGTGCTGGGCAGAAACGGGTCCGGGAAAACCACCCTGATCCATTGTCTGAACCGGATTTTGCATCCCACCAAAGGACAAGTTTTCATCGACGGCAAAGACATGACATCCCTGTCCCGGAATGAGATCGCCCGGACCGTCAGCCTGGTGCCCCAGGAACACATGGAAATCTTTCCCTTCCGGGTCATCGACGTGGTGGTGATGGCCAGGGCCCCGTTTCTGGGAACGGCTGCCGCACCCAAACCAGACGATTACACAATTGCGGAAGAGGCTCTGAAACAGTTGCACGCCTTTCACCTGGCGGATAAAAATTTTAACCGGATCTCCGGGGGAGAACGCCAGATCGTGCTGCTGGCCCGGGCCATTGCCCAGAACCCGCAGATCATGCTGCTGGATGAACCCACCAATCATCTGGATTTCAACCACCAGTACCATCTGCTGTCCGCCATTAAGGAGCTGTGCCGATCAACCGATTTGTGCATTGTGGCTTCCATGCATGATCCCAATCTGGCATCCCTGTTTGCCGATGATGTCATCATGCTGAAAAACAGCCGAATTCTATGTCATGGGCCGAATCAAACGGTGATGACACCCCGAAACATATCCGCTCTGTATGATGTCGATACCCGGGCGATTCCCATCGGAGACCGGAAACAATTGTTTTTACCCAAACAGGGGATGGGATCTTCTGGTACTTAAAATAATTTGTTATTTTAAGTCATTTTTGGTTATTTATAAAAATTATAAGATTTATTTAAAAAAATAGTTGACAAATGATAACCTAAAAGATAGGTTGTTTTCACATCGGGATAAATTGCGGTCCCGAAACCATGTTAGTGGATAATGTCACAGGATAAATTTATTGTTTCCTTATAACAATCCCCATCTCCTTGGCACGCATTATCCAGCCGCCTGTCCTGCCCCGGACCCTGGCAGGACAGGCGGCACTCTTTTTGGCTACAGATTCCTTGATTCCTTTGTTTTTGGATCTTTACAAACATGAATCCCCCTTATATGATAATCGCACCAATATTGACTTGAAACAAAGGGGCCTGGAAATGGGAGAACTGTATACGACCAAGGAAATTGCCAAATTTTTAAACATCAATGAAAAAATGGTGTACTCCCTGATCTCTGAAAAAGGGCTGCCCGCCACCAAAGTCACGGGCAAATGGCTGTTTCCCATCCATCTGGTCCGGCAGTGGGTGGAGGCGGGCACGGAAAATTATCCCCAGTCGGCCCAGCTGCCTCCCTACCACGGCCTGGTGCTCATTGCCGGCAGCAATGATCTGCTGCTGGACAAACTCATCGCCACCTTTAACATCAAACATGAACACCACATGGCCATGTTCGGCATGGCCGGATCCCTGGGCGGCCTGAACGCCCTGAAACAGAACCTGTGCCACATCGCTTCCAGCCATTTGATCGGGGATAATAATGAATATAATTTTCCTTTTCTCAAAGACGATATGCATCACCCGCCGGCCGTGGTGAATTTCTGCCGGCGGGAACAGGGCATTGTGCTCCAGAAGGGAAATCCCAAAAATATCCGCACCATCGCAGATCTTGGCAAACAAGGGATCCATATTGTGAACCGGCAGCTGGGAACCGGCACCCGCAAACTGTTTGACAAACTGCTGGAGGAACATGACATCCAGGGAGAAAATCTTCAGGGATATGACACCCTTTTGTCCCGGCACATGGATGTGGGCCTGGAAATTCTGAATGGAAACGCAGATGCCGGACCGGCCATCCGCCCGGTGGCCAATATCCTGGGACTGGATTTCATTCCCGTGTGCTGGGAGCGATTCGACCTGCTCATCGCCAAGGACAAATTTTTCGAACAGGGCATCCAGTTGTTTCTGTCTCTGCTGAAAGGAAAAGTCATTGTGCAGACCGCTGAAAAATACGGGGGGTATGACCTGTCCATGACCGGAAAAATGATCTATCCCCCATCCTGAGCCGGCAGGCACAGAACCAGGCACAGACACACCAGCGACACCAGAAACACCAGCAGAAATGTGCTCCATACGCCCTGGGCCACGGCTGTCTTTAAAACCGCTTTGGCCGCATCCGGAATCTGGGCCTGAAATTCCGGGCGAAACAGGTTTTCCATGTTTTCCTTCAACTGGACCATCAGTTTTTCCGGCAAAGACACTTCCACGGTTTCCAGCCGGTTCAGCAGCTGATGCGTGACCATGCCGCCGCTGACGCCCACCCCTAAGGTGCCTCCCAGGGTCCGGGCAAACTGGTGGGAAGATGTCGCCACCCCCAGATCTGATGATCCCAGGCTGTTCTGAACCTTCAGCAGCGTAGCCAGGACCACGAAACCCATGCCGAACCCCACCACCTGAAACACCAGAAAACTGTGAAGCATGGATGTGGCGGTGGAAAATCCCAGGGTCAGTCCCGTGCCGGCCGCCAAAAGAATGCCGCCGGCCAGGGCTGCGGTTTTCTGGGTGGTCAGGTGCATGACTCTTCCTAAAATCAGGGAGCTCACGGACCAGCCCAGACTCAAAGACAGCATGGCCATTCCCACCTGCAACGGGGTATGACCCAATGCGCCCTGGAGAAACAGCGGGGCATACCCGAACAGGGAAAACATGGAAAAACTGGCACAGAACCCGGCCAGGTTCCCCATGGCAAAGCCCCTGCGCTTGAAAAACCGCAGATCCAGAATGGGATCATCCGCCCCCAGTTCCGCTTTGACAAACCAGATGCCGAACCCAATGGAAGTGACGGCCAGCAGTGCTGACGGCAAAGAGATCCAGGCGATATCCCGTCCCCCGATCATCACCAGGGTCAGCACGGACATCAGAAACCCGGTCAGCGACACCAGCCCGGACCAGTCCAGCGAAACGTCCTTCTTTTTTTCCCGGAACTCGGTCAGATACAGGGCAATGCCGGCCAGCGACAGCAAGCCCAAAGGCAGATTGATGAAAAAAATCCATCGCCAGGAGAAAAAACTGACCATCACCCCGCCCATGGTGGGACCGATCACCGATGCCACCCCCCAGATAAAAGAAGCCAGAGAAAGGGTTTTGGCCCGCTGTCCTTCCGGTGCAGCTTCCGACAGTACCACATACACCAGAGCGAAAATACCGCCGGACCCGATGCCCTGAAACACCCGGGCTCCCACCAGATATCCCATGGACGGGGCCGCGCCGGCAGCCAAGGAAGCCAGAATAAAGATGCTGATACTGACCAGCAGCAGCTGCCTGACGGCAAACAGATCCGACAGTTTGCCGAAGATCGGCAATGCCACGGCCCGGGCCAGAAAATAGGCCGTATACACCCAGGCATACAGGTGCAGGCCGGAAAGTTCGGCAATAATGGTGGGCATGGCCGCTGACATGACCAGGGCATCCAGTGCCCCCAGAAACAGGGCCAGCAGCACGGCGCTGATCAACCAGGTCTGATTCATATTTATCCCTTACCCCAGATCCTTGAGCTGGATGGTCAGGCGGTATTCAGCGGAATCCGGATCACGGGCCACTGAAAATCCGATTTTCTGTCCCATAGCCACCATGGGGGCATTGTTGGTCAGCACCAGTCCGGACACCACGGACAAGCCGTATTTTTTCGCACTGATCATGGCCTGTTTGAGCAGCACGCTGCCAATGCCTTTGCCGTGCCAGTCATCGGCCACCACCACGGCAAATTCCCCGGTTTTGCCGTCCGGCATAAAAATGATCCTTGCCACCCCGATGAGTTTGCGGGCCTCCCCGTCACCGGCAAAGGCGCACAATGCAATCTCCCGGTCATAGTCGATCTGGCTGAGACGCGCCAGCATGGGCCGGGAAATTCGTTTCAACGGCGAAAAAAACCGCATGAAAATGGTTTCCGGGGACAGATCGGAAAACAGATCGATCATCTGCTGGGCATCTCCGGGCCGCACCGGGCGCATGAAAATCCGTTCGTTGTCCCGGGTGATGAATTCGGATTCCTGCCACCAGGGATAGGGGCTGATGATCAGATGGGCCGGCGCACACACAGCCGGGGCCGCCACGGTCACCGCAATTTCGGAAATATAAATTTCTCCGTCAGCAATCTGGATGGGGTTGAGCGCCAGGGTCTGTATGGCCGGATAGTCTGTGACCATGCGGCTCACCAGAATCATGGTTTCCTCGAGCACGTCAAGATCCACGCCCGCCACATTGCCCCGGCCCAGCAGCAGCCGGGAAATCCGGGTACTTTTGATGGTCCGTTCGGCCAGCATCCGGTTCAGCGGCGGCAAAGCCACGGCCATATCGGAAAGCACTTCGGTCATGAGCCCGCCGATCCCAAACCGGATCACCGGTCCGAACAGGTCCGTGTATTTCGCCGACAGGTTCAGGGCATAGTCGGGCGCCACCCCGGCGGGCAGCGGTTTGATATGAATATCATAGGCCCCTGCCAGATCCGCTGCTGTTTGGGGCGGCAGGTGTGTCTCTCCCCGGGATGCGGCATCATCAATAATCAAAGATGCCGCATCCCGGTCGATCTTCAGGCGTTTGTCCGTGGTATAGGGAATCTGCTGGAGCGCTTCCATGTTCCGGCCGTATTGGTACAGATTGACAAACGCCCGGACCGCCCGTTCCGGTGTGTCATAGGTGACGATGCCGTGCCGGTTGAAGATTTCCCTGGAGTCGTCGATGGTCATCCCCCCCAGCCAGGCGGTAAACACCGGAAACGGGGTGGTCTTTAACAGATCCACCAATGATTTCGCAATGGTGGTGCAGTCATAAATACCCACCGGAGAGCTGAGTAACAGCAGGCCATCGATCTCCGGGGCCTGAATGCAGGTTTTCACCACTTGTACATACTGCTTCGGGGTGGCGGCCCGGAGCAGGGCAATGGGATTGGCCCGGCTCCAGCCGTCCGACAGCAGGGCATCCAGTTTTTCAATGGTGGCTGAATCCAGGGCTGCCGGTTCCAGGCCATGGCGGACCAGGGCATCTCTGGCCATCTCCCCGATCCCTCTGGCATTGGAAACAATGGCCAGGCGGGACCCTTTGGGCCGCTGCTGCTTGGCCAGAAATTCAGCACAGTCGAACAGGGCTTCAAATTCATTGACCCGCAGAATACCGGCCCGTTTAAACGCCGCATCATACATCTGGTCTTCATCCAGATCCCCCGGCCCACTGATTTTTCCGGATCGTCTGGATTTCAGGGCAATGATGGGTTTGATCCGGGACACGGCCCGGGCCGCACTCATGAACCGGCGCATCCGGGTGACGGATTCCACATACATGACAATGGAATCCACATCCGGCAGGGTTCCCAGATAATCGAGCATATCGGAAAAATTCACATCCAGCTTGGAACCTAAGCTCACAAAATGACTGAACCCCACATTTTCCCGGACCGCCAGATCCAGCACGGAGGTGCATACCGCACCGCTCTGGGACAAAAACGCCATGCGCCCCTGCAACGGGGTCTGGTGCATGAAACTGGCATTTAATCCGATTCCGGTATGAATAAACCCCACGGAATCAGGTCCCAGAATCCGCATGCCCGACCGGCCGGCCATGGCTTTGATCTGCTGGAAAACCGCATTCTGCCGGGGAGTGGGCCATACATCACCCGCCGAAAGTATCACTGCCCCGCCCACTTTTTTGGCCACACAGGTTTCCAGAATTTCCGGCACCTGAAGGATGGGAACCGCCACCACAGCCAGGTCCACATCGGCGGGCAGGTCCCGGACATCCGCACACGCATCAATGCCCATCACCGAGGTTCGACCGGGATTCACAGGCAACACCGTTCCCTTAAATTTCCGGGACCCAAGATTGTGCATCACCGTGGCTCCGACGCTTCCCGGCCGGTCAGTGGCACCGATCACGGCCACGGACCCGGGTTCAAACACCCGGTCTAAATTTTCAATGGTCATGGAATTCTTTGATCGTTATATCGTGAAATCAGCTTTTCTGGATTTCCAGCAGTTCCACTTCAAAAATCAATGTGGATCCCGGCTCGATGACGTTTCCGGCACCCTGATCCCCATAGGCCAGATCCGCCGGAACATACAGCATCCATTTGGCGCCGACTTTCATGAGCTGCAACGCTTCGGTCCAGCCTTTGATCACCCCGTTCACGGGAAATTCAGCCGGTTCATTGCGCTGATAGGAAGAATCAAATTCCCGGCCATTGAGCAAAGATCCCCGGTAATGACATTTTACTTTGTCGCTGAGTTTCGGAGACGACCCCGTACCCGGTGTGATCACTTTATACTGAAGTCCGGATTCCAGGGTTTTTACCCCTTTTTTGGTTTTGTTTTCCGCCAGAAACGCTTCACCCGCGACTTTGTTTTCCGCTGCTTTTTTGCTTTGCGCCGCCATCTGCTTTTCCTGGGCCATGGCCTGGAACTCCATCAGGGTTTCCTGCATTTTTTCCGGTGTCATGGATGTCTCTCCTGCCAGGCTGTCTTTCATCCCCTGTAAAAACAGTTCCGGATTGATGTCAAAACTGTCTTTCAACCGATTGGTGATATCATATCCAATGGCATAACTGACCCGGTCATCCGCACTGGCTTTGTGTAATTTGGGTTCCGCTGTTTCTTCACTGGCCCAAACAGAGGCCGGCAGAGCGAACAGGACTGCCGCCAGGATCACAGCCAGATAATGTTTTTTCAATGTCATTTACAAAATTCCTTTTGTTTATAGGATTTTAAAAAATATATTGATATCAGAAATTGCTTCAAATAACAATGCCCGCCATGACGGGTTGTCGGATGTATAAAGTATTTTTATGGCAGAAACATCCGCAACAAAGGCCGGCCTGCGGCATATCCCTTGGAAAAATGGTGATAAACCGCCGGAATACCGGCAAATTTGAGACACGGCGCCGTCCATCGGTACAATGCAGCGGCCCCGTATCGGGACACCCCCAGATCCAGGCGCAGGCCGGCCAGAGACCGGTTATACACAGACAATGCCCGCATTTTTTTCTCCAGAGCCTGACAAATGGCGGCTGCGGCGATCCGGCCGGATCTCACTGCAAAATAGATCCCTTCCCCGAAAACCGATTCGGCAAATCCGGCCGCATCCCCGGCCAGCAGGACCCGTCCGCCCCCCGGGCTTCGGAACCCCCGGCCCCCGCCGGTACCGATGGGGTAGCCTGTGATGTCGGACAATGCATCCGTGCCAAAGCAATCCCGGGCAAAGGCGGCCAGGTTCCGGACCGATACCGGGGTGTGATCATGGCTGAATATTCCGATGTTGATATGCGTTTTTTTAGGAAAGACCCAGTAATAACCGGGCAGGTCCCTGAAAAACGCGAATGCCATGACCACCTGATCCGGCCGGCTCACCTGAACATCGGCTTCCAGACCGTGTATTTTCCGGATCCGGTATGGCCGGGCCTGGCGGTTAAGCAATGCCCGGATCCGTGAATTGGCACCATCCGCCCCGATCACATAGGATGCGGTCAATGGTCCTGCGGAGGTGTGAAGGGTCACGGTCTCTTTTTCCTGAACCAGGGCATGGATGCGGTCAACGATTTGAAACCGGGCGCCGGCGGCCAGGGCCTGATTCAGGCAGAACAGATCCAGATCTTTTCGCTGTGTCATATGGCACAGCGGACGGGTCGCTTTAATGGTGAAAAAAGATCCATCCGGCCGGTGTATCACCATCTTGTTACAGGACCGCTCGATCAGCCCAGAAATATCACAGGCGAAACATGCCGCGGCCTTAGGCGTCAGCCCCCCGGCACAGGCTTTTTTCCGGGGAAAGGATTTCCGGTCCAGCAGAAGCACGGAATACCCGGCGGACGCCAGATCAAATCCCGCAGAAGTTCCGGCCGGTCCGGCCCCGGCAATGATCACGTCATAGGTCATAGGATCCCTTTGACGGCCCGCTGTGCACTGGCCAGGGCCCCTTCAAGATATCCGCCGAAATGATCGGATGTTTCCGTGCCGGCAAAACAGACCCGGCCGTCCCAGATATCGGTTCTGCCGGATGGCGGTTCATACACGGGATGGGCATGGGCGGCCCGCTGGTCGTACTCGGTGGCGGTAAACGGCTCCATGGCCCAGTCCCTGTAAAAAACCGCGGCCGGGTGTTGGGCGTTTTCGCCATACAGAATCTGAAGCTGAAGAAGGATGGCCTGGACCATCTGCTGCCGGTCTCTGCGCTGGGCCGCCGGAATCCCCACAAATCCGGTCAGGCCGAAGGGTTTTCCCGGTCCGTTGGACCCGTCATGCACCTCTCCCAGCGGGCCGTGCTGGCTGAACGCCTGGCCGGACAACCCGATTTTCCGCCAGTCCGCCTGATCGTACAGGGCAAAGAACTTGGCCTGGCCCGCCATCCAGGTGCTGGTCCTGAGCATGGCCTGGGTCAGTTCATGGGACAGATCCGGGGTAAATAAAATCGTGGCCCCGGCCAGGCGGGGCGGTATGGCCAAAATCACCTGATTTGCTCGAAAAACGCTTTGGGGCGGGTCTCCGATTTTTCCCACAAGGACCGCCACATGGTCTGTCATTTTTTCAATGCCGCACACCGGATGGCTCAAGCGCACCACCCCTTCGGGCAAATGTTGATACAGGCCGTTCACCAGCGTGATCATGCCGCCGGATATGCGCCACCCTTCCGGTTCCATGGGATATCCGGGAATGGTTCTGGCATGCCCGTCCACGGCCTGAAACCTGCCGTGACCGGTTTCATACTGGGGGTATCCGGTCAAACCTAAGTTCCGGACCAGCTGGTCTATTTTAGGATTAATGGCCGGCCAGTACCAGGATGGGCCCAGGTCGGGAGAATATCCCTGATACTTTGGACACAGGATTCGGCCGCCCACCCGGTCCCGGGCCTCGAAAATCACAAAGGACCGGTTTGCTTTTGCCAGAAGCGAGGCCGCATATATTCCGCTCAAACCCGCCCCGATGATCAGGGTATCTACTGTTTCAACCGTCATGAGACCGTTGCATATGCCACGGCTTCCTGTGCATGGATCACTGTGGTATCCACCAGTTTTACCAAGGTGTCCTCCTGCTGAATCAGCATCCCGATTTCCGTGCCCCCCAGCAGTCCGATTGTTTTCATATGTTGCTCCGGTTTAAAATATGGATGATCCGCTGTTATACGCCTTTTTTATTCATCATATACGCACAAAACCAAATTTTCAAACATCGATGGTATTTTCACGCTGATCATGACACTAAAAAATTGGACTTTCAAATTTTTCCGTTGAATGATAAAGATATTTTTTTAAAAAATTTGACCCCGGTGCAATATTTCCAAACCATGAAATCCGATACCCTGAAATCCGATCTGCTTCTGCTGCTGGCCGCGTCCATCTGGGGACTGGCATTTGTGGCCCAGCGGGTGGGGATGGAACATGTGGGCCCGTTCACCTTCAACGGGCTCCGGTTTGTGCTGGGGGGTCTGTCTTTGCTGCCGTTTGTGTGGATGTCCAGAAAAAAAATTTATGAAGGCAGTGACAAAGATCTGATAAAATCCGGCATGGTCTCAGGGGTGGTGCTGTTTGCCGGGATCTCTTTTCAACAGGTGGGCATTGTATACACCACAGCCGGCAAAGCCGGGTTCATCACCGGGCTTTATGTGGTAATGGTGCCCATTATCGGCCTGTTTCTGCGGCAGACCCGAACCGGGGCCGGGACCTGGGTGGGGGCTTTGCTGGCCAGCATCGGCATGTACCTGCTCAGCGTCAACCGGGACATGGATATCAATTTCGGGGATATGCTGGTATTTTTTTCCGCCATCTGTTTTGCCTGTCACATGATTGTGATAGAACGGTTCTGCACCCGGTTCAGCACGGCGGCCCTGTCCCTGGTCCAGTGCGGGGTCTGTTCGGTGCTCAGCTTAAGCGTGGCTTGGATATTTGAAACCTTTGTGCTGGCCGATATCTTGAAAATCACCCTCCCGCTGATCTATGGCGGGGTGTTTTCCGTGGGCGTGGCCTATTCCCTGCAGATTTTCGGGCAGAAAAACAGCCCGGCCTCCCATGCCGCCATTATCCTGTGCCTGGAATCCGTGGTGGCGGCCCTGGGCGGATGGATCATCTTACATGAACTTTTGTCCGGTAGGGCTATTTTCGGGTGTGTGCTCATGCTGACCGGAATGCTTGTCTCCCAGCTGTATGCCATTAAAAAAAACAGCCACACAAACGGGTGAAAAATTTTCCAGCACCATTGCCCCGGTCAAACATGCGATTCCCGATTTTGCGGCTGATCCGGCCCTGACATCCCGGTTGACAAAACTTCATGGGCTGTATATATCTTTTTGATATAACCGTGCAGCGTGCGGTGGTGGACTGGGGGAGCCGGGGAGCCGGCTGAGAGGAAACAAACTGCTGTTTCGACCCCTGGAACCTGATCCAGGTCATACTGGCGAAGGAAAGTCGATTCCAATACTTAACTTTCTTTCTTTTTCTGCGGGTTCATCTGCCTGCCCCTTACCCGGCCCGGCTTTTTTTTAACTTGAAGTCACAAAATCCCAAGGGCGGATGGAATGCTCCAGATCACCGACCTGGCAAAATATTATAATGGACAGCCCGTGTTTTCAGGGCTGGACCTGCAGCTGCCCGCCGGCCGGTTCCAGGTGCTGCTCGGACCATCGGGGTGCGGCAAAACCACCTTGTTCAACACCCTTACCGGTGTGACCCCAGCCGATGAAGGGACCATCACCTGGCAGGGGCAAACCGTGCCCCACTTAGGCAGTCTGTGCGCCTATATGCACCAGAAAGATCTGTTGTTGCCCTGGTTTTCACTGATGGACAATGCATTGCTTCCGGCCCGAACCCGGGGCCGGGACATGGCCGGTGCAAGGATTCGGGCAGAAAACCTGTTTTCCCGCCTGGGACTGGACGGATATGAATCCCACCGGCCGAACCAGGTATCGGGCGGCATGCGTCAGCGGTGCGCGCTGGTGAGAACCCTGATGTTTGACCGGGACCTGATCCTGCTGGACGAACCCTTGTCCGCCCTGGACGCCATCACCCGGCAGCGGTTGCAGCATCTGCTGCTGCTGCTCCAGACCGAATTTGCCAAAACCATTCTCATGATCACCCATGATGTGGACGAGGCGTTGCTGCTGGCAGATGACATTTTTGTGTCCAGTTCCCTGCCCATGACCCTTATCCGGCGAATTCAGGTGAATCAGCCCAAACCCCGGGCATTTGACGACCCTGATCTGCTGCATATCAAAGCGGATATTCTGGCGCATCTGGTGAAAGGAGAAGCCGTATGAACCGATCCGGCCTGATTGCCCTGGGGCTGATCACTTTTTTGCTGGCAGGATGGGAAGGTGCGGTCAGAATATGGGCCATCCCGGTATTTATTCTGCCGCCACCATCCCTGATCCTGAAAACCGCCGTGGTCCAGGCCCCGATGATTCTGCCCCATGCCGCAGTCACGGGGACGGAAATCGTTCTGGGCATTGTTCTGGCTTTAACCACGGCCATTCCCCTGGCCATTGCCATGTTTGCCAGACCGGTGCTGGAAAAAGCATTGTCTCCGTTTCTGGTGGCATCCCAGGCCATTCCGGTGTTCGCCCTGGCCCCGCTGCTGGTGATCTGGCTGGGATACGGCATGGCCTCCAAGGTCTTCATGGCCTGGATCATCATCTTTTTTCCCATCACTGTAAGCCTGGTCCAGGGATTGAAATCCTGTGATCCGGAATACCGGACCCTGTTTTCACTCATGGGCGCTTCATTTCTGAAAACCCTGACCCTGCTGTACTGGCCCTGGGCATTGCCCCGGTTTTTTGCCGGTCTCCGGGTGGGGGTGTCCGTGGCCACCATCGGTGCGGTGATCGGCGAATGGGTGGGGGCCCAGCAGGGGCTGGGGTTTCTCATGATCCAGTCCAATGCCAGACTCCAGACTCCTTTGGTGTTTGCCGCCATCCTGTGGCTGGCGGCCATGGGAATGGCTTTATGGACCCTGGTGGGAATACTTGAAAAAAAAATCATCACCTGGAACACTTGAAAAAAAGGAAATAACATTATGAAATCATTTTTTATCCATTTTATCTGTCTGTTTTTCATCCTGGCGGCCGCACCTGATTTATCTGCGGATCAGACGGCCTCCCCGTCTTCTGCAAAACAAACGTTGCGCCTGATGCTGGACTGGTTTCCCAATGTGGATCATCTGCCCGTTTATGTGGCCCGGGAAAAAGGGTTTTTTAACGCCCAGGGAATTTCCGTGGAGATCATTTCCCCGTCGGAAACCGCAGATGCCCTGAAACTGGCCGCCACCGGCAATGTGGACCTGGCTGTATCCTACCAGCCCCAGACCATTATAGCCGCGGACCAGGGTCTGGCCTTAAAAGTGGTGGCGCCCCTGGTCCGGCATCCGTTGACCACGCTTTTGTATCTGGCGGACACAGGTTTTGACCATCCTCAGGATCTGTCCGGCAAAAAAATCGGCTATACCGTGCCCGGGCTCATGGATGTGCTGCTTCACGCCTTTGCATCCATCAACAAGATTGACGATTACACCCCCGTGAATGTGGGATTCACCATTCTGCCGGCCCTGGTATCCGGCCAGGTGGATGCGGTCATGGGGCCGTTCAAGACCTATGAAACCGTGGGTATGGCCCAGCACGGCTACAAAGCCGCATTTTTCGAGCTGGAAAAATGGGGGATCCCGGATTATGAAGAACTGATCTTTGTTTGCAGTCCTGCCATACTGAAAGAAAAACAGGATGCCATCAAAGGATTTGTTCTGGCCATGGAACAGGCATTTGCGCATGTGGCGGCATATCCGGAACAATCTTTGGCCCTGTATCTGGATGCCGTGCCCCAGGCGGACAAAAAAATGGAAACCGACGCCTTTGCGTTGACCCGGCCCTATTTTGCAACCACCCTGGGCCATGATCCGGACAAATGGCAGGCGTTTGCCGATTTCGCCCGGACCCACGGGCTTATTCAGAACCAGGTGGATGCCGCCCGTTTGATTCACACCTGGCAGTAACCAAAAACAATGGAAAATAATGGTGCTGCTGGATTTTTACCGCGAAGGCCACGAAGATGGTATGTGATGAAATTTCGAATCAAATGATAATTGATCGTTTCGTTCTATGATCCTTCGTGCGCTTCGTGCCCTTTGTGGTGTAATAAATCAGTATATGGGACATCATTAAACCATGAAACAAGGAGGAAATATGACCATCACCCCGAAAACCATATTTACCGATGTTCAGGCCATTCGAAAGACCTCTCCGCTGGTGCACAACATCACCAATTTCGTGGTCATGAACAACACGGCCAACGCATTGCTGGCACTGGGGGCTTCCCCGGTGATGGCCCATGCCGAACAGGAAGTGGCGGACATGACCGGCATTGCCGGCGCCCTGGTGATCAACATCGGCACATTGAGCGATCCATGGATTGCGGCCATGTTTCTGGCCGCACAGGCTGCATCCGACAAACAGATTCCCATGGTGCTGGACCCGGTGGGGGCCGGCGCCACGGCCTACCGCACAGACACGGCAAAAAAACTCATGCATCAGTTCAAACCCGGTATCATCCGAGGCAATGGGTCGGAAATCATGGCTTTAGGCAGTCAAAATGCCGTCACCAAGGGCGTGGACAGTGCCAGTGCCGCAGACCTGGCCGTGGATACGGCCAAAGGGCTCAGCCGGGAACACGGCAGTGTCTTGTGCATCACCGGAGAAACCGATTATATCATCAAAACCAATGACGTGATCAAAATCAAAAGCGGTCACGCCATGATGCCCCGGGTCACGGGCTTAGGATGTACGGCCTCGGCCTTGTGCGGGGCGTTTGCCGCGGTCAATGCAAATTTGGTTCAGGCGACGGCCCATGCCATGGCCGTCATGGGGATTGCCGGAGAAATCGCCGGCCGGAACGCAGCCGGCCCCGGCAGCTTTCAGGTGCAGTTTCTGGATGCCCTGTACCGGCTGTCTGAATCCGATATCCAGCAGCATTTCAAGGCGTAATCCCATGCACGGCATATATCTTGTCACCGACCAGACTCTGTGCCTGGGCAGGCCCCTGGCATCCATTGTGGCGGATGCGGTCCGGGCCGGGATCGCCTGTGTACAGCTGCGGGAAAAAACCGCATCCACCCGAAAATTTCTGAATCAGGCCCTGGCCCTGAAACCGGTTCTTGCATCCGCCGGCATTCCGTTGATCATCAATGACCGGGTGGACATCGCCCTGGCTGCCGGGGCCGACGGGGTGCATCTGGGCCAGAGCGATATGCCGTATGATGCGGCCCGGCGGTTGATGGGATCCAACGCAATCATCGGGTTGTCCGTGGAAACCTGGGCGGATGTGGAAGCGGCCCAGAACCTGGATGTGGCGTATCTGGGGGTCAGCCCGGTCTTTGCCACCCCCACCAAAACCGACACCCGGTCCCCCTGGGGCCTGGACGGTCTGGCCCGGATCCGGGCGTATTCCCGGCATTCTCTGGTGGCCATCGGCGGATTGAATGCAGCCAATGCAAAAGAGATCATCCGGGCCGGGGCCGATGCCGTGGCCGTGGTGTCCGCCATCTGCTCGGCCGAAGATCCCTTTACAGCGGCCCGGAATCTGGCACACTGTTTTGATTCATCCACAGACAAGGAGACCTGACCATGAAAACCTATCATCGGGCACTGACCATTGCCGGATCCGACAGCGGGGGCGGGGCCGGGATCCAGGCGGACCTGAAAACCTTTTCAGCCCTGGGGTGTTTCGGCATGTCGGTCATCACGGCCCTCACGGCCCAGAACACCCGGGAAGTGACCGGGATTTTTCCGGTTCCTTCGGAATTCATCGGACAGCAGATCGATGCGGTGCTTTCGGATATCGGCACAGATGCCGTGAAAATCGGCATGCTCCATTCTCCGGAAGTGATCAATATTGTGGCCCAACACCTGAAAAAATGGGGTATCCCCAACCTGGTGCTGGATCCGGTCATGGTGGCCAAAAGCGGCGACAAACTGCTCCAGGACGATGCCGTGACCGCTTTAAAGCAGACCTTGATTCCCCTGGCAAACATCATCACCCCGAACCTGCCGGAAGCGTCCGTGCTGCTGGGCCGGCCCGTCATCTCCCGGACCGACATGGACACCGCAGTCCGGGACCTGGCGGATCTGGGATGCCCCCATGTCCTGCTCAAAGGCGGCCACCTGGAAGAGACCGGGAGCCATGATCTGCTGTTTTCAACCGACACCGGCCGGTTGCGTGAGCTGCCCGGAAAACGGGTGTCAACCCCCAATTCCCACGGCACGGGATGTACTTTGTCTTCAGCCATCTGCGCCGGACTGGCCCGGGGCATGGATATGGAAGACGCTGTGGCCCAGGCCAAAACCTATATCACCGCAGCCCTGACGGCCGGGGCTGATTTTTCCATCGGACACGGTCACGGGCCGGTGCACCATTTCCACGCGCTCTGGCCTGACCCGTGATGCGCATCAAAAAAACAACTCCTGTGTTGACATGACCCAATGCCTGGTTTTATAAGATGGTATTTGCATTTTGATGAGGTGACATATGATTGCATATTTTGACGGCCGGTTCATGCCAAAAGACGATATTTGCATTCGTCCGGATGACCGGGGGTTTTTGTTCAGCGACAGCCTGTATGAAGTGATCCGGTACTATCCGGGCCGACTGTTCCGGCCGGAGGCCCATATCCGTCGCCTGAATCACGGGGCAAGGCATCTGGCGCTTTCCTGTAAGGACTTTTCTTTTCTGATTCCTGTGGTCCGGGATCTGATTTCCCAAAATCATCTTGAATCCCAGGATGCGCTGGTCTATATCCATGTGACCCGGGGGTGTGCCCCGCGCAATCATCCGTTTCCGGTCCCGGACCCGGAACCCACGCTATATGTGTGTGTGTCCCCATTTGATCCGAGCGCCAGAGAACGTTCAAGACATACGGGTATTCATGCCATCACCGTGCCTGATATCCGGTGGTCCCGGTGTGACATGAAAACCACGGGGTTGACCGCCAATGTGCTGGCCAATCAACAGGCCGCTGAAAACGGGGCGGCTGAAGCCATTTTTGTCCGGGACGGGGTATTGATGGAAGGGACCCACTCCAATTTCATGGCCGTGTTTGACAATATTGTGACCACGGCGCCTCTGTCCAATTATATCCTGGGAGGTATTACCAGAGAAACCGTGCTGGAAATTTGCCAAAAATCAGATATCCTGACGTCAGAATCCCCCATATATGAAAACCGAATTCATCTGGCATCGGAACTGATGATCACCGGAACCACCACGGAAGTCACCCCCATTGTGGCGCTCAACGGCCGGCCCGTGGGAAACGGCAAGCCCGGTCCGACAGCCAGAGCGCTTCAGGCCGCCTATGCAGATCTCACTTCCCTTTGATGCTTTGATGTTGACTTATCCATCTGTCTCTTTTATATATAACAGGCATTGGAAAATATCCGAATTTCTCAGGATCGACTTTCAGCCCACAGCCTGTCGGCCGGTCTTGTAAATTTAACGGTAAGATGCCTTGGAGAAACCAGTTATGCCCCTTGTTTCAGGCAGGCAGACATGTCGATGACAATTTTGGATCAGATCAAAAAGATGATCCTTCCCAGAGTATCTGCCAAAGAAAAATCGCTTTACCAGCGACTCAACATTGTCTTTGGTTTCTTTTTTCTGATCCCCACCTTTGGACTCCTGTATTTTTTAATCACCTATGACCTTTTGAACGATCAGTATGTTCCCCTTTTCTTTGGGGCATTTCTGATCTGCTCTCTGGCCGGATTTGTGACCCTGCGGGTGTTATTTGAAAAAATATCCAAATTGTCGAACCATCTCACCCGGTCCCTTGAAAAAGATTTCACAAGCAACGGTATCCGCAAGGGAACCGATGAAGTGGCCAATATTTCCAAAAGTATCGATTTGTTTGAAAAAAGGCTGCAAACCACGTTTTCCCAGCTGGAAAGAAAAGTGTCCGACATCAGCATCCTCAAAGAACTGTCTGATTTATGCTATGTCACCTTTGATCCGGAAGAACTGCTGTACATCACCCTTGAACGGGGATTGAAAATCACCCATGCAGATATCGGCTCTGTTCTGATTTTAAAAAACCTGCCGGAAAAGCACTTCGTCATCAAGGCCCGGATCGGCCAGGAAGACAAATTGAACATCGGCGATACCGTGGACTTTCACACCAGCGTGGCCAAATACGCGGTCATCAACAAGGCCCCGTTTGTGGTGGAAGATATTGAAAAAGACTCCCGTTTAGGACGGATCAACAAAGCCCAGTACGCGTCCAAATCCTTTGTGTGCCTGCCCATTAAAACCATCCGGGATATCATCGGTGTAATGACCATTTCCCGGAAAAAAACCGCGGATATTTTTACCCTTGAAGATGTGGAAGCGTTGATTCCTCTGGTCTCCAATGCAGCGTTCACTTATGAAAATCTCCGGCTGCTCAAAGACCTGGAAAAAGCGGATCAGAAAGAAAAACACCTGTCCGGGCTGATTTCCACCACCAACTCCAGCATGAAGGATATTGAACTCTATCAGAGCCTGTTAAAAGACACGATTCGCATGATCCCCCTGTGCGGTACCGTGCTTTTGCTAAAGGATCCAGACATGCCGGACCAGGTGCAGGTGATCGATTTTTACTCCAAAAACAACAACCTGCTTAAGCGGGGAGAACGCTTTTCATACAAAGGGACCCTGCTGGAATCCATGTTCATCCAGGTGGATACCACCGTGGTGGAAGATCTGTCCGCCATGACCATGGACACGCCGCTGGAGCAAGCCCTGTTTTCGTCTCATGGCGGGAATGCCGCAGTGATCCATCCTTTGGTCAATTCCGGAAAAATGACCGGATGTTTTGTCTTTATTCATGAAAACAAAGCCGACGTGCTGAATTATCAGAACCAGACCCATCTGGTCACCAATATATTTGCCCTGGCAATGGAAAAAAGCAGCCTCTCCAAATCCGCGCAGCAACGGGCCAGCGAACTGTCCACCATCAAACAGATCGGCAGTGTTCTGGCCTCGTCCACGTTTGATATCGAACAGGTGCTTTTTTATACCATGGACATGATTCGTGTGTCCATGCAGGTGGAAGCGGGATCTTTACTGCTGATTGAAGACAATGTCCTGAAATTGAAAACCGCGTTCAACGTGGACATGGAAAAACTGACCGACTTTTCCATTCAACTGGGCCAGAGCATTGCCGGGCAGGTGGCCGCCAAAGGGGACAGTATCATCGACAACCATGTTCAAGATTCCAGGCTGTTTTTTTCCGCCATTGCCAAAGCCAGCGGTTTTGTCACCCGGTCGGTTTTGTGCGTGCCCATGATATCCCAGGGCCGGGTCATCGGGGTCATCGAGGTGCTCAACAAAACAAGCGGTCATTTTGGGGCCGAAGATCAGCAGCTGCTTCAATCCATCGCCTCTTCAGTGTCCATTGCCATTGAAAACTCCCGTCTTTACAAGGAAACCCTGTCCATTGCCGACCAGGAAAGGGCCATCCGGCAGATTTTTCAAAAATTCGTGCCCAAGGCCATTGTGGACAAGATCGTTCACGGTGATGTCCAATCCCAGTCATTGATGGAAGAGTTCAAAACCATCACCCTGCTTAATGTGGATTTAAGAAATTTTTCCCGAATGGCGGCCACTATCGGACCCCAGAAAACCGTGTCTGCATTGAATTCATTTTTTTCCACCATGGGAGAAATCGTTTTTACCCATCAGGGGATTGTGGACAAATACCTGGGGGATGGATTTCTGGCCCTTTTCGGTGCACCGTTGTCCACCATTTCCGACGCGGACAACGCGGTTACCGCTGCCATTGAAATGAAGCAGGCATTAACCGGTCTCAATGCCGATCTCAAAGAAAAAATGGACCTTTCCGTACATATCGGCATCAGTATTCACACCGGAGAAGTGGTGGTGGGAAATATCGGATTTGACAAAAAAATGGATTATACCGTCATCGGCGATGCCGTCAACTCCGTGTTCAATATTCAGGATCTGACAAGGCATTTGCCGGACTCCATTTTGATCAGCGAAAAAACCATCAAGTCTTTGCGTCACCCTGTCAAAGTCAATGAAATAAAAATCCCCGATGAAAATACCAAAGTCGAAGGACTCAAAGTATTTGAACTGCTTTCCCAAACCCGACCGGAGCACGATCATTCACCATGACCCTTGCACTCATTCCGCTGCTCCCCTTATTGGGGGCATTTATCCCCTGTTTATTTCAAAATCGTCATCTCAACGCCGCTTCCGCCGGCCTTATCGCAGGCATCTCCCTGATACTGCTTCTGCTCTGGATCCCATTTGTATTCACGGGAGAAATGCCTGTTTACACCCGGGACTGGATCCCTGCCATAGGATTTAGCTTTGCCTTCCGGGTCAGTGGATTCGGGTTTTTGTTCGCCCTGCTGGTACTGGGCATCGGACTGCTCATCATCCTATACGCACGCTATTACATTGCCAAACAAGACCCCATGGGACGGTTCTACACCTACCTGCTTTTTTTCATGGGCTCCATGCTGGGCATCGTGCTGTCGGAAAATCTGCTTCTGATGATGGTGTTCTGGGAGTTGACCAGCATCAGCTCTTTTCTGCTCATCGGATTCTGGCGCCACCGGGCCGATGCCCGCCAGGGGGCATTCATGGCCCTGGTGATCACCGGCGGTGGCGGGTTTGCCATGCTGGCCGGGTTCCTTCTGCTGGGACACATGGTGGGCAGTTTTGAACTCACAGACATTCTGGCGGCCAAACAAATCATCCAGGCCCATCCATTGTATCCCATCACCCTGATCCTGATTCTGGTGGGTGCGTTCACCAAGTCGGCCCAGTTTCCCTTCCAGTTCTGGCTGCCCCATGCCATGGCCGCGCCCACACCGGTGAGCGCCTTTCTGCATTCCGCCACCATGGTCAAAGCCGGGGTGTTCCTGCTGGCCCTGATGGTACCGGTGCTGGGAGGCACCCCACTGTGGTTTTATCTGGTCACGCTCACCGGCCTGATCACCCTGGTGTTTGCCGCCTACATGGCCCTGTTCAAGGATGATCTCAAGGGGCTGCTGGCCTATTCCACGGTGAGCCATCTGGGGCTGATCACCCTGCTGCTGGGCCTTGGCACCCCGCTGGCGGTATTTGCCGCCGTGTTCCACATTTTCAACCACGCCGCATTCAAGGCCGGGCTGTTCCTGCTGGCCGGCATCATTGACCATGAAACCGGGACCCGAGATATCCAGCGGTTGTCCGGACTGAAAACGGCCATGCCGGTGACGGCCGGCCTGACCTTGATCGGGTGCGGTGCCATGGCAGGGGTTCCCCTGTTCAACGGATTTTTAAGCAAGGAGATGTTTCTGGCTGAGACCTTGGGGCCCGGCCTGACAGGTGCCATGGGCTGGATCGTACCGCTGGGATCCACCCTGGCCGCCGTGTTTGCCGTGGCCTATTCCATCCGCATGCTGCTTGGCGTGTTCTGGGGAAAGCCGGCAGAAGACCTGCCCAGATCCCCCCATGAACCGCCCATGGGCATGACGCTGTCACCGGGGTTTCTCATGGCCATGTGTGTTCTGGTGGGCATTTTTCCGGCCTTTTTTGCCGGTCCCCTGGTCAATGCCGGGGCCGGGGCCATCCTGGGCCCGGACATGCCGGCCTTTCACATGGCTGTGTGGCATGGATTCAACATGGCCCTGGTCTTGAGCATGGTCGCTTTGGCAGGGGGAGTGGTGTTTTACCTGCAACGGCACAGATTGTTTGACGTCCATGTGTGGTGTTCCCGATACCTGGACGGCAAAACCCTGTTTGAATCCCTTGTTTCCGGGGTGGTTCAGGCTGGAAACCGTGCTATCCGGTTCCTGGAAAACGGGTCATTGCAGCGCTATCTGTTTGTGCTCATCAGTGTCACCCTGGTCCTGGGAGTCGTACCGTTTGCCGTTTCCAGAACCCCGCTTCTGGGACCGGTTGCCGCAACCCCGGTGGATCCGGTCACCCTGGTCATGGGACTGATTCTGATCATCGGGGCCGTGGCCACGGTCAAGACCCACCGGAACCGGATTCTGTCCATCATCATGCTGAGCACGGTGGGTCTGGTGGTGGCCCTGGCGTTCACCCGGTTTTCAGCACCCGATCTGGCGTTGACCCAGATATCGGTGGAGGTGGTGACCATTATCCTGCTGATGATGGCCCTGCACCTGCTTCCCACCACCACACCAAAGGAATCTTCAAAAGCCAGGAAAAGGCGGGACGGCCTCCTGGCGGTGCTGGCCGGCGGTGGTGCGGCCGCCATGGCCATGGCCATTCTCACCCGTCCCTATGACACCATCTCTGATTTCTTTCTGGCACACAGTGTTCCCGGCGGCGGGGGCACCAATGTGGTGAACGTGATTCTGGTGGATTTCAGGGGGTTTGATACCCTGGGGGAGATCACGGTACTGGCCATCGCCGGCCTGATCATTTACGCACTCCTGCATCAATTTGAACGCCACGCCCCGGTGACCGATGACATGGGCCGGCCCTGGACCCGGGACCGGTTTCCCATGATCCTGGTCAATATCACCCGGCCCCTCCTGCCGCTGGCTTTGCTGTTTTCCGCCTATATTTTTCTGCGGGGCCACAATGATCCCGGCGGCGGATTCATCGCCGGACTGATCACCGCCACGGTCCTGACCCTGCAGTACATTGCCAGCGGCATTGTCTGGACCCGGCCCCGGTTTCATTTTGACAACCACGTGATCATGGCCCTGGGGCTGATACTGGCCCTGGCAACCGGCCTGACCAGCTGGGCACTTAATTACCCATTCCTGACCAGCACCTATGAATATGTCAAGCTGCCGCTGATCGGCAAATTTGAGATTGCCAGCGCCATGGCCTTTGATATGGGGGTATATCTGGTGGTGGTGGGGTCGGTGATGCTGACACTGGTCAAACTGGGGTCCATCAATTCCGAGGATGCCCGGACCGTCTCTTTCTCAGCCCATATGGATGAAACCCTGGAAAATAAAACCATTGAAAAGGAGATCCATTGATGGAATGGCTGGTATCGGCATGTTTCGGGGTCATGATCGCCTGCGGGGTCTATCTCGTGCTGCGGGCGCGCACCTTTCCCGTGATTCTGGGCCTGACCCTGATGGGTTACGCCGTCAACCTGTTTCTGTTTCTCACCGGCCGCCTGCACACCAACCTGCCGGACATTATTTCCCCCAACCAGACCCGGTACGCAGACCCTCTTCCCCAGGCCCTGGTTTTGACCGCCATTGTCATCGGTTTTGCCATGATCGCGTTTCTGGTGGTGCTCTCTTTGCGTGCATTAGGAGAACTTGACACCGACCATGTCGACGGACAGCAGGAGAACCCCCCCGCATGATAAATCATCTGATTGTCAGTCCCCTGCTGCTGCCCCTGCTGATGGGGACCGTGATTATCCTGAACGCCAACCAGCCCGTTGCCCGGCAGCGCATCCTGGGCCTTTCCTCCTGCCTGGCGGTCCTGGTCATAACCGGTATCCTGCTTTTTCAAAGTGCCCAGGGACCCATTCAGACCTATGTGCTGGGAGACTGGCCCACCCCCTTCGGCATTGTGATGGTCCTGGACCGGCTCAGCGCCATGATGCTGTTTATTACCGCTCTGCTGGCCCTGCTTTGCCTGGCTCATGCGGCCCGGGGGACCGATCGGGAGGGGAAGAATTTCCATGCCCTGTTTCAATTCCAGCTGCTGGGGATCAACGGGGCCTTTCTCACGGGTGACATCTTCAACCTGTTTGTATTTTTCGAGATCATGCTGCTGTCCTCCTACGGCCTGGTGCTGCATGGGGGCGGGGGGCTTCGGACCCGGGCCGGCATGCATTATGTCATTCTCAACTTGGTGGGCTCCAGCATCTTTCTGGTGGGGGTGGGGATCCTCTATGCCCTTCTTGGGACCCTGAACATGGCGGACCTGGCGGTGCGCATGGCCGCAGCCCCGGCTGAAAACGCGGCCCTGCTCCAGGCGGCCGGCCTGATTCTGTTTGCCGTGTTTGCGTTGAAAGCGGCCCTGCTGCCCCTGTGTTTCTGGCTGCCGGATGCCTATGGTTTCACCAGCGCCCCCGTGGCGGCCCTGTTTGCCGTCATGACCAAGGTGGGGGTGTATGTGATTCTGCGGGTGTATTGCCTGATCTTCAGTGAATTTGCCGGGGTCGGGGCCGGCCTGTTAAGCGCCTGGCTTCTGCCCGCTGCCCTGATCACCCTGGCGGCCGGGGCTGCCGGCGTGGCAGGCAGCCGGGACCTGCGGCGGATCACCGCTTATCTGGTCATTGTGTCCGTGGGCACGCTTTTGGCCGTGATCGGCACCTTTCAAAGAGAGGCCATTGCCGCCGCCATTGTGTACCTGCCCCATACCACGTTCATGACCGCGGCCATGTTTCTGGTGGCGGACCTGATCCGGCGGCAGCGGCCGGATGCCGGATCAGAACTGATTCCGGACCGACCCGTGGGCCAGCCCACCCTCCTGGGACTGCTGTTTCTCACCGCTGCCGTGGCCATCGGCGGCCTGCCGCCTTTGAGTGGGTTTTTCGCCAAGGTGATGATGCTCATGACGGTCCAGGGCAATAACGCTGCGCCCTGGATCTGGGCACTGGTTCTGGGGAGCGGGCTGTTGGCCCTGGTGGCTCTGGGACGGGCCGGTATCATTATCTTCTGGAAACTGTTGCCAAAGGATGAACCGGGGACGGGCCGGGGAACCTCCCATGACCCTGTCCCTGTCTATGCGCCGGCAGATGTGTTCCCGGCCGCTGTTTTGCTTTGCATCAGCCCGCTGCTGGTTATTTTCGGCGGGGGGATCACTGAGTTTGCCTTTGCCGCTGCCGACCATGTCATCAACCCGGTTCACTATATCGAGGCGGTACTGGGACCGGACCGGTCGCTTCCGCTGCTCTATCCTTTCGGAGGTGAATAATGCCCGCATACCGAAAATCCCCCATTCCTGGCAACCGGTGGCTGCCCCATCCATTGATGACCCTGGTGCTGGTCATTATCTGGCTGTTTCTGGTGAATACCATTACCTTTGGTCATCTGCTGCTGGGCACGCTGCTGGGCATTGCCATTCCCTGGTTCACCAACCGGTTCTGGCCGGAACGGCCGAAGATTGCAAAACCTTTCCTGCTGTTCCGGTTTTTCTTCATCACCTTTGTGACCGATGTGATTGTCGCCAATATCACGGTGGTTCGCCTGTTTCTTTTGCCCGACATTTCGCGGCTGCGGCCCCGGTTCATTGAAATTCCTCTGGACACACAGGACCCCATGGTGATCACCATCCTGGCCAGCGTGATATCCCTGACCCCTGGCACCGTGTCCGCGGAAGTGAGTGAAGGCCGCCAAACCCTGATTGTCCACGGCCTGGACGTGGCCGATGAAGCGCTTGCGGTGCAGACCATTAAAACCCGTTATGAAGCCCCTTTAAAGGAGATATTTTCATGCTGAGTATTGCCATCCCCGTCGCCTTTGCCCTGCTGACGGCGGCCCAGCTGCTGAACCTGTACCGGCTGCTCAAAGGCCCCACCCTTCTGGACCGGATACTGGCTTTGGACACCATGTATATCGACGCCATTGCCATGTTTATCCTGATGGGCGTATTTTTTCATTCCGCCGTCTATTTTGAGGCGGCCCTGATCATTGCGGTCATGGGATTTATCGGCACCGTGGCCACCAGCAAATTTCTCATGCGGGGCGATATCCTTGAATAACAGGAAAAACAAAAGGAATTTCCAATGACATTTGTGATTGAACTGCTGGTGTCATTTTTCCTGGTCATGGGAGCGTTTTTTGCCATGGCCGGATCCATTGGCTCCTTTCGCCTGCCCGACTTTTTTTCCCGGCTCCACGGTCCCACCAAATCCACGACCCTGGGGGTGGGGGCCATGGCCATAGCTTCTGCCATCTATTTTTCTTTCCATGGGGAGGGCATCAGCTTTCACGAGGTGCTGATCACATTGTTCTTGTTCATCACAGCGCCGGTGAGCGCCCATTTTCTGGCCAAGGCCGCCCTGCACCAGGGCCTTCATCGTAAAGAGTCCAGTCCGGAAACCAGCCGGAAATCAACAGACCGCTGAAAAAAGCCGCCCTGGATCCTCAATTAATATTTGCCGGGGATCTGCGGATATCCGGCCGGTTCTGTATAAAATTTTGCTAGTCGATATTGGTCACACCCACCTCTTCAAAGGTTTTGATGTCCGCCAGAATCCGGGTGGACAGATCCAGCAGTTCCATGCACACGGCCGCACCCGTGCCCTCCCCCAGACGGAAATTCAGATCGATGAGCGGTGACAGCCCCAGCCGGTCGTGCATATATTTATGACCGATCTCCACTGACTGGTGACTCACAAACAGATAATTTTTTGCCGCCGGAGCCAGCTCGCAGGCGATCAAAGCCCCGGCCGTGGAGATCAATCCGTCACAGATCACCGGGATGCCGCGGGATGCCGCCCCCAGGACCAGCCCGGCCAGGGCCCCGATCTCCAGACCGCCCACCTTGGACAAAATATCCAACGGATCTTTGGGATCCGGCGTATGCAGATCCAGCCCTTTTTGAATCACGGCGATTTTGTTGGCCAGGGCCGCATCATCAATGCCCGTGCCCCGGCCCGTGAGTTTTTCCACGGGCAGGCCGGAGAATGCGGCAATCACCGCAGTGGACGGCGTGGTATTGCCGATGCCCATATCCCCGGTTCCCAGCAGATCCACAGGGGTTTCCGCTTCCAGCTCGGAGACGATCTCGATGCCGGCTTCGATGGAACGGATCGCTTCGTTCCGGGTCATGGCCGGTTCTTTGGTGAAATTGGCGGTGCCGTGGCGTACTTTTTTGTGGAAAATGGGCAATGCCGGATCAAAATCATAGTTGACCCCGATATCCGCGGCCTTGACCTCAGCCCCGGCATGTTTGGCAATCACATTCACGGATGCCCCGCCCCCGGCAAAATTGAGCACCATCTGGGGCGTGACTTCCGCCGGAAACAGACTGACTCCTTCTTCCACCACACCATGATCCCCGGCACAGGTGACAATACGCTTATGGGTCAGCCTGACGTCAAGGGTCCCTTTGATGGCGGCCAGACGGGCGGAGATATCTTCCATGACGCCTAAACTTCCCGGGGGTTTGGCCTGATTGCGCAGCCGGTCTTTGGCCGCTGCCAGGGCGGCCGGGTCCAGTTCTTTCCGGATTTCTGAAATCGTGGTTTCAAGCAATGACATAGATTACCTCTTCTCTTTGATATCGGTTTCAAATAGTTCCATGCCTTTTTTCATGGCACAGAAATCCCCGCACATGGTGCAGGTCTGTTTTTCTTCCGGGGCCCGGGCTGAACGCACGGCCTCAGCGATGTCCGGGAACAGGAGGTGCCGGGACAGGTCCTCCCAGCGCATGTCCCTTCTGGCCAGGGCCGCCTGTTTTTCCGTGTCCCGCCGGTCCGGATACTTAGCCAGATCCCCGATACGCACGGCCAGGCGGGTGGCTCTCACCCCTTCTCTGACATCATGAACATCCGGCAGTGCCAGGTGTTCGGCCGGGGTGATGTAGCACACCAGGTCGGCCCCGAACCGGGCCGAACTGGCCGCGCCGATGGCCGCAGAAATATGATCGTATCCGGCACCCGTGTCGCAGGGGATGGGTCCCAGCACATAATAGGGCGCGTTGCCGGACATGCGTTTTTCCAGCATGATGTTGCCTTCAATCTCATCTAAAGGCACATGGCCCGGGCCTTCCACCATGGTCTGGCACCCCATTTCCCGTCCGATCTCCGCCAGTTCGCAGTTGATGATCATCTCTGCCATCTGGGCCCGGTCATGGCTGTCGTGAATCGCTCCGGCCCGGATCCCGTTGCCCAAAGACAGCACGGCATCATATTTTTTCATCAGACGGCACACCCGGTCGAACTGTTCATACAGCGGGTTTTCCCTTTGATTGATATCCATCCAGGCCACCATGAACGTCCCGCCTTTGGAGGCCAGGCCGCCGTAGCGGAACCCCTGTTTTCTCAAGCGGTCGATGGCATACCGGTTGATGCCGCAGTGAATGGCCATGAAACTCAATCCGTCGGCCAGCTGCTGCTCCATGAGATCAAACAGATACTCCGGGTCCAGTTTTGCCGGATTTCTGTATTTTTGGATGGTTTCCTTGAACGCCTGGTACAGCGGCACATTGCCCACGGGCAGGTTTGTGCTGTCCAGAACGGTCCGCCGGATTTTGTTCATGTCACCGGCAGCGGACAGCTCCATAAGGGTGTCGGCGCATTCTTCTTCTGCGGCCCGGGCCTTTTCCACCTCCAGACCGATGTCGCAGATATCCGACGAGGTGCCGATGGAGGCATTGACTTTGGTGCGCAGGCCCGTGCCGATGCCGACGGGTTTCTGATGTTTTCTGTTGGGATTGCAGGGGATGACGATCTCCCCTTTTGCCACATGATCCAGGATAAAGGTCTCATCCAGACCTTCCTGCCCGGCAATGGACTTCATTTCAGACGTAAGAATGCCCTGACGGGCAGATTCCAGCTGAGTGATCATAGTATCCTCGCTATGATTTGCCTGTAAAACACAAAAAGGGTTTCACAGGACATTAAATTCCTGCAAAACCCTTTGCCATCGGGTTTTACACACATGGTATTCCGGCACGTCTTCTGACTTTCGGCATTAAACCTGTTTTTTCCTGCCTTCCCGCTGACGCAGTGGCGTGTTGAAAAAACAGATATTTCCGATTACAGCGGCGGGACCGTCACGGAATTTCACCGTGTTCCGTTTGCCGGGATACACACATTCTGTTCCGGGTTTATACTGGTTTCGTATAATCCCGTCAAGAAAGATTTTCAATGCTGGCAGCAGCCTGCACAAATACAGAGCAGCCCCGTGCAGGCGAATCTCCAGCTTGATCCACTTTTACATTTCATCCCCTCACATAATTTTTTGTGCAATCATGCCAAAACGGCTCCAATGCCGGACATTTGAGTGGGTTGCCTGCCGGAAATCGATGGTTTCGGCTGGACTTCCGGGGGCGATTGTGAAATATAATGTTGCAGTTTTTTATGGATACCTTGAGTATCATTGAGGTTTATGAGAATCAAGGCTAGTGGCAAGCTGGTTGATATTTTACAATTGGAAAAAAAATTCAATCGAATATGACAGTAATACTGGAGGCATGGCATGAGCACTGCGGTTGAAATTACAGAACCAAGATTGACTAACATAGAAATAACAGACAGTGAGATAACGGCCTTTCTTTCTGACGGTCGAAGAATAAGTGTTCCATTGGCCTGGTCTTGGAGGTTGTCGGACGCAACTCCGAAACAGCGTCAAAATTACGAAATAATCGGCACTGGGCAAGGTATTCACTGGCCTGACATTGATGAGGATATAAGTATTGAAGGAATGCTTTTTGGTATCCCCGCACGACGTCCTCAACTTTTATCTGCTTAATGAACCAGGTTATCAACTGTTCCAACCTGAAGGCTTTCTCCGCGGTACTCCTAAAACTGCGGGTTAAAATGGCGTTACCAATTTTCCCTGCTACAGATGGCCTATGTACTGGACAGCAAAGGTCCGATCATCATCCCCTTTACAGATAAAAATGGTGTCACCTTGAAGTACCGGTCAGATCCCATTGATCTCGGGGGACAAAGACATGAGAACTTCTTGGAAAATCAAAGCGCTTCAGCCCGGTCGTGGTTGCTGCCATGCAGAAAAAAAGGCATCCCGGGTGTGATCAGCCGGTATGTGATTGTCCTGGGCCAAAACAATTGACAAGCGGGCATTTCATTGATATGGATTTCATGATAGCGAAACTATGGTTGAGATTTCAGGGAGTTAAGACCACCAAGATAGTTGAGTTTTGACAATTAAAAACAATGCAGATCTGTTTTTGTTTGTACCATTTCAAAAAATGAAAAGAGATCAGATATAAAGATGATAAACAGTTTGATAATCTTTTTGAGAAGATATACTGATCCACACATGAACTTATTATGAAAATTTGAAATGAACAAAAACCACCTGCCCGTCTCATCTGTGCGATCATCGAACAGGGCGGCTGTATATTGGCGGTATAGCGGAGCCACGCAATGTCCATACCTTTGAAGTGGGAGTTTCCCGGCGGCGAAATCAAACCAGGCGAAACCTCGGAACACTGCCGTTGCCGGGAAATTGCCGGGGAACTGGCCGTCCAGGTGCCCGTGTACCATACCCTGGTTCAAGGGACCCATGCGTATCCGGATTTTACCATCACCCTGCGGGAGCATGCGGCCGTGGTTTGGAAAGCTGGAAGCTGAGGAACAGCCGTCCCGGTATGCGGAAGTTGTGTCACTGTATCAGAACCCGGTACAAGGCTGACAAAAGTTACCGCCTCCCGGAATTGAAAAAATGGCGGAACAGACCGGATGGGAACACCTGGATTTGGAGAGTTGATAACCTAGGAGATCTGCCATGGTAACCGAATATAACAGGGATCAAAAATTTGTGAGCCTCAAACAGCTGCTGCGCTATGCCACACTGCTGATTTTGTTCTGTATCACGGCCTGGCTGTGGTGGATGTGGAATGAAGCGAACCGGGAAAGGGAGCAGGCCCGGTTCAATCTGTATACAGAAAAAATCGGTGCCGATATCCAGGCACGGCTTCATAATTATAAGATGGTTCTTCAGGGCGGGGCCGGGGTGTTTGCCGCCTCCGAAGAAGTGAACAGACAGGAGTGGCGGGCCTATTATGAGTTCCGGCAGATCAAGCACCTGTATCCGGGATTTTATGCGGTGGGTTTTTTTTCCGTGGTCAGACAAGAGCGGCTGGACCGGCATATTCAGGAGATCCGGGCAACAGGGATGCCCGACTATGCGGTCTGGCCGGCGGCCGAGCGGACGATCTATGCCCCGCTGGTGTTTATGGAACCCTTTGAAGCACTGGATCCTCGTACCCTCGGGTGGGACGGTTTTTCCATCCCCGGGGTCAGAGCAGCCATGGAACGGGCCTGTGATACTGGGGAGTTTACCATGTCTGAAATGGTAAGCCTGCCCATGGATGAAGACCGTGCTGCATTTCTCATGGTTCTTCCCGTGTTTGAAGGTCACTATCTGCCGGATAATCCGGCAGACCGAAGGCTGGCCATTGAGGGTTTTCTGGCTTATATGATCTTTGTCGATGAACTGATGGCCGGTATCTTTTCAAGCCCATCTGAAAATATTTCCTTTGCCCTGTTCAGCAGCGTTGATTCGGATGTGCCGTTATATGCCGGCAGCCGGTTTTCCGGCGGTGCCGGCCCGGAAGGCACACCGATGTTCTCCCGACGCCGGGTCCTCGATCTTTATGGGCAGCAGTGGGTGCTGGAATTTAACAGCACCCGTGCTTTTGAATCCAGTGTGGATCACTGGACCCCCCGGGGGATACTGGCAGCCGGTCTGGCCGTAGGCATCCTGGCGTTTCTATGGATGCGGGCCCTGGAAAAAACGAATGACCGGGCAAAAATCCTGGCAGCAACGCTGACCGCCGCTTTGCAGGAAAGCAATGACACCTACCGGCTGCTGCTTGACAATCTGCCCGTGGGGGTGGCCCACATCGGCAGAGGAATGGAGGTGCTGTCGGTCAATGCCACCATGCACCGGTGGTTTCCGGGCATGGATACGGCAGGCAAACCGCTCTGCCATACTGTTTTACATGTTCCGGGCAGAACAGAACCATGCACGGGATGTCCCGTGGAACAGGTGCTGGCGGACGGCCGTCCCTGCGAAACTGAAAGGCAGGCATCGACATCTGAAGGTGTCCTGGATTTTCACATGACCGCCGTCCCTATCAGGGATACCAAACAAACCCTTCAAAGCGTGCTGCTGGTGATCAAAGACATTACCGGCGAAAAAAAGGCGGAGCAGGACCGCATTGCCCGCCGGGCCGCAGAAAAAGCCAACCAGGCAAAAAGCGCTTTTCTGTCCAACATGAGCCATGAGATCCGCACACCCCTCAATGCCATTATCGGGTTCGGCGCAGTGCTCCAGCGGGATACATCCCTGACTCCAGTGCAGGCCCGGCAGGTACAGACCGTCAATCGCAGCAGCCGGCACCTGCTGAACCTGATCAACGATATCCTGGATATTTCAAAGATCGAAGCGGGCCAGCTGTCGTTGAACATCTCCGATTTTGCCCTCCATGACCTGCTGGATGACCTGGAATTGATGTTCCGTTCCCGGGCGGAAGCCATGGGGCTGGCGATCAACGTGGAACGGATGGACAACGTGCCGCAGTATGTGAAAGGTGACGAAGGCAAGCTCCGCCAGGTACTGGTCAATCTGCTGGGAAATGCCCTGAAATTTACGGAATCCGGCGGAGTGGGATTGCGTATCCGGGCAGATGCAGCCGGCAGCCGGACCGGAGGTCCCGGAGAGGACCTGCATCTCCGGTTTGAAGTGGAAGACAGTGGCTGCGGTATTTCAGAAGAAGCACTGGGGCAAATTTTCAAACCGTTCCAACAGGCCGATAACGGGGTGAAAGCCGGGGGTACCGGACTGGGGCTGGCCATTTCCAGGGCACTGATCCAGCTCATGGGCGGGACCATCACCGTGAAAAGCACGGTGGGTAAAGGCAGCTGCTTTTTCTTTCATATCACGGTTCAGCCGGCCGAACAGGCTGACAAACCATCGGCGGCCGTTACACCGCAGGTGACCGGCATCGCGCCCGGCACCGGACCCTGGCGGATACTGGTGGTGGATGATCAACCGGAAAACCGCATGCTTCTCCATGATCTTCTTCAGCCGGTGGGGTTTGAAATCAAAGAGGCAGCCAACGGGGCCGAGGCTTTGACCCTCTTTGAAAAATGGGCGCCCCATGCCGTGCTCATGGATATGCGGATGCCGGTCATGGACGGATATGAAGCCACCCGGCGGATCAAGTCAACGCCAAAGGGACGGGTCACACCGGTCATTGCCGTCACTGCCAGCGCATTTGAAGACAACCGATCTGACATTCAGAATGCCGGAACCGATGCGTTCATTCGTAAACCGTTCAGACCGGAGGAAATGTTTGAAGCGCTGAAACATGCCCTGGGAATCACTTTTGTTTATGCAAATGACGCCGGCCAGGCATCCCGTAAAACCAGTGCCTGGTCCCTGAAGCCGGAAGATCTGGGGATCCTGTCCGCAGACCTGGTCCAGGCCATGTGCCAGGCAGTGGAAATTGGGGATATGACGGAACTGGGGACATTGATCGACCGGGTCCGGGAAACAGATGAACCGACCGCAGACAGGCTACGAACCCTGGCGGATCAGTATGACTATGACAAACTGTTTCGTGTATTATCAAACAAGGCTGAAACCGGAAACAAGGAGGAAACTGGATGATCCCTGCCAACGAAAAAGCAACCATCATGCTGGTAGATGACACACCAGCCAACCTGAAGCTGCTCGAACAACTGCTCAAGAAAGAAGGGTGCCGGGTGATGCAGTTTCCAAACGGCCGCACCGCCCTGGGCGCACTGGTCAGAAAGCAGCCAGACCTGATTCTACTGGATATCATGATGCCTGAAATGGATGGATTTGAGGTGTGCGCCCGGCTCAAAGAAAATGAGGCGACCCGGGATATTCCCGTGATTTTCATCAGTGCTCTGGCAGACACTGAACACAAAATCAGGGCGTTTACCGAAGGCGGTGTGGACTATGTAACCAAGCCGTTCCAGGAAGAGGAGATCCTGGCCCGGGTCAAAACCCACCTCAGTCTCCGGCAGATGCAGCAGGAACTTCGAAAACACAATCTTTACCTGGAAGAACTGGTGCGGGAAAAGGTCAGAGAGATTTCAGAGTCTCAATTGTCCACCATCCATGCCGTGTCCAAGCTGGCGGAATACCGCGATGATGAGACCGGCCGGCATATCGAGCGCACCCGGCTTTTCTGCCGAATGCTTGCCGAAGTGCTCGCGGAAAAATCCAGGTATTCCGGCAGTATCAATAAAACCTTTATCGAAAATATTTATCATGCCGCACCGCTGCACGATATCGGCAAGGTCGGCATTCCGGACAGCATACTCCTCAAACCCGGAAAACTGGATACAGAGGAGTTCGAAATAATCAAGACCCACACCACCATCGGGGCAATGACCCTGCAACAGGTCAGAAACAAATATCCCCAGAACGCGTTTGTGAACATGGGGATCGCACTGACCCGCTCCCACCATGAAAAATGGGACGGGTCCGGGTATCCGGACGGCCTGTCCGGTGAGAATATCCCCCTGAGCGCAAGGATCATGGCCGTCGCCGACGTCTATGACGCGCTCCGGTCGGAACGGCCTTACAAAAAGGCGTTTTCCCACGAAAAAAGCTGCGGGATCATCCGGGAAGGCAATGGAAGCCACTTTGACCCTGACATTGTGGCAGCCTTTAACTCAATCCATCTGGAACTGGCTCAAGTAAGGGAACAAATAAAAGGTCATGACATCATGTCACCTTCTGAGTGACGCTGCCAGAGACTGCGGCTGCTGAGATTCAAATTGAACCGGGCCTTCCCTGTTGATCACCTCCGCTGTCTGTCAAGAACGGTCCTGCATCTATCCGACAGCGGCTTCCTGACCCTGGCAGGAAAGACCAGCCGATTTTGCATCCATTTTCATCGAGGACTGGCGGTGGTGGCTCGGGATTGACTATGTTCTGGTCAAGCTTGTGCCCCTCGCTGGTGCGGCCTGGCTGATCAGGACCGGACAGTTCTCTTGCCAGGAACTGGGATTTAAATCCCAAGGGGTTATGACCTTTATAGCCTGGACCCTTGGACTGACCCTGGTCTGCACCCTTATTGATCAGAATGCCTATACCCTTAAAGCCGACCTGCCCGGATACCCTCCTTTAGGTGGCATGCCCGCCATAACTTCACCTTTTTGGGACTGGATCGATCTCACTCTGGGGCTTGCTCTGGTTGCCCTGTGCGAGGAACTGGTGTTCAGGGGGTATCTACATGCCGTTTTCAGGCAAATGGCGCTGTCGCCGGGTGTGATCATTGTCATGTCATCTACAGCCTTTGGGTTGGCCCACTGGTGCCTGGGCCTTCCCGCCGTCCTCATCACCGGTCTTATCGGAGCCGTGCTCATGATCGCCTACATGCGGACTGGTTCTCTATACGCCATGATGCTGGCCCATTTTTTTGTCAACTTCATTGATTTTTCCGGGGTGATTCCCAAATCAATTTTCCAGTTCTTTTGATCGTGTAATGCCAACGTTACCCAACGGGTCCTGCCAGCCACCTTGCTACCCAAAAATAATTATCCATAGTATAACAATTCACGACCTTGAAAAGTATTGAATACCAAAACAATCATGAGGTCTATGCAGTGCATGACCTTGACCGATAGTTACAAACGCTTTTTATTCAAATAAATGGCACGCTAAATAACTCGATGAGATTAAATTTCATCTAAAAGCGACTTAATAAAAGCTTCTTTGGCAATCCCCAGATGCTCTCGCATTTCGCGTTCCGCACTCGAGCCATCCCCTGAAATTATAAATCCAACGATGTTCTTTGATGTATTTATCGCTTTCTTAATATTACCAGTTGAGGAAGTTTTCAAAATAATTGACATTTTTTTATTAACTATTGAATGTATCTCTTTTATAATTTCCCCAAGTTCGGGATTTTTTGCAGCTTGAGCGATCACCATATGGAAGTTGTTGTCTTCCTTCAGGTGGTACAAATGATCTTTTTTATAGCTTTCTGCCAATCTCTCACAAGCTTCTTTCAATAAAACAATCTGTTCCTCACTGATAACTTCAGCCGCTTTTCTGACCGAATAGCATTCCAAAACCTCTCTGATTTCCCAGAGATTGTAAATACTGGCGGACTTAAAAATATTATATATACCGGATTCAACAGGTTCAGTTTTAACAGTCCTCTCCTTTACAAAAGTACCTTTGCCCTGCATAGCTACGATAAGATCCATAACTATTAAGACGTTGATCGCTTCTCTAATTGAGGACCGTCCGACACCATAATAATTAGCCATCTCCTGGTGGTTAGGTAATTTATCCCCTGGTTTTAATTTACCAGACTCAATATCTTTAACGATTTGCTTAATGATTTTTTCAGGGGCGGATTCACTTTTAATTTGGGTACGGCTCTTTTGCATTTTCAAAAATTTCCTCGATATTTTGCTCTCTTTTTATTCAAATAGTCGTAACAATCACTTGATGATTTTTAATTTTTTGCGCTTGTCGTGTGATTCAGAAGCGTGGTGGCGGGGTCAATGCCGTTTTCATACAGATCCTGATGGTTCTTCTTATATTTACACGCTTCGTGAAATTTCCAGTACTCATCAAAATCCCTGCTTGAAAGTAACGCCCGCAGACGTGATGTTATTGCCGGGGACGGGTCACATGGACCAGGTATTGCAACCTTGTGCCAAACGGCATGGCATGCCCCAGATAATGGTATCGGCTCAGAAGAGCCCGTAACAGATCTCGCTATTTCCGGGTTTGTATCAGCTCAATATCCAGAGGTGAAAACTCTTCTACGCTTCCGGTACTGGTACTTCCGCCGTAAGGCACCTCTTCTTGTGCCTCTTCTTTGAACTTCTGAGAACCAATATAACCGGTTTTTCTTTTCTCCGGAAGTTCCAGAACCTTTTTTTTTCCAGAATCTCCAAAAGATCCTTACACTCCCGGGCCTTGAGGCCGCCACCCGGACGTTTCCATTCCAACAGCTCACATATGGTATGAGCCAGTTCATAGCGACTGGTACTGCCACAAGTGGTGACGACTTCCTTTATCATCAACAGGTCTTCGGTCGAAAAATTGCGTCCGCAAAATGTTTGCGGAGTGATTGCTGTGTGCATGCCATAATCTCCTTTTGTTATTCTCTCATAGCAGTTGTATGGCAGCTTGTTCAACCCTTTTTTCAACAAATTTTACGGGCTTCTATTTTTTCCAAATCTCCTTTTTCTGATACTGAAAAACCAGCAATTTTCAGTGAAGGTCTAAAATTCCCAGAAAAATGTCAATCCACCAAAATTTAGTCCGATGTCAGCTGCGAATTAGGGTTTTTCAGCCCAAATCGCAGCCATTTATGTATCAGGTTTGTGGCAAATGTCAAGAAAACCGGATAGATGCCAACAGAGATCCATTGACCTGAAACGGCCTTGATGAGACACAACCATTTGTTGATCGGGCGAACCAAATTTTCATGGAGCACGAATATCGGTTGGAGGAGAGATCACAAAACCAAACAGTGATTCCCAATTTTCGAATATTATGACCCGGATTGTACAACGCAACTGGTTCCAGAATTCTTTTCTTGCGCTGAATTTGGCCCTTGCTATTTGGTACAAAGGATCTCTGAGTTCAATGATTTGATGCATAAAAAAAGCCAGCAGGGTGAATAGGAAAAAATTGAATGATAAGTTCTTTTTCCCATGACCAAAATTGTGTTCAGCATGATAGCCAAGAGTTTTCAGGGTATTGAAATTTTCATTTTCAATTTTCCATTTGGCCCGACCGGCTTTGACAAGCTTTGCAACATTGCCGTCAGTAACCCGGATATCAGTGACCCAGCTGTTGGTATAGGTGATTTTATCACCATCCCGGATGATGCTGTATTCAAAAAATTGACCAGCGGGGCGGATTTGTTCCCATTCAACCTGATATCATTGATCCATTCATATCTGTGGATGGCACCCTTGTGATCCTGCCACTCCAAAAGGTAAACCTGATCCAGATCCTCTTTTTCCCAGATGTTTTTGAAAGGATCCTTACGCGTTCTCCAATAGCGTACGGCTATACCTCCCGGGGTAACTTCTCCTTTTTCAATGCGGCAACCTGAACGTTCTGATATGCCGGCCTTTGCGGCTGCAGTTTGTTGGATATGCCCTTTGTTTTTTGTGCTCATATATATCCTTGTCTGTTGCTCGGTTATGGGTTTACCTGACATCGACACCTCCGTTTTTGATGGATTTTAGTGTTGGGGTTCTACCACGATTAACCGGACACGTTAATTGTCGTCAACCGGACAAGATAATTGTCACACAATAGCCGATTTTACAGCATTCTTAGGTTCACCGAGAATTACTGCTGAAAAACCGACTTAACCTCTTGGGCTATCTTATCCTGTTTAAATCACAACAATTTTGTTCTTAAATTTGTAACTTCTCAATAAGTGCCTGCGGCACATGTCTGTCTCTTCAAGACCTCGTTTTTTGACAAAGCAGACATCTTTGATCCCTTTGGTCTTGTCCAGATTGCCTTTGGATGCAAAACCACCTTCCAGGGCAACTTTCAGCGGGTAGCGTCCGTAAGCCCGATTCTGGCGATCCAGCATCTGTTCGACCAGTCCGCTGTCTGCGGAGATTGCCTTCAAGACGGATCAACCGGATTATGGATCGCGGTGGCTTGCCGATGTCCTCAAACGCTGTTTCATGATTCACAACATTCCATCGACGGTACAGAAAGCCTTACCCGAAAAGGTGCTGATAGACTTTTGTTCATTTCATTCTTGGGTCTGTCGGTTTCATGTAATAAGCATTACTGCAGTTGGACTTTCAATCCATATTCTTCTAGTATATTTTTTATCGGCTCTAATTTTTCTTTACCCAGGTTTTTTTGTTTTCCAAGCTTATAGGTAAGATCCAATCTCTCGTATTTTGAAGCGCCGTATGCATGAAACGGCAAAAGGAACACAGTAAAATTTGATTTTAATTCCCGTAAAAACTCTCCTGTAGCTTGCAATATTTCTTCAGAATCATTAAGGCTTGGAATTATTGGCATTCTGACGGAAAAAGGTTTTCCTACTTCATCCATCTTTTTTAGATTCGTTAAAATCATCCCATTGTCTACCCCAGTTAGCTTCATATGCTGTTCCGGAATGATACATTTGTTATCGAAATAGACCAGGTCTACATATCTTATTATTTCCGAAAAAATTTCCCATTTACAGTAGCCGGTTGTATCCAGTACAGTATGAATACCTTGCTCCTGGCACATCTTAAAAATTTCAGTGGCAAATTTCGGCTGCATAACAACCTCCCCTCCACTCAAAGTTACTCCCCCATCGGATTCATCATAAAAAATCTTGTCCTTCGCAACTTCTTCAACAATATCCTCGGATGTCGCCCATCTTCCTATAAGCTTCCTTGCCTCGGCCTCACAGACTTCTACGCATTTGCCGCAGCCCTTGCACTTTTCCCTGATGGTTTGGGTAGCCTCTGCTGCTCCTGTTGGACAAACCTCAACGCATTTACCGCAACCAACACACTTTTCAGGGTACATCATTAACTCTGGTCGCACTTTTTGCGATTCCGGATTACTGCACCAAAGGCATCGAAGCGGGCAACCTTTCAAAAAGACAGTTGTTCTTATTCCTGGGCCATCGTGGATCGAAAAGTTTTTTATATCGAAAATTATTCCTTTTTCCATATTTCAGACAACCTCCTGCGCCCCTCGCTTATTTCCGTGTGATAGCGGAAATGTTTTAAATTTTGTAATTGTTGAGTGCCACGTCGTAGACAAAGTCCGTTGACAATCGAATAGTCACTGCATCATTCCATTAACATCGGAATCAAATTGGAATAGCCATGACTGCCTTTGACATGGAGACTCAAACCCATGTTTCCAGGAACCAGGACAGACCAATTCCACCTGTGGTCCCTGAAAAAAATTCTAACCTAACCTGGGCATGCTCCATGTCAAAGGTCTCTGCTTCGCTTCGACGAACGGTCACCGGTTATTGGTTTCTATCAAGCGACTTCCGAATACTCCGTCCTTGCTATCAAGTCTTCCTGGAGGTCCTCGGCGATCTCCGTAAAGTAAGCGGTGTAGCCCGCCACTCTGACGGTTAAATCTCTATATTTCTCCGGATCCCTCTGGGCCTTCCTAAGGGTTTCCGAAGAAACCACATTGCATTGAAGATGTTGTCCTCCATTATCACCCATTCGATTCAGGTAGGTTTTGACCAATGTGGTGAATTTTTTAATGTCCTCGTCGCTTTCAAGGGCTGTAGGATGGTACCTCTGGTTGTATATACAGTTCAGCATGCTGACATAATCCCACTTGGCTGCAGACCGCATGGAACCGGTTGGTCCTGAGGTGTCTGTTCCCTGCATAGGCGAAACTCCCCCCTCGGCAAAAGGCACCCCTGCTTTCCTGCCGTCGGGCAACGCGCCTGTCATCCATCCAAATAGCACACTGGCTGATAAGTGCTCCCAACCCGGGTGCTTCCGCTGTCTTCCGGAACGCATCGGATATTTTAGCAATTCTTCCGTGATAAAATATTGATGCGGCCGAATCCATTTATCTACCACATCATCGTCGTTGCCGTACTTCGGGGCATTCAACAGCAGCTTCTGAAGTTCTTCGAATCCTTCAAAGTTTTTATCCAGGGCATCTATAACTTCGGCCATGGTGACTTTCTTTTCGTTAAACACTATCTTTTCCAAGGCTGCAAAGGAGTTGATGACATTAACAGATCCTATGGATACGATAGGACTGTTATTAAAGCCTCCGGAGCCTCCGTTGACAATATCTTTTCCATCCGTCAAACAGGTGCCTAACAACATTGAAGTGTATGGAACTCGCAAATACTCTTGCCAAACTTTGTGGATCGTGTTGGCATGAATGCAGGTGCATTGCATTGCATAGGCAGTTTGTGCCTCCCAGGCCTTTACTACGTCCTCCATTCTTCTGAATTTTCTGGGATCGCCTGTTTGAGGGCCAATCTGCTTTCCTGTCTTTCGGTCTGCCCCGTTATTGAGTGCCAGTTCCAAAGCTTTGCCCGGTACAATATCATTTGAGTGATCGTAATGGGGGTAGTAGGGGTTCCACATAAAGCTGCAGCCAAGTGAATCGTATTGCATGGCTGCATCTTCAGGAAGGCCTGCCACATCCATAAAGTGCTTCACTCTGCTTTTAACGCCCATAAACATGGGCTTCCCCCCCCCACGGGCAACGACCTTGGCGGACTCTTCCAGAAAATCATCCGGAACGTTATCGTGCACCCATACGCCAACATTGGGCTGATCCAAATGCATGTGATCCTCAACCTTCAATGCTAAGTAGCTGAGTTCATTGACCGCGCTTTGACCGTTTTTGTCGGTTCCACCCAGAGTGATACTTTGAAACATCACGTTGCCAGTTCTCCATCTGGATTCGACCTCTGAATTGATTTTCGAGTTTTCGGCTACCTTCAGCCAATAGCATCCGAGCAACTCTTTGGCTTCTTCTATGGAGAGCGTCTTATCGTCAACAACTTCCTTTTTGAACCAGGAATAGAATTTTTGGTCGATTCTTCCGGGGGACTGGGCTGTCATATTGGTTTCAAGGTAATAAATCAGGTAAATAAACCAGGCGGCCTGCAATGCTTCGTGGAATGTGCGAGGAGGATTCCAGGGCACCCAATCGCATATTTCAGCTATTTTTTCTAGCTCTGCCTTTCTTTTAGCGTCTTTTTCAACTTTGGCCAAGTTGCGCGCTTCTTCCGCATACCTGTGCGCAAAGTCCCGCACCGCATCGCAGACAATAACAGTACCTTTCCAGAACAAACGCTTGTCAGGGTATTGCGGATCGCATTTATCCGCCTTTTCCATTAGTTCCAGAGCTCTTTCTTTGTACCAGCAAATCCCATTTAACAACCTTTGCCGATCCGTAACGATGATATGGCCTATATGCCCTTCCTGCGAAATACCGTTGGTCCACAAACCATACGGATATTTTTCTTTAAGTTCGTTCGGCAATTGTTTTTGGATTCTGCTTAAGCTACACCTATCCTTAAAGTATGGATGCACTTCCTCCAGGTAATATTTTTTATCTTCCTCGGAAATCAAAAATGGATTCCAAGCCCTTTCGGAAACTTCGTCTATTTCATCGATAAGCCAATCAACAATTTCAGGAAACCATGCAGCGCCTCTGGGGGTTTTGGTAAGAGCACCCACAATTAATTCGCCTGGCCTTATGTTTACCGGAATCTCTCGCAGGACTTTTGCCAGCGCTTTTGACTGTCTTATTCCCGGGTCCTCGCCTTCTGTTTCCTTATAGCTTTCCAGCACAGGTTTGGATCTATCTTTAATATATAACTGGGGCGTGGTAACCCTGACTTCTTCCCGGAGCCCAGCAAGTCTCGGGCCTATCTCCAGCTTTTTAATATCTTCGACTATTTCCGGATCATAGCTCCAGTTTCTGGCACCTACCGGATCACTAATCTCCTCCATACACCGCAATATGCTTTCTTTTTCAAGCGGTACTATATTTCCGATATTTTTTACCTTCGTTGTCGTTGCCTTCATTTCTTATACCTCCTTGTAGTGGGTTTTGGGACATACGGGAATTCTCGTTCTTTGCTCCTTACAATTTGTATTTCTCGACTCTCTCGGCGGTTCGCCATATGTGCACAGGATCATCAAGCATCATAGATGCAACTATAGTACATATAGCTCGCGAAACCTATAATCATACAGCCTCGGCTTAAGAGCACTGGATAGACGTTAACAATTCAAGCGCTTAAATTGTTTGTCTATCTACCTTAAAACCCTATGTATCAATTAAAATTCAGGTTGTCAATATAAATCTGATGACCTGACTATTAATTCGATTTTTTCTGTCATTTAGCCGATAAAATGGGGATAATTGAGTCAATTACTGATACTTACTTCATGTCATCTGATTATTTATTCCTTGGAGTTTGAAGTTTTTTAAAAAATCAGCTTAAACTTCCATAAACTAAACAACCACCGCACCCAAAGAGGAGTATACAATATTTTGGCTCTTTCTGCCGCGGAGCGGCTTCGTTCAACTCATGGTTGAAGCATTTCGTGCAGATCGGTTTTGAAGGAAACAATCGGTCTATCACCGGCCACAGTCAGCCATTTGCCAGGCCCGGGAAAAGGTTATCTTTACCCGGGGCAATGACAATCTTCTTCTATCGTTTGGGTTCCCGACATCAGCATTCCTCTCAATCACCACCTCTTGGGTGCATACCACCTCTGTTCATTTACCCTTCAAGGCCCAAAATCTGTATCATCGGGTGGCGCGTCTTTTTGAGCGTCGAGACGATCACCCGTAGATGAACGCCGGCAGCCAGAGAACCAGTTGGGGGAAAAGAATAATGGCCAGCAGAACTAAAAGTTGCAAGATAATAAACGGAAACACGCCCTTGTATAAGTGGCTGAGATTGATTTCTGGCGGAGTGATTCCTTTGAGATAAAACAAGGCAAATCCGACCGGTGGCGTCAAAAAAGATGTCTGCAGGGTGACAGCCACCATAATTATGAACCAGATCACTTCCGGCCGGTTTACAATCCCATAGCCGTTCACGGCAATGTCCAGGCCCGAAACCACAGGTGCAACCAGTGGAAGAACAATCAGAGAAATTTCGATCCAGTCCAGAAAAAAGCCGAGCAGAAAAACGATAAACAGGATAAAGACGATAATTCCATAATCTCCGAACGGAAGGCTCATTAAAAGCCTTTCGACCAGCTCGTCCCCACCAAGACCCCGCAGCACTAGAGCAAAACAAGTCGCTCCGATCAGTATCCCGAAGATGTAAGCGGTGGTGTTATAGGTAGAATAAAGTACCTCTTTGAGGACTAAAAAATTAAATTTTTTGTAAAAAATGGCGAGAAATGTGGCCATCAGGGCCCCGACTCCGCTGGCTTCTGTGACGGTGGCAATGCCGGTAAAGATAGACCCGAGAACCGATAAGATGAGGAATAAAGGTGGAATAATTCGTTTTATGACTTCGAAAAGGATACCCCAGGTAATCGGGCGGCGATCCGGCGCCAGGGGTGCGGCATCCGGCTTGAGGTAGCAGTAAATGAGCAGATACACAACGTAAAGAAACGCCAGCAAAAGTCCCGGCAGAACGGCCCCCATAAAAAGATCGCCGACCGAGACACTCAACTGATCCCCCATCATCACCAGCATAATGCTCGGCGGAATGAGGATGCCCAGAGTCCCGGCACTGGCCACCGTGCCCACCGCCAGTGGCTTGTGGTAGCCCTGCTTAAGCATTGCCGGTATACTGATAAGCCCCAGCATGACGACCGAAGCACCGATAATCCCGGTGGATGCAGCCAGCAGTATCCCGATAAACATTACAGTGATGGCCAGCCCCCCACGAACCTTGCCGAAAAGCTCCTGGGCCGACACCATGAGTCGTTCGGCAATGCCTGACTTGCCCAGCATCAATCCCATGAAGATAAACATGGGCACAGATATCAGTACCCAGTTGTTCATCGTTTGATAGATACGGGACACAACCAGCCCAAAATAATTGAAATCTATACCAGTGATTGTCCCCAGGTACTGATCGGAAAAATACCCGATACCGGTAAACAGGATCGAAGTCCCGGCCAGGCTATAAGCAACCGGGTAGCCCGAAAACAGTAGAGCAATAAACGAGACAAACATCGCTAAAACGAGATAATCATTGATTTCCATGTCTATTCCCAAACAAAAATAGTAAAGACCGCGTCATCCGCAAGAAGATAGCAGTACCGAAAAACACGAAACTGATGGGTATGACAGCCTTGATGGCCCAGCGGCACGGGAGCCCCAGCGGAGCCACGGACCGTTCGTCGTGAATCCAAGAATCGAGAAAAAAATGGTAGCCGTGGATGATGACTGCGACAATAAAAGGCAGCATGAGAAACAGGGCACCCAAAACCTCGATCCAGTGCCGCACTTTTTCCGGGAACCGGTTACTGATAACATCAACCCGGACATGAGAGTTTTCGACTACTGCGTAGGAAAGTCCGAACATTAATGCCAAACCGTAAAGATGCCATTCGAGTTCTTCTAGAACAACCAGGCCGTTGTTGAAACCATAACGAAGTGTCACCTGCAGTGCGATGACCAAAATCAACAGACCATTGGCCCATGCCATGATCCTGCCAAAGCCCAGGAACAGATTATCCAGACTGTCCAAAGGGCTATTTTTTTTCTTTGGGTATCCCAATTTTAACCTCCACCCTATTCAATTGGATCGATGCGGTTTCCCACAACTTGCGCGGGAAACCGCATCCGGTTATCAAAATTCATCGATTGTGAGGATTTTTACGCCTGCCCAGGTTATTTTTGAACATCAAGATCGTGCTGCAACCTCAATCAATCACCGGCAAGGCCTGCTTTATTCCGGTCTTGGCAGATGGGCCACACTCTCATAAGGTTTGCATTGGTTCTGAAAGGCTTTGTAGTCTTCCCAGATCTCCTTGAGAAACACGTCCTTGGACGTCTCTTCTTCAATCACTTCAAGCCATGTTTCTCTAAACAGCTTCAACAGTTCAGGGGACCATTCCAGATTTTGCGTACCGTGCTTTTCTGCATTTTCCCTCACCACGGAGCCTTGTTCAGCATGCGATTTGGCCATGGACCACAAATTGATTGCACGGGTTGTGACCTCAATGAGGGCCTGTTGCTGGGGACTCATGGAATTCCAGGTATCCTTATTGATCAGAAGCTCAAGATGGGTGGCAGGCTGGTGCCAACTCGGAAAATAATTATATTTCGCTACTTTGTAGAACCCATACTGGGTATCGACGGCAGGCGTCGCAAACTCAGTCGCATCAATGGCACCTTTTTCAAGCGCCGGAAAACACTCGCCGCCAGGCAAAGATGTAACGGAAGCCCCGAGCTTGCTGAGCACTTTTCCGCCAAGACCGAAAAATCGAATATTCAACCCTTTAAGGTCTTCCGGGGAGTTGATCTCTTTTCTGAACCAGCCGGCTGTTTCCGGTGCAAGAAAACAGAATGGAAACACTTTTACATTGTATCCGGCTCTATCGTACATTTTCTGGTAGAGCTTTCCACCATTACCAAAGTAAAGCCAGCTGATAAAATAAGGAACACTCTGACTGAAAGGGATGGCCGTATAAAACTCGGCAGCCTTGATTTTTCCGGCGGTATATCCGGACGCAGTATAACCTGCATTAACCTTTCCGGTAGAAACGGCATCGAGAATCTCATAGACCGGCATAAGCTTACCAGGCTCGTAGATTTTTACTTTCATGTTGCCACCGCTCGCCGACTCGAGATACTCTTTGAACGTCACAGTGACTTCACCGACGGTCGGCATGTTGGTGGAAAAGGCAACCGGTAGCTTCAGGAGGATATTCTTCTCCTTATCGGCTGCCCACGCAGATGTACTCAATACCATTAAAGTGATTGATAGTAGTGCCAGGAAAAATTTTTGCTTGGATCTCATATCAAACTTCCTCCGTTTATGTTACATTTCGCAATTCTTAATGTACCTTCCTCTAATCATACAGCCTCGGCTTAAGATCACTGATTAAATCAAATGGGTTTAATAGATGTTAACAATTTAAGCGCTTAAATTATTTGTCACCCCACCTTACAAGTCCATATATCAATCAGGATTCAGGATGTCAACATAAATCTGATGATCTGACTATTAATCCAATTTTTTCTGTTATCTATCCGATAAAACAGGGATAATTGAGTCAATTTTTGATAGTCATTTCATGTCGTCTGATTATTTATTCTTTGGAGTTTGAGGTTTTTTAAAAAATCAGCTTAAACTTCCATGCTTGTGCTATTGTGAATCATAATCCTCCGGGTAGAGCCGAACAGTTTCCCACCCGGCGCCCCCACAGATCCGGACGAGCGGATTTCCCGCATCCGGTTCCTCAAGTTCACGGTTTCGCTTAACATATTGTATGCGCTATCTTCTGGGTCGGTAATGGATATTGCTGAGCCAAGGCTGCAAACTTGTACCACTGCATGGTATTGGCTGGGGCTTATTATGGAATAGAAGGCATTCCGAAAGAATGGATTGAAGAAATTGCTATGAATGAATTTATTATGAAATCTTCGGATGCTCTTATGTAAAACCGATTCAAATATTTCAAGATTATCCAATGCATGAAAATTCACGGCCTTGAAAAATAATGTATACCCAAGCAAATGATGAGGTCTATGCGGTGAAAGACCTGGACAGTGGCACTGAAAATGATGGACTATGCATTTCTGTGCATGCAGCAAAATTTGGCGATGCAATCTCTATTGCCAGATAGCTCAGGTATAGATTCGCAGGTGAATATGTCAGGCATGTCTGATGGTTCATTTTCATTGAATTGCTTTATCTGTGAGGGATACGGGCAGATATCATTGGAATTAGAAACTTGTGTCAATCAAAAATCAGCGATATAAACAAGCCGGAGTCAAGTCAGGACTGCATGGGAAGGCCCTGCCGGAACGGGTGTCCGGCAGGGTGCGAAAGGATGGTATCCGTTATTTTGCTCCCGCATCATAGGTGCAGGTGGTGAAATCAATTTCTGCGCCGCATTTGTCACATTTATGGGGTTTGTCAAATTCATCCGAGAAAATTTCCTTGGATGCATCACATGCAGGGCATTTACAGGTAAAGGATTTCAAGTTTTTAAAATTTTCAAATCCAGGGCAATGTTGCGGTGTGCTCATGATGGTCTCCTTTTTTTGGGTTGTCGGTTTTCCGTCTGTAAGTATTCATTACCATTGTCACGCCTTGGTGTAAACGCAATTCAATGACCTATCCCAGATTTACAACCGTCCGGCCCTTGAGCCGGCCGTTGAGCATGTTGTCGATCGCAGTGGGCAGCTGGTCCAGGGTGATGCGGGTGGCCATTTCCGCCAAATTTTGCGGTTTCCAGTCGTGTGCCAGCTTTTTCCACAAGGCCTGTCGGGGTTCTTTGGGGTAATGCTGGGAATCGATGCCAAAAAGCGATACCCCTCTCAGAATAAAAGGAAATACCGTGATCGGCAGGTCCGGAGAAGCCACCAGTCCACAGCAGGTCACCTTTCCCCGGGCCCGGGCGGATTTAATGGCTGTCGCCAGGATATCGCCGCCGACAGTATCAATCACCCCGGCCCACCGGGGTTTGAGTATGGGCGCGCCGTTGTTCTGGACAAACGCCCTGCGATCGATAATTTCCGATGCCCCCAGCGTTTTGAGAAAATCGGTTGCCATTTTTCCGGAAACCGCGGTCACCTCATACCCGAGTTTTGACAGAATGGCCACGGCCAGAGATCCCACCCCGCCCGTGGCACCCGTCACCAGGATCGGCCCGGCATCCACAGGGATGTCCGTGATCTTTTCAACGGACATGGCGGCCGTGAACCCGGCGGTTCCCAGGATCATGCTCTCCGCTAGGGTCAGGCCGCCGGGCAGAGGCACCACCCAGTCCGCCGGCACCCGGATATACTGCCCGAATCCCCCGGCCGTGTTCATGCCTAAGTCATATGAAGTGACGATCACGGGATCACCCGGGGCCAGTACCGGAACCCGGCTTTCTTCGACATGGCCGGCCGCATCAATGCCCGGGGTGTGGGGATAGGTGCGGGTGACCCCTTTGTTGCCGGTGGCGGACAGGGCATCCTTGTAGTTGAGAGAGGAATATTTGACCCGGATCAGGACCTCGCCTTCAGGCAGATCCCGGACACGGGTCTGCTCGACACGTCCGGCATATTGTTTGTCAGCAATTTCTTTTACGATGAATGCGTCAAAGGTCTGATCGGTCATGACAGCCTCCCGGGCATCAGATATTTTGAATTTAACCGTCTCTGACTTGTCAAATTAATACCGATCTGGTAATGGATCAAGTTTTATATTTGCAGGCATGGAATTTTGCCTTACTTTTAAGCCGGATCATGGTATGAAAGACCAATGAAAAAAACCGCATTTCAAACCCCCCGGGTGGCCCTGATTTCCTTTTCCCACTTTGTCCATGATCTGTACTCCAGTTTTCTGCCGCCGCTGTTGCCCCTGATCATCGAAAAACTGTCTCTGACTTTGAGCCAGGCCGGGCTGTTGTCCTTTGTCATGCAGGTGCCGGCCATGCTGAACCCGCTCATCGGATTGTTTGCCGACAACAAAAAAGTGGCCCGGTGGCTGGTGATCCTGGCCCCGTCCTTCACGGCCCTGCCCATGAGCCTGATCATGGCGGCACCGTCCTATTTTCTGCTCTTGATCCTGCTGTTTTTATCCGGTATTTCCGCGGCCCTGTACCATGTCCCTTCGCCGGTGCTGGTGGCCGGATATTCCGGTATCCGCAAGGGCCGGGGCATGAGCCTGTTCATGTCCGGCGGCGAGCTGGCCCGGACCTTAGGGCCCATGGTGGCCGTGGCGGCCCTGGCCTGGCTGGGTGTGGACCGATTCTACCTGGTATTTGGCCTGGCCGTGATGACCTCCGTGCTGCTCTGGCTGACCCTGGAATCCCCGCCGGAAAAACCCGAGGTCCGGCGGAACGGCTCCCTGAAACAGGCGTATGTTGAAATCCGCCATGTGCTCAAGCCGTTGTCCGGCATCCTGGCGGCCCGGGCCGGCATGCATGCCTCCATGGGCATTTTTTTAAGTGTTTTCATCAAAGAGCAGACCGGCAGCCTCTGGTATGGCGGGGCGGCCCTGGCCCTGTACGAGGCATTCGGCGTGGCCGGGGTTTTGTCCGCCGGAACCCTGTCCGACTGGATCGGCCGCAGAAAAGTACTGTTCTGGGCCCTGGCCACCGCCCCGGTAACTTTGCTGCTGTTTGTGCATACCACGGGTTTTCTGAAAATCGGGATGCTGGTGATCACCGGTTTTTCCGTTTTATCCACCACACCGGTGATGCTGGCCATTGTGCAGGATAATGCCCAAAACCATCCGTCCGCTGCCAACGGCATGTTCATGATGGTGTCTTTTGCCGTCCGGTCCTTTGCCGTGGTGGTGGTGGGCGCTGTGGGGGATATGGCCGGAATGGAAAACATGTTTGTGTTCAGCGCCGTGGTGGGGTTTGTGTCCCTGCCGTTTCTGATATGGCTGCCGGACAGGAAAAAAGATATGTAACCCGTTAATTCAGGAGAATGTCATGCTGAAAACCAATGAAAATAAAATCGTGGAGATGTTTATGGAATGCCGGCCCGGCCCGCCCCGGGTGGGACCGGGATGGAAAGTGGACCATCAGGGGGTCCCGTTTCTTTTGCCCGGTATCGGCGGCATCACGTTGAATGTGGGATTGGGAGATCCGGCCTTCGGCCTGGCCGGGGACCATATCGAGCCAGGCGTATCCTGCACGGCCAATGCAGACAAACCCAATGACTTTCCCAATAATTCCCTTCAGTTTCTGGCCTGTGTGGGCAATGAAGCCAAAATTCTTTCCGGCGAAGCCAAAGGGGAAGCCGGGGTGGTGATCGGCCATCATGGCGGGTCCGAGCATATTATTGTGGAGTTTGACCGGCAGGTCAAAGAACAGATGAGCTATGACGATAAAATCCGGATCCGGGCCAAAGGCCAGGGACTGGCGTTATCGGATTTTGCCGATATCCGGCTGTTCAACCTGGCACCTGAACTGCTTCATAAGATGCAGATCACGCCCGACGGCAACGAAGGGCTGGCCGTGCCGGTCACCACACAGATACCGGCAGCGTGCATGGGATCCGGTTTAGGCCGTGCCCATGTGGGCGCCGGAGATTATGACGTCATGACCTCGGATCCGGACACCGTGGCCCGATATCATCTGGATAAAATGCGGTTCGGTGATTTTGTGGCCCTGATGGATCATGACAATGCCTATGGCCGGGCCTATCGAAAAGGGGCCGTGAGCATCGGCATCGTGGTGCACTCGGACTGCCGCCTGGCCGGACACGGCCCGGGCGTCACCACCCTGATGACCAGCCCGACCGGAAAAATAACCCCGGTAACAGACCCTGCCGCCAATATGGCGGACCGGCTGAATATCGGGACCTGTTTGCAAAAAAACCGATAAATGATATAACCATATCATGACCCGTCAACCCCATGTCAAGGATACCGGTGTGATCAAAAAAACCATTCTGCAAAAAGGCCAGGGCAGACTTCGAAAACTGGCCAAGCTTCAGTATATTTACGAAAAAAAATCCCGGTATTTCGCCCAGGTGGCCGAGACTGCCAAGATGATGGCGGGCCGGGAACTGGAAGAACTGGGTGCCAAAGATATTTCCTATGAATTCCGGGGCATCTGGTTCACTGCGGCCAAGCCCGATTTTTACAAAATCACCTACCAGGCCCGGTTATTGTCCCGGATACTGATTCCTCTGGTCACATTCCCCTGCAAAGACAAGGACGTGTTGTACCGGGAGGCCCGAAAAATTTCATGGGAAGAGCTGATGACCCCGAAGCAGACCTTTTCCATTGTGGCCAATGTGTCAGAATCCAGCATCACGCATTCCAATTTTGCCGGACTGCGGGTCAAGGATGCCATTGCCGATTATTTCAGGGACCGCACCAACCGCCGGCCCAGCGTGGACACCAAAGATCCCTACATTGTGGTCAATCTGTATCTTCACCGGGATGTGGCCACCCTGTCTCTGGATGCATCCATGGGGCCTTTGCACAAACGCGGGTACCGGGAGGCCTCGGTGTCGGCCCCCATGCAGGAAACCGTGGCCGCGGCCATCATCCGGAAGAGCGAATGGGACGGTACCGTGCCGTTGTACGATCCCATGTGCGGTTCCGGGACCCTGCTGGCCGAGGCCCTGATGAAGTACTGCCGGATTCCGGCCCAGGTGTTCCGCACCCGGTTCGGATTTGAAGCGCTGCCGGATTTTGATCCCCGGCTGTGGGAGGAAATCAAACAGGCAGCAGACAAAAACATCCGGCCGCTGCCCCAGGGGCTCATTGCCGGCAGCGATATTTCAGAACATTCAGTGACCGCCGCCAAAACCAATCTCATGGGCCTGCATCACGGGGCCGATGTGACCGTGTCCCAGATCGATTTCCGGGAAATCCCCGGCATTGAAGACAGCCTGATCGTCACCAATCCCCCTTACGGCATCCGCATGGGAAAAGACCGGGATCTTAAAACATTTTATCAGGACCTGGGACTGTTTCTGCGGGAACGGTGCGCAAGGTCTACGGCCCTGGTGTATTTTGGTGATCCCAAATATATCAAGCATGTCCCTCTGGCCCCATCCTGGAAAGAACCTTTGACCATCGGCGGCCTGGACGGTAAACTGGTAAAATATCAACTTTTTTGATCAAGGACCGGTATATGGACACGTCCTTTAACCAGGAATCAGGTATCAAGATCTACCATGAACTCATGGCCAACAAGGTGGGAGACATTCTTCTGGTGTCCAGCCCCTATGACGCGTTCATCATGGAGGAGGAAGGCCGGCTGTCCAACCGGATCATTCATGAATACAAGGGACTGAACCTGTCCAGACCTCCCCGGCTCACCTGGGTGTCTTCGGCAACCGATGCCTTTGAACGGCTGGAGAAAAAAAATTTCGACCTGATCCTGGCCATGCCCAGCCTGGACGGCATGGATGTGCAGACTTTTGGTGAAAGAGTCAAACAGCAGTATGCAAATCTGCCTTTTTTCATGCTCCTGCACAACACATGTGACATCAGCCAGTACCTGTGCATGGAAAACAAAACCGCCATTGACCGCACCTATGTCTGGGGCGGGAATGCGGATCTGCTCCTGGCCATCATCAAAAATTTCGAAGATGAAAAAAATGTGGCGTTCGATACAAAGAACGCCAATGTCCGGGTCATCATCATGGTGGAGGATTCGCCCTATCACTATTCCTCCATTCTGCCGGTGATCTACAAACAGATCGTGCTCCAGACCCAGTCGGTGATCGATGAGTCCATCAACGAGGAACACCGGCTGCTGAAAATGCGGGGCCGCCCCAAAGTACTGCTGGCCCAGACCTATGAGGAAGCCCTGTCCCTGTATGAAACATACAAACCCTATGTATTGTCCATTTTCTCGGACATGCGGTTTCCCAGAAACGGCACCATGGATGAAAACGCAGGGTTTGACCTGTTGCGCCGAATCAAGAAAGACGTGCCGGACCTGCCTTTGCTGGTGATCAGCACGGAAGAGCGCAGCCGGGATCTGGCCTACCGGATACCGGCGGTGTTCATCAACAAGAATTCCGCCAACCTCAATGACCGGATCAAGACGTTTTTTGTGGGATGCCTGGGATTCGGGGCGTTCGTATTCAGACTGCCCACGGGAGACGAAGTAGCCCGGGCCAGTGATCTGCGGGCCATTGAAAAGCTGCTGCCGGAAATTCCGGATGAATCCATTGTGTTCCACGCCAAAAACAATGATTTCTCTCGATGGCTTCTGGCCCGCAGTGAAATCAGCCTGGCATTGAGCCTGAAACCCTATACTGTGGATGATTTTCCCGATCCTAAGACATTGAAGCGGTTTCTCATCGACAGCATCCGGGCCCGGCGCCGGGGAACCCGCCAGGGCCAGGTCATTGAATTTGATTCCAGCAAATTTGATTCAGACACCGGGTTCATGAAAATCGGCAACGGGTCTCTGGGAGGCAAAGCCAGAGGTCTGGCATTCATGGCCTCCCAGATCAAACAGGATGATGAACTCATCGAAAAATTTCCGGACGTGGATATCCATATTCCCCAGACCTTTGTGATTGCCACGGACGGATTTAAAATGTTCATTGAAGACAACAACCTGGCGAAGCTGCTGGAATCCGGCCAGGATCTCACCGATGAAATGGTGGTGAAGGCGTTCATCCAGGCCCAATTTCCGGACTGGCTGAAAAATAATTTAAAGGTCTATCTGGAACATGTGAACTATCCCATTGCGGTGCGGTCCTCCTCATTGTTTGAAGATGCCCATTACCAGCCGTTTGCCGGCCTGTACAAAACCTATATGCTGCCCAACAGTGACGACCGCCTTGACATGCGGCTGGACCGGCTGATCATGGCCGTCAAACTGGTATATGCCTCCACTTACATGAAAGCCCCCCGGGCCTATGCCCAGAGTACCATGCACCGGACGGAAGATGAAGAAATGGCCGTCATTCTCCAGGAACTGACCGGGATCCGGCACGACAATTATTTCTATCCCTCCATTGCCGGCGTGGCCCAGTCCTATAATTTTTATCCCATTGCCCATCTCAAAGCGGATGAAGGCATTGCATACATTGCCATGGGACTGGGAAAAATTGTGATGGAAGGCGGCAAAACCCTGCGATTCTGTCCCCGATACCCGCAGTTTCTGCCCCAGTTTTCCATGGTGGAAGATATTCTGGAAAATTCCCAGAAATATTTTTACGCATTGAAAATGGATGTGTTCCCCCCGAAAAATCACTTTTTGTCAAACCCGGCAGAAGACCCCACTCTGGCCCATCTCGAACTCATGGATGCCGTGGACCATCCCATTGTCCGGCAGTTGTGCTCCACCTTTCATGTTCAGGACAACCGGATCCGGGATGTGTATTCCGACAAGGGATATCCCGTGCTGACCTTTGCCGGCATTCTCAAGTACAACAGTTTTCCTCTGGCGCAGATTTTGGCGGAAGTCACCCGTATCGGCAGCCGATGGATGGGCTCGTCCGTGGAAGTGGAATTTGCCGTGAACCTGCATGCAGACGGCAGCCGGAAACCGGAATTCTCACTGCTCCAGATCCGGCCCATGGGAAGATACAAACAAAATCTCAAAGTCAGAATCATGCCGGAAGATCAAGAAAAAGCGTTTTGTTATTCGGTTCATTCCCTGGGGAACGGAGAATATAAAAACATTCACGATCTGATTTATGTGGATCCCGATCATTTCGATCCGGCCAAAACCGTTGAAATTGCCAGAGAGATCAACAAGCTCAACGCCCTGTTCAATGAAAGCCAGAAAAAATATGTACTCATCGGTCCGGGGCGATGGGGGTCTTCCGACCGGTGGCTGGGCATTCCCGTGGCATGGAACGATATCTCCAATGTCGGGGTCATGGTGGAGGCCACCATTGAAAGCATCAAGGCGGACCCGTCCCAGGGATCCCATTTTTTCCAGAACATCACCTCTCTGGGCATTGCCTATATCACGGTATCGGACAATACCGAGGATTTCATTGATTACCAATTTCTCGGCCGGCAGGCCGGCACCACGGTTACCCCGCATCTGAAACATATTCATTTCAAGGACGGGCTGTATATCCGGGTGGATGGAAAAACATCCCGGGCCGCACTGATGCCCCGTGAACCGGCATCTGAACCCGTACCCATGCCGGATGTACCAAAGATCGATTCAGCAGGTTAACCCGGGTCCGATCCGGTGTTTCAAGGATCTCGTGGAAACAGGGAATCCTTCGGACCGGACCTGAAATTACATAAAGGATGTGTATAAAATGATCCCTTTTAATGATTTATCGCGACTGTATGATGGTGATGCCCCCGTGATCACCACCATTGATTCTCATACCGAAGGTGAGGTGACCCGGCTGATCGTGGACGGGATTCCCCCGGTTCCCGGCCGGACCATGATGGAAAAACTGACCCATTTTAAAACCGGTTATGACGCGGTTCGAAGCCTTCTGACCAAAGAGCCCCGGGGATCCCGCCAGGTGCTGGCCGCCCTGGTCACAAAACCTGTGACACCGGATGCCGCGTTCGGTCTCATCTACATGGATACCCGGCGATATCCCTATCTGTGCGGCCATGCCACCATCGGCGCGGTGACAACGCTTTTCCGCACCGGCACCCTGACCCTGGCCGAAGGAGAAAACCGGGTGGGTATCGACACCCCGTCCGGTCGGATGACGTCAATCGCCCATGTCCGGGACGGGTGTTTGACATCCGTGTCCATCCAGATGGTGCCCGCGTTTGTCTTTGCCACGGATCAGCAGATCCGGGTGGACGGGTTCGGGACCATTCCCGTGGACCTGGTGTGTGCCGGCGGATTTTTCGCCATGGTGGACACGCGCCGGATCGACCTGACACCGGCCCTGGAAAACAGACAGATCCTGGTGGACCTGGGCATGAAAATCATTGACGCCGCCAATGAACAGCTCACGGTGACCCATCCGGAACGACCGGATGTCACCACCGTGGATGTGACCGAATTTTATGATTGTGTCCCATCCAGCGGCACGGCCCGGGGCCGGGGCATGGTGGTATATGGTGAATCCCACATGGACCGCTCCCCCTGCGGCACGGGCACGGCCGCCAAACTGGCCCTGCTGCACCATTACAAAAAAATTGAACCCAACGAACCCTATATCAATGCCAGTCCCTTAGGAACCACCTTTGAAGCCCGGCTGGTGGAAAAAACAAAGATCGGGGATTTTGAAGCCAGCGTCACCCAAATTTCCGGAAAGGCCTGGATCACCGGGGTGCATCATTTCACTCTGGATCAAACAGATCCGTTTCAGCAAGGATACCTCGTCTGATGACACCTGATCTGATTTTACACAATGCCACCCTGTATTCGCCCGGACACACCCGCTTTTCAAAAAATCAGTCTGTGGGTTCAGGCCATGGGGCTTCTGCCACGGCACTGGCAACCGCAGGAAACCGGATCATGGCCTTAGGTGATGACAAAACCATTCTGGCCATGGCCGGACCGACCACCCGGATTTTGAATCTGGATCAGAAACTGGTGCTGCCCGGATTCATCGATACCCATTTCCATTTTTATGAATGGGCCGTCAACCTGAACAGCATTGATTTTGCTCAGACCCGGAATTTTGCCGGAATGGAAACAGCCATCCGGGAAAAATCCCGACTCCTGGGTCCGGATCACTGGATTCTGGGACAGGGATTCAATGAATCCGACTGGCCGGAAAACCGAATGCCCGACCGTCTGGACCTGGATATGGCGGCCCCGGACAACCCGGTGTGCATCTGGCGCTGTGACCTTCATCTGGCCGTGGCCAACTCCAGTGCCCTGTCTCTGGCCGGCATTGATTCCACCGCCCCGGATCCGCCGGACGGGGTGATTGTGCGGGACGGCACCGGTATACCCACCGGCGTTCTCAAAGAAATGGCCCCCAATCTGATCCGGAATGTGTTGCCGGCCCTGACCTTTGAAAACCTGCTGGAAAATATGGAAAAGGCCATGGCAAAGGCCCATGCCCTGGGGTTGACCGGGATTCATGATATCCGGCTCATGGGCGGGGAAGAAGGGGCCGTGGCTTTGCAGGCCTGGCAGTCCCTGCATGCCGCAGGCAAACTGACCCTGCGGTGCCATGTGGCTTTGCCCGGGGAAATGACCCGCCAGGCCATTGATCTGGGGTTGTGCTCCGGGTTCGGGGATGACATGCTGCGCATCGGACATTTGAAATTTTTCAGCGACGGGGGCATGGGGGCCCGGACCGCCTGGATGACTGAACCTTACCTGGATGCCGCATACGGCATGTCTTTGACCCCCATCCAGGAGATCGAACAGGCCGTGATCCAGGCGGATAGGGCCGGACTTTCCTGCATGGTACATGCCGTGGGGGACCGGGCCGTTCATGAGGTCCTTTCCGTGTTTGCAGGGGTGGAAGCGCTGAACCAGAGCGCCTGCCGCATTCCCCACCGCATGGAACACGCCCAGATGATCCTGCCCCGGGACCTGGAAACCCTGAAGCAATTAAAAAATCTGGCAGTTTCCTGCCAGCCCAACAATATGAGCCTGGACATTTCCATGATCGACCAATGTGTCGGGAAAAGAGGCAAATACGCCTATAATTTCAAGAATATCCTGGAAACGGGCATTCCCACGATGTTCAGTTCGGATGCCCCCGTGGCAGACCCCAATCCATTTGCCGGCATATTTTCCGCCGTCACCCGCCGGCGCATGGACCACACGCCTGACACCGGGTGGTACCCGGACCAGTGCCTGACCGTGGATCAGGCGGTTCAAGGATATACCCTGACCCCGGCTGCAACGTCGGGCATGGGGGATGTAACCGGCAGCCTGATCGTGGGAAAAAAGGCGGATCTCATTGTCACGGACCGCAATATCTTTTGCATCGATCCCGAAGAGATCCCTGTCACCCGGGTGGTACTGACCCTGTTCAACGGAAAGATCGTGTATGAACGACCATGACCTGTTTTTTCTGGAAACCATTTTCACCCGGTCTGCGGACGGCCTGCTGATCTGTGACCGCCAGGGCCGGATCCTGAAAATGAATCAAGCCGCGGAGCGTCTTAACGGGATCCGTTCATCCGAGGTACTGGGAAAAGATGTCAGAGCCCTGGTTAAAGAAGGGCAGATCAACCGGTCCGCCACCCAGGAGGTGCTGGAAACCAGGCGCCAGGTCAGCCTGGTCCAGACCACGCCCCGGTCCGGCTACTCCTTGCTGGTGACCGGCACCCCCGTGTTTGATGATGCCGGAGAGATCGCCTATGTGGTGGTGAACGAACGGGACATTTCCCTGATCCGGGACATGAAACGCCAACTGGCCCAGGTGCGCCAGGAATCGGAAAAAATGCGGGAAGAACTCACAGAACTCACGTTGCGGGAATTGACGGACAACGATGTGGTGGCCCAGAGCCCTTCCATGAAACAGACGGTTCATCTGGCGTTGAAACTGGCCCGTCTCGGGGCGTCCAACATTCTGCTGTCCGGAGAATCCGGTACCGGGAAAGGACTGCTGGCCAAATTCATCCACAAGCACAGTCCCCGGGCACAAAACCCGTTCATCCAGATCAATTGCGCGGCCTTGCCGGAAAACCTGCTGGAAGCCGAACTGTTCGGATATGAAAAAGGCGCGTTCACCGGGGCCAGGGAAACCGGCAAGGCAGGACTTTTTGAGCTGGCCGCCAAAGGGACCCTGTTTCTGGATGAAATCGGGGAAATGTCCCCTGGGGTCCAGGCCAAACTGCTCAAATACCTGGATGACCAGGAAATCATGCCTTTAGGAAGTACCCGGTCCAAAAAAATCGACTGCTCAGTGCTGGCCGCCACCAACCAGGATCTGTTGGAACTGACCCGGAAAAAGCGGTTCCGCCTGGACCTGTTTCACCGGCTCAACACCTTTACGCTGTCCATTCCCCCTTTGCGGGAACGGCCGGAAGACATTCTGGAACTGACCCGGATCTGCCTGAAGCGGTTCAACAAAAAATACAGCCGCCGGGCACACATCGGATACCGGTCTTTGCAGGCGTTGAAAACCTATGCATTCCCGGGCAATGTCCGGGAATTGATCAACATCGTCAAACAGGCCGTGGCCATGTGTGACCGCCGGCAGCTGGATGACTATCTGATCCGGTTAACCGACGCACCCACCTGCCCGGACCCAGGTACACCCGTTAAAAAAACCGATGGCAGCCTGGTACAAACCCTGGAATCCGTGGAGCATGACATGCTGAAACAGGCAGCCCAGCGATGCCGGACCACCCGGCAGGCCGCAGAATTCTTAGGTATCAGTCAGCCCACGGTGGTCCGAAAATTCAAAAAATATCATGTGCGGATCCGGAGCGGATAAAATTTGATTCATTTTTAAATCAGAAACCAGGTCATTTCCTTTTATTCAAGGCCCGGCAAGCATTAAATACTTGATTCATAATCAAATCACTCAAATATCATTTAGATTCAGACAGTTAACTCAAAAACCAACGATTCAATAATGAATCAGCTCAAAACAAACGGATGAAACATTCTGTGATTTTCTCAATAATTCCTTTACTTATTAACAGGTTATAAATATAATTTTTCACCTGGTACATATTTTGTATTTTAAACAATCAAGGTTAACCCTGTCATGCATACCCAACAAAGGTGTTGATTTATGAAAGAAAAACCGTGGAAACCCTGGTTGCTGCTGTCACCTTCTCTGACAGCCGTTTTTTTACTGCTGGTCATACCGGTTTGTTTTGTGGTGGTATACAGTTTCTGGCTCAGGGCCCCCAGCGGCATGGATATTCCGGCGTTTCAGTTCGGCAATTATGCCAAATTTTTTGCCGATTCCTTTTATCCCGTGATCCTGCTCAATACCATCCGGGTGGCCCTGGAAACCGTGATCATCTGCCTGATCATGGGATATATCCCGGCCTATTTCTTTTACCGCACCGAATCCCGGCTCAAACCCTATCTTATGATTCTGGTGATGCTGCCGTTCTGGATCAGTTTCATCATCCGCACCTTGAGCTGGATCAACATTCTGGGGGATTCCGGACTGATCAACCATTTACTGCTCAAATCCGGACTGATTTCCAGCCCCATTCCCATGCTGTACAATGAAGGGGCTGTGATCATGGGCCTGATCCAGTATCTGCTGCCTTTCATGATTTTAAATATCTATGTGAGTCTGGACGGCATTGACAAAAGTTTGACCGAAGCGGCCAAAAGCTTAGGCTGCACGGAATGGCAGGCATTCAGGGAAATCACCCTGCCCTTGAGTCTGCCCGGGGTGAGTGCCGGGTGTCTTTTGGTGTTCGTGCTGACCTGCGGCACCTATCTGCCGCCCATGATCTTAGGAGGCCCGGGCAATGAAATGATCGCCAACCTGATTTTCAAACGGATCATCGGCACTCTGGACTGGCCGTTCGGATCGGCCATTTCCACCATCCTGCTGCTGTTGCTGGTGCTTATTGTCTATACTTACAACCGGTATATGGGCATTAACCAGATATTCAAATCCCTGAGCAAAGGGTAAGGGGAAGAATTATGAAGAAACTGATTTCCGGCTGGACCCTGATCAAACTGTACACGATTCTGGTGTATGTCTGGATGTTCGCCCCCATTGTGGCCGTGGTGATTCTCGCGTTCAACCCCCAGCAGTTCGGCACCTTTCCCATGGAGGGATTCAGCTTCAAGTGGTTTGTCAAGCTGTCCCAGAATTCCACCATTCTGGATGCGTTCAAAAACTCTCTGGTACTGGGATCTCTGACCGCCATATTTGCTACGGCCATCGGTGTGCCGGCAGCCATGGCATTCATCCGGTATGAATTCAGAGGCAAAGATTTTTTAAATACCATGCTCATCGCTCCTATCATGATTCCGGAAGTGGTGCTGGGTGTGGCCCTGCTGCTGTTCATCCGGTGGCTCCAGCAGCCCAAAAGCTTTGCCATGCTGCTTATCGGTCATGTGGTGCTGACCCTGCCCTATGTCCTGCTCATTGTCCAGGCCCGGCTGGTGGGCATCAAACGTGAATATGAAGAAGCGGCCCTGTCTTTAGGAGCCAGCCCGTTTCAGACATTTAAAGAAATCACGTTTCCCCTGCTGGCGCCCGCCATTTTTGCGGGCATGCTGTTCGCGTTCACCATTTCTTTTGATGATGTCACGGCCACGTTATTCTGGGCAACGGCCCAGAACCAGACTGTGCCGGTCAAAATCTTCAGCATGCTCAGGACATCCATCAGCCCGGAAATCAATGCGCTGGGAGCGGTGATGATTGTGTTGACCGTTTCCATTCCCCTGGCGGCAGGGTATGTGGCCCGGCGTTTTGCCAGGGGAAACACCCCCTGAACATAGAGATTTGGCAGCACCTGACACCGGTCAGTGTGCACCAGGTATTTTAACTTGAGAGACAAAGGAGACGACCATGGCAAAAGACTTGAAAAATCGGCTGGATGATGTGTATCAGAATTATCTGGAGGGAAACATTTCCCGCCGGGATTTTGTGAAGTTCGCCGGCATCGCAGGCGCCGCCTTAGGACTGGCCGGCGGCCCCTTCGGCCTGGTAAGCCGGGCATTTGCCGGTAAAAATTCCATTACCTGCCATTCCTGGGGCGGCACCACCTCAGAGGCCCTGCGTAAATTCGCCTTTGACCCGTTCACCAAAGCCACAGGGATTGAAGTGATCGATGCCGCCTTCACGGGTATGGATGATTTTCTGACCCAGGTCAAAGCATCCTTTCCGCCCGGCGGAGAATTCAATATTGCGCATCTGAGTGCCGTATATGATTATGCCAGATACACGGACTTAGGGTTCGGCGTTGTTCTGGATGAATCCAAGATCCCCAACATGAAAAATGTCATGACCAAAATGACCGACACCCTGCGGGGAATCACCAACGGAACCCTGTCGGCTGTGCCCTACGATCTGGGTCAGACCGGGATTGCCTACAACACCAATGAGATCTCCAAGGCAGATGCGGAAAAACTGGGGGCGTCTCTGCTGTATGAAAAAAGCCTCAAAGGCAAGCTGGGCTCCTGGGGCGGAGACTTCCGGACCAATATGTGGTACGCGGCCCTGCACACCGGCCAGAGCCCCAACAACATCACGGATATCGACGCGATCTGGAAAGTGCTGACCGAACAGCGCAGCCTGATGAAAAAATACTGGGCATCCGGCTCCGAACTCATGAGCCTGCTGGCCAATGGTGAAATCTTTGCCACGGTGGCCTGGTCCGGCCGGGTGGCAGCCCTCCAGGATCAGGGACATCCCATCGGGTATCTGTCTCCGGACGGCACCTATTCCTGGATGGAATACATGTACGTGCTCAAAGGCACGGATCTGGACGTGGCCCAGCAGCTGCTCAACTTCATGCTGGAACCGGATGCGGCCATTGCCGTGGCCCAGGGACAGAAATATCCGCCGGCCCTGGACCCCACCAAAGTGGAAATGCCCGATGACGTGAAAAAACTGCCGGCATTTGATCCCACCGGCAAGCTGAACGGGTATCTGTTTGCGGATCCGGCTTACTGGAACAAGCATCAGATCGAATGGGCGGAAAAATGGGACCGGATCATCGCCGGTGCCTGATTGGCGTAACACAGTATGACACAGCGCTCCCGGCGGCAGAATGCCGCCGGGGACCTGAATTTATCGATAAAAACGGGAGAACACTGGTTTGACACAAGCAAAAGACCCGGCCTTTGTCAGATTCAAGGGCATTGAAAAACGGTTTGGTGATCTGGTGGCGGTTCAGCCCATGGATCTGAATATTCCCGAAGGATCCTTTGTCACCCTGCTGGGCCCTTCCGGCTGCGGGAAAACCACGTTGCTGCGGATGCTGGCCGGCCTGGAGGCCCCGACCCGGGGAGACATCTTTATCAAGGGAAAGCGCATCAACGATACCCCGATCCACAAACGGAATCTGGGCATGATCTTTCAGAACTATGCGCTGTTTCCCCACAAAACGATTTTTGACAATGTGGCGTTCGGCCTGAAGTACCGGGATGTGTCCAAAACCGAAATCAAGGAAAAAGTGGAAAAAGCCCTGGAAACCGTGCGTCTGCCCGGTGTGGGCAACCGGATGCCGTCCCAGCTGTCCGGGGGGCAGCAGCAGCGCATTGCCCTGGCCCGGGCCATTGTGATCGAACCGGACGTGCTGCTCATGGATGAACCCTTGTCCGCCCTGGATGAAAATCTGAGGGAAGACATGCGCCGGGAGATCGATAATCTTCAGATGGAACTGGGGGTGACCACGATTTTTGTCACCCATGACCAGAGAGAAGCGTTGTCCATGTCCGACAAAGTGGTGGTGATGAAAAACGGATTTATTCAGCAGGAAGGGGAACCTGAAGAAGTATATAATAATTCCGTCAACCATTTTGTGGCCGATTTCTTAGGGCATTCCAATTTTCTGGCAGCCCAGGTAAAAACCCGTAAAGACGGCATTTATGAAGTGGAACTGGCCGACGGCAGCATCTGTCTGGCCAGTCCCGTGGGGGATTTTGAAGACGGAGAAAAAGCGGAAATCGTGATCCGGGCACAAAAAATGACCCTGGGCTATCAAACCGATTTTGTGCAGGAAGAGGGGATGAATTATTTTTTCGGCAAAATCAAGGACCGCAGCTATATGGGGGGCGAGGTCAGTTATTTTGTGGAGATTGCCGGCGGACAACTGCTGCATGTGATCAATTTTGTCAAGCGAACCCCGTATCGCCGAAAAGATGAGGTCTATATCCGGGTGGATCCGTTCCACTGCCGATTGTTGAAACAATAACTTAAACCAGACGGTTTTTTCAGGCAAGAACAAAAGAACGGGGACCACTCAACGCCGTTCTCACAGGAGAGTTGCGCATAATATTAAGGAGAAAGAGAATATCCAGTGACCGAACCGTTAAATAAAAGCCCCATCCACGGCAGTTTCATGGGGATCAAAAAGACGCTGGATCCGGAAGCCAGCTACATCATTTTTGAAAACGATTTGACACTGGGCGAAGAATCCATTTTTGATCCGTCTCACATGGCATATACCTATTTTGAAACCCATGGGTTCACCTGGAAAAAGGTGAAGGACGAAACCCTTCAAAGAGAATATCTGGTGGTATGCATCGGGACGGGCAAAGAAGATGAAGTGCTGGGCCAGGTCATGGGATACGGTTTTCCCAGAGAAACGGTCTATTATTTATACAAGGCAAAAGAGGCGTGACATGAAAACAGACAGAAACATATCAGACACCACCCTGGACATCCGGTTCGAATACTCCGGGGAACAAAAATCCGTAACGCTTTCCCAACTGGAGGAAGGCGCCCGGACATTTCTGGAAATTTACGGCAATGCCCAGTTCTGCGGCAAAGAATTTGCCGATATCATCCAACAGGGCAACGGACAGAGCAAATGGGAGAATCTGCTGGCGGCCACGGGATTTGAAGGGTATCCGGAAGATTTCTTTAAAACCGTTCTATCCGCCATCGCCGGAGGCGAAGGCCAGACCCTGGCCCTGAACGGTGTGACCCTGCCCCATATCCTGCTGGTGGCCTTTCTGGAACAGGTGATTCCCGGCCATGGATATGTGTCGGTCAGAAGTACGGAACAGCTCATTTCCCTGACCAACCACAATATTCCGGAAACGGACCGGGACGATATCCAGAAAGTCATTGAAAAATATCCCGTGCGGCTGTCCCGGCATACCATCCGGCAGATGATGGTGTCCAGGGACGTGGCCTACCAGTATCTGCCTTTTGTGGAGGAACTGGACAACATCGGTCATACCAACACCTGGATCGGCCAGTTTCATGACGGACTGCTGGAACAGATGTATCAGAACCGGGTCATCTTTCTGCTCAACATGAGCTGCCCGGTGTACTGCCGGTTCTGCTTCCGGAAACACAAAGATTCCCGGAACGAAAAAAATCCCACACCCAAAGAGGTGATGAAAGCCGTGGACCATGTCCGGTCATCCCCCTCCATCAAGGAGATCGTGATCACGGGCGGCGATCCTTTCTTGAACCGGAAAAACATGGAAGCCACCATTGACGGGCTCAAGGAGGTGGACCATGTTCAGACCCTGCGCCTGGCCACCCGGTCCATTGCCTATTATCCGGACCTGTTTCTGGAAAAAGAAGCGGAATACCTCAAATACATCAAACAGAAAAGTCTGGAACTGAACCGGATCGGCAAACGGATTGAAGTGGCCACCCATTTCATCCATCCGGACGAGGTGTCCCCGGAAAGCCTGGACATTATTTCCGATCTGGTAAAACACGGCATTGCCGTGTATATCCAGACCCCGTTCTTGAGCGACTGCAATGACACCGGACCGGAACTGGTGCGGCTTTTCAGCCTGCTGCGGGGGGCCGGGGCGGAACTGCACTACATCTATATTCCGTGCAGCCCCATCCACGGCAACTCCATTTACTGGAAACCGTTGTCCGACGGAATCGATATTGCCCTGCACCTGCGGGCCCATTTGTCCGACCGGGTCATCCCGCGGATCTGCACGGCCACCCCCATCGGAAAAATGGACTGGTTCTCCAGCGGCTGGGCCGTGGAAAAAGTAGCGGATCAGGATTATTTCGTATGGATCCGCACGCCCTACACCCCGGAATATTTCAAGGCGTTTGCACCGTTGGCCAATTCACTGACCAACATCCGGGTCAACGCAGAAGGCACCATTGACATTCAGTACATGGCAAAAATCGGTAATGACGACTACCTGGTGGGCAACCGGCCCGAAAAAACAGCCCCGGTCAACCCGGAAGCACTGCCCGAAGAAGTGGCCCGGCTCAGAACCGCTCTGGCTGAGACCGACCAGACGGCGGGTTCCGTGGTGGATACGGGTGTGGACGGTGTATCACGCCTGCATGAAACCCGGGTAAACATCCATCCCCGGGCGGGTGAGGCGGAATTTGCCTATATCGCCAAAGATCCCCGGATCACGGATGTGCGGGTCACGGGCGAGGCCCTGGACCACCTGTATGAGATACAAAGGATCGCAAAAAGACTGGCGGCGATTCCCCATGTCAATGCCCTGCGCGTCTGCTCCATGAAACTGGCCACGGATCCCCGGGCTTTCACACGCGCCAGGATCAATTTTCTGGGAGACGTGAACGCACTGTCTGTGGTGACACCCCTGCGGCTGGAAATTGAAACCTGGTTTGTGCTGGTATCGGACCTGACCCCGGATCACACCGTTATCACCCGGCGCCTGAACAGCAAAGGCATCACCATATATGCCAATGTCCCGCTGCTGGGCGGAGTCAACGACAATGACACCCGGATTCATGACCTGGCCTATACCCTGCGCAGTACCGGCATTGAATTCCATCACCTGTATGTGGCCGGCCTGCCGGTCCAGATATCCTGGAACGCGGCCCATCCCATTGATTCCTACGATGTGGTGGATATCGCCACCAAAGTCAGAAGAGAAGGATCCGGCCGCGAGATCCCCCGGTATATCATTGCCACACCTTTAGGAGAAGTGGACTATGGACTGACATCCACCATGATCCGAAAAGGCGATGCCGTGGATGTGAAACTGCGGTGTTATGATCAGGCGTATTATACGTCCCTGGCCCCGGAATTCCAATTTCCGGAAGGGACCGCCATATCGGAAACCGGCCACCCGGTGGTCCCCATGCCCGGGCTGATCAAAACCAATGACTTTGTGGTTTCCTGAAAAAGGACAAAACAGCATGAAATATCCTTATATTGCCTATTGCAAAAATATTGACATCAAACCCGTGTTCAAGGGACTGACCCGTGACCCGCTGATCGTGGATCTGTCTGTGGGATCAAAGGTTTTCAATGCCGTGGACATAACGAACCAGCCGGCGTTTCAACGCTGGCTGGACCAGACCATGCAAAATCAGCACACCTGGGGACTGGCCTCCTACCTGGAGGACCGGGAAACCATCCTGTCCCGATACCCTCAGATGAAGGAGGAACAGCGGTATTTTCACCTGGGACTGGACATTATCGTCCCCCTGGGAACCCCGGCTTGCGCCCCATTGGACAGTGTGGTTCAGGAAAGCGGATATGAAGAAGGCCCGGGCAACTACGGCGGCAATGTGCTGCTGCGTCACGACAGCCCGAAATTCGATACTTTTTACAGCCTGTACGGGCACCTGAACAAAGAAAAACTGCCCGCACCCGGAGACCGGTTTGCCCCGGGAGAGGTGTTTGCCTATATCGGTGATTTCCACGAAAACGGCAACTGGTTTTACCACACCCACCTCCAGGTCATCACGCAAAAAGGCTATGACACCGGCTGGGTATCCAAAGGGTATTGCTCAAAGGAGGATCTGGCAATCATGGACAGCATCTGCCCGTCTCCTTTATCGCTTTTTCGAATTTAACTCACAACCCTACAGCAAAAGCCCCTGGCGGGGTCCTAATGAATAAGGACCCCGCCAGGGGCTTCTTTTATTGGCCGCGTTGTTATTTGCAGTCCCGCTGGCGGATCATGTAATCATTGAGTGCTTCCTGGACAGTCCTTGCGGCAAGCCCGGCACAATGCTGGTCTTTTTCCGGTAATCGGCCGATCGTTTCCAGAACCTTTTCATCTGTAATGTCGGTGAGTTCATCCGGATCTTTTCCCAGCGTCAGTTCAGCAGCAAAGGAACCGCTAATGGCACTGGAGGCGCATCCGTTTGTAACATAGGAGGCGTGAGATACCCGGTTGTCTTTAAACTTTAAAAAAATTTCCATGGTATCGCCGCATTCCCCCGTAACACGGCCATGGCCGTCCGGATTTTCCATCCGGCCGCCGAACTTGGGATTGCGCCACCGGTGGAATCCTTTTTCACCTAAGGCCTGCCTGGCTTCTTCAAAAATTTCGTTCTGGAGATTGTCCAGAAATGCATCCAGTTTATTCATGGTCAGAACGCCTTTCCACAGCAGGTTCCGGGACCTGCGCAACCCGATGCCTGTCCGGGTGCTGCACCGCAGCAGGCCGTATCCCCGGGTCCGGGTGTTCGAAATTTTGCCGGGCCGGACATGGCGGAATGGGCTGACATCTGTTTGCTCAGGTTGGAGCTTCCACAGGCCGTGCATTTCGGTTCGTCCCCCGTGCCGATCATGAGCAGTTCACAGGTCTTGCCGCAGTCATTGCATAGAAAATCAAACAAAGGCATGAGATCACTCCTTTAACCGTCAGGCAAAAATATTATCCGGTTTATAGGGGTGGGCCCCTTCAATCACCTCCACACCGGCTTTGGCTTTTATTTTTTTGACAATCACCTCTTTGTGGGGACAATGGTCCATGATGCACGGGCCGATATGGATTTTGGTGACTTTTTCTCCCATGGGGGCATTCCAGAGGTTCACCTGGGCCAGGCGCGTGACAATGGTCGCTCCCGGACAGTCCCCGCAGTTCAGCAACCCGGTGACTTCAGCATCCGTGTCTTTGTATACACTGAATTCACCCTCTTTTCTGTTGAATCCCACCAGACATCTGCTGCATCCGATGCAGACATCATCCATGGCTTTTTTACACCCGACAATCAATATTTTTTCCATATGGTCTCCTTTCATCCGGTTCCGTTTCTCTTGTTCATTGTTCGTTCAACAGCCATTGATTGCTGCCGACGGTTTATTTGTATTGCTGAATTGCAAACCATATGCCAGCTTAACTTGTAAATAAAAATACTTTTGAATCCATATAATTTGAGGCAGTTAAAGAAAAAGCGGTTGACGGGATGGTTGTTTTGCGGGACCCGGAATCGCAGCAATGCGACCCTGTTGCTCGCCCGAGGGCTTTTGTGGGGATCCATTTATTTTGTATCTGGCTGGTGGAAGGAAACTCAGGCAAAAACAGATCATTTTTTGTTTGCAAATTCAATACAGACACCTTATTAAGGCACATTGGTAAAATCGATTTATTCGATGAAGGCCGGCTGGCTGATGGAGAAAAAAAATGAAAGTAACCGTATGTGAACTGCCGGACAACTGGACACAGGATGACACCTTCTGGAATGCGTTGATCCATCATCTGGCATCGGCAAAATCCGACTTGCTGGTGCTGCCGGAAATGCCGTTTTATTCCTGGATCACCCGGTCCGAAAACATCGACTTTGCGGTGTGGGATAAATCAGTGTCTGCCCACGACGTCTGGATCGAACGTCTGGAAGAACTGCCGGTCCCCATGGTGGCCCTGTCCCGGCCGGTGACACTGGATGAGTGCCGGTTGAACCAGGGCATTATCTGGACCCGGAAAGACGGGGTGCTGCCCTGCCATGAGAAATATTATCTGCCTGACGAGCCCGGTTATTTTGAAGCCGCCTGGTACCATCGGGGAAACGGCCGATTCCAGGCGGCCCGGGTGGACGGGATGACCATCGGGTTCATGATCTGTACGGACCTGTGGTTCACGGACCGGGCCAGAGAATACAAAACCCAGCAGGTGGATATCCTGATCTGTCCCCGGGCCACACCGGCGTCCACACACGATATCTGGGTGCCGGGAGGCCGGGCCGCCGCCATCGTGGCCGGGGCGTTCTGCCTGTCCTCCAACTTCAACGGCCCCAATGTGCCGGGAGAGGATTTCGGCGGGACCGGCTGGATCATCGAACCGGAAAGAGGAGCGGTGCAGGGACTGACCGACCCGCAGCAGTGGATACTCACCCGGGATATCGATCTATCCCAAGCCAGGGCCGCCAAACAGACCTATCCCCGGTATGTCAAAGAATAAAAAAGATCGCCCAATAAAATATTTTCAGCTGACGTATGCCGGACGTAATGATAAAAAGGAGATATGCGCCGAATCCTTGTCATTCTATTTTTGTCGTTAATTACCGGTTTCATGGGGGTATCCGCCTTTAGGGCTGTTGAATCCTATGCAACGGCCCGGGTGGATGCCCTGCTGAAACAGCAGGTGAACCAGGTGGCCCGGGTTGCGGACATTTCATGGGAAACCGTCCGGATCATGCCCCTGCACCTGGGGGTCGTCCTGGGCCGAACCCGGATCCAAACCCCTCTGGGGCACCGTGTTGGCATCCGCCGAATTTTTCTGTCCGCTAGCATCAACCAAAGGCTGAATCTGGAGTATATCCGTATCCGCATGCAGGCGATCCGGTTTTTCGAAATCCCGGGATACGAACCGGACCCGAATGCTTCATTCCCGGATCTTTACGATATGAACGCCCGGATGACTGCCGAAATTGCCTATGACCCGACCCGGCACCAACTGGTTGTCAGGCATCTGGATTTAAACGAAAAGAACTACGGCCACTTGCGTCTTTGCCTGGAAATTGACCGGTTCAATCCCAAAGAGGTCACGGACCTGCGGTTTGAACCGCTGATTATCCGGCAGATGAATCTGGAATACCAGGATGAAACACTGCTGAAACGGCTGATAGCCGGTGATTCAAAACATCTCCTGGATTTCAGACAATTCATGACCCAGGCCGCCCAACTGGAAATAAACGCGGCTGAAGAACAAGGGGATTTAAAACGGGCAGCGGCCCTGTCCGGTTTGCAGGATTTTTTTAAAGCCCCGGGCCGGCTGAACATCATCCTGCGGCTGGACCGGCCCGTGACGATCTCCCGCATTCTGAACGCCCGGCGGATATCCAGGCTTCTGGACCTGGTGACCTGTCATTTTACCAATGCTTAACCGTTTTTTCATTCCCTGGTTTATCGGCGCAAGCCTGTTTATCGCAGCCGGAAAACTTTGTTTTGCCGCGCCGCCGGACGTGGGCGCAGCTCTGGACAAATTCACGGATTACCGGCCGCCGCTTACCACAACGGTCTATGACAAAGACGGCCGGGTCCTGGCCTACTTTTTCAGACAGAACCGGTTTCCAATAGTCATGGACCAGTTGCCCTCCTATTTGAAACAGGCATTTATCGCTACAGAAGACAGTGCGTTTTACATCCATGACGGGGTGGATCCCAAGGCAGTTTTCCGGTCTTTTTCAAACAATGTCAGAACAGGAACGCGGCAACAGGGCGGCTCCACCATCACCCAGCAGCTGGTAAAAACGATGGTTCTTTCCAGTGACAAAACCTATTTCCGCAAAATCGAGGAAGCGGTCCTGGCCTGTCAACTGGAAAAACGGCTTTCCAAGGAACAGATTCTTTCCATCTATCTCAATGAAATTTACATGGGTGCCGGTGCCTACGGGGTGGAAGCCGCAGCCCGGACCTATTTTAACAAGCCGGCCCATGCCCTTTCCCTGGCAGAAGCCGCCCTGCTGGCCGGTCTGCCCAAAGCCCCGTCCCGGCTCAACCCGCATCAGGCCCCGGACAAGGCCAAAGAACGGCAGCGCTATGTTTTGGACCGCATGCTGGCCGATCATTTCATCACGACCCAACAGCACCGGCAGGCCTGGGAAGAACACCTGATTTACATGCGCATGCCCGATCCCACCTGGAAAACAGGATCCTATTATCTGGCAGAGGTGCAGCGGTGGCTGCGGACGCATCTCAGCAGAGAACACCTGAACCCGCAAGGCATTTTCCTGTCCCAATATGGAAAAGATGCCCTGTATGAAGGCGGGCTCCACATTTATACGGCCTTTGATCCTGTCTTCCACCAGGCGGCCAGAGACGCTCTGGCCCAGGGGTTGACACAACTTGCGCCGGACCGGGACCGCAACCGGCCCCGGCTTCAGGGTGCCCTGTTCTCCATGGACCTCCATTCCGGGGAGGTCAAAGCTCTGATAGGCGGGGATGACTACCATTACACCCAGTTCAACCGCGCCACCCAGGCACGGCGCCAGTCCGGCTCTCTTTTTAAACCCATCGTGTTTTCAACGGCCCTGGCCCATGGCTATACAGCCGCATCTCCGGTCATGGATGCCCCTTTTTCCATATATCTTTCAGCCACGGATGAAATATGGGCGCCGCAAAATGTTTCCGGAGAATTTACCGGCCCCACGCTCCTGTGCACGGCCCTGGCCCGGTCCATTAACGTGGTGGCGGCACGGGTGGCCCTCCAGGTGGGTATCCCAAAGGTCATTGCCCAGGCACGGCAGATGGGCATAACGTCGTATCTCCCCCAGGTGCCTTCCATCAGCCTGGGGGCCGGGGAAACCACCCTGATGGAAATGGTCCGGGCCTATTCCGCCTTTCCCAGGGGCGGCGCCATCATCCAACCCCGGATGGTGCTCTCCGTTTATGACCGGGACGGGCAACGGATTCTCCACAATCGGGTTCAGACAAAACAGGCCATGTCCCCTCAGACCGCCTATATCATGACCGATATGCTCAAACAATGCGTGGAAAGGGGAACGGGCCGGCGCGCACGGATCAAGGGACTGCCTGTGGCCGGGAAAACCGGCACCAGCAACGGCATACGGGACGCATGGTTCGTGGGGTTTACCCCCAACCTGCTGACAGGGGTTTTCATGGGGTTTGACGATGGCAGCCCCATGGGGGAACAAGGCTTCGGCGGCAGGGCTGCCGCACCTGTCTGGGCGGCCTATCACGGGGCAGTGGCGGATCGTTACAAATCAAAAGAGTTTGAAATTCCAGAAAACATTGTGTTTGGCACCGTTTCCCATGAGGGAACCTTTATGGGACCGGGCTGGCGGGAAAACGGGATCACGCTGGCGTTTGAAAAAGGGACAGAGCCGAAATACGTCCCACCCTCCCATGCATGGCCGCCAGGGTTATACCCGGATCTGTCGGATTAGGTCCGGGCATCGGCGGCTATCATCAAATCCATATTCCTGGCAATCGTGTCAATAGTTCTGGTCGGCGTATTCCACCCACCCGCCGGCTTTGACCAGGGCTTTTTCAAATCCGGACAGGGTAAAGGGGATGGTCCAGGTATCCGGACCTGCGGTTGCAGTGATTTCTCCGGCATCCACATCTACTGATATGTGAACAGGGGATGGGCCGGCTGCGTCACACAGGCGGTCGATCTGTTTTGTGTCCAGGGTGATGGCCAGCATGCCGCAGTTGAACATGTTCTGATAAAAAATTCGGGCAAAACTTTCGGCGATAACCACGCGGATGCCGTTGGCTTCCAGGGCCCAGGGCGCGTGTTCCCGGGAGGAACCGCACCCGAAATTTTCTCTTGTCACCAGCACATTGATGCCCGCCAGGTCTTTTTGCGGGTCAAATCCTGCCAGGTCCAGGTCTTCCATGAGATGAGGCCCCAGGACGTTCTTGTCGATTTCCGTCAGATACCGGGCCGGAATGATTTCATCCGTGTTGATGTCCGCCCGGTCCAGACACAGGGCCGTTCCGCTGAATGTGGTCATATTATGCTCCTGATAAATTCGTCTAAGCCGGTTGGGCAAACAAAGGTGAATTGGCAATGATGCCGGCCAGGGCCGTGGCCGCTGCCGTGGCCGGGCTCATGAGGTGGACCATGCCGCCTTTGCCCATGCGGCCGTTGAAATTACGATTGGTGGTGGCGGCTGCCACCTCGCCGGATGCCAGCACCCCGTTGCTCATGCCCAGACAGGCCCCGCAGGTGGGATTGGTGACACAGAATCCGGCATCCATGAAAATCTTGATCAGCCCCTCGTCCATGGCTTTGGAAAACACGTCCGCCGTGGCCGGGGAAACGATGGCCCGGATCGTTTCGGCGATTTTTTTCCCCTTCACCACCTGGGCCGCCACCCGCAGATCTTCAATGCGGCCGTTGGTGCAGGAACCGATATACACCTGATCCACCCGTGTGCCCGCCATGTCGGACACGGGTTTGACTTGATCCGGCTTGTACCCGAAGGTGGTCAGCGGAACCAGATCCGTGACATCGATGGTTTCTTGACCGGCGTACACGGCATCGTCATCCGGGAGATACCGGGAAAAATCGGCCAGGACCGCGTCGCGATCCGGATATTCATCCTTGATAAAGGGCCACAGATACTCCACTGTCACGGCATCCGGCCGGCAGATGCCTGACGTGGCCCCCGCTTCCACGGCCATGTTGGACAGGGTCATGCGGGATTCCATGGACATGGCATCCACCACGGGGCCGCAGAACTCGATCACCTGGTTGGTGGCACCGTTCACGGTGATCCGGCGGATCACCTCCAGGATCACGTCCTTGGCAAACACCCCGGGCTGAAGGTGTCCGAAAATTTCAATTTTCAAGGTGTCCGGTTTTTTGAATGCACACACTCCTTTGAGAATCCCCACTTCCAGGTCCGTGGTGCCCACGCCGGCGGCAAATGCGCCGAACGCCCCATGGGTGCAGGTGTGGGAATCTCCCATGATAATGACAAACCCCGGACGGACAAATCCTTTTTCCGGAAACAGGGCATGGCAGACCCCGTTGCGGCCGATATCAAAAAAGTCGGTAATTTTATGGCGCCTTGCCCAGTCCCGCAGCACCTTGCCCTGCAGGGCCGTCTTGGCGTCCTTGGCCGGGGTCACGTGATCGATAACCGCCTTGATTTTATCCGGATCAAACACCCGGTCCTTGCCCCGGGCCACCAGATCCTGAATCGCGGTGGGGGTGGTGATTTCATGGCAGAACACCCGGTCCAGGCGCAGCACGGTCACACCGTCAAACGGCTGGTCCACCCGATGATCATCAAAAATTTTTTCTGCAATCGTCTTGCCCATGGCCTTCTCCTGATTCAGGTTGTTTTTTCTCCGAAATAATCTTCACCATCTGCCGGTGTCACCACCCAGTAGGCCTGAAAAAGCGTGTCCGAGGTGTTGCGGATCAGATGAGGAATCTGGGAAAAGAAAGACACGGAGTCCCCGGCCTCGATCCGGTGTTCTTCATCCCCGTAAATCAGCCGGGCTGTGCCGGAAATGATGATACCCAGTTCTCTGCCCAGATGGCCGTCTTCCGCATCTCCCCGCTCCTGGCCCGGTGCCAGTTCCAGAAAAAACGCGTTAAAGGAATGGTTGCCTCTGGTCTGGCTTTCCCCGCACAGTTTTTCATAGGAAAATCCCTTGCGTTTATAGATTTTCCGCTCATTTTTCCGGATGATCTCCACCTGGGACTGGGTTTCATAGTCTTTGAAGAATTTATCCGGTGATACGCCGTAGACCTCCAGCAGCTGCAGCAAGGTATCCAGAGAAGGGGAGATCCGGTTCCGTTCGATCTGGGACAGCAGGCTGGAGCTGATGCCGGCCTTGGCTGCCACATCCTTGATGGTAAAATTCCGGGTGTTTCGAATGGCCCGTAACAACGCGCCCAGTTTTGTTTTCATAATGTTATGTGTCAGATAAATAAAATGGTTCAATATTCAGTATAATTAAGGTTAATTAAACTATACTAAAATAAAGACCCTGTCAATCCGATTTCTCCAACACTTTCAGCCCATGGGGCTCAAACTGAGTCAGCATCTGGATAAAATCCGGGACCCGGTGTTTTTCCACAAGAATGTCATGAACGATCCATTCCTTGTAATCCGTGTCCACAATACTGGCATTGAACTGCCGGACCTGGTTCAACAGCGGGTCATTGCAGTCATACGGCACCTGAACCCGCACTAGTTTTGCCTGGATCAGCCGGACTTTTTTAGCCGCTCCCAGGGCTGCCTCCACGGATTCGGAATAGGCCTGGATCAATCCCCGGATACCCAGCTTCACCCCGCCGTACTGCCGGGTCACCACGGCTGCCACCTGGGTCATGCGGTGGGAGGTCAGCACATTGAGCATGGGTTTGCCGGCCGTGCCGGAGGGTTCGCCGGCATCGGAACAGTGACAGGTCTGTCCCGCATCCCCCACAATATAGGCCCAGCAATTGTGGGTCGCGGTTTTGTTGTCCCTGGAAACCGCGGTAATAAACGCTTTGGCCGCATCAATGGTTCCGGCATGGGTCAGACGGCAGGTGAATGTGGACCGTTTGATTTTGAGCTGGGCTGTGACTATCTGATCACGGGTGGATCGGGCAATGGAATAAAATGGATCGGTTTGGGTCATTGGGTTATCTGCCTTGAAAATATTATCTGTATGCTTTATACCATGACGGGTGTGACATTGTGTGACAAAAAATAAAAATCATCCCTACAGTGAACAGGATTTTTCCATGAGAATTGTGACCCGGCCCGATTTTGACGGCATTGTGTGTGCTGTTCTGCTGCGCCAAGCGCTGGATATCGACACCCCCATCTACTGGGTGGAACCCAATGACGTGCAGAAAAAAACCGCCCATATACAGCAAGGCGATATTCTTGCCAACCTGCCTTATGATTCCCGGTGTTCCATGTGGTTTGACCATCATATATCCAACCGGCCGGATCATGACTTTGAGGGGGCCTTTGCCGTGGCCCCGTCCGCTGCCGGTGTGATTCATCAGCACTACAAGGCATCCGGGCACCTGGATGACCGGTTCGATGATCTGGTGTATCACACGGATATCATCGACTCCGCGGATCTTACAAAAGACCAGGTCCTGCACCCGGAAAATTATCCCCATATCCTGGTGTCCATGACCATCCAGAACCGGGACGGCCAGGACGCTTTCTACTGGGACCGCCTGGTGGAGCTGTTCCGGACCCGGTCCATGGATGCGGTCATGGCAGATCCTGACGTTAAAGCCCGGTGTGAGGAAGTCATCCGCCAGAACCGGGACTATGAAGGATATCTGACAACATATACCCGGGTGGCCGGTCCGGTCAGTGTGACTGATTTCAGGAACCTGGACCCGGTCCCGTCGGGCAACCGGTTCCTGGTGTACTGCCTGTTTCCCGAGACCCTGGCCAGCGTCAAGATCCGTTACAGGGATGCCGGAAAAACCCATGTGCTGGTGAGCATCGGCCACAATATTTTCAACCGCGGCTGCCAGGTCAATTCAGGCCATCTGCTGGCCCGGTACGGCGGCGGGGGCCATAAAGGGGCCGGCGGCTGTACCCTGGAAGCTGCCGGGGCCCAGGAAAAAATCGATGAAATGATCTCCGTCCTTAAAGCCAATGAACCGATATAGCCTATGCCAGTTTTTCTTTCACGCTGTTGACCTTGTCCGCCATGGTCTGTTCCCGGTCCGTCCGGGTGCCGGCCTTGATGGTGGTGGTGATGCGCGGGGCACCCATGGCATGAATTCTTTCATGACATTGTTTCACCGCTGCAAACACCTCGTCCCACTCGCCTTCGATATTGGTGCCGTAAGCATGCAGCTCACAGGACAGCCCGGCCGCTTTGATGATCTCGTGACAGGCCGCCACATATTTGGATACGGACAACCCCACACCCAGGGGCACCACACACAGATCAATGATCACGTTCATATTCACTCCTTGTCATATTGAGTTAACCCTTTGTACACGTTTGCCGCACGGAAAAAAAGGGAATATTGTGTCAGACCAGGGCTACATGGATTTGTCTTCCAACAACTTTAGCAAATTTCTCAAGGGTAGATAAACGAATATCCTTGGCATGATTTTCCATTCTTGAAATAACAGATTTTGTTGTGTTTAATTCCTTAGCAATTTGTTCTTGAGTCATTCCAGCATCAATTCGGGCTTGTTTTAAAAGAATGCCAAGTTTAAATGTCTCAAATTTTTCTTCATAGTTTTTCCAAAACTCAGGGTCTTGGGCCATTCTATTATTTTTATATTGTTGAAGGTCGCTCATCCTTGCCTCCTTTGCAAAAAATATTCTTTCTTTCTCTTTTCAGCTTTTTTGATTTCTTTTTGCTGAACTCTTGCTTCCCATATGTTGTCAGTGGCCTCCAGTTTTTTAAAAAATTTGCGAGGTACCATATTAAGCTGTTCGATCAAATCAAGAACGAAAAAAATCTTTTCAACCTGTTTTTGGGAAAGTGAATCAAGATAGTCCTCAATAGGACACTTCCCATTATTCAAACGATAGAAAATTATTTTTCTCATGCAATCAAGTTAGCACATATGCGAACATACAGCAAGGTGAAATTGTTCTTCAGAGCAAAAAAATACAGGGCATAGGTGTTGAAAAAACCGGAATCACAGGGAAAGTCTGGGGTGAATTTTTAACCAGATCAAAATCCAGATAGATAGAAGTCAACACCCGTAAAGCAAGACGATCATGAAATCAGGCCGCTATACTGTAGGAGTTTCATTGTTATAAAAAATTATTGTCGGGACTATTCCGTTTTAAAAGGGGACATGATTGCCTCATAATCCTGTCCGCCATAAAATATGTTCAAAATTTTCACCATTTGATTATCTTCATCGACCAGAAAAGCTGCAACCGTCTTTTTATCAAGGGGATATATTCTTACGCCTATCATTAAATCATTACGCGTCTGACCTCTTAAAAGGGCTATTTCCAGCTTTTGGCATTTGAATTTTAGTTTCTCAATATATGACCATCCTCTTTCTGGAAAGCCGCTTTCTTCAGTGATATAGTCATATATATTTTCAAGATCTTTGATTGCATCCGGCATTAAATAAACATCATATTTTTTCATTAGACGTTCTTTTTTATCCGTTGTCTGTGCAGTGCTTCAATGCTTTCAAATGCTGTTTTGAGTGGGACAGGAGTCCCATTTTGGGCCGAATGTTCCAACCGTTCACGGATTATAGAAAGTCTTGCTTGGTGCTCTTCTTCTCTTTTTTGCCATAACCTCATAGCATCCCTGATTAATTCACTTGTGGACCCGTAGGAACCGGAGCCGACTTTTTTCTTTATTGCAGATAGCATATCAGGGGGAAGGGTTATTGTAATTCTCTCGGCTTTTTCTTGTTGCATGGTTTGTCTCCTATGGCAGTATTATAAAATCATACTGCCATAGGAGACAAATTTCAACATCTTTCATAATTAAAAGATATTAATTATTTTTTGGGGAGCATTTGCCCTGTTCTTGTTTTTCAGATTATCAAAAAACCTATATATTTTTGAACAGGTTTACAGGGATAGTCCACAGGATTTCTGGGCGGTGAAATAAGAAACCCAACCAGCATAAATCAACACCTCAAAACACGGCTTTCCCGCCGGCCGGAAACCCGGATTTGATTATCCCGGAGACACTCTTAAAAAACTGGCCTTTCAGCCGGCTGGAAAAATTCCGCTTGGTATCTCTGGCTGACCTTTTACGATTCTGTGAATTTTTTTGCATCTCACACCGCAGCCGGCCGGGGTTAACAGCTTGGTTTCAATTTATTGCCAAATTGAAACTATAGGTTATCGAACAATCCTGCCTTTTTGCATGCCTTTAGAAAAGGTGCTTTCAGAAAATTTGCTTCAGCATATGGTTTTTTCTCAGTGTTTCTGAAAAGTGTTTTTAAAAAATCGTCCGGGTTTTTTCCGTCCGCCTGCCACTCATCAAAAATTGTTCCCGGGTTTCCTGTGTTTTCACCGATTCGTCCTGTACAGTAAGATCCGGGTTTCTCACTTGAGGCGCATCCATTTTAATATCCTTTGGTTTCAATTCTTCTGAGATTGCAATCCGACTGAGATCCAACTCACCTTTGAAGGCTTTCTGACTCAATGCACCATACAGTGTTTCCAAGTCATTGAGGCTGTTCTGATATTTCTCTTTGAGGGCTTCGACTTTTTCGACGATGGTGACGAATTCAGTTTGTAACTCGAGAGGTGGTTTCAGGACTTTCAATTGACTGAGTATCTTTGAGTTCAAATTCTTCATTGTAACGCCTTTTGATTTACTCTCAAGAAAGTCTTTTAAAGATGTTTGATAGATTTGAAACTGAAGAAAAATTGGATAATATTTTTTTGTAATGCGAACAAACATACTCCCTGTACCGCAAAACAAATGACTGTCGGTTTCAACTATGGCACACCTACCAATTTCACCTCTCCTTGCAACAACGACATCGTTTCTTTCAAGATGATAATTTTTTAGCTCATTGTATTTTTCTTGGGAAAGCGACAAGTTCTTGTCTGGAACTATTTTACCGTCTACCATGTTGCTTGGATTTATTAAGGGGATTCCATCTTTCACATAATCTTCCGCATGAAGCAAACTTCCAAAAGGTCCAATGCGAATAGAAGCAATTTCACCGATTTTAATTTTCTCCCACCCCATCTCATTTCGCACCGGATCACCAAACATCTCCAGAAAAGTGTTTTTCAACAGCTCATCCAGATCTGCGATACTTTTTTTTCGTCTGGCAATCAGGGATTCGACTTTGGACAGCAGGATGGCGATGCGGGTTTGGTCATCTAAATCTGGAGATCCATTTTGGTAGGGAACTGGTACTTCTATTTTTTTAAGAATATCTTGAGTTATTGATTTGAAAGTTGAGCCGGTGCCCAGAATAGCGACTCTATCTTCATTCATTTTGAAAAAATAATAAAGGTAATCAGCATGGATACCTGAACGGGGCCTGATAGCTGACAATCCTCTACCGATAATTGACAATCTATCGCATAAATTTACAGAGCCGACTGGTGCCCGCACAGAGATTAATATATCACTTGGTTCAGCTTCCTTCCGTTTTTTACTGTTACACCACATCCTGATTTTGGGATGTTTTTCTTGGAAATCGGCTTTTCCTTGGAAGAATGGCAAACCGTCTTTCGTGCTATTGTAGGTCTTCGAAGGTGGCGATTGACCAGCTATAACATCAGCTATCTCACCGAGTCGCATTTTCTTCATCCCACCATCCCCTTCAACGCCAGCAGCTCCCGCACAATCCCACTCTCTACCTTTGCCAGATTTTTGTCATCCATCTCCCCCACCTCATTGGCAATCAGCCGGTCCAGAATCACGGACGGCTTTTCATACGCAATCTCCTCAAACACCATTTCCTTATACCGGCTGGGGGACAGGTCATAGTTTTCATCCTTGATTTCCTGGTAGTGGACAAAAAAGCCTTTGGGATTTTTCCGGTCCGTTTCCGTCTCCGGGTCACGGGTGTTGAATTTTTCCACGATATCCTGTAGATCGCCGGACGTATCGAGCTTGTTGCGCCTGTCATCCAGGGAATAGCCGTCAGACTCCATTTCATAGAACCAGACGTTCCGGGTGGCGGGTTCCGTGACCTTATCCTCTTTGTCGTAGACCTTGGTAAACACCAGGATGGCCGTACTGACACCGGCATAGGGTTTGAACACACCGCTGGGCATGGTGATGACGGCCTTAAGTTCGCACCGGTCCACCAGAATCTGCCTGGCGGCCACAAAGGCTTTGCCTGACCCGAACAGCACGCCCTGGGGGACAATGACACCGGCAGTGCCGCCTTTTCTGAGCATCCGCACCATGGTTTCCACAAACAGCAGCTCGGTCTTGGTGGTGGACAGGGTCAGATCCTCGTTGATATCGCTTTTGTCAATGGAGCCTGTAAAGGGAGGGTTGGCCATGATGATCTGATACTGGTTGGGCTCGTTGAATCCTTTGCTCAAGGTGTCCTTATAATCCAGCAGGGGCTCGTCAATGCCGTGCATCATCAGGTTCATCATGCCCAGGCGGATCATGGTGCTGTCAATATCATAGCCGAAAAGGCTTTTGTCCAGTATCGCTTTGGATTCTTGTCCATAGGCGGCGCTGACCGATGTTCTAACAAAGCCGTCTTCATCCGGTTTCAACTCCTGGTTCCCTGATTTTCTTGCAATATCCGTCACAATATACTGGTAGGCCCCCAGCAGAAAGCCCCCGGTCCCGCAGGCCGGATCCCCGATCCGGTTTCCAAGCCGGGGTTTGACCAGTTCCGCGATCAATTTGATGATATGGCGGGGAGTCCGAAACTGCCCGTTTTTCCCGGCGGAGGCAATTTCAGAGAGCAGGTATTCATAGACATCTCCCTGGATATCCTGGAATGCCTGGCCTTTTTCCACGGAGTCCTTTTCCATGATCCGGAATATTTCATCGATGGTTTTGACCGCTTCCACCAGAAGGCCGGGTTTGGGGATAATGAACACGGCGTTTTTCATGTGATGGGTAAAGCCGGATTCCGATCCGTTCATATCTTTTAAAAACGGAAATACCCGGGTCTGGACATGGGTCAGCATCTCTTCGGCATGGTAGTGTTTGAATTCGCTCCAGCGAAGGGTCTTTTTATCCACTTCAAAGGGTTTCTGGTCTTCCTTTTTTTTATCCCGGTGTTCCGGCGGCACCCAGACCCCCTCAAATCGGGAGGAATAAGGCTCGCCTGTGAACTCGGCGTCAGACTGATTTTTCAAATCTATCTCATCCAACCGTTTCATAAACAGCAGATAGGTGATCTGCTCGATGGCGGTAAGGGGATTGGAGATCCCGCCGGCCCAGAACTTGTTCCAGAGCTGCTCGATCTGTGATTTTATTTCAGGATTATGTTGGAGCATGGTGTTTCCTTAATTGTCTGTCACCTTCCAGTGGCCGCCCTTATCCGGGCCGACCCGCTCAATCAGGCCGTTTTTTTTAAGCTGTGCAATCTGCCATTCGATTCCCTTGGGTGTCAGCCCGGTCAACTCAGCCAGCCGGGCCGTGGTAATGTCCGGGGTTTTGCGCATCAGCTCAAGGATGATCTCCCGGGTTTTCTCCCTGGGTTTCTCCCTGGGTTTCTCCCTGGGTTTCTCCCTAGGTTTCTCCCGGGTTTTCTCCCTGGATTTTTGTGTTCCCCGGGAGGTTATATAGCTTGGCCGTGAAAAGACAAGGGAAAACAAGGTGGTATATTCGATTTTGACCGGCGGGCAGTTTTCATTTTTCAGGGCCGCATAGATCCGCTCGATGCCGGTGCCCATTTTCTCGATATAGTCGCACCGCAACAGCAGTGCTGCGATATTGGGGTTGCGGCAGACGCTGCGTTTGCCGAAATCCTTTTCCGGCAATCCCCTGGGCAGACCGCCGGGATTATGGATCTCCACCCGGTCGTCAAAAATTTCCACCATCACCTGGGCGCCCTGCTCAAGATAATCCCGGTGGCAGACAGCATTGACCACGGCTTCCCGCAGGGCCACTTCCGGCAGCTCCAGGATTTCTTGACGGCGGGGGCTGTCTTTTGTGATTTCCCAGCGAAGCTGGAGGTGCTTTTTTAAAAACAGCAGGGCATCTTCCACATTTTCAAGAATATTGCCGGAAAGTTCCTTGCGGTCCAGGATATAGGCTTTGGTCGTGCCTTTGAACAGGGCGCATATGACATTGACATAGGGCTGCCGCAATGCCGGATTTTTTGCGAAAAAAAGCATCCCGGTCTGGTTCAGGTAAAAGCGGCCCTCTTTTTCATCACCTGCCCCAAGATTGCGCAGCAGGTTTGCAGTATCCGTTTTCTGGGCAATGCCGATGAGAGATAAAAAGTGTTCCAGGCGGGATGGATCAAGCACCTCTTTCCAATTCAGGTCCATCCTGAGCTGCTGATCAAACCGGACCTTTCCTTCGGACTGGATAAAGGCGGTGATGTCGGCGGTGCTCATTTTCTGGGAACTGGCACCGTTTCTCAGATAAAATCCCTTGGTACAGCGGTGGGGACGGTTGGCCCCTTCGGGCACATGGATCACAATGATATTTTGATCCGGCATTTTTTCAATAAAGATGGTCACCGGCGGATCACAGGCAGCGGCCATGGTTTCGATTTTGGAAAAAAGGGCATTGGAAAATTGGCAGCCGGTAATCTGGTTATTGTCATCCACACCGATAAAAATCCGGCCGCCCGATGCATTGGCAAAAGCGACCAGTTCTTTTGCCAAATCAGCGTTCACATTCTGCTTGAACTCCAGGGTGTAGCCTTCTCCTTCCTCAAGGATCAAGGCCAGTTCTTCGGGTGTTGTTTTTCGGTGGATCATGCGGCCAGTTCCTCGGTCAATGCCAGGATCTCATTGATAACGGCCGGGCTGAAGACTCCCCGGATGCCCTGGGGATGAATCACGGTAAACGGGGACTGAATCAGGTCTTTTTTCTCCACTTTTTCCCGTTCAAGGATAAATTCTTTGAGCAGCCGCAAAAACTCCAGCTGTCTGGAGTTCAGGTCTGTATGCGAGGTGATGAACTGATCAAAGGCGTTTGCAACGGTTCGGGGAAAAGATGCCAGGGGCTCAACCCCCAGAATATGGCGGATGAACTGGATAAATCCGGCTTTTGGATGCTGATACACTTTTTTCAGCAGATCTTCGGTGATGTGAGGATGGGCATCCGTCAAGGTTTTTGCCAGGGTCTGGATATCGGTTTCTGACACCACCCTGTTTTCCTTGATTTTCAACAGCACCGGGTTGTCTTCCATAAGCGCCAGGATTTTGGCCTCCACCATCTCCCTGTACCGGGTGATGCTGACGGCTTCGTGCCGGGGACCGAATTCAACAAACTCTTTTTGCTTTACCTTGTCCTTGAGGTCCAGTTGAATGGGTGAAAACGGATTGTCTTTTTCCCTGAATTTCATTAAAGGGCTGAGCTTTTCCACAAGGAGATCCAACGCGGCATCAGACAGATCTGTCCAGAAATGTTCTTTCTGGGATTTTTCGATCAGGTCCTGTTCCCGTTTTACAATATGGACGGACAAAGGCAGTTCACCGATCTGGGTAATGACACTGGATCTTAAGGCATCAAAGCGCCTTTTGTCTTTTAAAAGCCGTGCAATGGAGACCTCCAGCACATCTTTTTCGAACCGCATGGCCTTGAAATCTGTATCTGAAAGGGTTCTAAACAACGGTTTGATCTGAGTGCGCAAAAATTCACGCTTGTCCCGGTCCAGGTGAGTCCAGAAATTTTCCTCTGCCAGACGATTCAACAGGACCGCCGCCTCTTTGATGACCACCGACGATTTAGGCAGCTGATCAATTTGCCGACGAAGGTTTTCAATTTCTTTTTGGGTAATGTCTTCTTTGGCAAGATGCAGGGCGGTTTCAATTTTATCCAGTCTGATACCGAACAGCCTTACCGGGAGTGGCAGGCCTGGATCCAGTTTTTTCCCTTCCGGTATCAGCTTGAAGTATTCAAAATTATCCCAGCAGTCCATGATCAAAAAGGCCTGTTTTTCAAGACACCAGGGTTTGGGTTTGGCTGGTTCCAGAAGGCGCGTGCCCCGGCCGATCATCTGCCAGAACTTGGTGTAGGAATACACGGGTTTTGCAAAACAGAGATTGACGATTTCCCGGATATCAATGCCGGTATCCAGCATATCCACACTGATGGCAACCCGGGGCATATCCTGGTTGGTGAACTGGTCTAAAAGCCCTCCTTTTCCATAAACCCTGGGATCATCAGACACCATGACTTTGGCCAACTCGCCGTTATACTGCGGAAAAAGAGCATCAAACACCTCTTCCACGCGTCTGGCATGAGCCTTGGAAGAACAAAAGAAAATGGTCTTGCCGGGCAGCACCCCGTTTTGATCCTTAAGGCATTCCTCCATGAATTCTTTCACAATCAGGGTGTTGGTTCCCCGGTTGATCACTTTTTTCTCAAGCTGGGTGCCTTCAAAATTGATCTCTTCGATATCCACCCCGTCCAGCAGCAGTTTTTTCTGATCCGAAAGAGCGATGGTCCGTTTACTGATGCCGTCTGCCTGAAATCTTGTCTGAATTTTCATCACCAGGAAATTGCTCAGGTACGGCGGCGTATTGGTGACGGCTTCCTCAAAGGTATAGGCAAATGTGGGCAGACCATCCTCACAATCGAACAGGGAAAAGGTATTATGATCGATCATGTCCATGGGGGTTGCCGTCATCCCCAGATTCATGGTTTTGAAATAATCCAAAATCTCGCCATAGGTGTTGTAAATGGAGCGATGGCTTTCATCAATAAAGATAAAATCAAAAAAATAAGGGGACACATACTGGTTCTCATCCCGGATGATGTTGAGCATGCTGGGATATGTGGAAACATAAATCCGGCGATCCATACGCATCAGCTTTTCACCCATATTCGGCCATCTGGGTTCGTCCGGCAGATGCTCGTTAAAGGCGTTCAATGCCTGTTCCCGCAAGGCGATGCGATCCACCAGAAAAAGGATTCTCTCTGCATGGCCGGCCCGCATCAGGGCATCTGCCAGGGCAATGCTGGTACGGGTCTTTCCGGTTCCGGTGGCCATGACCAGCAGAAAAGTGCGTTTGTTTTTCTCAATCCCTTCGAGAACGGAACGGATGGCCCTGATCTGGTAGTCGCGCCCGGCAATATCGGTGTTGATCAGTTCACGGGTGAGCGGTTTGCGATTCTGCCGGATATAGTTCAGCCGCTCCAGGTCGTCCAGGGTGGGGAATCCAATGACCTTGCGCGGCGGATAGTTTCCCAGATCCCAGAAATAGGTTTCCAATCCGTTGGTATAAAAACAGAAAGGCAAAAATCCGCAGGTCCGTTTCTGGATATGGTAGCAGTACTGCTTTGCCTGCTCCCTGCCGATCGCTGCATCCCTGCTCGTTTTTTTCGCCTCCACCACAGCCAGGGGTTTGCCATTTTTCCCCAAAAGGACATAGTCGCTGAACTGATGGCCCTGGTAAGGCGTCTGCGCCTCGACAACACCATCTGGAAGATCGACAAGAATATCGTATTCCTGCACCACCTGGGTTGGATCATTGACATTCCATCCCGCTTTTTGCAGCTGATTGTCAATCAGCTCCGCTCTGGTGTCTTTTTCTGTTTTCATGGCAGACAGTTTGGAATTATATTGCTTTTTTCAGGCAGTTGGTTCATTTCAAGAAAATTTCTGGCCCTGAAAAATTATTTTGATAACAGCCATATTACCGGTCTTCTTTTATCTGTTAACAACCAGTATCAAGACCTCAATATCGCTTAATCACTGTAAAATCAACCCAATATAGCGAATCTGCATAATTTAACCCTTTTGCCTGATCAAATTCTGGTTTCTCATTCACACTCCTCTGTACAAATCCTCCTGTCAAACTGCGGACTATTTCAAAAAATGGAATCCCCCCGATGCCGAATATCTAATGCCCAGACTATTATTAATAATGCAGACATTTGCGAAATTAATAATATACTATCTATGGGCCACACCTGGGACGTCCTCGTACATTTCATAAAAATTCAATGTATGCAGCAGACTTTGTTGAGCTGGATATGATTTTGAACAGTTTCTCTTCGGAATTACCGGCCGGGGTAGCGTTGTCTGAAGACAACCCTGTTTTCCTCAACCATCTAATCAGGCTGAAAATAGTTGGTATAAAGGCGTTTCCAGCATAAACAAGCCAGGTTCATTGTTTTTTATTGACCGACAAAATGAATCATGCCATGGAATGATGAAAATATCAGTGGAGTCACTTGTCATGAGCCCTTGCAAGAACTCTGAAATCCCTTTCCTACCAAAGGGTTGGGAGTATTTACCCTTAGTTTTGTTTTTAACAAGTATCAGAAATGCAAAATTTTGCATTTCTGATACTTGTGGTGTGAAATGATACCGAAACACCTGCCATTAGGGGACATGCGATCCGCCTGAATCTGTGACAGTACTGATAATTCCCCCATTACAAGATCATCCATGGCTCAATGACTAGTGTCGCGGGAGGGGTGTGGGTCGAATCCCATTCTGATGCGGTTGTTACAGGGCTTTAGGCATGCGAAGCGTTAAGAACGGCAAACTGTATGAGGACATACCTGCCCGCAGTTTTTGACGTTTAGCGAAGCATGCCTTAAGCCCTGTTCAAAAGCAGCGGAGGGTGAGACTCACATCCCTCCCCCGACACGGGTCCCTGCTCCGGCATTGACAAAAGCCCGAATTTCCCGGTATAAGCAAAAAAAATGACAACCCCTTGCCGGAGAAACCCCATGCAGACCCGAAAAGTGATCGATCACATTGTGAACTGGCTGGACACCTATCTGAAAGACTCAGGCCTTGCCGGATTCTGCATCGGCGTGTCCGGCGGCATTGACTCGGCCGTCACCTCCACCTTGTGCGCCAAAACCGGGCATCCGGTCATGCTCCTGAACATGCCCATCCACCAGGATCCGGGCCAGTTGTCCCGGGCATCGGTCCACAACGCCTGGCTGAAAAAAAACTATCCCAGCGTCACTCCGAAAGACCTGGACCTGACCCCGGTGTTTGCCGGCATCCAGACCCATTTTCCACGGGATATCCAGGACGGGTTGACCATGGCCAATACCCGGTCCCGGCTTCGCATGCTGACCCTGTACGCGTTTGCCGGGCATCACCGGCTCCTGGTGGCCGGCACGGGCAACAAGGTGGAAGATTTCGGGGTGGGATTCTACACCAAATACGGGGACGGCGGCGTGGACATCTCGCCCATCGCGGATCTGATGAAATCAGAAGTCTATGCCCTGGGCCGGAACTTAGGGATTTCGGAGGAGATATTGACGTCACCGCCCACGGACGGCCTGTGGGGAGATAACCGCACCGACGAAAGCCAGATCGGGGCCGGGTATGATGAGCTGGAATGGGCCATGACCTATACGGCTTTGACCCAAAAAGAAAAAAAAGACCAGATTCTCAATGACCGCCAGCAACAGGTGCTGGCCCTTTTTGAAAAACTGCATACCGCCAACCGGCATAAGATGGATCCCATCCCGGTGTGCCGGATTCCAGATTACCTGAGACGGTGAAAAAGCCTGAACCGGGGACAAAATCCCTATATTATTAATTGATATCGCCGGTACAGGCAGGGATAAGCAGCTTGAAGGTAGTTCCAGAACCTGGTTTGCTCTCAACATCAACAAGCCCGTTCATCGAAATTATTGTGTGATGCACATTTGTAAGCCCTAAGCCGGTGCCATGGTTTTTGGTTGTAAAATACGGATCAAACAGCTTTGATATGTAGTTTTCTGGTATGCCACAGCCCGTATCTGAGATTGAAATTGCGAGATAAAATCCAGGGGCTATGGAAAATCCAAACTCATTGGTGTATGTCTCTTTGATATCAGCATTAGATGTTGTAATAAGAATATGACCATCGTCGCCCATTGCATCACACGCATTAAGGAGCAGGTTGATAAGAATATTTGAAAATATGATTTTATTACAGACAATGTTTGATTCATCTGCAGCCAAACGTGTCTCTACAGATATGTTTGGTGCTTTTAATAAAGGGGTAACAAGCTCAAGCGAGTTGGTGAGTACCTTATGAACATCTGTTTTTTCTGAACGGTCTGAACGCTTGGACAAAGAATTGAGAGTTGACAGCATATGTGCACATTTTGAAACATAAGATAGAATATTTTCAATGCGTTCTTGTGCCTTCTGATTTGTTGATTCGTTCGAAAATTCACAGCGCAGAAGATCTGCATTTCCCATTATCACATTCAGAAGATTGTTGGCATCATGAATAACACCGGCTGAGAGCTGGCCGATTGTTGCCATTTTTTCTAGTAATGCCATTTTTTCTGCCGGATGCTGTGATCCGTTCACCATGTTTTGCTGTTGTGTTTTCAGTTCGCAAAAACTGCTGAACAGAGAAGAACACTTTTTTTTGCCATTATCACATAATATGGAAAGAAGCGCTGAATTAATAATGAGTCCGGCCGGCATCCCTGAAAAGTCCCTGACAACAATATTTTTATTGGCTGAATTGTGGATGATTTCTCCTATTGAGGTGATGGATTGGTCAGCATCGATGAATTCAAAGGAATCCAGCGGACAATCAAGGAGAAGGCGTGTCGAAGGATACCCTGCAAGGTTAATGTGAGAAATTGGCCCCTTAAATGACCCGTTATCAAAAAGGAACAAGGCCGGTTTGTTATTCTTTTGCATCAATTCAAGGGCATCTATGACAGACCTGTCGCTTTCGATATTAGGTATTTCTTTTATCGCAACATCTATGACCTTTGGCATAATCACTGACTTATATGGATTTTGACACCAATATTTTAATACCGCATTTGATTTTAATCATTAACTGCTGTGACATAAATGCCCCTGTCTCTTCAAGCACAGCGTCAACTATTGTCTGCTTGTCAGCCATGAGGAGAAGCTGACGTTTGATTATAAGCGCCTCTATGGTTTCATCATCGATAATAATTAGTTCAAACAATCCAGGACAGATGGTATCCATCATTTTCTGGGCGGATTTGGGACCAACGGGAGCGTGTCTACCGAGTACCAATACATCGCCGCACGGCGGAACTTCAAAAAATTCGAGTTCCATATCCAGATGGATTTTCCTGGAAACCGTCTTGTCCTTATCATTGGGCATTGATTTTCTCCTTCAACGGGATGATCAACAGTTTACTTGTCAAGACATACTAACATAGTTGTGGAAAGTCAATACTGTTTTATCAGAGACCGGGTTGACCGGTTTCAAAAGATGATAGATATCCCAATATGTGGATGATTGCTTTTTCCATATAGCCGCGATAGATTGGTGGGGTTCTTTGATCAGGCAATTTGAGATTTGAAGACGAGCTCCGGATCACCTGAGACGGTGAAAAAGCCTGCACCGGGGCCGGAAAGATTGCGCTGGTTGATACCGGGCCGCACTATCTGAACTGGTCCCGGGACAGGTGGTATTTTTTCATTTTATAGTACAGCAGCTGCCGGGAAATCCCCAGTTTTTTTGCAGACCGGGTCACATTGCCCCGAAACTGCATCAAGGCCTGCCACACCAGTTTTTTCTCATGCTCATTTTTGTTGAACAGCAGATCGGACGACCCGGTTTCGCCGGTGTCACCGCTTTTGGATGAATGCGCCATCCACCGGGATGCCCGGTGCCCGGCAGTTCGATAATGGCTGTGACCCTGGGCAAAATGAGGCTGAAGATATTTGATCCGGATCCGGTTGTCCGGTCCCATGATGTTCATGGCCCCTTCAATGACATGTTCCAGTTCCCGGACATTGCCGGGCCAGTGGTACTGGTAAAACATCTCCATGACCGCATCTTCCGCGCCCCGCACCTGACGGCCCAAAGCTTTGTTGTGTTTGTCGATGAAATGATCCACCAGCAGCGGCAGATCAGACAGCCGGTCCCGCAGGGGCACAATATGGATGAACACCACCCCCAGCCGGTAGAACAGATCCGACCGGAGGCTGCCGTCGGCAATGGAGGTATGGGGATCCTGGTTCACGGAAGAGATGATTTTCAGATCAAATTTGATCTCTTTGAGTGCCCCCACCCGTCGAACCTTTCCATCCTGTACGATCCGCAGAATTTTGCTCTGAAGCCCCACGGGCATGGAGTTGATTTCATCCAGGAAAATCGTCCCCTGACTGGTCCGCTCGAACAATCCGGCTTTGTTAATCGCCCCGGTAAACGCCCCTTTGGAAGTACCGAACAAAATGCCTTCCAGCAGGTTTTCAGGAATGGCAGCGCAGTTGACCGGGGTATATTTTTTTTCATGCCGGGGACTGTGGTTATGAATGGCCCGGGCAAACAGCTCCTTGCCCGTGCCGGTCTCACCGTAGAGCATGACCGGTGACGGGGTGTTGGCAGCCATGCGGGCCGCATTCAGGGCATCTTTGAACGCCGGGTCCTGGCCGATGATGGAATCAAAAGTAATTTCATACGGGTGCATCCGGTGCTGGGTTTCCGGCAGGCGCATGATGGACAGGGTTTCGGTGAGCACATGAAAGTCTCTGACAAAACAGATGCACCCCACCAGCTGGTTTTGGTTGAATATGGGGTGCACATTGTGGATGGTGTTGGCGAACTTGCCCATGCGGGTCCGGTAATAATTGGATTTATCAATGATGGGCTGCCGGGTGATGAGGCACTGCATGATCAGACTGGTCTCATCATCCAGATCATAGACATCCGTGACCTGATTCAAAATCACATCTTCGGGTTCCAGTTCATCGATGCGGGACATGGCTTTGTTGTAATAAACGATAATCCCGTCCGCATTGGTAATGAGCACCCCGTCGCAATATTCATCAAATACACTTAAAAAATTGGCGTTATCCAGGCCGAATAAAAACTGACGGGCGTTTTGATGGGTAAATCGGTTCATATTATAATTGTTTCATGATTTCCGGCAGAATGTCAAACAGATCGCCTGGGACCTGATAATCGCAATTGGCCATGATCGCGGCATTTTCATCCTTGTTCACGGCAATGATCATTTTAGCGGTTTTCATGCCGGCAAAATGCTGGATGGAGCCGGAAATCCCGCAGGCGATATATACCTGGGGGCTGACTTTTTCTCCGGTCTGACCCACCTGGAGGGCGTAAGGCACCCAGCCTTCATCCACAGCCACCCGGGAGGCCCCGGGTGCGGCATTCAACTTTTCCGCACAATCAACGATCAATGAAAAATTGTCCTTGTTTTTCAATCCCCGGCCCCCGGCAATGATGATATCCGCCTCGACCAGGCTTGGCCGGCCCTCTGAATCTCCGTCATCCCAGGAAAGCAGGGTGATGTTTTCAGGCACTGCCTCACTCCCGCTTAGAGCAACAGTTTTAGCCTGCACAGGCCTGGGTTCGGGTGGAACCGCATTGGGCCGGACCCCGAAAATCAATGTCTCTCCGGTCAGCTGAATCTGTGCCATCACCTTGCCGGAATACTGGGAGGTTTCCGCCACACCCGTATTCAGGTCCACATCCACGCAATCCATGACCAGGGGAGCATCCAGCAGGGCCGCCACCCGGGGCAGCAAGTCTTTTCCTTCCGGCGATGATAATCCCAGAATCCGGTCCAGGTTCATTTTCCGGGCCGCATGTAACACCGCCGCTGCCCGGACCGCCGGATTCAGCCGGATCTCCGGCGTGTCGGACAGGGCCAGGTCAACGATGGTGTGGATCCCGTATTCAGCCAGCTGATCCGTGATCTCATGGGTGATGCCGTCCATCACCAGTGCCGCCAGGGACTCAGCCGTTCTGCCCGCCAGTGTGATCACACCGAGACTGGTTTCCTTGACCCGGCCATGTTCCGCTTCAATGATAATACCTGCCTGTTTCATGACAACACCTTTGCTTCCTGTCTTAAAATCCGGATGATTTCAGCGGCTTGTGCCGAAGGAGATCCGGTGATTTTCTGCGGGTTCCGTTTCTGCACCAGCGGGGTCATGGCAACGATTTTCGTAGACCCCGGTGCGGCAGGCACATTCAGTTCCGGCAGTGTAAGGGTTTCAATCGATTTTTTCCGGGATTTAACCACATCCGGAAAAGTCGGATAGATGGGCGTGTTCAATCCCCGGCCCGCCCCGATCACACAGGGCAGGGTCAGATCAAATGTCCGGGTGCGCCCCCCGGCCAGCTCACAGGTCACGGTGGCTTTACCATTTTTGATGTCCAGGGAAACCGCATTGGTGACCACGGGAAAACCGAACAAAGCCCCGATGCGGAACTGGGTCTGCATGCCTTCACTGTCAATGGATTCCTTGCCCGTGAGAATGATATCCGCCTGCCCGTCCCTGACAATGGCGGCGTGCAGAGCCCGGGCCGTGGTCATGCTGTCACACATCTTTTCGGTTTCCACCAGCAGGCCTCTGTCCGCACCCATGGCCAGGGCGGACCGCACGGTACTCTCCGCATCTTTTCTGCCCAGGCACACGGCAATGATCTCACTGCCCGGCACCTGATTTTTTAACGCCACTGATTCGGTCACGGCATGTTCATCATACGGGTTGAGCAAAAACGGCACGGATTCGTCAATTTTCAGGTTATCCACAATGTGAATGTTGGCTGCAGAATCCGGTACGTGTTTCACGCATACATAAATTTGCATCGGTCTTACACCTCAATGAAAAGGGCAGTGCCAGGGTGTTCCCCGGCCCTGCCCCTGGATAAAAGCACGCCATGCAGCTTTACAGCCGAACAGCGGTTACATGGTTGTTATCCGTTTACAGAGAAACTGGAATCATAGTTGATTTCCCGTTTTCTGGAGAAAAAGCCCACGTTCAGAGTCCGTGTGGTATATTTGAATTCATACTGGAACGGTTCTTTGTCATGATCCAGGCCTTTTTCACAGGCATCGATGAGTTCCGCCATCATGCGTCCCACCACGGGGGCGTTCTTGTACTGGTTGCCTGAAGTACCGACGGCCATGTAGAAACCGGGCAGGTCGGATTTGTCATAAATGGGGATCCAGTCGTCGGACACGTCATACAGGTCCACCACGCCTTTGGGCTGGTTGGGCACCTTGAGGGAGGGAATCCGTTTGCCAAGGCGGTAGCACTGGGCTTTCCACTGGGCGTCGGTCAGAACGTTGTCCCGGCCTTTGCCGCCTTTGCCGGCATAGAATTCATCCGGATCCACCCATTCCTGGGGATCACATTCCGGATCCTCGGAACCGATGAGGAACATGTTGCCCACTTCCGGTCTTTCATAGCAGCCGATATCACCGTCAGACATGTGGTATCCGTCGTTAAGATAGTCATATCCTTCCGGGGACGGGCAGTACATGACTTCGTGGCGCAGGGCTTTGGTCTTGATGTTGCAGCCTTCCCACACGCCTTCGGCCATCTGGTTGACTTTAAAGGAATGGGGACCGCCCACGTTCACCACGATGTCTGCATCGATCTGGGTGCCGTCTTTCAGGGTGATGCCTTTGACCTTGCCGTTTTCGCTCCGGATATCCACCACTTCGGCGTTAAACATGAACTCGCCGCCCTTGGCTTCGGCGGCCCGCATGATGTTATGGGCGGACAGGGCCGGATCGTTCACATACCCGCCTTCCGGGCAGAAAATAGCGCCTTCCAGCATTTCAGTGGGCTCATCATAGAACTTGGGATCTTCAGGACGGCGCACCGGCCAGAACTTGTGCATGTCAATGGGGGGCACATGTTTTTTGACGGTGTCCACATCCCATTCTTCGTACTTCACGCCCACGGCATCATAGTGTTTCTGAACCTTGCGCCAGTCATGGCCGTCGGATTTGATCAGGATGGACCCGGTGTTCATGTATTTGGCCAGGCCTTTTTCATCTTTGACGTTGTCCAGGTAATTTTCCCAGTCCAGCCAGTACTTGAACCCTTCATAGGCCAGGGCCACCCCGTCCTCCGTGGAGTAATGGGCCCGGACAATGGCACAGGAACCGGCGGTGGAGCCTTCACCCGCATCCGGCACCTTGTCCACATTCAGGGTTTTGTATCCCATTTTGCACAGTTCATAGGCAATGGGGGTTCCGATTACGCCGGCACCGATGATGATGGCATCATATTTTTTGGTCATGTTTTTTTCTCCTTGAATAAACCGGTCTTGTCAGACCATATGTTACTGTTCAAAAGCCCGGGAACCGCCCGGGCTTTTTTTTATAAACTGTTGATCCAGTCGGTGACGCGTTTTTCACCGGCCGGTTTAAGGCCGAACTCTTCGCCTGCATGGAGAATGGCATCCACCATGTCTTTGGCATATCCCCTGGAACAGGTGAGCACCACGCCGGATTTTTCTTTATCCCGGCTCAACGTCACGATCTGGCAGGGCACATGGGAAAACGGTCCCTGATACAGGAACGGGGTTTCCCGGTTCTTGTCCATAAAATCCAGGGCTGAGAGTTTTTCACAGATGGAAAACACGGACCCGCCCATGATGGCCAGAAACACCGTGGATTCCGTCACATCCGTGTATTCGGTTTCTCCGGGCATCTCAATGGCATCCCCTGCCAGATGATAAATGGAACTCTGGATCCGGTTCATGCGGTTGACAAGCAACCCGTTTTCCAGCACGGACTGTCCGGGAGTGGCGGGAATGGTGATGCCGAACGGTTTTTTGGCATCCAGGTTCCCGGTCTGAAGGTCCAGCCGGGTCCGGTGGCACAGGTCCACCAGCCAGGGGCCGTCGCCTTCGTTGTGGTATTCCATGACCACATCCCAGTGGTCCCGGTTTTCGGTTTTGAGCGGTGTTACCTTGAACTCCACGGGTGAGTATCTTTTAATGTCTTTCATGTGTATGGTTTCCTTACATTTTCATGCGTTGTCCGGCAGGATCGTAGAACGGGGTTTCCACCACCGTCCCGTAAATCAGCTCGCCGTTGCATTCATCTTCATAAAATGCCAGCCGGGTGCCGACCTTGCTCATGTCACCTTCCACCAGGGCCATACCCACAGCTTCGTTGAGTGAAAAACTGTTTCTGGCCGTACACACATGGCCCCGGACCCGGTCATCCACAATCAAAGCGCCGTCTCTGGGGGCCCGGCCATTGTTTTCCATCTTGAACCCCACCAGTTTCAGGCGGGTATTGTCTTTTTCCGCCTGGGCCAGGGCCGCCACACCCACGGTTTTATACCCGGTTTTTTTCCGGGACCAGAGAAATCCCAGGCCGATATCCAGCAGATTGGTCCGCTGTTCCGATTCCTGGCCGAGGATGACATGGCATTTTTCCATACGCAGCACGTTCTGGGCTTCCACACCGAAATTCTGGATCTTGAACTCTTTGCCGGCTTCGTTAAGAATCAGCCACAACGATTTCATATAGGAAGAGGGTACGTGCAGCTCATAGGACAACTCACCCACAAACCCTAAGCGCATGGCTTTCACCGGAATGGTATCCGCCACTTTGAATTCCTTGTATTCACTGAATCCGAACGCTTCGTTGGACACATCGATGTCCACCACTTTTTCCAGCACCTTTCTGGCGTTGGGCCCGGACAGGTTGATGACGCCCATGGCATCCGTGAGGTTTACCAGAGAAAAGTCCCAGTTGTCATACCGGGTATGATACCGGATCCATTCCACGGTCTGGCCGGCCCGGCCTGTGGAGGTGGAGAAATAATAATCGTTTTCTCCCAGCTTGATGACCACGCCGTCATCGATGACACATCCGTCATCATTGCACATGGCCGTATATTTGACCCGGCCTTCCTTGATTTTGGACAGATCCGACACATACACCCGCTGCAACGCGTTCAATGCATCAGGTCCGTGAATCCTGAATTTTCCCAGAGTGGAACCGTCCAGCATGCCCACGTTGTTCCGGACATTTTCAATCTCTTTTCTGGAAGAAAAATCCTTGGAAAAATACCTGGCCCGCTGCCACACACCGATGTTTCTGAAGATCCCGCCGTCTTTGCGCTGCAAGTCATCGATGGGCGTTCTCTTCAGCATGGTGTGGTTGGTACCGGCATAGGTGGCGATCAAAGTCGGCACCAGAGGCGGCCGCACCGTGGTGGGCCGGATCTTGATATCCGGCAGGGCCTGATATTTGGCTGTGAACAGCGGCAGGTTGTGACCGGGAATTCCGGCCTGGCCGGGTCCAAGCCCCGCACCGGAGAACCGCTTGATCAGTTCCGGCACGTCAAATCCCTTGTCAATGGATTGTTTGACGTTTTTAATGCTGGTGTCTTCATCAAAACAGATAAAGGTTTTTCTTCCCTTGACCGGTGCCATGACCAGCTTGGTGCCCCGGGCCGGGCCCGGTTTGGATTCCATGGCTTTTTTGGCCTCTCCCAGATCGGCAATGGAGCAGTTTTCACAGTCATAAGCCGCTTTGAGACCGGCCAGATGACCGGAGGCTTCAATGGACAGCCCGTCTTCATATCCCAGCAGGCGGCCGGCCGCATGCATTTTTTTGGGCAGGTCCGTGGGCAGGAAAAAATTGGTGTGGGCATCATATTTGAGTTTGGCCTGGTTGACCACCAGGGGGCCGGTCAACGGGGTGAATCCGGCAGACGCCACCAGCACGTCACAGTCAAAGGTTTTTTCCGCCGTACCGTCCAGACTTTTAAGGGTGACTTTTTTCACCTGTTTACGGCCATGGACTTCCGTGGCCACCCATCCTTTAAGAAGGGTGATTTTCCGGTCCGTCACGGCCTTGAGCAGGGCCGGATTCTGGCCGTCTTCCCGGATATCGGCAATCATGGGAATGGCCATGCCTAAGTCATGAAGGGCCACGGCCGCTTCCAGTCCCAGGTCGTGGCCGATGGAAAACACCCCGGTTTTGCCGGGCAGCATCCCATAGGTGTTGGCCAGGCGCAGGGCGCATCCCGCCTGCATCACGCCCGGACGTTCGTTGTTTTCAAACAGCAGGGGCCGCTCAATGCATCCCGTGGCCACCACCACACTGTTGGCCCGGATTTCAATGTAGCGTTCCGTGAAACTGTCTTTTTCCGTGCCCACCTGAAATCCGGTAATCAGGTTGTTGTTGTATGCCCCGACATTGGCGGTGTGGGTGAACACCCGGATATTATCGGTTTTTTCCACTTCTTTTGCCAGCTGAACCGCCCGTTCGTGGCAGGTCTGGCGATTGGCATACTCGGATGTGCGGTAATCAAACTGTCCCCCCAGCCAGGGCCGGGCTTCCATGAGAATTACCCGCAGCCCTTTTTCAGCCGCCGCCAGGGCCGCTGTCATGCCGGCGGGACCCCCGCCGATGACACATACATCGCAGGTGGGAAAAATTTCATCATATTTACCGGGCATGTGATGATCCGGAGACAGCTTGCCGATCCCGGCGGCTTTCCGGATCTGTTTCATGGCCACGGGCCAGATTTTGGCGGGCTTGTGCATGGTGTCATAATAGAAACCCGCAGGCATGGCCCAGTCCATCTTGTCGATGAATCCCATCAGATCGTTTTCCGCCGAGCCTTTGACGTTCTGCTCTTTGATCACCATACCGGGCTTGAGCAATGTGGTTTCAGTGCGGACATTGGGGACCCCGTTGATTTCCATCATGGTGTTGGAGCATTCTCCATCCATGCTGTAAAGTCCTCTGGGACGATGATATTTCAGGCTTCTGGCATAGATTCTGACCCCATTGGCATACAGGGCTGTGGCAACGGTATCTCCTTTGGTGCCGTAATACTGCTTCCCCTTGTATGTGAAGGGAATTTTCTCACTGGTATCTATTTTCAATGTGGGCAGATGATTGAATCTGTTCATCATTCTTTTGCCTCCGGTGTTTCCTTTTCAAGGTTTGTCGTCGTATCCCGGAAGATGGTAAACCATGAACCGCATCCATCCCGGTGAAACCACCATTCCTGCTGCACGCCTGCCACGCATTTGTTCATGTGGACATAATCGCACCAGCTTTCAGGGGTCAGATCTTTTTCATCAGGTCTGGGACCTTTTTCCTCTCCGCCGTAACGGAACTCATATCCGTTTCTTTTTCCGCAGACCGGACATGTAATTGTTAACGCCATCTTATCTTCTCCTTGAATCTCGTAAAAATTTTATTCCGCTGGTTAATTGTCCGGGGTGTAGCTGACCAACGCCGCCGTTTCACCCATGAGCTTGTGCTCCTGGTACCGTTTCAACGCAAAGGGTTTAAGTATGTCAGGACAGGTGTTGGTGGCCATGAAGCTGGCCATGTGACGACCCACGGCAGAGCAGGATTTAAATCCGAAATATCCCCAGCCGCAATCCATGAAAAATCCTTCCACCTGCTCATTGCCGTCCATGATGGGTGCCATGTCAGGGGTCATGTCCGCCAGTCCGCCCCAGATCCGCATGAATCGCACCCCGCGCAGGGCCGGCAGAAATTCAGATAATGCCTCGGCCTGATGCTTGATATAGTGGGCCGTGTTCAAGGTGGTGTAGTTGGGCCACTGGTCCATATGGGCGCCCGTGGCGATTTCCCCCTTCAGGGTCTGGTTGGCATAGCAGTGATAGGCCCCGGAGGACACCACATGATCCAGAATCGGTTTCAGTGGCTGGGTCACCATGGCCTGGATGGTCAGAACGGAGATAGGCAGTTTGATGCCTAAAAATCCATGGATCAGGGAAGCGGAATACCCGCCGGCGGAAATCAGCACCTGTTTGGTGTTGATGATTCCCTTGTCCGTGACCACGGCCGTGACTTTGCCGTTTTTGGTGCTGATGCCCGTGGCTTCGGTCTGCTGGTGGATTTCCACGCCCATTTTGGCTGCCCCTTTGGCCAGACCCCAGACCACGGCATCATGGCGGACCACACCTCCGGGGGGATGAAACATGGCCCCGTGGATGGGAAAGGTGATGTCCTCGGAAATGTTCAATGCCGGCACCAGTTCCTTGGCTTCCTTGGCATCGATGAGATGGGATTCCACCCCATGGAACTGGGCCGTGGCAATGGTCATGCGGGCTGCGTTCATGGCGGCTTCGGAATGCATCAGGTTGAGGTTGCCGCAGTTGTTGAACATCAGGTTGTAATCCAGTTCCTTGGTGAGAACCGGCCACAGATCCAGAGCCTCCTTGTAAAGCGGCACATTGTACTGGGTCCGCTGATTGGCGCGCACAATGGCCGTGTTCCTGCCGGCGCCACCGTATCCGATATAGTTTTTCTCTATGATCGCCACATCGGTGATGCCATGCTCTTTGGCCAGATAATACGCGGTGGCCAGACTGTGAAGTCCGCCGCCAATGAGAACCACATCATAACTTGATTTTAGCTTGGTTTTTTTGCCCCACATGGGTTTGCTTTTAAAAAACATTGGCCTTCTCTTCATTTAGATATTGTTATTATTTTTCTGCCATACCCAGTTCGTCAATACGCTATGAAAGAAAACATGTCAAGGACTTTATTTAAAAATGATTGTTTTTCTTTCATTTGTGCTTGACAAAAAAAACTATCTGGATTAAATCTCAATAAAATTAATAAATTATAAAATAATCTATCCATGACAAAACCTCATTTAAATAAGGCTGTTACCAATGAATGACATAGCATCACACCCGGTGATCGATGATATTTCCAGCAAACTGGATACATTGACCCCCAAAGCCCAGGCCCTGGGCAACTATATTATGATCAATCCGGCCAAGGTGGTATTCATGACCACCAAGGAACTGGCCGAAGCCTGCGAAGTCAGTGAAGCCACGGTGGTGCGGTTTGTGGCGACCCTGGGATACAAAGGATACTCGGATTTCCAGGATGCGCTCAAGGATTTCATCAACACCGGGTTGAGCCTGCCGGACCGGGTCAACCTCAAAGGCATTGACGAACCCGGACTGGACCGGCTTCACCGGGGAATTTTAGAAGAACTCAACAACCTCAAGTTTCTGTATGAAAACATTGATGTGGAACGTATGAACCAGTTCATCACCCACATGGACACCAGTCCCTTTATTTATGTCACCGGCTCCCGCCTGTCCTACACCTTCGCCTATTACTTAGGCTGGTCGTTGACCAAGGTGCGCAAGGGGATCCAGATTCTGAAAGGCAGCGATTCCACGGCCATGGACATGCTGGCCAATGCCCCGGCCCAGAGCCTAGTGATCCTCACTGCCACCACCCGGTATCCCAATGAACTGATCAAGCTGAGCAAGATGATCCGGCGGTGCGGCCACACCTTGCTGGTGCTCACCGACTCCAGCATCTCCCCGGTGATTCCCTTTGCCCATCTGTCCCTGGTGGTGCCGTCCAAGTCCATTCCCTTTATCGGCAATGTGTCCGGCATGCTGGCGGTGATCCAGTACATGGTTCAGGAGTTGGCCCACCGCAAAGGGCAGGCGTTGCGGACCTATCAGGAACAGCTGGAACAGGTGTATCTGGAAAATGACCTGCTGTTCAACATCGATCCCAAATAACGGCAGCTTCGGGGAAACCGGAATGATACCATCAGATGCTTTGTTTTATGTTCCTTCGCGTCCTTCGTGCCCTTCGTGGTTCAATTTCAATCCGTTACCATGGCAGACCAAAGGTACTTTGTGACAATGGAACTGTCACTGGTCAGCCTGGGCATTTTGTTTGTCACCGGCCTGTGTGCCGGGTTTGTGGATGCCATTGCCGGCGGAGGCGGACTCATTGCTTTGCCCGTGCTGCTGGCGCTGGGGCTGCCCCCGGCCCAGGCATTGGGCACCAACAAGCTCCAGGGCAGTTTCGGCACCTTGTCTGCGGCCGCCAATTTCATTGCCAAAGGTCTGGTGGATCTCCGCCAGTGCTGGACCGGTATGGGATTCACCTTTTGCGGGGCAGTCATCGGGGCCGTGGTTATCCAGCGCATGGATTCCGGGTTCATCAAGCACCTGATTCCCGGGTTGCTTCTGGTGGTATTTTTTTATACCCTGTTTTCAAGAACCCTGGGGCTGAAGCCGGGCACCCCTAAAATGGGGCAAAACCTGTTTTTCGGGTTGTTCGGCCTGGGCTTAGGGTTTTATGACGGGTTTTTCGGCCCCGGCACCGGCTCCTTCTGGACCGGGGCCCTGCTTGTTTTTTTAGGCCTGGACATGACCGGGGCCGTGGGCACCACCCGGGTGATGAATTTTGTGTCCAATATTGTGGCCCTGGCCGTGTTCATCATCGGCGGCAATGTGCTGTGGTCCGCCGGACTGGCCATGGCAGCCGGCCAGGTCATCGGTGCCCGGGCCGGTTCCGGCCTGGCCATCCGGAAAGGGGCCGTGTTTATCCGGCCGTTTTTTCTGACCGTGGTGTTTTTGACCATTGTCCGGCTCATCTATGTCAACTATGGGTAGCAACAGACAAGCTGCCCTCAAACCATATAAAAAGGAAGGCTTATGTTACAAACCCAGAAAGAACTGCTCACCCTGTTGTCTGATATCGGCATTGAATACACCAACCATGAACATCCGGCCGTGTTTACCGTGGAAGAGGCAGCCTTGCACCAGGACGGCATCAAGGGAGCCCACAGCAAAAACCTGTTTTTCAAGGACAAAAAGAAACACCTGTTTTTAGTGGTGACCCTGGCGGACAAGCCCATCAAAATCAAGGACGTGGCCAAAAAAATCGGGGGCAACAACATGTCTTTTGCCAAACCCGACCTGCTCATGGAAGTGCTGGGCATGATTCCCGGGGCTGTCACCCCGTTTGCCGCCGTCAACATCAAGGACCATGAGGTCAAAATCGTTCTGGATGAAGCGCTGATGGCCCATGACCTGCTCAATTTCCACCCGCTGGAAAACACCGCCACCACCACCATTGCATCCGATGACCTGGTGAAATTTCTGGAACACTGCGGCCAGTCACCCGAGATTATCCGGCTGTAGGAAAAAAGGAGGCCGGCATGACATCCTATATCGGTGCTGTGGACCAGGGCACCACCAGCACCCGGTTCATCATTTTTGACAAAAACGGCGACATTGTGTCCGTCAGCCGGACAGTACATGACCAGATCTGTGAAAAACCCGGGTGGGTGGCCCATGATCCGGCCCAGATCCGGGACAACACCTTCAGGGTCATTGCCAAAGCCCTGGAAAAGGCCGGCCTCACCGGCAAAGACCTGGCTGCCATCGGGGTCACCAACCAGAGAGAGACCGTGGCGGCCTGGGACAGGCACACGGGAAAACCGCTGTATCATGCCGTTGTATGGCAGTGCGCCAGAAGCGATGAGATCTGCCGGAATCTGGATGACGTGTATGGCAAAGACTGCTTTCGGCAGCAGACCGGGCTGCCCACGGCCACCTATTTTTCCGGTCCCAAGATCAAATGGATGATGGACCATGTACCCGCGGTCAGACAGGCCGTGGACAACGGCACTGCCCTGTTCGGCACCATGGACACCTGGGTGATCTGGAACCTCACGGGCGGACCGGGAAAAGGAAACCATGTCACGGATGTGACCAATGCGTCCCGGACCCTGCTCATGAATCTGAACACCCTGGACTGGGATCCGGATATTCTGAACACACTGGGAATTCCTTTGGACTGCCTGCCGGCCATTGTGCCGTCTTCGGATCCGGCTGCGCTGGGCAGAACCCATGCCGCCGGCCCCCTGGGACACGGGGTGACAGTGGGAGGTGCCTTAGGAGATCAGCAGGCCGCGTTGTTCGGCCACACCTGCTTTGCCCCGGGAGAAGCCAAAAACACCTATGGCACGGGCTGCTTTCTGCTGTTCAACACCGGGCAAAAAATCATCTTTTCCCGGCACGGCCTGCTCACCACCCCGGCATATCAGATACATGGAGAAAAGCCGGTGTATGCGCTGGAAGGCGCCATTGCCTATGCCGGGGCACTGGTGCAGTGGGTCCGGGACAACCTGGGGCTGATCGTTTCCGCCCCGGAAATCGAAACCCTGGCCAATACCGTGAAAGACAACGGGGATGTGTATTGCGTGCCGGCTTTTTCCGGGCTGTTCGCCCCGCACTGGCGATCCGATGCCAGAGGGGTGATTGCCGGGCTGACCCAGTTTGCCACCAAAGGCCATATCGCCCGGGCCGTGCTGGAGGCAACCGCGTACCAGACAAAAGATATCGTGGAAGCCATTTCAAAGGACCTGGGCAAAAACCTGGATCTCACCGCGTTGAAGGTGGACGGCGGCATGGTGGAAAATCACACATTGATGCAGTTCCAGGCCGACATTCTCGATAAAAAAGTGATCCGGCCCAAAGTCACGGAAACCACGGCCTTAGGGGCGGCCTATGCGGCGGGTCTGGCCGTGGGGTTCTGGCCGGACATCGGCGCTTTGAAAGAAAAATGGCAGGCCCACACCACCTGGTATCCGCACATGGATGACCCCCGTCGGACCCGGTTGTACGACAGCTGGCAGAAAGCCGTGAAAACCTCTTTTGGATGGTGCTGACAAATCTTTCAGGCAGCTTGTCTTAAAACCATTTTTTTTTCTTGAAATAACCCAGCAGGGCCCCGGCAATGACCACAAGCACCCCCCAGAAGATAAAATAACTGTATTTATACCTGAGTTCGGGCAGGTAATCGAAATTGGTACCGTAGATGCCGGCGATAAAAGTTAAGGGAATGAAAATCGCGGCAAAAATGGTCAGCACTTTCATGATATCGTTCATCTTGTTGGCGGTCACGGAATTGTAAATATTGAGCTGGTCGGTGAGAAGATCCCGGTAGGTGTCGATGGCCTCGGTGGCGTGAGTAATGAGATCTTCCAGATCCTTGAAAAAAAAGTGCGTCTTTTCGTGAATCAGATCGCTTTCCAGCCGCAGCAGCTGAAAAATCGCTTCTCTGGCCGGACGGATCGATTTTTTCAGATAACTGGTTTCCCGTTTAAACCGGTTTATTTTTTCCATCACCTTTTTATCGTGATCAGAAAGAATTTCCTCTTCCAGGTCTTCAATCTGCTCTCCGATGTGTTCGATCACGGAAATGTAATTTTCCACCACCGTGTCCATGAGCGCATAGGCCAGATAATCGGTACCGCCGACACGTATCCGGGATTTCTGCCGCCGGATTCTTTCCCGCACCGGCTCAAACACATCGCCCGGCCGCTCCTGAAACGTGAGAATGAACCGCTCGCCCACCACCAGGCTCAACTGCTCGTTCCTCACCATCCCGGTCTGTCTGTCAAACCGGATCATTTTCAGGACAATGAACAAATAATCGTCATAATCATCGATTTTGGGCCGCTGGCCCGTGTTAAGGACATCTTCCATCACCAGGGGATGCAGGTCAAATACTTTGCCGATACGGCCGATGGTGTCCACATCGTGCAGACCGTTGATGTTGATCCAGGTGACTGATTCCGATGTTTTGTAATGAAGGGTGTCCTGGATATCCACCATGGCCTGATCCGTGAGGTGATGATCATCATAATCAATGACCCGGATATCGATTTCATCGGTTTTTCGGGTCCCCACAAAAACAAGGGCACCCGGACTCTGTCCTTTTACCGGTTCTCTGTTTTTTAAAAATCGTGCCATGGATCCCTTCTTTTTTAGTTGTTCCATGCCCTGAAACAGCGGTCATAGAAGTTTTGTTGAATATCATGATCTAACGTATCAGGTTATCACTTTCAATTTTGGGTGGCAAAGGGTAATTTTTCATCCTTTGCTTGACAAACAGCGATCGCCTGTCCTAATTCTATTTTCAGCGTCTGTCAGAAAAAAACAACGATCAAACCAAACCACAGGAGTCACATTGAACGAATGCCTTCCATCTCAAAAAAATGGCACCCCATGAGGATGCCCCTCAAACATCAGCAGACACTTGATGTCTGAGACGGTCAAACAGATTCTGGACCGACTCTATCCGGACGGTTATATGGGCCGGTTGGGAAAGGTTTACACGGATACCAGTGATTTCATGCGCATCACCGGCGGGGATGTGATTGTCCTGGCCGGTGAGCATTACCTGGTGCTGCGGGATGAAATGGAGCGAAGTTTCGGGGTTGAAGATCCCAAATACTGGGTCAAGCGGTGCCGCCATCTGGAGTCCGGTGAACGCCGGATACTCAAACTGGTGTTTTATGAAACATTTTCTCTTTCCATGGGAGAAATGAAAATCCCGTGTTACCGGAGTCCGCGAAAAGAGGCCCGGATTCTGGATCTGGTGCGGAACGATCCCCGGTTCATGCAGGGATTTCCCGCAGCAGATGAAGCCGGCAACAATGTCCGGGTCCTGTATGTGGTTCAGGGAAAACGCCTGGATAACTGGATCGATGACCTGGATGTGGATCACCCCACCTATTTTCAGACACACCTGCCCGGCATTCTGGAAAAATTCATTGTTTCCTGCCAGGCCATCAACGATCTGCACAAAATGGGTGAAAAGCACGGAGATATCCGGCGGGATCATCTCTGGGTGACGTATGATACCGGGGATTATGTATGGATCGATTTCGACTATACATTCAGTTTCCATGAAAACCCCTTCGGCCTGGATATTTTCGGGCTGGGCGGCCTGCTTCTGTATATTGTCGGCAAAGGGTTCTACTCCCATGAAGAAGCCAGGCAATTGATTGACCGCAACAGAAAAATCCCGGGTATCGAGCCGGAAGATTTTTTACTGGTTTTCAAAAACAGGCTGGCCAACCTGCAAAAAATTTTCCCTTATATTCCCGATGCATTAAACCAGATGCTCCTGCATTTTTCATCCGGATCACGGGTTTATTACGAAACCATGGACGAATTTCTGCAAGACTTGACAACCTGCTTGAAACAGGTGAAATAAACATATGCAACCCGCTTTTTTGGAGATACCCCATGGATACAAATAAAATTTTGATCGCTGCGGACGGTTCTGAAAATGCCGAACGCGCCATTGATTATGTCACAGACATCCTCCAGGGCGCTGCCGGATTTCACATCAAACTGCTGTCCATCGAGCATCTGCCGGACCGGGATTTTTTTGCCGATGACACGGCCTGGAAAGACGCGTGTGTCAAAAATCGGGAAAAACTGATTGCGTTTCTGGCACACGGCAAAGAACGATTGACAAAAAGCGGCATTCCTGAAAAACAGGTGCAGACCGATTATGTGGAAAGCTGTCATTCCCCTTTGGCGGAAAAACCCGATTATTGCAGCCGGGGAACCAGCATTGCCTTAGATATTCTGCATGTGGCAAAGACAGAAGGGTTCAAGACCGTGGTGATCGGACGCAGGGGTGTTTCCAAAGCCGAAGAGTTCATGTTCGGCAGCGTGTCCAACCGGATTATTCACGCGGGCAGCGACTGCACCATCTGGGTGGTGCAGTGACCTGTCTTTTGAATGGTCCTGCCGCATGATGCCATGAAGCACGGGATATATTATTTCCATATGCTTCTGCTGCTGATTCTGACCGGCACCCCAGGCGGGGCCGGATCAGCCGTGCAGTCAAAACCGGTCTCCTTTGTCCTGCTCCATGTCAATGACACCCATTCCCAGTTCACTCCCCGGCCTTATGCCCTGCAGTTTCCAGGGCTGGGGAATCCGGTGCCCGTGCCGTTGGGATCGGTCTCAAAAATGGCGGCCCTGGTGCGGCAGACCCGGGAACAATCCCCCCATGTGCTGTTTCTCCATGCCGGGGACATGGTCCAGGGATCGCTTTACTATACCCTGTTTCACGGACAGGCCGAGGCCCGGGTGTTTAACGCCATGGGCCTGGATGTCATGGCTGCGGGCAACCATGAGTTCGACCGGGGAACCGGCGGCATCCTCCCTTTGATGGATCATGCGCAATTTCCCGTTGTGTCTGCCAACATGGATGTGTCTGATGACCCGAATCTGGCCGGCCGGATCGCCCCGTATGTCATCAAACAGGTGGACGGGGTGCCTGTGGCCGTGATCGGGCTTCTGACCCGGGACCTGGCCCGGATATCCAGTCCGCCGGACACACTCCGGATGCGCCCGGTGATCCAGACGGCCCAGGAAGCGATCAATCGACTCACAGCCCAGGACATCCGGATCATCATCCTGCTCACCCATATCGGATATGAACAAGACCGGCTGCTGGCGTGTTCAGTGACCGGAGCAGACATTATCGTGGGCGGCCATTCCCACACCCTGCTGGGAAATTTTCAAGATCTGGGGCTCACCCCGGAGGGACCTTATCCCACAGTGGTCACGGCACCGGACGGGACCGATGTCCTGGTGGTTCATGCCTGGAAACACACCCGGCTGCTGGGACGGCTGTCTGTGGATTTTGATGCCGCCGGCCGAATCATCTCCCATCAGGGGACCCCCTGCCTGATCGCCGGCACACCGCTTCTGGACAAAGAGGATCAGCCGCTGGATCCCCGGACACAGGAACAGGTCCGGCTTGCCATTGACCGTGACACGGGTATGGCCCTGCCGGAAGCGGATCCGGCCGTGGCCGCCATTGCCGAAGCATATGCGATAAAGGTGGCCGAACTGGGGAGCACCATTGTCGGACGGGCTGAACAGCCTTTGCCCCATATCCGGGTCCCGGATCCAACCATGCCCCAGGGCAGTGCCATTGCGCCCCTGGTGGCCGAATCCCTGAAAAGAAAAGTCAAACGCAATGGATTTGACGTGGATATCGCCATCCAGAATGCCGGCGGAGTCCGGACCGGCATCCGGGCCGGGGAGATCACCATCGAAACCATTTACAACCTGCTGCCGTTTGAAAACACCCTGGTCATTTTCCAGATGACCGGGCAACAGATCACCACCCTGCTGGAAGATGCCCTGTCTTCCATCATCGATGAGCAGCGGTTTTTCGGGGGTTTCCCCTATTCCTCGGGGCTTCGGTTCCGGGTCGATCCGGGAGCCGGCAAAGGAAACCGGGTATCCGGCGGCGAAGTGATGGACGGATCCGGGGCCTGGCATCCTTTGAACCGCCATGCCACCTACCGGGTGGTGGTCAACAGTTTTCTTGCCGGCGGCGGTGACGGCTACACCGTGTTTGCCGGCTTGAAAGGCCATGATACAGGGTTTGTCGATACCCAGGCGTTTCTGGAATATGTATCCGCAGAAAAAACCCTGAGCCCTCCGGCCCGGCACTCCTTTTTTCAAACCCCATAACCGGATAGCTCTTTTTCAGGCACCGGCCCTGTCATGATCTTGAACCGGCCCATTGGAAGAAACGGTGCTCTCCGGATTTTCCGGGGAAATTTCCATCCTCGGATCCAGGTGCATGGCCACATCCGACGTGGTTTCCATCATGACAAACTCCACCTGCTCATCAACCGGCACGATCCGCACGGATTCCCTGCGCCGCAGTAACAGTGTCACCCCGGCATATACCCCGCTGACGGCGATCATGTAAAAATACAACCCATAAGGGGTTCCGGACAGGGTCATGACGGCGGCGGACAGAATCGGTCCGAACACGGCCCCGATGCCGTAAAACAACAGCAGCACGGAACTGACTTTAACCACATCCTGGGCATCGAAGATATCGTGGGCCCGGGCCACGGCCACCGGATAAATGGAAAAAAAGATACCGCCGAAAAGCGTGGTTGTCCCCAGAAGCAATCCCAGGGAATGTTGGGTAGAAACCAGGATCACCAGGGATATCATCGCCAGGATAATGCCCAGAAACGGCAGCACCAGGGATCGATCCAGGCGGTCTGAAATCAGTCCCACCGGCCACTGAAGCATGAGTCCGCCAAACACGGTCAGGGTCATGAACCAGGAAATCTGGCCCACGCTCAACTGAATCTGGTGGGCAAACACCGGCCCCATGGTGTAAAAAGCGCTGTGCAGAAGCCCGGCGCCAAAGCAGCCCAGCATGCTGATGGGTGCTTTTCTCAAAATGGTTTTCAACGCTTTTTGCTGGACCTTAGGCAGTTTCGGGTGAATAGACCGGGTCATGGCCACGGGCACGGTGCTCAGCACCACAAACACCCCTGCCACCAGAAACAGGGTCTGGCTGCGGACATCGCCCACGTTCAGCAGCTGCTGCCCCACTGTGCTGCCCATATAGGTCACGATCATGTAGATGGAAAAAATGCGCCCCCGGAATTTGGGTTCAGCACACTCATTGAGCCAGCTCTCAATCACCATGAACAGCCCCATGTTGGACACCCCGGCCACAAACCGCAGCCCGGCCCACAGCAGGGGAGACGTATAAAATCCATGCACCATCACCACGGCGGCGGTGACGGCGGTGAACGCGGCAAAAGCCCGGATATGCCCCACATTTTGAATTATTTTCCGGCAATAGGAGGTGCCGGCCACCAGTCCCACAAAATAGGAACTGAGTACCAGTCCGGTCACCTGGGTAGACACCCCTTCCAGGGAAAGCCGGAACCCCAGAAACGTATTTAACAGTCCCAGCCCCATCATCATCAGTACCACTGAAGAATACAGTGCAATGAACGGTCTTATATTGGCATACATGACAAATGCCTCCTGTCAGGCAACAAGTGTATCTTAAAACAAAAGCCGGAAATAATAAAGCAACCTGTCGCCCGGGTCAAGTCTTTTTCCGGATCAGGACCTGAACCGCGAGATATCCATGTCCAGGCGCCGGATGATCTTCTGGATGGACGCCCTTTCCAGGCCGCTGATGCGTGCGGTTTCTGAAATATTTCCCCGGGTGTGTTCAAACAGCCGGGTCAGATAGGTGCGGGAAAAAATATCCAGGGCCTGTTTTTTGGCGATTTTATACGGGACCGGCTCATCCGAAGAAACCATGTCAGCGGCGGGATCGCCATGCCCTCCCATCAGGCGGATCAATGCACTGTCAATGGGGCCGCCGTTGGAAAACACCACCAGACGCCGGACCATGTTCAACAGTTCCCGGATATTTCCGGGCCAGGGCTGGGAGGACAACCAGGCCATGGCGGCCGGTTCGATTTCCATGGGGTCCATGTTCATCTCCCGGCAGGTTTGGATCATGAAACACCGCACCAGCCTCGGGATATCCTCCTGCCGTTCCCGCAGGGGCGGTACATGAATGGACAGAACATTGAGCCGGTAGTACAGGTCTTCTCTGAAGATTTTGTTTTGAATCCGGGTGGGCAGGTCCTGGTTGGTCAAGGCGATAATCCGCACATCCGCAGTCCTGGAACGGCTGGAACCCACCGGTTTGACCTCTCTGTCCTGGAGAAATTTCAACAGTTTGGCCTGGATGGGCAGACTGATGTCACCGATTTCATCCAGGATCAGAGTGCCTTTGTCCGCAGCCATGAAAAATCCGTCCCGGTTCCGTTCCGCCCCGGTAAACGCCCCTTTGACATGGCCGAACAGCTCACTTTCCAAAAGCGGTTCAGGGATGGCCGGACAGTTCAGGGCATGGCACTCAGATGCACTGCGCCGGGACAACCGATGAATTTCTCTGGCCACAAACTCCTTGCCGCTGCCGGATTCTCCCGTGACCAGCACCGTGTAATCGGTCACGGCCATGGCACTTATTTTTTCCTGAACCTGGCTCATGGCCCGGCTTTCCCATTTCTGATCCGTTGTGTTCAACCCGGAAACCAGCGACTTCAGGCGTTGATTCTCCCGGGCCAGGGCATAGTGCTGAACGGCCCGTTCCACCGTATGAAACAGGGCCTGGCGCTCCACCGGCTTGGTAATAAAATCCCAGGCCCCGGTTTTCAGGGACTGAACCGCGTTTTCCACGGTGGCAAACCCGGTGATCATGATCACGCAGACATATGGATTTTGCGCCAGAACCCGGGTCAGAAGTTCATGGCCGGACATGCCGGGCATACGTAAATCCGACAGCAGCACCCCGATCTCTTTTTCCTGAAACGCGGCCAGGGCCGCCTCGCCGGAAGAAAATCCCAGAATGTCATATGTGTGAAACTGTTTTTCCAGGTGCCGGATAATGCCTTTTAAAAAATCAGTGTCATCATCCACCACGCCGATGCAAAACGGGTTCATGTCTTTTTCCTGTCAAAAGGTTCCGTGCCTGAAGAAACCGTTGGTAAATAGATGTCAAACCGGGTTTGCTCTCCGGTATCCACCACAATGCGGCCATTGAGTTCTGACACAAACCCGTAAACAATGGAAAGACCGAGTCCGGTGCCTTTGCCCACTTCCTTTGTGGTGTAGAACGGATCAAAAATCCGTTGTTTAACGATGTCAGGGATGCCCGGGCCGTTGTCTGCAATACGCAACCGCACCTGGCTGGATTCTGCCGGTTTTGTCTCAATGGTAATGGTGTCTCCGCTTTCCTGGAGTGCATCCACGGCATTGAGCCAGAGATTGGTCAGAATCTGTTCCAGAATGGTCCCGTCACATGCCACCCGGGGCAGATTGTCTGACAGGCAGGTGTCAATGTGAATATTTCTGGACACGGCCTGGGCCTTGAACACCTCGATTCCCTGGGACACCACCTGGTTCAGGTCGCAGGTCCCGGAAATGGGTTTTTTGGGCCGGGACAGGGCCAGCAGATCCTGAACCACCTTCTGGGCCGCCCGGGTATGTTTGGAGATGATATCGATATCAGACACGATCTCCTTGTCCGTCACCGCATCCCGCACCAGGTCGGTGTAGCACTGGATGACCCCCAAAGGATTGTTGATTTCATGGGCCACGCCTGCGGCCAGCTTTCCAATGGCACCCAACCGCTCGGCCTGGTGCATCCGTTCCGCCATCTGTTTTTCCTGGGTGATGTTTCTGGCATAAAGCACCATCTGCAGCCGGGCCTGGTCCCGGCGGGGCAGCGGATACAGATCAATGTCAAAATACCGGTCATCATGGGTGTAAATTTCCTCGCTCACGGACTGCCCGGTGCGGGCCACATGGTTCAGTATGCTGCAGTCTTCATTGTTGGACACATGGGTACACAAAAATGCCCGCAATGCCGCTTCCTGCGCCGCTTTTTTCCCCGGCCCCAGAATGTCGTGGCCGGCCCGGTTGGTAATGATGATACGGCAATCCTCATCAATGAGCAGCAATGGATCACTGATGCCTTCAAAAACAGACTGAAGCATGTCATGCTGGGACCGGATGCTGGAAAACACATGGATGTTTTCAATCAGCACGGCCACCTGCTGGCCTAAGGCCAGAAGCACGTCTGTATCCAATTCTTCCGGGTCTGGTGTGTGTTTCCAGACAAGCCTTAGAATGCCCCAATGGCTTTCCAGTGATTTCACGGGAATAAAAAGCGTCCGGTCAAGAAACAGCACCTCATTTTTCCACACCAGGTCCCGGGCTTTGAGGGGCAGTTCCGGCTTTTCTTCACGGGGTTTCCAGGCATAATATGTTTCTGATAACACCATGCAGTGATACACGACATCTTCCGCCTTGTATCGCCTTCCCACACTTTCAAGCAGGGCCGACACCAGCTGCCGGACTGTCAAGGCTCCGTTGAATCCGTTGATCAGATCCACAAACAGCCGCACATCTCCCAGATGTTTTCTGGCTTTCAGATCCAGTTCCAGGGTCCGGCCCTCCACCATTTTTTCCAGATTCTGGGTGTGATCCTCCAGTTTTGTGCGGGCATCGGACAGGCATACGGCCAGTTCATCCACCCCTTCGATCAGACCTTCGATCTCATCTTTCTGGGCCAGCTTCTGAATGATGCCCTGTTCCGCTTCTCCGGAAAACCGGGTTTTGAAAATCCGGGACAGATCCTGTAAATTTTTCATGACCAGCCGGTCAAAAAACAGACTGATCAAACCGGCAAAAAAGAAGATTCCCAGCAAATACAGCATCAGATACTGCAAGGTCAGTTCTTTGGCCGGGCTTTTGATCATGGCTACCGGGAACCCGGCCACCACCACCCCGCCGACTTCACCTTCCGTGTGGAAAAATCCATTCGTATCTCCGTAGATATCCACAAGTTCTCCCGGCGCGTCTTCAGGATCTCCGTGACAGTTCAGGCACGATGCCCTGAAGGCTACTGGCCGGGCCACCAGGCGATAGTCTTCTCCTTTGACCTGTGTGGTATTTTCCCAGATTCCGGCCCCGGGGTTTTCATTGAAATACCGGATCAATCCGGATTCAAAGGCATTGGGTTCAGATACCGGGTTTCTGGCGTTTAACGCCACTCGTCGGTAGTGGTAATGGGAAGCATCCTTGAGGTTGAGCCGGTCCATCACCTCTCTGGATATATAAGAGGAGGACATGGCTTTAAGAACAAACCGCCCTTCGGGAAGCGTAGCGAACATTTCCGGCCGGAGCTCGGTTTTCACATAATCCTGAACTGCATCAGACTGGGCCAGCAGCATCTGGGACCGCTGACTGATCTCCGATTCCATGATGGAATTGATATGAAAATACATGATCAGGCTGATACACACCCCTAAAGACAGGATGGACACCACCAGACCGGTGATGAATTTAAATCTCAAATTAAACGTTCGGGACGGCATGGGCATTCTCCAGGTCAATTCAACCGTGAAAACATAAAGAATACTGCCCGAAATTGCAAGCAGATCCGGGGGTGCCTCCCCAGGGATACACAAGCGGCAACTTCAGTTTCCAGTTTCAGGGCGGGCATGCAGGCCCTGTTTTGCCTTAACTATCTGTATTAAAAGAATTTTATTTATTTATTCTTTGGCGGCACACCTTTTGCTCTTCAGGTGGACCTGACAGAGACCCGAGTTGGTACATTTAATTTTTTTATTACTTTTAATTAAATTGACAAGGAGGAAACCAAATGGCGGATAATACGGAAATTGTCCGGGATGTGGGTAAATGGGAATGGTCGGAAATGTGGAAAAAAGAAGACTGGTGGGCCATCTGGCTGGGTTTTTTTATTCTCATCGCCGGCATGGTGATCTATTTTCCCCATGCCGGCGAGTTGAAATCCAAACTTCAGGCAGTGGAAGCGCAGTACAGCCGGGAAGCCAACCGGACAGATGCCTTCAAAACCGTGGCCTGGTATCAGCTGTCTGATGCCAAGTCCAAAGTAAAGGCCACCAGCACGCCTGCCGGCAAATGGCTGAAAACCTTTTCTGCCAAAACCAAAGGCTGGGCTGCCAATCCCGTGGAAGCATTTTATCTGTCCCAGGAAAAAGCAGATGCCAGAAAAGCCAAAGCCATGGAAAAATATGATGCCGCCAAAGCCGTGTCAGATCAGGCCCTGGCTGCAGCACTTGATACAGAAAGAATGGCGGAAGCTGAAGGATTTGAGAGTGCGGCCCTGAATGCCAAAGCCAAACAGGCCATCCAGGACTGGCGGAATGCTCATTTAAAAACCAGCAAAGCCAAATCCAAGATGGACGCGGCCAAACCCTATAACCGGGTGGGATGGCTGATATTTCTGGGAATCTGTTTTGCCGCATTCTTTGGGGTGGGCATGAAAATCATGGGCAATTCGTTCAAGGAGTTCATGATCGCATTTGGTTTTATTTTTGCCATCAGCGTTCTGACCCATCTGGCAGCCAGCCAGGCCACCATGAAGCATTACGGGATCGGGTATGCCGCCTGGGCCATCTTTTTCGGTATGCTCATATCCAATACCGTTGGCACCCCAAAATGGGTGATGCCGGCCGTGCAGACCGAATTTTACATCAAAACCGGCCTGGTGCTGCTGGGCGCCAAAATCCTGTTTGAAAAAATCATCACCATCGGCACGGCCGGTATTTTTGTGGCCTGGGTCGTGACGCCTATTGTCTGGCTGGTGACCTACTGGGTGGGACAGAAAATCATCAAGATTCCGTCCAAACGCCTGAATGCCACCATTTGTTCAGACATGTCCGTGTGCGGGGTGTCGGCCGCCATTGCCACGGCATCCGCGTGCAAGGCCAAAAAAGAGGAACTCACCCTGGCCGTGGGCCTGTCTCTGGTTTTTACTTCCGTCATGATGATCGTGATGCCGGCGATCATCCACGGATTTTTCCCGGCGGACAAGGTGGAAATTTTAGGCGGCGCCTGGATGGGCGGCACCATTGACGCCACGGGCGCCGTGGCGGCAGCCGGTGCGTTTTTAGGAGAAAAAGCCCTGAACGTGGCCGCCACCATTAAGATGATCCAGAATGTGCTCATCGGTGTGATGGCTTTTTGTGTGGCCGTATATTTCACCACCAAAGTGGAAGCCGAAGAAACCGGAAATAAAGTCGGTGTCATGGAAATCTGGTACCGGTTCCCCAAATTCGTCCTGGGATTCATGGCCGCATCCGTGATTTTTTCCATGATTTACAGTTCATTCAACAGCCAGATCAGCGGTCTGGGCAGCACCATGATCGACCAGGGTGCCATCAAGGGCATGAGCGACCTGTTCCGGGGATGGTTTTTTACCCTGTCGTTTGTCAGTATCGGTCTGGCCACCAATTTCAGGGAACTGAAAGAACATTTTTCAGGCGGCAAACCATTGATTCTCTATGTGTTCGGCCAGAGTTTCAACCTGTGTCTGACCCTGACCATGGCGTATATCGTGTTTTATCTGATATTCCCGAAACTGACGGCCACCATTTAATCCATCACCCATAGACAACCTAAGGAAAATATCATGGAACCGAAAAAAATACATTCCCGTAAAAAAGGCTGGCTCATCATCGGCTTAACGTTTTTTTGCCTGTGGGGGTTTGCCACGGTGGTCGGCCCCTGGGGAGAAAAACACATCCCGGTGTTCAATCGGATCGTGGAAGTGATCAAGGCCAGGGACATCGACTCCGGTGCGTATTTTTATACGGAAATCGAGGCATCCTACAGTGCTGAGCGGGAACTTCAGGGCGGGATCAAATTACAGACGCCCGATGATTTCGGATTCACCCCGTCATTTATACTGGGAATTGTCATCAGCCTGACCATCCTGATCATCGGTTTCAAAACACTTCCTTCAGATTGATACACATTGCCCTGTATCTGGGTTTTGTGATTCAGATACAGGGCGTTTTAAATTTTAAATACAATTTATTACATTATTGTTTATACAAAAAACGCTATTTATATACAATAATGCAATAAACTATCTGCAAATTTTCAGCAAAATAATTATATCAATAGATCATTTCTGCAATTTATTCCATAAATTCAAATAAGTTATATCATCAGGTCCGAATATTTTCTGGTTTTGGCATATGATTTGCTCAATGCAGGGGCAGGTATTCAAACATTGCACCACACAACCAGATAACGAAAGGATGCACCATGGGACTGAAATACTGCCTGATGACGATCACTTTGCTGCTGACAAGCACGGTTTCTGTTTTTGCGGCCGACGGGACCATTGATTCCGGAGACACGGCCTGGATCACCATGTCCACGGCCCTGGTCATGATGATGACCCCGGCCGGTCTGGCCCTGTTTTACGGCGGCATGTCCCGGTACAAGAACCTGCTCAACACCATTGCCATGACCGTGGCGGCCTACTGCCTGGCCAGCCTGGTCTGGGTGGGATGGGGGTATTCCCTGGCCTTCGGGGAGAGCGCCAGCCCCGTGATCGGCAGTCTGGGCCACATCCTGCTGGCCGGGATCGACGTCTCGTCGGTTTCCGGCACCATCCCCACCCTGATATTTGTGATGTTCCAGATGACGTTCGCCTGTATTTCCGTGGCCATTATCCTGGGGTCGGCCGTGGACCGGATGAAATTTTCCGCCTGGATGGTGTTTGCCGTTCTCTGGATCACCTTTGTGTACGCCCCGGTGTGCAACTGGGTGTGGGGCGGGGGATGGATGCACCGCATGGGGGCTCTGGATTTTGCCGGCGGCAATGTGGTACACATCAATGCCGGGGTGTCCGGCCTGATTCTGGCCCTGGTGCTGGGCAAACGCAATGGATTCGGCAAAGAGCCCATGATCCCGTCGTCTGTGGCATTCACCGCCCTGGGCGCGGCCCTGCTCTGGTTCGGATGGTTCGGGTTCAATGCCGGCAGTGAGCTGGCCGCTGACGGGGTGGCGGCTTCCGCGTTTCTGGTCACCAACACGGCCGCGGCATTGGCCGGTCTGACCTGGCTGTGCCTGGAATGGAAAATCAGCGGCAAACCCACCCTCCTGGGCATGGCATCCGGTGTGATTGCCGGGCTGGTAGCCATTACCCCGGCCGCCGGATTCGTCACCCTGTCCGGATCTTTGATTATCGGCCTGGTATCCGGGGCCGTGGGATTTTACGGCGTGGTCTTTCTCAAGAAAAAACTGGGGTATGACGATTCTTTAGACGCATTCGGCATCCACGGTCTGTGCGGCATGTGGGGGGCCCTGGCCACGGGGCTGTTCGCCGCTCCGTCTGTCACTGAAGGCGCCAGGGGCCTGTTTTACGGAAATCCCGGCCAGGTCTGGATCCAGGTGGTATCCATCATCGCCACCATCGCCTTTTCCGCTGTGGCCACCCTGATCGTGGTGTATGTCACCAAACTGATCTGCGGCGGGCTCCGGGTGGACGGCCAGGATGAGCGGACCGGCCTGGACAGTGCCCTGCACGGGGAGCGGGCCTTTGAAATTGAATAACAAAAAGGGCCGGTGTCATACTCAGAAAGTGGCAGCCAGTTCCCGGGCCTCGGCAATGCAGTACATCAGATGCCGGGGGGATTTGGCATCGCCGATGACATGAAACCGGGCGGCGGATGTTTTTTCAAAAGATCTTGCCGCCCGCACCGCCTCGAATTTTTCTGAAATCACCACCGTGTCGAAACCGGCCAGGGTGATCTTTTCCCCCTTGGATGAAAAAATCACCCCGTCCGGGGTAAAGCCCTGAATGGAAACCTGTTTGTACAAGGTGACATCCCCTTTTTTCAGTCGCTCCCGCAGATAGTACCGGTCATTGGAGGACATCTCTTCGGCAAAGCTTTTTTTCCGGTTCAGCACCACCACGGTTTTTCCCTGGTCCGCCAGAAAATCCGCCACAATCAGGCCGGCCATGCCACCGCCCAGGACCATCACTTTTTCTCCAGCCGTTTCCGTGCCCGCCATCACATCCACCCCCGTGACCAGGTGCATGGACGTGGTGAACAGCCCTTTGATCACCGGCATCTGGGGCAAAGACCCTGTCGCAAGCACCACATGGTCCGGAGATATTTCCATAAGCAGATCCTGTGTCAGCGGGGTCTGGTACCGGACGGGAATGTCCAGGCGGGCCAGCTCCCGGTCAAGAAATTGAAGAATATCTTTCAGTTCCCCCCGCCCCGGGGCCTTGGCTGCCAGACCCAGCAGCCCGCCGGGACCCTCCCCCTGTTCACAGATCACCACGTCATGGCCGGCCAGGGCACATTCCCGGGCCGCAGCCAGGCCGGCCGGACCGGCCCCGGCCACCAGAATCCGCACCCGGGGCTTGTCCGGAGACCCGACCGGTTTGCCGGCAGTTTCCCCGGATGCCATGAGATACTCCCGACCCACATCCGGGTTCACCACACATCCCCCGGGCTCCTTGGCTAAAACCGCATGAATGCATCCCAGGCAGCACCCCACACAGGGCCGGATCTCTTGGATGCGTCCAGTCCGGGCTTTTTCCGGGTAATGGGGATCAGCCAGAAACGAGCGTCCCAAAGCCACCATGTCGGCCTGACCCCGGGCAATGATCTGCTCCGCATGGACCGGGTCCTTGATCCGCCCCACCGTGATCACGGGAATGCCCACCACCTGTTTCACGGCTTGTGCCAGGTGCACGAAACAGCCCTGGGGGGTGTACATGGAAGGAATGGTCAGCTCCGTGGAGCCGTACACCCCGGCGGACACATGCACATAGGCGACACCGGCGGCTTCCAGCAGCGGCGCCAGGGTCAGGGCATCGGTGAGTTCCCATCCGTTTTCCATGTAATCATTGCCATTGATACGGATACCCACGGGAAAATCCTCTCCGGCCCTGGCCCGGATATCAGCCAGAATCTCAAACAGAAACCGGGTCCGGTTTTCAAAACTGCCGCCGTATTCATCCGTGCGGATATTGGCATTGGGGGACATGAACTGGTTGATGAGATACCCATGGGCCCCGTGGATCTCCACAAAATCAAATCCCGCGTCTCTGCACCGTCTTGCCGCATCCCCGAAGCAGGTCACCAGGTGCTGGATCTCCGCCACGGTCAATGCCCGGACCTCGCCTTTAACCACGGCCGGAGCCGGAATCGGGGACGGGGCCACTTTTTCCGGCAGATAAGATTGGCGACCCCCGTGCATGAGCTGGACCCCGAACCGGGTCCCGAAGGGCCGGACCTGATCCACCATGCGTTTAAGTGCAGGAATGCAGCCGTCCTCATACATCTGGGGCAGATCCGGCAGTTCCTGGCCCCCGGGATGCACGCTGCCGCCCCCCACCAGCATCATGCCGGCCCCGCCTCTGGCCCGTTCCACAAAATAGGCCATGAGCTGGTCGGTCACATGACAATTGTCATCCACCCCGAAATTAATGCTCATGGCAGACATCATCAACCGGTTTTTCACTGTGAGATTCCCGATGCGGATCGGGCTGAACAGATGGGACAACATGGATAGTGACGCTCCTTTCAGTCTGTTTTTTGTGAAAAATCATCGAGCAGCGACTGCACCAGGACGGCAAATGCCAGCTCCGCTTTTTTGTCTTTGATCCGTTTCCGGCCTTTGACTGCTTTGAAATACCGGGTACAGACCTGGCGCTGGGCCGGGGTCAGGCCGGTGACAATCCCCTGTTTTTTAACCGTGTCCTCGGTGACGTCGGTCATGGTTTTAGCCCCCCGCCGGCCATGGGGCCGCTTAATGATATGGCTGTAATAGATCAATGCCCGGTCCAGAAGGATATACAGAAACTGAGGATTTTCATTGGGTCCCACCTGGATCCGGTCACCTCCCAGCCGGATGCCGGCAGGGCTTTTGTCTGCCACCCGGCGGCCTCCCATGATGGCTGATCCCGCCCCCAGAATCCCGCCGATGGCAGTGAACATGCCAAAGGTCAGGCCATGGGCCGCCGTGTCCACCACGGCGCCCACAGATCCGCCTAAAACCGCACCGGCCGCCGCCAGCTGAGTTCGGGTCAGTCCCAGCAACTCCCAGGTTTTTCTGGAAAACAGGTCATGCTGAAGCACGGAATACTCGGGCAGAGACACCTGATACACCCGGTGTTTGAACAGGGTGCGGATATGGTGAAACAATGCTTTTTCTATATCTCTGACCTGATTTCGATAGGTTTGGGCCAGATTTTCCTTTGCCATGACCGGATCTTTACCGGCATGAACGCTTTGGGACACAAAAAACCGGAGGCTTTTTTCAATGGCATAGGTGATATACGCGCTGGCCAGGCGGTTGCGCTTTTCCCATTCCGTCTGAAAGGCCTGAATCACTCCAGCCAGCAAGGGTTCCCATTCCTGATCAATGGATTTAAGACTTTCCAGCATGGCGATGCGGTCATGAAAATTGGCCGTGTTGGCATTGAACACCCGGATGCTGTTGAAATGTTTGCCAAATTCCCGGCGCCAGTCCTTAGTATAGTCTTTGTCCATGTGTTTGGAATTGATCACAGCCATCCGGGGCCGGCCCGTGAGCCGAAGGATCTCCATTTCCGCCAGATCATCGGTCCGCACAGGCCGGGACCCGTTCACCACATAGATAATACCCGCCCCCCGGGCCACGGGGCGGAACAGTTCCACCTCATCGGCAAAAAACGGATCCGATTCATGGGCCGCAATGAATTCATCCAGGATTTGCCCGGGATCTTTGTCATAGGCGTTGAACCAGGCCAGGGTCTGTCTGGGCACCTGAAACCCCGGGGTATCCACAAACCGGATGATCTTCTGATCATCGATTGTCACGGTGTAGGTCCGGCACACCGTGGTCTCCCCGGGCACGGGACTGACCCGGATCTGATCATTTTCGGTGAGTGTGGACACCACGGCGGACTTGCCTTCATTGGGATGCCCGAGCACAGCAAATGCGGGAATATCTGAACTCATGGCCGGATCCTTTCCACCAGCATGTCCGGGTGTCCCAGCTTCAGAATGCAATCCTGCCACACCTTTGCATCCACATCCCTGTCCGCCACACCCAGATTTTCCTCCTCCGGGGCCTGGGTCAGAAGCACCCACAGGTTTTTATCCTGCAACACCCCCTGCTTGAGCTGAACCAGGTAATGAAGAATGCCCCGGATCGGGGGCTGCCACACCTCCTGGAGAAAAATAACCGGGTCTGCTCCGTCAAGCACATCCGTTCCCAGCACAAGGGCATCCGCATCCAGGTCCTGGTCGATGGGAATCACCTGGCGCACATCCAGAAAAAACTGCCGGGCCAGCAGATCGGACACCCGGTCTGTGGCTGCCTGATCCCAGGCCGGGCCGGGTGCCAGAACCACGGCCGGGGTGCCGATGGATGCCGGTTTTGACTGGACGATATCCTGCCCGGCCTGTTGCGGGGCCGGATGCGGATTCGCATCCGCCGGTTCTGAAGAGAGGTCTTTGACCGGCCCCCTGGCTTTAGGCGTTTTTTTTGCCTCCGGATGATGATGCCGGGCGGCCGTATTTTCTTCCAATCCGATATCCATGACCGGTGATTTCATGCGCACAATCAGGCGCCGGAACCGGGGCTGGTGAAAGTCAAACCGGTTCAGCGCCGTTCTGTGGCCCAGGATGGCCCCGCCGATGATCAGCAGCCGGGGAATCACGGCGTAACATACCATGCTCATGCATAAAAACGGCCACCAGGACGTCAGGTGTTCCGTGGCCAGTGCGGCAATGCCCTGTTTAAGAATAATCCGGGTGCCTTCCACCTGTTCCAAAGTCGGACCGGCCAGGGAATCGGGCATCCAGGCCGCCCAGGGCAGTGACACCAGGGACACCAGGTCATGGACGGCAGACGGGGTGGCCGCTAAAGTGGACTGCCATCCGAACGCCACATCGCTGAATGTCACCCGGAACAAGGTGCCGCCCAGGGCACCTGCAGAGAAAAAAAGAGCAAACAAAGACACCAGCATCACCAGGGGCCAGAAAAAAAGGGGCTGGTATTCCCGCTTTTTTGTCCGGATGAATAAAATCCCCTCGTCCAGCCGGGAAGGTTCCGGATCCGATGACTCTGTTTTCACTTTCATCCGCACCCGCTTGAGCATCGAGGGCACCATATCAAACAACACCCTGGACACCACCGCAAAAAACATCCCCGGGCCGGGGCCGGATCGCCGAAACGGCTGGATCACCAGACCGGCCACGAAAAAAAGAAAAAAAACAGCCGGTACCAGTACAAACACGAAAAAAAACAGGGCCACATTCACGGGCCGGACCCCGTGGTAGGCCAGAAATCCATAGGCCAGCGCCAGGCCGGACAGCCCCCCGGCCAATGCCATCCCCCGGGCCGTCCAGGCAAACATTTGGTTGAACACCTGTCCCGGCAGCCGGTGATATCCTTTGGGGCCTGCCTGATCAAAATACAATATTCTGCGATAGGACAGCCAGGCTTCGATCAGGGCGTTATCCGTCATTTTTGCCCCGTCTGCCTGCCGGAAAATATCCCGGTCCCGGGCCGCCGCCTTTAAACCAGCCGCCCGGGACCCGGGATGGTCATCCAGGGTCAGCAGGTAATCCAGATCCATGATGTCGGAAAGTCGAAGGGTCATACAGGGTGTGTATCAGATCCTTTAATTTTTCACAATTGTCTTTGGCATCTTCCGGAAAAACCGATACTGCCGGATCATTCCATATGCCGGGCCACCAGTTTTACCATGGCCCCGTAAGGTCTTGCCCCCACCAGTTTTTCCGTTCCCATGACCAGGGTGGGCACCACCAAAATCTCCTGGTGCCGGGCCAGTTGCCAGTCTGCATCCACGGCATCTGAAAACAGGCGGTCATCAATGACGGTTTCTGCAGCCGTTGAATCCAGGCCGGCCGTCTCAGCCAGATCCATGAGCACGGTTTTTTCGCTCAAATTTTGGTCATCCACAAAACCGGCCTGAAAAGCGGCATTATGAAACGCATGGCCTTTCCCCAGGCTCTGGGCCCAGAGCCCCACTTCCTGGGCCAGACGGGTGTTGTAGATATGGCGCCGGTCACCCATGGGAAGTCCGAGATCGGCAGCGGTTTTTTTCAGGCGGGCCATAACCTGATAAATATCCACACCCTGTCCTTTTTGCCGGAACAGCTCAGCCAGGGTCATTCCCTGTTCCGGAATTTCCGGATTCAATGGATACGCCCGCCAGATCACCTGTATATCAAATTTGTGCTCAAGTTTTTCAATACGCCCGGTAATGAAATAGCACCAGGGTCAATTGTAGTCGGAAAATATATTCAATGCCGGTTTTTGAACCAAAATTTTCTCCTTGCTTTTATTTGCAATGTAAATTTTCGTAAAAATAAGCATCAATTTTTCATTTGCAAAATTTTTCAACAGTGATAAAGGGGTGACATGAAAACCTATGGCAAAATCCTTTTGACCACCCTTCCTCTGGTCATTATTTCGCTCTGGGTTATCGTGGAGACCACTTATTATTTTTCCCGGACCGCGCTGGTGGATTTGGGCGAAACCTGGCTGGATACCCGGCTGTCGGAAGCACAGGTCATTGTCTCATCCCAGGAAAAAATGCTCCGGGATTACGGGCTGTCGGAAATTCCGGCCAGTATCACCAAAGCGCAGATGGACTCGATGGCGGGAATTGCCGATATCGGTGTGGGAAAACAGGGATTCATCTGTATCATCACCCGAAAAGGCCGGATTGTGTTTCATCCGGACAACCAACAAATCAATACCTGGATAGACGACACGGCCTGGTTCAGGGATCTTTTGAACGGGGCCCTACGGCTGCAAATGCAAATGGGCGGGCAAACCGTGCTGGCCAGGTTCACCTATTTTCAACCCTGGGACTGGTATCTTCTGGCCGTGGACCCCATGCAGGAAATATACGGGGTGGCCGACCGCATGCGGCCTTTTCTGTATGCCATGGCCATGATTGCAGCGGCGATCATTTCTTTGGCCCTGATGCTGATGACCCGGCGGTTGACCCGTCCTCTAAACGACCTGGTCCAGGGTGCGGACCGCATCGGCAAAGGCGACCTGGATACCCGGATTCCGGTCCAGTCCAAAGATGAGTTCGGGCACCTGGCCACCAAATTCAATCAAATGACGATTCAGCTCCAGGAAACGCTCACAGCGTTGACACAGTCCCACCAGGAACTGGAAAACCGGGTGGCGGAACGGACAAGAAACCTGACCTTGATGAACCAGGCATTGAACAACGAAGTGCTGGTGAGAAAACAGAAAGAGCAGGAACTTAAAAAAGCCAACCAGGCCAAAAGTGAATTTTTAACCAATATGAGCCACGAGATACGAACGCCGGTCAATTCGGTCATCGGTTTCAGTGAAGTGCTGTCTGCCATGGTTTCGGATTCCCAGCAGAAAAATTATCTTCAGGCCGTGATCAGGGCGGGCAGACATCTGCTGGCGTTGATCACGGATCTGCTGGACCTGTCCAAAATCGAGGCGGGGAAAATCGCCATCCATGTGACCCCGGTATCCTTACCCACCTTGTTTCAAGAAATTCATGACCTGTTCAAGGTCAAACTGTCCCGGAAACATCTGACATTTTCCATTCATCTGGACGACCTTTTGCCCAGGTACCTGCTGTTAGACGAAATGCGCCTTCGCCAGGTGCTGACCAATCTGGTGGGAAATGCGTTTAAATTCACGGAAAGCGGACAGATCCGCTTGTCAGCAAAAATTCTGAACCGCCCGTCCACTGACACCGTGGACCTGATGATCCGGGTCCGGGATACGGGAATCGGCATTTCCAAAGACCAGCAGGCGTTGATTTTCGAATCTTTTGAACAAGGACATAAGGATATTACCAGAAAATACGGGGGCACGGGTCTGGGACTGGCCATCAGCCGGCAGCTGGTGGAACTGATGAAAGGCCGCATCCAGGTGGACAGCCGGCCGGGCTTTGGCAGCTGCTTTGAAATTGTTCTGCCCGGCGTGATCATCAGCCGAACCGGAAAACAGACACAAAAGGCTTTTGATACTGTTTCCCTGAAAATGGACCGATCCGTCCCTGCGCCCGTGCTGTCCGAATCCCTGATTCAGCAGGCCATGGACCGGCATCCCGACCTGGAACATCAGATGTTTGCCACCATTTTTCCTTTGCTGCCCGGAACCCAGGACGGGGTGAAAATGTCGGATGCCCAAACCATTGCCGATCATTTTATCACTTTGGGCCGTGAGTTTGAACTGACCGCCTTCACGCAGTTCGGACAGAATCTGTCCGATGATGTCCAGGCCTTTGACGTGGAAAATATCGCCCCGTCCCTGGCCCGGATTGCTGTCCTTTTCCAGCGGATTCAGGAAAAATGACCCCGGCTTGAATTCATCGGCCCGGAAAAATCAGAGACCGCAGCCATCCGAACAGGGTATTGCCCTTGAGGGCGGCTTTTTCCGAAGCTTCCAGAAACCGGGTCATCTGCGCCGTATCATGGTACCGGTCTTTGCGGGTAATCATTTTTTTGTCAGGATCCAGATGGCGGATGATTTTGGCGGGATTGCCCGCAGCAATGACATTGGCCGGAATATTCGAAGTCACGACACTGCCGGCACCCACAATACTGTTTTCACCGATGCAAACCCCTTTGCACACAATGGCGGAATCACCGATCCACACATTTTTTTCCAGCACCACACGGTGGGTTTCTTTGGGTGTCAAAGACCGGTCATAAATGCCGTGCCAGTCCGAATCCGTGATATAGGCATGGCTGGCCAGCATGCAGGAATCGCCGATGGTGATGCTGTTGGCCGCACTGATCCGCACCCCCGGGGAGAGCAGCACATGGTCCCCGATGGTGATGCCCGGGATCTCTTTTTGGTCCGACCACACGGTCAGCCTTGTTTTCTTGTCTGAACATCCCAGCAGGGTCACATGGGAGCCGATGCGGATGGGACCGCCGAACAGTTCAATGTACCAGGGCTTGATGATAAACGGATGATCACCCAAACCCGTCAGCTGGGGCACCAGGTAATGGCGGACATACAGATGCTGAAGCCGGTACCAGGCCTGCTTGATGTACCAGGGCCGGAAATCGTGTATCATGTCAGATCCCCTTGAACACAAACCCCTGCCACCGGTCATGACAGAACAGGCCGGCTCCCGGGGTCAGATCATACAGCGCATCCGCCGCCATCAGGGCCACGGCATTGGTCCAGGAAATTTTTTCCTCGGGCCAGATCACCATGTCCGGATAAGTATATCCGCACCAGAAAGTCTTGTCTTCATACACCCGGTCCTGGATCCAGGAAAACACGATCCGGGCTTTTTCCCGGTTGCCCATGGCATGCAGGGTCAGCACCAGTTCACAGGTTTCCGCAATGGTCACCCAGGGCTGATCCGACACACACCGGGCCCCCTGGCCGTCAATCATGTATTTTTGCCAGTATTTTTCCACCCGGGTTCGGGCTTTTTCCCCCTGGATCGCCCCGCACAGGATGGGATAGAACCAGTACATGGAAAACCGGGACTTGCTCACATTGTAACTGTGCAGGTTTTCCCTCAAAGAGCGCCCCAGCCGGTCCCATGCGGCTTCCCAGGCCGGCCGGGACCGGCCCAGGATCCGGCTGATACCCAGGGCGCATTTCAGACTCATGAAAACAGAAGAAGACCCGGCCAGCAGAGACATGGGATCGATTTTTCCTTCCGGGTTCCGGGCCCAGTAGATCTCCCCCGTGGGAACCTGAAGTCCCAGTGCATAATCAACCCCTTTTTCCATGGTGTCCCAGAAATCTTCCAGCCATGACCGGTCTTGGGTGATCAGGTATGCGTGAAACAGGCCCACCGCAAGATAACAAGCCATATGAGCCTGGCAGGTGCGGTCTTCGGGAACGCCGTTTACATAAGCGGAAAACCAGGATCCGTCCGGGTTCTGATGCTGCCCAAGCCAGTCTAAGGCCCGGCGGGCTTCGTTGGGATACCCGGCAATATTGAGTCCCATCACGGATTCCACCAGGTCCCAGGGGTCTGTTTTGCCGTCAGCATGCCAGGGAATGTCTCCGGACGGCTGCTGGAGCTTGAGAATCAAACCGGCAACTGAAGCAATATTCAGGATTGAGAATGCGTGAATCTTTACGGGTATCCGGGACATTAAAGAATCTCCATATTTTATATAGAATTGTAATACCTGACAAAAAATAAACGCTTCAGCCTATCAGAAGCCAATTTTTTTTTCAAGATCCATCCCCCCATTCAGGGATGAATTATAATTCATTTATTTGATTTTCCCTGCCGACGGAATACGCCTGGAACTCACACGTCTATATTGATACCCTAACAATTTGAAATTGAATGTGATTATGTCCCATTATCCGGAAAATAATTTTCCTTGACAACCCCGGTGAATTTCTGTTAATCAAAAATGAATACTCATTCATAATATAAAATTTGAATCACGAATACTCACCCTTTTATCAGGAGGACATCATGGCAAGAAAAATCAGACAGGCCGCAGTCATCGGATCCGGGATCATGGGAGGCGGTATTGCCGCACTTCTGGCCGGTGCCGGTGTAAAGGTACTGCTTTTGGACATTGTTCCATTTGATCTGAAAGACGAAGAGAAAAATGACCCCGCAGCCCGGAATCGGATCGTCAAAGCCGGTCTGGACGCGGCACTGGCATCATCCCCCTCATTGTTTTTCAACAAAAAGGATGCCGGCCTGATCTCCATCGGCAACCTGGAAGATGACATTGACAAACTGGCTGCATGCGACTGGATCGTGGAAGTGGTGGTGGAACGGCTGGACATCAAACGCAATCTGTTCGAAAAAGTGGCAAAGATCCGGAAACCCGGATCCATCGTAAGCACCAACACCTCGGGCATTCCGCTCCAGGACATCACGGAAGGATTTTCTGAAGAATTCAAGCAGCATTTCATGGGCACCCATTTTTTCAACCCCGTGCGGTACATGCATCTGCTGGAGCTGATTCCGGGCAAAGAGACCCTGCCCGAAGTCCTGGATTTCATTTCAAAATTCGGCGAGAAAAACTTAGGCAAAGGCATTGTCTGGGCCAAGGATACCCCCAACTTTGTGGGCAACCGCATCGGGATCCAGGGCATCAGCGCGGCCATGCGGTTCATGCAGGAAGACGGACTCACCGTGCCGGAGGTGGATGCCATTTTCGGCCCGGCCATGGGACGGCCCAAAACCGCCATCTTCAAGACCACAGACCTGGTGGGCCTGGACATCATGATGCATGTGGCCAAAAACTCCTATGACCTGTGCAAAGACGACGAGCAGCGGGACATCATGCAGCTGCCGGACTTTGTGGAAAAAATGGCAGACAAGAACCTGCTGGGCAACAAGACCAAGGCCGGGTTCTACAAAACCGACCTCACCCCGGAGTGGAAAAAAATCCGCAAGGTGCTGAACCTGAAAACCCTGGAATATGAAGACCTGGAACGGCCTTCCTTCCCCTGCCTGGATGCGGCCAAAAAAGCCGGCACCCTGACCGAAAAAATCAACTGCGTGCTCAAAGCCGATGACAAAGCCGGCAAATTTGCCTGGAAACTGGCAGCCAACAGCTTTCAGTATGCAGCCAACCGGATTCCGGAAATTGCCGACACGGTGGTGGAAATCGACAACGCCATGAAATGGGGCTACAACTTTGAGATGGGGCCGTTCGAACAGTGGGATGCCTATGGCGTGGCCGATGCCGTGGAACGCATGGCCAAAGACGGCCTGGAAATCCCGGCCAATGTGAAAGCCATGCTGGATGCGGGAAACACCTGTTTTTACAAGCTGGAAAACGGGATCCGGTATTTTTATGACTTTGCTTCCGCCGGTTACAAACCTGTGCCCGTGCCGGAATCCCTGGTGTCCATTGCCGCAGCCAAAGGCAATGACAAGACAGCCATGGAAAATGCATCCGCATCTCTGGTGGATATCGGAGACGGGGTGTTCTGCCTGGAATTCCATACCAAAATGAATGCCATCAATGAACAGATTGTGGATTTCATTGCCGAAAGCCTGGACTATGTGGATAAAAACGGCGTGGGCATGGTCATCGGCAACGAAGCCGGCGGCATGCCGGGCGCGTTTTCCGCGGGGGCGGACTTAGGCTTTATCTCCAAACTGTGCCACGACAAAAAATACGCGGAAATCGATGCGTTTCTGAAAAAAGCCCAGGACGGGATCCAGGCTTCCAGATATGCTCCCTTCCCCGTGGTGGCGGCCCCTTACGGCATGACCCTGGGCGGCGGGTGTGAAACCTGCCTGGGCGCGGACCGCATCGTGGCCCATTCCGAGCTGTACATGGGACTGGTGGAAATCGGTGTGGGTCTTTTGCCTGCCGGCGGCGGCACCATGAACCTGTGGAAAAAGCATGTGAATGCCCTGCCCGGAAAAACAGTCAAAGACGTGGACCTGGCCAAGATCTTTGTGGCAGCATTCATGAAAATCGGCATGGCTGCCGTGTCCATGTCCGCGGCCCAGGCCGTGGGCAACGGATTTCTGGGACAGGCGGACCGCATCGTTTTCAACCGGGACACCCTGGTGGGCGAAGCCAAAAAAGAGGTCTTGAGAATGGTGGATGACGGGTATGCCCCGCCCATGAAACAACCGTTGAAAGTGTTCGGCGATGCCGGCCAGGGCATGGTGAACGCAGAACTCTACAACATGCGCAACGGCAATTTCATGAGCGATCATGATGCCTTCCTGGCCAAGCGGATTGCCTATGTCATGAGCGGCGGAGATGTCAATGTGGGATCCGAGGTCAGTGAAGACACCATCCTGAAACTGGAAAGAGACGCATTCGTGGATTTCTGTAAAGAAGAAAAAACCGTTGCCCGGATCGACCACATGCTCAAAACCGGCAAACCGCTCAGAAACTAGAAGGAGGAGATACCAATGAAAGACGCATATATTGTCCAATCGGTCCGGACCCCGGGCTGCAAGCAAAAACGTGGTCTGTTCAACCAGACCCGACCCGAAGAATTGATCACCTTTATCATGAAGCAGGCCGTGGAAAAAACCCCCAACCTCACCCCGGATGATCTGGATGATGTGATGATCGGGTGTGCCTTTCCCGAAGGGGAACAGGGCCTGAACATCGGCCGGGTGGCCGTCAAGATGGCCGGATTTCCGGACAAAGTGTCCGGTGCCACCGTGAACCGGTTCTGCGCCTCGGGCCTGGAAGCCATTGCCCTGGCCTCCATGCGGGTCCAGATGGGCTGGTCCGACATCACCATGGGCGCGGGTCTGGAATCCATGACCTATGTCCCCATGGGCGGCAACAATCCCCGGCCCCATCCGGAATATTCCCGCACCAACCCGGAGATGTACGTATCCATGGGCATCACGGCGGAAAACGTGGCGGAACGGTACAACATTTCCCGGCAGGATCAGGACATTTTTGCCGCAGCATCCCAGGCCAAGGCAGCCAGGGCCCGGGACAACGGCCTGTTCACGGAAATCATTCCCACCCCTGCCATCAAATACGTGAAACAACCGGACGGAACCTACAAAAAAGAACAGTTCATTGTCGAACATGATGACGGCATCAGAGAATCCACCCCGGAAGGCCTGGGCAAGCTGCGCACCGTGTTCAAGGCCAACGGCTCGGTCACGGCAGGCAACTCCTCCCAGACCACGGACGGGGCCGCCGCCACCATCATCGCCTCCAAGGAAAAATGCGAGGAACTGGGCCTGACCCCCATTGCCCGGCTGGTGTCCTATGCCACCATCGGGTGCAAATCCGATGAAATGGGCGTGGGCCCCAGATACGCCATCCCAAAAGTCCTGGAACAGGCCGGCCTGACCATTGACGACATCGACATCTATGAAATCAATGAAGCCTTTGCCTCCCAGGCCCTGTACTGCATCCGGGAACTGGACCTGGAAAAGTACATGGACAGGATCAACATCCACGGCGGCGCCATCGCCTTAGGCCATCCCCTGGGATGCACCGGTGCCAAACTCACGGCCACCTGCCTGGCCAACCTCAAAGAGGTCAACGGCAAATACGGCATCGTGTCCATGTGCATCGGCGGCGGCATGGGCGCAGCCGCCATATTCGAGCGCCTCTGATCCCGCATTTTTTAACAACATAGCATAAGCAGTTACCGGCCGGGGTTCTAAGTTTTTTTAGAACCCCGGCTTTTTTTTTGAAAGTTTGCATTCAAAGAGAAAAGTCATGCATATCAGGTATTTTACCCTGTTGCATTTTTAATTCCCCTTTACTATACAGAGATACAGTGTTGTATCCCCATCGGTTTCAACCCCTGTAACCGAAAGAGCGGAGCTATTTTTTTCTCATGCCATTGTTCAACAATGATAATATCCCATTGATAAACAAGGATATCCGGCGCATGCAGCGGCTGCGTTTGCAACGTTTCGCCATGGCTTTGGCCACATACGCACTGGTGATCCTGGCGACATTTCTGGCTACACGTCTTGGGCTTGGGGAGATGAACGGCGCGCAGTGGGCAACGTATATAGGGTTTGCACTGTTTGGCAACGGCATCTTTTCAGTTTTGTTTTACACAAACGCGAATTTGCGCTTTTCAGATCCGTCGCTGACACGGGAACAGATCGTCTATTCTTCCTTATGGGGTATGATTGTTCTGTACTTTTTGCCAGAGGCACGGCCGATTGTGTTGATGTTTTACCTGCCCGCCTTCAGCTTTGGTATGCTGGGGCTGACGCGACGACAGTTTTTTGGTGTAGAAGCCTGCGTGCTGCTGTTTTACGCAGCACTCCTGGGCTTGGAGTATTTCCAGTATGGCCAGGGGTTCAATATACAATACCAGTTATTCCTTTTCATTCTGTTCGGTATTTTGCTGACCTGGTTTGCCTTTTTCGGTGGATTTGTCTCAGATCTCAAGCGTCGATTGCGGTTACAAAAAGAAAAAATCAAAATGGAAATGGAAGAACGCAAAATCGCCCAGATCGAAAAAGAAAAACTGATCGTTGAGCTAAAACATGCACTACGCAAGGTTAAAACGCTGAGCGGGTTGCTCCCTATTTGTGCATCATGTAAAAAAATACGTGACGATCAAGGCTATTGGAATCAAATCGAATCCTATATCCAAATTCGTTCAAATGCTGAATTCAGCCACAGTATTTGTCCGGATTGTGCAAAAAAATTATATCCAGATATTGAAATATACAATGAAGATGAATGATGCTGGTGGGAATACATTACCATTCAGGGAAAATGCCAGTATTGGCAAATTCCCTGAATGGCGATTATCCCGAGGCTTCTCCGTTCCCTATTGCATTTTAAAATTCTCTTTAATATATAAAGATACAGCATCAGCGCCCCATCGGTCTCAATTGATGTAACCGCCACAGCTTTGCAACCCATCTTCTGGAACAGGGGACCCGGACATATATCCTTCAACAGGTGCTGGGCCATAAATCTATAAAAACAATTGCCAGGTATCTTCACATCAGCAATGATGCCATATCCAAAGTCGTCAGCCCGGCCGACGCGGTGGTTCAATGAATACTGAATGCTGCGGACAAAGCAGCAGACCCGAATATGACATCGCCGATATCTTCAGACATTCAGGACAGCATTTTTTGAAAACCTTCAGTGCCTCCCATGAACAGATAAAGGTCATGAACCGGATTATAACATGCCGGACAGCCACCTTGGGAGGCCATGTCGATGTTTGCCCTGACTGCGATTACCAAAAAAACGCATATAATTCCTGCAGAAACCGTCACTGTCCCAAATGCTAGACAATGACCAAAGAAAAGTGGCTGGACAGCCGGATATCCGAACTCTTACCAGGTCCGGTTATGCCAAATCCCCATGTTCCGGCCCGGAAAAAGTCTTGAAATACCTGGGCAGATACACCCACCGGCTAGCCATCTCAAACTACCGGATTAAATCCTTTGAAAATGGCAAGTTGGTGTTTACCTGGAAAGACCGGGCACAGAATGATGCCGTCAAAGAGATGACCCTTGATGCCGTGGAATTTATCCGAAGATTCCTGCTCCATGTATTGCCAAAAGGGTTCAAGAAGATCCGGCATTTTGGATTTTTATCCCCCAGGTATAAAACCCGGAATATAGAACTGATCCGGAAGCTGGCCGATGAAGAGTGTAAAATCCCGGCCCGGCCTGCTGACGAATCCGTAGCAGAGATGATGCACAGACTCACGGGCATTGATATCAAAGCATGCCCTAAATGCGGCAAAGGCCGAATGATCCGGCTTTGCGAGCTGTTGCCGGTGTATGCAGGCTATATTGTTCCAAACAAAAAGGAGACTGCCTGGGACACCTCATAAACACAAGCCTTGACCAGAGACAATCCGTAGCCACAATAACGGCTTCAGGCCGTACCCTCGGAGTACGTCTTGGAACCGGGTCTATAAAATCCAGACCACCCTTCAGCCAGGGAAAACGAAATATGCGGCAGGCAAAATCGTCAATTCTTATTATTTCAAGTCAAAGTCAAACCAATTTATCCTTGCGCGGCCAGGCTGCAAAGGATATAAACCCCATAGTCAGAACACTTGTTACCGGCACTAATCAGCGGCACTGTTCAACAACGTTTTATCACTAATCCCGCTCGTCGGAACAAAGGGTTCAACAGTGACGAACAGTTTTGGTAAATCCAACAGTCTCGGTTTCTTTGTGGGCGGGACTATTGATAAAACGCTTTTAGTTAGGCAACTAATAGGTCACATATGGCGATAGAAGATTCAGAACAAAAAAAATCATTGCTGCTTCAACTTGTTGAAACTGGTCATTATCCTCAATTTCTTTATAAATATAGGACAGTAAAGCAAATTAAAATGATTCTTGAGAATTTCTCATTTTGGTTTGCAAAACCAGATACATTTAATGATCCATTTGATTGTAGTCTTTCAGAAATTGATAAACCTAGTTTAGAGGACGCAAGAAGACACTTCACAAGAATTGGAATTACTCCAGAAAATATTGAAAAATCAATCAATATATATCGACGAGAACCAGAAAAACTATCTGAGCTAATTCGCGAGATTAAAGAAAAGACAATTTTTAATAAAGGTGTATTGGCTTTGTCCGAGACAAAAGATGATATATTGATGTGGTCACATTATGCCGATTATCACAAAGGTGTGGTTATAGGGTTAGATATCCAAAGTGACCTAGGGTTTTTTTTAACGCCTTTACGGATTGAATACAAAGATACTTATCAAGAGCTAAATTATCTGAATGACCCTAATAAGTCGACAATTGATACACTTAGATTAAAATCTTCACAATGGCAGTATGAGAAAGAAATCAGAATTTATAAAAATTCTTCAGGACTACATCAAATAAAAGCAGCCGCAATTCAAGAGATCTATTTTGGAGTGAAAGCGAATGATGAAGATATAAAAGAAATCACTGAAATCTGTACCCAAAAAGACCTAACCCACATTAGATTTTATAAAGCATCAAAGAGTCACAGATCATTTAGTTTATATTTTAATCAAATTTAATATGAGCCTAACGAATGTTTCAACCTGACGTTTTTCGCCGCTACGCTATGAAAAACGCAGGTTAAACCGGTGTTCAATAGCAACTGAGAAAACGAAATATGGCGTATACCATCGATCATTTCATGTGGGGTTACCAATCTCACTTCCGAATCAATCAAGAGTGTGCTTGCAAGAGCATCTTTCAGTTGCTTGATGAACGTTTTGCCCCACAGGTATTTCTCGTGGGAATACTCGTTGAGCAACAGGAGAATCTCTACCCGGCATGTGTGGATCCAGAACAGGACTTCTGGGCTGTCTCAAGCGATTTTGACAAGGCTCTTCAGGTTGCTGATGGGATCAGAAATGAATATAAGGAACGTGCCCTAATGCATTCGCACCCACTGGCCCAGAAGTGGCATGACGGTGCATTGGTGCGACGCTCCATAAGGGATGCGATCGAACAGATAATAGAAAACCATCCGGCAAGGCCCTCGGACCTAATCTACTTTGTCTCAGATCCGACTAGAGTAGAGGGCTACATGGTGTCCGTTGTTCTTGGTCTTCAGAAGATCATTCTTGAGGAACATCCATCTCTCTCCTCAAGTTCCGTTCCTGTACACGAGTATCTGGACATGCCTGTCCCTATATCTCTGATGGAAGCAACAATAAAGTCATATCTTGGCAAAGCTTCCGGAGAATTGCGATTGCCGGATCCAGGTTGTGGTACGAGTGAGATGAATCCTGATGAGATCCTCCGAGATGGCGCCAGCCGAATGATGATAGGGCTCGCATATCGTGTGGATCAAGGAAGTATTGAGGGGTGGCACGGACTCCTTGGCTCATGTACAAATATCGCTCGTACCTACTACGAAGGGATCGAGGGATCTGGGACTATCGTTCTTGCTAGGGAAGATCATCCTAGCCTCAAGAAAGCCATTCTATTTCAGAATCCACCAATGCTGAGCGCCACTCGGGCGGCCCGCAAACTTCTGCAACTTGCTACGCACGAGCTTGCCTTACACACCAATTCCGAAAACCTATTTGGGCTCGTAGAAATCGGAAAGTACGGACCCGCCGCTGAGGATCTATTCACTATTGGCTTTCTGGGGCACCATCACTGGGAGGTCCGCCACAATTCAAAGATTCTGATGAGAGTGCGATACGGACAACCGTCCTTGCCAAAGCCACCTTACGACGAGAAGAAACTAGAGAAAGACCTTCCGAGAATCTTTGCCGGGATGACCGGTAGGCAGGTGGAGCGCATCATTGGCTTGATTCACCAAGCTGAAAGGGAACCACACGGCACGATGCTTATCATAAGTTCTGCAGCAAAGAAAGAAGCAGAGCGTCTATCCACTGAAGGCACCTGTATCGCAAGTAAGACTCTAACCCCTGAACTGCTCAGCAGTCTCACGCCGATTGACGGCGCAGTCCTCCTGAACCCCAAGGGAACATGTTATGCTATTGGTGTAATCCTCGATGGGATGGCCAGCGAACTTGGAAATGCCGCTCGAGGGGCACGCTACAATTCCGCTATCCGATATGTTTGCAGCAGCAAATCACCAACTTTTGCGGTTGTCGTTTCAGAAGATGGGGGAGTGGACTTCTTTCCGGACCTCAGGCCTCAGATAAAGCGAAGTGAAATTGACGAAGCCATAGAGCGGCTCCAACATTTCATGACGGCCTCACCCGTAAGCCGGCGTCGGTATAACGAAACAATGGGGTGGTTGGGGCAACACCGATTCTACTTTCTCCCGGATGATTGTGAGGCAATCAACCAACTCATGGAGTCGATTGACAAGAAGATAGAAGAAGAGAACCCATCCGCAATACGGATTGTTCGGAGCGGCTTCTCTGCAACCGATGGTTTTGATCCCGATTTCTATTACGAGTACGAAGAGAGATCGAACAACGCCATCGACACCGACGAAGAATAGCGCGCCGATTCGCTCTGCGCCATTCTTCGCGGGTCATGGCAGGCGTTATGCTTGAGCAAAATTCTTTTCTCAGATAATATGGACACTATATTCTACGGAGGTTCAGGATATGCGGAAATGTACTGGAAATAATACTCAAGAATGGGGGTTTGATGCAATTTTCGATGTTAAATGCAAAAATTGTGGGAATTCGGTAGAATTTTTTAAGGATGAAATCACAAGAAATTGCTCACTTTGCAAGAATACAGTTTACAATGATCGGAAAGATTATGGTTGCGGACAATGGTGTTCATCTTCATCATCTCATATGAGAAATTTTTGTCCCAAATTTAAAAGATCAAAAGACCGTTTTCACGGGCATAAATTTGCATAACCTGTCAGTTCAGGTGACAGTCAGGGTCTGCGCCGTTTTAACAGGTCGTTGTATAATTGAAATGTATAACTTTTAACAAATGCAGCGGTAACCAGGCTGCCCCTGACTTCAGCGTTCGCTATGAAATCCACTTGACAATCGTAACCCAAAGAGTTACGTTATATCACATGATAAAATCATTCAAACATAAAGGATTGGAGGATTTTTTTTATACAGGAAGTAAAAAAGGAATATTACCAAATCATGCAAACAGGCTTGAAAGAATTTTGGATCGATTGAATGCAGCAACAGAAATTAAAGATATGAACTATCCAGGTTCCTTTCTTCATCAATTATCTGGAGACAAGAAAGGGCTCTACTCTGTCAAAGTCTCTGGTAATTGGCGCGTATTCTTCAAATTTGAAGATGGTGATGCCTACATTGTGAACTATGATGATTATCATTGAGAGGTGAGCGTATGAGAAAACTAACAAGAAAACCAACACATCCTGGTAATATTTTAAGGGAAGATTATTTAACACCTCTTTCTATTAAAATTAAAGATATGGCCGAAATTCTTGGCATTTCAAGAAAAACCCTGTCCAAAATAATCAACGCAAGAGGTTCTATTACACCGGAAATGGCCTTACGACTTTCTCGAGCTTTTGATACTTCTCCAGATTTTTGGCTAAATCTACAAAAAAATTTCGATTTATGGATTGCAGAACAAACCTCAACTGAATGGCAAAAAGTTAAACCTTTTCCCAAACATATATTGCACGGAAACTCAACTATTATCAGCGAACAAATCGCTTGAGCGGGACCGGGCTTTCTGTGCGGCTTTTTGAAAGTATGTGGTTTGACAAAATGAAAACTTTTATCGAAGGCTCAGGGTTAAAATTGCCCGGCCCCTCAGCTTAACGTTAGCCTGCGAAAGCAATAGCGGGAGATATTATGGATGTAGATAGAATCATTTGTCACGATGCTCATGAGGCCAGCGCCAGAGCTGTTGCGGAGCTGGAGGACTATAGGCTGAAAGCCATAGCTCAAAACCTCGTCAAAGCCGTTAGAAAGAGCGTCGTAATCGATTGGACGGTCAAGGAGGTTGTCCACCTCAAGATTCGATTCCTAGTAACGCGCGTCCTTCGCAGGCTCGGCTATCCGACCGACAAGCAGGGAAAGACAACCCAGAACTTGCTCCAGCACGCGGAATTATCAGGCTGTGCTTGGGCAGAGGAGGCAGCATGAGTTCCAGTCCACACCCGAGTCGATTGCAGGGGGAAGAGTTTCTTCAGACCGCCTTCCAGCGGGAACAGGAGAAGCTATTCGTAAATCTGCATTCATCAGACCCAATTGTGCATAATGGTGATCGTGGGGAAGTGAATGAAGAGCACTTTGCTGATGCCTTCCGACATTACCTGCCAGCACGGTATACGGTAGAGAAAGCTGCCATTCTAGACAGCGAAGGCAATACTTCCGATTCAATAGATCTCGTCGTCTTTGACAGACAATATACCCCAACATTGCTGGATTCTGACAAGCACAGATACGTTCCTGCTGAGGCAGTCTATGCCGTCTTTGAATGCAAGCCGACAGTGAACAAAGACTATCTTGAGTATGCGGCAGACAAGGCTGCATCAGTTCGTAGGCTGAAAAGAACTAGTGTCCCCATTCAGCATGCGGGAGGGACCTATCCAGCGAAGAAGCACTTCGACATTATAGCGGGGTTGCTGGCGCTTGATATCGGATGGAGAGATGGTTTTGGGGATGCTTTTCGTGCGACCCACCAGACACTTGAAGAAGAGCGTCGCATTGACTCTGGGCTCGCTGTCTCGGGTCACGCATTCGACGTTTTTCAGGGCGGCTATGCCTATTCTCTTTGCGAGGGCAACAACGCTTTGGTCTTCTTTCTCTTCAGGCTGCTCAACAAACTGCAATCCCTCGGAACTGTGCCTGCCATTGACTGGAATGCTTACGCGGAGCGTTTGTCCCGTACACGACAAAAGGAGGACTAATTACTATGTATGACTACAGCGATCAGATTAATTCTTTCCATGGGGACAAAGTAGTTCTCTCCAAAAAACTTTCGGGCAACCTCACTTCCCACCGAACTGCGAATGAGAATCGCTTGATAAAACGGCTACCAGAGCTGAAGAATGGCGTCAAAGTCAGTCGTAGCTCGTTCAAGAGTCAGGGGTCTTTCGCGATGCGGACCATTATCCAAACCAAGTTCTCCGACGAGGAGTACGACATTGATGACGGGCTGGTTCTCTGGCGATCCGATATAGAAGATGAAGACGGAAACGATATGACGTCAAGCGATGCCAAGGAGTTGATCAGGGAAGCGTTGAAGGACTCCCGTTTCAAACAACAACCCAAGACTAAGACAAACTGTGTGCGTGTCTTCTATGCAGATGAGGATGAAGAGAAGCATCATGTAGACTTCCCCGTTTACCGCAAATGGGAAACAGCGGTAAGCGACGATGTCACAACACATCGCGAGCTAGCCGGGGGTGACGGATGGGTCGAGTCTGATCCCACCAGAGTGAACTCTTGGTTCGAAAATGAGATCTCCAGTCGCAACTCGGCCGCCGCAGAGTCGGGTACACAGATGAGGCAGTGTCTCCGACTGCTGAAAAGGTTCTGTCGCAGCAGATCCTATTGGGATATGCCGAATGGAATGAAGCTTACCATGCTGACCGTTGAATGCTTTGAGTCTGGAGAGCGCATCGACTCTGTCTTTCGAGATCTTCTCGACTCCCTGCATTCAAGACTACTGGACAATCTTGAGGTAGAGAATCTGGCAGATGAGGATTTTCCGCGACAGAAACTGACAAGAACATCCTCAGATGAGAACATGATTGAACTTCGGGATCGTCTTGAGGAAGCACTTGGGAAGCTGGAAGTGTTGGATGACGATGATTGCACAAAGAAGAAGGCCCGTCAAGCGTGGGATTGGGTCTTCAAGAGCGACGGCTATTTCGATGATTATGATGGTGATGACGATGACGATGATGGATCGGGCGAATCATCAGGAACGAAGAAGGGCATTGCAACATCAACCCCAAATAAGGCTGTTGATCCAAAGGGAGGAGGGCGATTCGGATAATTGAACCCTCGAACGCTCTTAAATAAGCGGCATCAAGACGCTCTGGATTTACTGGCTTCTGCGTTGCAGCGAGACTCGGCTTACGAAAAGTTAACGGGACCAGATCTGGCATCGTATAGCTCCGAACCGATTGCAGGCTGGATGACGACAGTGTGCATCAAGGGCGCAGAGATACGTCTCGATGTGGTCATTACAGGTACTTTTCCTGACGATCCCCCATCCATTTACATAGCGGATAGAGGTATTGACCTCTTCCTCAAGAATCCGCATGTTGAAGAAAATGGTAAGATATGCACGATCTCCGATTCTGCTGCCGTAGATGCAAACTGGCCTGTTGAATTGTTCCGATATTCTGTGGACGCTGCCGTTGATATTCTGACGAATGAGATCACGCAGGATTTTTTAGACGAGTTCACATCGTATTGGTCTCGGTCTCAAGGCAAAAAGAGACGGGAATTTTTCGTTGTAGAACCACCCTCATCGCTTGGCAAGGATGCAACTGCGGTCATCTGTGGAGAAAGAATTCTCATCGGGGCATCTTACGAGTCAGTTCGACAATGGGCCGAGCATAACGGCGAAAAACTAGACCACCTTAGCACTGCAGGAGCCTGTCATGTGGTCCGCTTCAGCTCTCCACTTCTGCCGAGAGATTACCCAAATACAATAGCTGATCTGCGGAAACTGCTAAGATCGAACGGCGCAACGCAAGCACTCTCTTTGGACCGCCATCTCTGCAAATCAAACGATTTACTTGCCATACTGTTCGTCCAGAGCACCCCTCACGGAGACGCTCTGGCGGGTATACTGACCAAGGGATACGGTCTGTCGCGTGATCGCAAGCTGTCGGATGGCTTCAGATTGGGACATGTGCCGAAAAGTCTTCTATTCGCGCGAGCGGCGGCAAAACTTCAGAATGGCTTGCTAGAGAGAGCAAATGCGCAGAGGGTAGACCACGAATGGATTCATACGCGTGGTGGTGTCGGAACTGAGATGTTCGGAGCATCTGTTTGTTTAATTGGATGCGGATCACTTGGGAGCTACGTAGCACATTTATTGGCGAAAGCGGGGATCGGGCGCATCACCTTGATTGATTCGCAGTTGATGGAATGGGAGAACGTAGGACGACATCTGCTGGGTGCCTCAGACATTGGCACCAGTAAAGCTGAAGCTCTCAGAATACGCATTCAGCGAGACCTTCCTCACCTCTCGGTAGAAGCTATTCCACGAGACTGGCGAGCATGGGCAAAGGAATGCGATGATCCCTTCGGCGGCTTTGATCTAGTCGTCTCGACCATTGCAGATTGGCGACATGAAAGGAGCCTTAACTTGCTCGCTCGGTCGTTAGATTTTCCTCCTGTCGTATTTGGATGGCTGGAGCCGTTTGCTCTTGCAGGGCATGCCTTAACTGTAACAGGGGGCGGGGGATGCCTGGAATGCGGAATGAACGGCTTCGGACAGTTTGAGAAACGAGTGCTTGTGCTTGAGGATGGAACCCTGAAAAAAGAGCCGGGAGGTTGCGCCTACTACCAGGAATATGGTCCGATGCGCTTGGTTCCCTGCGCCACATTGGTAGCTGAAGCTGTTGTTAGGGCGTTGACGGGGCCAGTGGATGCATCCGAAATTTCTACGCTAATAGGTGATTTGAGTCTGCTATCGGATTGCGGGGGGAGATTGTCGAAAGCATGGGAGAAGAAACTGAACCCACAACTAACTGAACAGATCATCATTCAGAAGTGGACTATCAACCCCACCTGTCAGCTATGCTCAGTCTGAAGAGACAGAAAAGCAATGCAGTTTTTCCCGTGCTCGGCTCCGGTCAGACCCTCGTCTTCTCGCCCAAGGCGCTCAAGGTCTTCGAGAAGTATCGACAGATCAGTCGTTCACAACCAGAGTCTGGTGGTCTCTTGTTTGCGAAGTTTGATATGCCTGTAATCAAGATCGATATTGCGACACCACCTCAGCCTGAGGACCGCAAAAGCCGCTTTCTCTTTGTCAGCAATCCAGATACTCGTCGAACTATTGTGAGGAGATACTTCCGTAAAGGACTGCATTTTATAGGTGAATGGCACACCCACCCTCAAAGCGAACCTACGCCTTCAGGACTGGATGTAAATTCCATGAAAGAGTTGTTTCGCCAGTCAGTACATGAACTCAACTATTTCGTGATGGTTATCATCGGCAATCGTACGGACAACCTGTCCCTATGGGTCAGCTTGCATGATGCAACCGACATGTACCAGCTTAGTCCGTGTGGAAGCACAGATCAGTCCTGTAATCTGACTTTCGCGGCTCTAAGGTATCGAATTCTTGGGAAATATGTAGGGCAAGAAAGTAAGTCTATAAAGTGAAAATAGAGGACCCTAATGGCATAGGGCTAACCAAGCCATGCTACGGACGGCTAATCGCCGCCGCAGATGTCCACGTTATAAACTCAGGGAGAAGATATTGCTAAACAAAACTGAGCTAACTGATAATGAAATTGATGCTTTGGTACAGGAATTTTGTGCCATCCTCAATTCTGATGCCCCGCCTGGTAAAAAAAAGGAATTGGTAATTCAAGATTTTCTTGAACTACATTCTGAGCTCATACCCACTCCGAATCTGCTTAACCATCGGCTTCACTTCAATGCCATCTTGTCGCAGTTTCCGATAGACACCTCTTTGGTTGCAGATTATGTGTATCTAACCAAGAGTTCAGATACTTGGCGAATCACATTCGTCGAGCTTGAGGTGCCAGACAAAAGATTTTTTTCGTCCAACAAGAAGCAGGTAGACACTTCATCTGCTTTTAACAAGGCGCTATCTCAAATTCGTTCTTGGCAGGTGTTCTTGGAGGAACATAAAGACGAGGTCATGCGGCGACTCGAGCCAATCTGGTATCCATTAAACATGCGGAAGAATCCCGTCACATTTGAGTTTCAACTAATAATCGGCAGGTCTGCCGAGAAGAATTCCCATCAATCTAAGCTGGCAACGCTGAAGAAGATCAGAGAGGAATCCAGCGTTGAGATCATGACATACGATACTCTTATAAGCTATTTCAAGAACGGGCCAAGGTACAAGAAGAACATCCTTGCACTCACAAAAGACAAGTATCGCTTTAAACATCTGCATGTCGAACCCCACCATGTATTTAGCTATGTTCCTGCGGATTCATTGATTCTTACGTCAGACCAGAAAGCAGAACTTCAAGCGCGGGGATATGAAATTGAGGAATGGGAAGCTGGCGAACAACTAACAGTAAACGGTCGTGTCACCAAGAAAACCGCTGATGGTGTCCAAGGCAAGAGCGGGTTGAGTGGTGTTGCTGAGTTATAAGCACTTCAGCGGACGCAAAAAGCCGCGCCGCTGAGTTTTACATGCGTTAAAAACATATTAATCCCTATTGACTTGGTACTAAGATGTGGTACCATATGTCCATGAAGCGAAAACACCAAAAAACCTTGGAGCAGATTTTTTCACGACCTGTCAGTGGGAATATTAAATGGTCTGATGTTGAATCTCTATTTCAAGGTTTAGGTGCTAAAATTAAAGAGAGAGAAGGCTCAAGAATCGGTGTTGTTCTGTTTGGTGAGATTCAAGTTTTTCATAGACCTCATCCGTCACCTGCCACCGACAAAGGAGCAGTTTCAAGTATTCGAAAATGGTTGGAAAGAAATGGGGTGAAGCCATGATGAATATTATGAATATAGAAGGCTATAAGGCCATCATTAAATACGATCCGGTTTTAGATAAATTCCGGGGAGAGTTTATTGGGCTGAATGGTGGTGCTGATTTTTATGCAACCACCATCGAAGAACTCAAAAAAGAGGGCAGGATATCTCTAAACGTGTTTCTTGAAATGTGCAAAGAGGAAGGTCTCAATCCAAATAAAGAATATTCCGGTACATTTAATTTGCGGGTTCCACCGGACCTGCATGCACAGATTGCAGCAAGGGCTGCTGCAGAGGGCAAGAGCCTTAATAAATGTGTAACAGACCTGCTGGGAGATGCTGTCCATTCTCAATAAAAAATCATTTACCAGCGGGTGCCCAAGGATGGCAGCTTTTCGCTGCTTCGAGGCCGACACCTGGGAGCTTTGGCATTACCCCATGTTTAAAAACTGCAACCCTGCTTATAAAAAGTAAAGAGCCAACAAATAATGAACCAAGCTGTGCACAATAAGAACGTATCATTTATCTGGTCTATTGCTGACGACTGCCTCAGAGATATTTATGTCCGTGGCAAATACCGGGATGTTATTTTGCCCATGGTGGTCTTACGGCGGCTGGACAGTCTTTTGGAGCCCACCAAGGAAAAGGTGCTTGAGGAAGTGACTTTCCAGAAAGACGACATGGGGCTGGTGGAACTGGATGAAAAAGGGCTGCAGGATGCGGCAGGATATGTATTCTACAACATCAGCAAATGGACCTTGAAAAGCCTTTTTGCCACGGCCACCAACAACCAGCAGATCCTCCAGGCCAATGTGGAGGATTACCTGGCTGGTTTTTCAGCCAACGTCAAAGAGATCATTGAAAAATTCAACCTCAAAACACAGATCCGCCACATGGCAGCCAAGGACGTGCTGCTGGATGTCCTGGAAAAATTCACCTCCCCTTACCTGAACCTGACCCCCCATGACAAGCTGGACCCGGACGGCAATCTGATGCCCGCCTTAACCAACCTGGGCATGGGATATGTCTTTGAAGAACTGATCAGAAAATTCAACGAAGAAAACAATGAAGAGGCTGGCGAGCATTTCACACCCAGAGAAGTGATCGAGCTGATGACCCGGCTGGTGTTTGAACCGGTAAAAGACAGGCTTCCCGTTGTCATGACCATTTATGATCCAGCCTGCGGGTCCGGCGGCATGCTCACCGAATCCCAGAATTTTATTGCGGATAAAAAAGGACAGATCCGGGCCACGGGGGATGTGTATCTTTACGGCAAAGAGATCAACGATGAAACCTATGCCATCTGCAAATCCGATATGATGATCAAGGGAAATGACCCCAAAAATATCCGCCCCGGGTCCACCCTGTCCACGGATGAGTTTGCTTCCAGCCGGTTTGATTTCATGTTGTCCAATCCACCCTACGGGAAAAGCTGGGCCAGTGAAGTAAAATTTATCAAGGACGGGGCAGCTGTCATTGATCCGCGGTTTAAGGTCGTTCTCAAAGATTATCGGCATCAGCCGCAGCCTGTGGATGCTGTTCCGCGCACCAGCGACGGTCAGCTTTTGTTTCTGATGGAAATGATCAGCAAGATGAAGGAACTTTCCGAAAGTACGGCAGGTTCCCGGATTGCATCGGTCCACAACGGCTCCAGCCTGTTTACCGGGGATGCCGGTTCCGGCGAAAGCAATATCCGCCGGCACATCATTGAAAATGATCTTTTGGAAGCCATAATCCAGCTTCCCAACAACCTGTTCTACAACACCGGCATCACCACCTATATCTGGCTGCTGTCCAACAACAAGCAGCCCCATCGAAAGGGAAAGGTCCAGCTCATAGATGCCTCCCGGGTTTTCAGGAAACTGAGAAAAAACCTGGGCAACAAGAACTGTGAATTCTCCCCGGATCATATCCGGGAGATTGTCACCTGTTTTCTTGCCATGGACATCAAAGAACCGGAACAGGACGAAAACAAAAACAATACCGGCATTGCCGCCAAAGTGTTTGAAAACAGTGATTTCGGATATTACAAGGTGGCCATTGAGCGGCCGGACCGCAGAAAGGCCCGGATTTCACCAGACCGGACAGCACCCCTGCGGTTTGACAGAACCCTGGCAGAATCCATGCAATGGATCTATGAACAGTTCGGGGATGCCGTCTACACTCCCGGCACCTTGGCTGACAATGAAAAACAGATTCTGGGGTTTTGTGAGGACAGCGGTATTGCCCTGAACGGCAGAAACCGCAAAAAACTGTTCAGCCTCGATACCTGGACCAGGCAATTGAAACTGGTGGCGGCGGCCCAGAAACTCATGGAGAAGATCGGGTCGGATGAATGGGACGATTTCAACCGGTTTGAAAAAGCAGTGGACAGCGCCTTGAAAACACAGAAAATAAGACTGTCTGCCACGGAAAAAAAGGCTATCCTCAATGCCGTGTCCTGGTATGATGAAACCGCCCGCAGGGTCATTAAAAAGAAGGTCAAACTCTCCGGCGACAAACTGGACAGGCTGCTGGAGCATCTGGGATGCGAAGAATCCGCCCTGCCCGACTTCGGATATTATCCCACAGACAAAACAGGGGTGTATCTCACCTATGAGCCCTGCACAGATCTTCGGGACCATGAATCCGTCCCCCTCAAAGATGACATCCACGGTTTTTTCAAAAAAGAAGTAGCCCCCCATGTTCCTGACGCCTGGATTAATCTGGATTCGGTCAAGATCGGCTATGAGGTCAGCTTCAACAAGTATTTCTACCACCACAAGCCCCTGCGGTCCATGGAAGCGGTGGCAGCCGATATCCTGGATTTGGAACAACAGGCGGAAGGATTGATCGCCGATATCCTGGGCGTAGATGTGGCAACCGTATCCGCGGTGGACAATGACTGAAATAAAGAAATTGATGCCCGGATATGAGGCTTATAAGGATTCCGGGGTGGAGTGGATCGGGGAGATTCCGGCGCATTGGGATAAGATACGCCTGAAATTTTCATCAGAAATGATAACAAGCAATGTTGATAAGAACATTAGCAACTTTGAGATTCCGGTTAAACTCTGTAATTACGTTGACGTTTATAAAAACACATACATAACAAATCATATCCCTTTCATGGAAGTAACAGCAGCAAAGGAAGAAATAAAGCGGTACATACTCCAGAAAAATGATGTATTAATAACGAAAGATTCTGAAGACTGGTTGGATATTGGAGTTCCTGCCTTGGTAACGCATGAAGAACCAAAGCTTTTATGTGGTTACCATCTTGCAATTTTGAGAGCACATCATTATATCATTGGAACTTTTTTGCACTGGGCGTTATTAGCAAAGTATAATCGTATCCAATTTAGTACCCAAGCTAACGGAATCACACGTTTTGGAATTTCTCAGGGGGTCATTAAAAATATTTGGTTAGTTTTTCCAACGATTCAAGAACAAATCTTCATCGCAAACTTCCTCGAACATAAAACCCGAAAAATTGACCAGACCGTCGCCATCAAGGAAAAACAGATCCGGCTCCTTAAAGAACGCAAACAGATCCTGATCCAGAATGCCGTCACCAAAGGTCTTCATCCTGATGTTCCCATGCGTGATTCAGGTGTGGAATGGATTGGGGATATACCACATCATTGGGATATTGTTGCCAATCGGACCCTATTCAACGAACGTGTTGAACCTGGGAAAGATGGTCTGCCTTTGCTGTCTGTATCCATCCACTCCGGAATCTCCGATGATGAGGTGAGTGAAGAAGACAATGTTCGCGGAAGGGTTAAAATCGAGGACAAAACCAAATATAACCTTGTCGAACCAAATGATATTGTTTTTAACATGATGCGGGCGTGGCAGGGGGCCATTGGTTCTTCCAGGATTAAAGGGATGGTCAGCCCTGCCTATATAGTTGCAGAACCAAAGGGAGAGATATTTTCCCCTTATTTTGAATATCAGTATCGTTGCCCGATATTTATTGCGCAGATGGACAGGTTTTCAAAAGGGATTACAGATTTTAGAAAACGGCTTTATTGGCACGAGTTTAAGCAGCTATTAACCGTGCGGCCACCCATAAATGAACAAAAAGCCATCGTGTCCCACATCCAGGCCCAGTCCGGAAAAATTGACAAGGCCGTTGACATTCAGGAACAGATGATTGAAAAACTCAAAGAATACAAGGCCACGCTGATCAATTCAGCCGTCACCGGAAAAATCAAGGTGCCGCAGACTGGAGAAGCCAAAGCAGTGGTATGAAAATAAGGTATGAGCCGATGACAGATGACAGCCGCATACAGATTTATCAGAGCCCGGTCGGGGAAACACGAGTGGATGTCCGGTTTGAACACGAGTCGGTCTGGTTGACACAAGCCCAGATGGGGCAGGTGTTTGACACCACGCCGGAAAATGTGCTGATGCATCTGAAAAACATCTATAAGACCGGGGAGCTGGAACCGGATGCAACTACTAAGGATTTCTTAGCAGTTCAAACAACAGGCAGAAAAAGTAAGGAGGCCCATGGTCAGCCAAACCAATGAACAGGCCCTGGAAGCTGCCATTGAAAAAAAATTGACCGGTACCTGCCTGGAAGAATTGGCGGCTGCAAATGGTCACACGGTGGCGGAAACCAGGATGCCGTTTGGCATCCATCATGGGTATGAGCTGGGGTATCCCCAGCATTTCAATCCGAGATTCGCCATTGATACGGAAAAGTTCTGGGCATTTCTTGAAAAAACCCAGGAAAAGGAACTGGAAAAACTTAAGCGCAACAGCCGGGACACAGATGAATGGCAGCGCAAGATCCTGGAGCGCATGGACCGCATGGCAAGAAAAAACGGCCTGTTGCATCTTTTGAAAAAAGGCCTGAGCCTGGATGACATCCACCTTGTTCTGATGTATCCGGCCCCCCTTGCCAGCAGTGCAGAACAGGTAAAAACCAATTTTGAGAACAATATTTTCAGTTCCACCCGGCAGGTGCACTATTCCCTGGATAATCCGAGCGAATCCATTGATCTGGTGCTGTTTATCAACGGGCTTGCCTTTGCCACCCTGGAACTGAAAAATCCCTGGACCGGACAGACCGCCAGGTTTCACGGGCAAAAGCAGTACAGGACCAAAAGAGACAGCCGCCAGCCTTTGCTGCAGTTCGGCCGGTGTCTCGTCCACATGGCAGTGGACACAGACGAAGTGTATATGACCACAAAGCTTGCCGGAAAATCCACCTTTTTTCTGCCGTTCAACAAAGGGCACAATCTGGGTGCGGGAAATCCCCCCAATAAAGGCGGCCATAAATCCGCCTATTTATGGGAAGAGGTTTTCAAAAAAGAGAGCATCGCAGATATTGTCGAACACTTTATCCGGCTTTCCGGCAGACCCAAAGATCCCCTGAACAAACGAAGATTGTTTTTCCCGAGGTATCACCAGATGGATGTGGTCAGAGAACTTGCCGGGCATGCCGCACAAAACGGGGTGGGACATACCTATCTTGTTCAGCATTCGGCAGGGTCCGGAAAATCAAACTCCATTACCTGGGCCGCCTACCGGTTGATCGAGACCTATCCTGCCGCAGCAGACATCCGGGGTGCAAAAGGCCTGGAGCAGCCCCTGTTTGATTCGGTCATCGTGGTCACGGACCGGCGCCTGCTGGATAAGCAGCTGCGGGAAACCATCAGGGAATTTTCCGAAGTCAAAAACATTATCGCACCGGCATACCGGTCCCAGGATCTGAAAGCGGCCCTGGAGCAGGGCAAAAAGATCATCATCACCACCATACAGAAATTTCCCTTTATTCTGGACGGTATCGGTGATTTGAGACAAAAGAACTTTGCCGTGATAATTGATGAGGCCCACAGCTCCCAGAGCGGAACGGCCCATGACAACATGAACCGGGTCATGGGAAGGGTCGATCAGGAAGACGAAGACGGCCTGGATGCCCAGGATAAAATTCTCAAGGCCATGGCAGAGCGCAAGATGCGGGAAAACGCGTCCTATTTTGCCTTTACCGCCACCCCCAAGAACACCACCCTGGAAAAATTCGGCATCGAGCAACCCGACGGCCGGTTTACGCCGTTTCATCTGTATTCAATGAAACAGGCCATTGAAGAGGGGTTTATCCTGGATGTCCTGGCCAATTACACCACCTATAAAAGCTATTATGAAATCCAGAAATCGATACAGGACAACCCCCTGTTTGACAGCAAAAAAGCCCAGAAGAAACTGCGGGCCTATGTCGAGCGGCACCAGCAGACCATTGCCATAAAAGCGGACATTATCCTGGAGCACTTTATTCCCCATGTGGTGAACCAGAAAAAACTCAAGGGCAAAGCCAAAGGAATGGTTATTACCCAGAATATTGAAACCGCCATCCGGTATTATCAGGCCATATCCCGGCTCCTGGAAAAAAGGGGGAACCCGTTCAAGGCATTGATTGCATTTTCCGGGCAAAAGCAGGTGGACGGAATTGATTATACGGAAAGCGATATGAACGGATTTGCCGAAAGCGAGACCAGGGAGCGGTTTGATACAGATGATTACCGGCTGCTGGTGGTGGCCAACAAATACCTGACCGGATTTGACCAGCCCAAACTGGCGGCGATGTATGTGGATAAAAAACTGCAAGGGGTGATGGCGGTCCAGGCCCTGTCCCGGTTGAACCGGTCCGCACCCCATCTGGGCAAAAAAACCGAAGACCTGTTTATCCTGGATTTTTTCAATCGTGTGGAAGAGATCCAGACCGCGTTCGATGATTTTTACACGGCCACCAGCCTGTCCAGAGCCACGGATGTGAATGTCCTGCATGACCTCAAAGAGACCCTGGATGCAGAAGGCATATATGAATGGCAGGAGGTGGAAGATTTTGTGGAACGGTATTTCAATGATGCGGATGCACAGGATTTAAGCCCTTTCATTGACACTGCGGCAGCCAGGTTCAACACCGGGCTGGCACTGGAAGACCAGGACAAGGCTGATCTGAAAATCAAGGCCAAACAGTTTGTCAAAATATACGGGCAGATGGCATCAATCATGCCCTATGAAATTGTGGCATGGGAAAAGCTGTTCTGGTTTTTGAAATTTCTGATCCCCAAGCTGATCGTTATAGACCCCAAAGCAGATGAGATCGATGAATTGCTGAACGCGGTGGATCTATCCTCCTATGGGTTACAGCGGGTGAAACTGAATCACCGTATCCGGCTGAATGAGGATGAGACCGAACTGGAACCGCAAAACCCGAATCCCCGGGGCGCCCACGGCGGTGATGAGGCCCACGACCCCCTGGATGATATTGTCCGCCGCTTCAATGAGAGGTGGTTTCAGGGATGGAGCGCCACGCCGGAAGAACAGCGGATCAAATTCATCCACATTGCAGACAGCATCAGGGCACACCCGGATTTTGATCAAAAGTATAAAAACAACCAGGATACCCATAACCGGGTTCTGGCGTTTCAGAAGATATTTGAAGATGTCATGCTCAAAAAAAGGCGCAATGAGCTGGAACTATACAAACTGCTGGCCAGCGATGCTGCCTTCAAATCGGCAATGCAGCAAAGCCTTAGACAGATCGTTGACAGATAGCGTGCCCGGATCATGATCATGACGAGGGCTACTACATTGTGGCTTCACCTCCATTTCGTAGCCACGTGTGTTAAGCGGCGTTAAAAAATCACAAGTTTAACTTGTTAAATAATAATAATTTTAAACTAACTTCTTGAATTTAGTTTGATTTTAGCTTATAATCACAAACATGACTGGTGAAAAAAGAAATATATTAAACCAAATCCTCCGGAATTGGCCTAAAGGGACAGTGGGTACATTGGCATGGTTCCGCGAGTATGGCGGATATCAGCAGTTACTAGACTATTACCAGAAAGCGCCTTGGGTAACTAAAATAGGAAGTGGTGCATATATTCAACACGGAGATACTGTTGATTGGCGAGGGGGATTGTATGCAGTTCAGAATCAGTTAAATCTTTTTGTTCATGCTGGCGGGAAAACTGCTCTAGAATTATCTGGATTCGGACATAATCTTCAATTGGGGCAAACAGCAAAAGTATATCTTTTTGCATCTGAAAAAATTCAATTACCGAAATGGTTCATAAAACATCCATGGGAAGATCAATTGTGTTTTAAGCAGCTAAATATTTTCCAATCGCGACCTGATTTTGGATTAATGCATTTTAATACGGGCAATTTTGAAATAAAAGGTTCTGCGCCCGAGCGCGCCATGTTTGAATTGTGTGCTCTGATTCCAAATTATCATTCGTTTGAAGAGGCTGGTCATTTTATGGAAAGTCTTTTAACCTTGCGATGTGAATATGTACAAACCCTTCTTGAAGCATGCAGTTCAATAAAAGCAAAACGGTTATTCCTCTATTTTGCGGACACATATAGTATGCCCTGGTTTCAGAAGCTGGATATAAAAAATATTGATCTGGGAAAAGGGAAACGACAGGTTGCAGCCAATGGAATCCTAAATAAAAAATATCAAATAACAGTCCCTGATGAAACAAAGAGTATCCGCTTAACGGATATCCCATGAAAATGAACAAATATTTTGAACAGGCCAAATTAATGCTGTCCATTCTTCCAATAGTCGGGCAGGAAAAAGAATTTGCCCTAAAAGGCGGGACTGCTTTGAATTTTTTTCATTTGAATATGCCTCGAATCTCTGTTGATATTGATTTAACCTTTCTTCCAGTTAAACCAAGGAATGAAACTTTAAAAAATATTACAGATTCTCTTGGCAGAATTTCAGATAAGGTTAAGCGATTGTTTCCCCGTTGTCAGGTTCAAAAATTAAAAATAAAAGATACGGATTATACATACAAGCTGATTATTAAAAGCCAAGGCAACCTGGTTAAAATAGAACCGAATTTGATACTGAGAGGAAGCTGCTATCCCCCAATTTTAAAACCATTATGCAAAAATGCCCAGGATCTTTTTAAGATGGAAATTGAAGTCCCGGTACTCTCTTTTGCAGATCTTTATGGTGGGAAGATATGTGCAGCTTTGGATCGTCAGCACCCTCGAGATTTGTTTGATATTAAACTCCTTTCTGAAGCAGAAAGCCTGAATGAAAAAATCAATCAAGCGTTTGTCGTATACCTTGCCAGCCACAACCGGCCCATGTCAGAGTTGCTTTCACCAAATTTTCAGGATTTTAGACAGGCGTACGAAAATGAATTCAAAGGTATGTCATCGATAAATGTCAGTTATGAAGAACTGGAAAAAATACGTAAGGAATAGAAATTCAATAACCTGATCAAAAGTATCATAATATCAGTAGGTTATAAAAATCTAGACATTTCATTTTCAATATGTAATAGTTATGGTGCCATAATAACCAGTTAAAAAACAAGGCACCAATGATTATGCATAAAAAAAAGAAGCAACCAGGACCTAAGCTCTTTTCACCATATAGCAGTGACATGGAAATTTTAATCCAAGAAACCCATTCTCAACTTTCAGAACTGGAAAAACGGACATATGCCGCTGTAGAAGCGCTAAAATTACCTCGCGGCGGGATATCCTATATTTCCAGACTCCTTGGATGTAGTAGAAATACCATCCGTCGAGGGATTGAGGAATTAAAGAACCCAGAGATAAAACCTCAAAATAGAATTCGTGAAAAAGGAGGAGGAAGGAAGCCTGCCATAGAAACAATTGAAAATATAGATGAAGTCTTCCTCAAAGTCATTGACGACCATATCGCTGGTGACCCAATGGATGCAAAGATTCGTTGGACCAATTTAAGTCATAAAAAAATTGCATCCAAAATGAAAATAGAAGGAATCAACATCAGTGTAACCGTGGTTAAAAAATTGTTAAAAAAACATGGATTCACAAAGCGTAAGGCCATTAAAAATTTGTCTATTGGGTCCTCTAAAAATCGAAACGAACAATTTGAAAAGATTACGCAGTTAAAAGAACAATACCTCTTGGATGGCAATCCGGTGATAAGTATGGACACAAAAAAAAAGAACTTTTAGGGAATCTATACCGGGATGGTCAAGTTTATAGTACGGGTACAATTGAAGTCTACGATCATGATTTTCCATATCTTGCTGAAGGGATAGTGATTCCCCACGGTCTTTATGATTTAAAATCAAACAACGCCTATGTAAACATAGGCGTTAGTAAGGATACAAGTGAATTTGCCTGTGACTCGATAAAGGCATGGTGGAAAAATTATGGAAAGCTTCAATATCCAAATTGTACTTCAATCCTCATCCTTGCTGATGGTGGTGGTAGCAATTCAGCCCGTCATTATATTTTCAAAGAAGATTTACAGAATCTGGTAGATGAAATCGGAGTAGAAATTCGCATGGCACATTTTCCCCCCTATACATCAAAATGGAATCCTATAGAACATAGACTATTCCCTCACATTACCAGGTCTTTAAAAGGGGTCATCCTAAAAAGTCACGACTATGTCAAAGAACTGATTGAAAATACAAAAACACGAACAGGTTTGGAAGTTAAAGCCCACATTATAAAAAAAATATATCAGACCGGAAGAAAGTATGCTGATAATTTTAAAGAGACCATGAGAATCATTTTCGATGATTATCTGGGGAAATGGAATTATAGGGCGATACCAGGAAAAAACTAATTATGTTCAATTTATTTTATATCAATTCCTAATGACTTGCCATCTTTGATATTATCCAGACTTTCAAGAAATGAGCGGGAATTCTTGTTGTCTGTTAAAATGAGAATTCCTGATTTCAGTTTGCTTTCAATTTCAGGTATTGAAAACCTGCCGGCAATCAAGTGGAAGGTTGAAAATATATTAAGGATGGAGCCCAAGAAGAGAACAGCCGCAACTGAAAAGCTGAAATCGGTTTTAGATTTATCTTAACAATAGAACGCTGCGGACGAGCCACAGATTTACCAGAGCCCGGACGGGGAGACACAGGTGGATGTCCGGTTTGAACACAAAACTGTCTGGTTGACACAAGCCCAGATGGTAGAGTTGTTCCACCGAGATGTGTCGGTTATTTCACGTCATATCAAAAATGCAGTACAGGAGGGGGAGATCAACGAGAAAAGCAATTTGCAAAAAATGCAAATTGCCCGTTCCGACAAGCCGGTTACCCTCTATGACCTGGATGTGGTGATCTCTGTGGGATACCGGGTGAAGTCTCCCCAGGGTGTTCAATTTCGCAGGTGGGCCACACAGCGGTTACGAGACTATTTGATTCAGGGCTATGCCCTCAACCAGAAACGCTTTGAAGAAAATGCAGCAGAATTAAAGCAGGCCCTTGCCCTGATTCAGAAGGCGGCCAGATCGCCTGCCCTTGCCACAGACATGGGGCGGGGCCTGGTGGATATCATGGGCCGGTATACCACCACCTTTTTATGGCTCCAGCAGTATGACGAAGGATTGCTCAAAGAACCGGACGGTTGAAAGCAAGGCTGCCCATCTTTTGTATTTTGTGGTGAAAAACCATCCATTTACTGACGGCAACAAGCGCAGCGGTGCATTTTTGTTTGTGGATTTTTTACACCGCAACGGCCGTCTGATAAAGCAGAATGGTGTGCCTGTGATCAATGATACCGGTCTTGCGGCGTTAACCCTGCTGGTGGCCGAGTCTGATCCAAAACAAAAAGAGACCCTGATAAAACTGATCTTGACTTTGATCTCAATATGGACTAAATTAAGATCAATATCATTAATTATGGAGGCCAAGATGAAACTAAGCGAATCTGTAAAACCCATTAGCTATTTTAAAGCGCATGCTTCAGAAATTGTCCGGCAAATCGCTGATCGCCAGCAACCCATGGTTATCACTCAGAATGGGGAAGCCAAAGCGATTCTCCAGGATATTGTTCAATATGAGCAGACACAGGAAAGCCTTGCCATGCTGAAAATGTTGGCCCAAAGTAGAAATAGCCTTAAAAATGGGGATCACAAACCTGTTGCCGATGTTTTCAGCAATTTGAAAAAGAAAATCCGAGAAGACCAATCTGAATGAAATACACAGTTCATATTATCTTAGATGCGGAAAAAGACCTTTTTGAAATCTATGATTATATAAAAAAAGCCGGATCCCCGCAAAACGCGGAAACAATTTTTTCAGAAATAGAAACAGCCTGCCGCAATCTGTCATTTAATCCGGAAAAAGGTCATTATCCCCCTGAGCTTCAACGAATTGATGTGTATGACTATCGCGAAATCCATGTAAAAGTTTACCGCATTCTTTACGAGATCATAAGATCAGATGTTTTTATCCATTGCATTCTCGACGGCAGACGGAATATCTCGGAAATACTTCAGCGACGCAATTTGAGATAGGACAACATTTTACCACACACTTTTTTTTATTGGAGAACAAATGGGGAAATGTATGGAACGGGGCGACGATTGTTCCTTGCTGTAACATTAAACAATCAAAATGCACACGGACACGCCGGTGATTTTGGTAGCCCTGGCATTCCCCAGGACAGGATTGCAAAACAAATGGGGATAAATCAGGCATCCATCCACAACCATTTATTAAAAATGGCAACATTGCCAAATCTAATAAATGCCGATTTGGTTCGTGGCCCCTGTCGTCCCAGCGCTTCAGCCCGGTCGTGGTTTCTGCCATGCAGAAAAAAGGCATACTGGGCATTACCAGCAGGTATGTGATCATCTTGAATCAACAGGGATTGGAATAATACAGCTCCAGTGAACTCCATGTTGGGTTTCTAAAGCCGAAATGGTATTGACAACAGCAATACCAATAGTTATACTTTGGTATTTAATGGAGGTGCTAACCATGCCAAATGTAAAAACAGCAATATCAATTGAAAAACCTGTTTTTGAACAGATGGATATCCTGGCTAAAAATTTAAATGTTTCAAGAAGTCGGCTTTTTACGATGGCTGCTCGGGAATTCATACAGCGCCATAATAATATCGAGCTTCTCAAACTGATTAATGAGGCATACGAAGATACAACTGAAACTGAACCGATGGTTACTATGATGCATTCAAAACACTATGGAATGGTAAAAGATCAATGGTAATCAACCAAGGGGATATTTTTTGGATTGATTTCAGAGCCCCTAATGGATCAGAGCCTGGCTATCGTCATCCTCATCTCGTCCTTCAAAACAACCTCTTTAATCGCAGCCGAATAAACACGGTTGTTGTTTGTACTTTCACGTCCAATATGAAAAGAGCCAGTGCGCCCGGCAACGTAACCTTAAAGAAGGGCGAAGCGAACTTATCCAAAAAAAGCGTCGTGAATATTTCGCAAATTTTCACAGTGAACAAAAGCGATTTATCGGAAAAGATAGGAACTTTGTCAAAAGATCGTATCTTCCAGGTTCTTCAGGGTATTAAACTGCTTACTGAACCTAGAGATGTTGATTAAATAAGGCGGCGAGCCCAACATTTTTCTTCAGCGGACTCGGTTCCCTCGCCGCTGAGAAACGCGTTAACCGTCAGAAAAGTTTAGCTTGAAAAAACATAGGGTATGATTTATTATCATACCCGGAGGTGATAAAAATGCCGGCATCAAAAATTGCAATTACAATTGACGACAAGACACTTAAACAGCTTGATATTCTTGTCAAATCAAAATTTTTTTCAAGCCGTAGCAATGCCATTCAACAGGCCGTTGCTGAAAAGCTTATGCGCATTGAGAAAAGCCGTCTTGCGCAGGAGTGCTCCAAGCTTGACCCTAAATTCGAACAGTCTTTAGCTGAGGAAGGCTTCTCATCGGAGTTGGAAGAATGGCCGCAATATTAAGGGGTAACATTCACTGGGCAGATTTAAATCCAGTCATTGGAAGCGAACAGGGCGGTTTTCCCGGCGGCATCCTTCCAACGGTTGAAAGCAAGGCTGCCCATCTTTCGCATTTTGTGGTGAAAAACCATATCCCCGGGGTGCCCACGGCGGTGATGAGGCCCACGACTCCCTGCAAAAGAGAATGCATCTTGTCTCAATGGAAAATATAATGTACAATTAATCAATTTTTGAATATTTTATTAACCATTGAGGCTTGGAAAAGATGGCAAAAAAAAGAGTGGTAATCTCATCTACACTGGAAGATATTCTAGAGACGGTCGGAGAAAATATCAAACTTGCGCGCTTGCGCCGCAAAATTACTGCGACCATGCTGGCAGAGCGTGCAGGTATTAGTCGTGTAACCTTAAGAAAAATTGAGAATGGTGAAAGCAGTGTCACAATGGCTATTTATGCCAATGTTCTTTTTTGTCTCGGCCTTGAAAAGGATTTATTACGACTTGCCGGAGACGATCCTTTAGGGCGACGCTTACAAGATGCTGAATTGACTCACACAACTGAGCGTGTCGCTAAGAGGAAAAAGTAATGGCTGTAAAACGACATACAAAAGGCCCAGCAAGAAAATCCATTCAAGTTTGCGCTCATTGGCAGGGGTTGGAAAATCCAATTCTGATGGGAACACTTTATGCCACCCCTTCAAGAGGAAAAGAGGTTTTTTCTTTTGAATACGATCCTGCCTGGCTCAAGTCTTCGCATGCACAAGTTATTGACCCTGGTTTAATGCTATTCTCAGGCCCACAATATGCTCGCGACGGACATGATAATTTTGGCTTGTTTCTGGATTCTTCTCCAGATCGCTGGGGCCGTGTTTTAATGCAACGCCGAGAGGCTCAACAAGCGAGAGCAGAGCAAAGAAATGTGCGCCCGCTTCTTGAGTCAGATTATTTACTTGGCGTTTATGATGACCATCGCATGGGGGCTTTACGCTTTCGCCTGGGAGATGATGAGCCGTTTTTAGACAATCAGGAAGATATGGCTGCACCGCCATGGACAAAATTACGGGATTTGGAATATGCCAGCTTGCAGTTAGAGCAGGATGATGCTGAAAGCGACAAGGACTACATGAAGTGGCTGAAAATGCTTATTGCCCCTGGAGGGTCACTTGGCGGGGCACGCCCCAAAGCCAGTGTATTAGACGAGAACAGTCATCCATGGATTGCCAAATTCCCTTCTCGCCGCGATGAAATCAACGTTGGTAAATGGGAATACCTTGTTTATCAATTGGCAAAAAAAGCAGGTATTATAATGGCACATTCCGATATCCGACATTTCTCAGGAGAATATGATACCTTCCTCACAAAGCGATTTGATCGGACAGAAAAAGGTGAGCGTCTACACTTTGCCTCAGCCAGGACCTTGACCTTGTGTTAGGTATTGCCCCTTATTTCCGTGTAAACAAGGATCGTGCAAATGAGATCATCCAGGAAATAACCACTGTTGTAAGATCTTGGCCGAACATGGCAAAAAGACTAAGTATCCCATCTCGTGAATTAAGCCTAATGAAAAGCGCTTTCCGAGTGACAGAACCGGTCCGGCGTCCAATTTGCAAAATGTAAAGTAAAAATCAACAGAGTATAAATACCTGTTCATTTTTTTTAACAAAAAGTCAGTTGAACGTCACAAGACAGTCGATCATTGTTTCTTCACCAAATCGAAGATGCTGTTCAATAACAGCGAACCATAAGGAGAATTAAATTATGCAAGTCGATGAAGCCATACGCAAACGGCGGGCAATCAAATGGTATGACCCGGAGCACCGCAGGAAGTACAGGATTTTTTGGTACCGGCAATAGATGACTATTATCGTGACAAACCTCAGGTCGAGCGTGACGAGGGCATGCGATCCTGCGGACTGGCCGGGCAGACAATTATGCTCATGGCTCTGGAGCTGGGATACCAGAGCTGCCCTATGGATGGTTTTGATTACGATGCGGTTGCAAAAATCATCAACCTGCCCCAGAACCACAGCATTGCTTTCATGATTGCCATCGGCAAGGGCATCAAAGACTCATGGCCAAGACCGGGTCAGCTGTCGCTGGATGAAATCATGGTAAACGACCGCTTCGATTAAATCGCAACTCAAAAAAGAGGGCAGGATATCTCTAAACGTGTTTCTTGAAATGTGCAAAGAGGAAGGTCTCAATCCAAATAAAGAATATTCTGGAACATTTAATTTGCGGGTTTCACCGGAACTGCATGCACAGATTGCAGCAAGGGCTGCTGCAGAGGGCAAGAGCCTTAATAAATGTGTAACAGACCTGCTGGGAGACGCTGTCCATTCTCAATAAAAAATCATGTACCATAATATTTACTCAAAACACCAAGCTATATTGCGCATTACAATAAAGTCTCAACCGGTTTGCATTCGTCCCGTCTAAGATTTTACAGTCACATGTTTTTCAACATGGAAATAGGCTTTCCCGATAGGAAGGAACAGAATCAAACAATTGATCATATCCAGGCCCAATCCGCCAAAATCGACAAGGCTGTTGCCATTCAGGAACAGATGACAGATGACAGCCGCATACAGATTTACCAGAGCCCGGACGGGGAGACACAGGTGGATGTCCGGTTTGAACACGAAACTTGAAGACACTTGAGGAGGCCCATGATCCTTTGGATGATATTGTCCACCGCTTTAATGAAAGGTGGTTTCAGGAATGGAGCGCCACACCGGAAGAACAGCGGATCAAATTCATCCACATTGCAGACAGCATCAGGGCGCACCCGGATTTTGATCATGACGAAAAGGTACCATCTGTAATGCCAACAATCAAAATAATGCGGGCGAACCGCATCATTTTTGTGTTATCCCCCTGTGGCAGAAGCAACTTGACACAACAACGCATTTGTATTACATTTTGTAATACGGAGGTGGCAATATGATCACATTAAGACTCGATCCGAATTTAGAAAAAGAGATTAGTACCGTTGCCAAAAATCTTGGTCTGACAAAATCCGATTTGATTCGTAAAAGTGTAATTGAATATCTCGGAAAACTTGAAAGTCCGGATGCTTGGGAATTGGGTAAAGATTATTTTGGAAAATATTCAAGCGGCCTGAAAAATTTGTCGGTCGATCGAAAAACGATTTTAAAAGAAAAAATTCGGGCTAAAAGAAAATGAAAAAAATTCTAATAGACTCTGGCCCTTTAATTGCGTTGTTCGATTCATCCGATAGATACCATCAAGAATCGGTTGATTTTATCAAGCTAAATAAATATCCTCTCATTACAACGATAGCCTCCATAACAGAGACACTTCACTTATTGGATTTCAACCGAAATGCGCAGATAGATTTTTTAGACTGGGTTGGCAGAGGAGGAGTTGAGATTCATGATATCCAAAATAAAGACTTTCATCGATTAAAAGAGCTAACAGAAAAATATCGTGACTTACCAATGGATTTTGCCGATTCATGTCTTGTTTATACAGCTGAACAACTCAACATAAATACCATTGCAACTATTGATCGTGATTTTACAGTTTACAGGATTAAAGGAAGAAAAAAGTTTGAAATTGTACTTTCTTGAATGAATCCGCCACATAACAGCTGTTTTTCTAAGTAAGGGCTGTGGCAAACCTTTGAATAGAGAGAGGCAAAATGAAAACAATCGGCCTTCTGGGCGGCATGAGCTGGGAAAGCACGGCCGGGTATTACCGGATGATTAATGAGGGTGTGAAAAAGGCCTTGGGCGGACTGCATTCTGCAAAAATCGTGCTGTACAGTGTGGATTTTGATCCCGTGGAAAAACTGATGGGCCGGGGGGATTGGCAGGGGGTGGCCGAAGCTCTTTCAGAGGCCGCCGTAAAGATCCAGTCTGCGGGGGCTGATTTTCTCCTGATCTGCACCAATACCATGCATCAGGTGGCTCCTGAGATCCAGGATACAATTGATATTCCCCTGCTGCATATAGCCGATGCAACGGCCGAGGCCCTGATCCGGTCCGGGATTAAAAAGACGGGCCTGCTGGGCACGGCGTTTACCATGGAGCAGGATTTTTATAAGGGCCGCCTGGACAGGGACCACGGACTTGATGTCCTGGTGCCGGGAAAGTCAGACAGGGCCTTTATCCATCAAACTATTTTTCAGGAACTGTGCCTGGGAATCGCAAAACACGAAACCAGGGAAAAATATCTTCGGATCATCGATACCCTGGCAAAACAGGGGGCTGAAGCCATCATCCTGGGCTGCACGGAAATCGGGATGCTGGTGGGCCAGAAGGATACACCCGTAAAACTCTTTGACACCACTGCCATTCATGCACAAAAGGCGGTGCAATATGCGTATTTATGAAAAATGAACCGAATGATAATGCAGGTATCCGTATACCGCCGCCGGTATTCTTCTTTACATGTTTGGGAATTGGTCTCTTGCTGGAATACCTGTAGATTGTCACTTTCGCATCCCAACAAAATGTCACAATCTTTTGCCAAAATCAGGCCTTTTTTCAGAAAATTTGAGAATGGACCTTATACATTTTTTAGTGGGATTTGTGAGGTGCAGAAGCGCGCTAAAAAACAGATGGTAACATGCTGATTTGTAGAGGAAAAATGTTCTCACGCTTTTTTACCAAATCCCACTTTACAATTTCATCATTTTTTTTAGGCCATGTATATTGAGAATCCCCCCCTCTTATCCCCCCCGAAAGGGGGGAGGAGGATAAAGGCATGCAGCGGTTCCTGCTGTTTGGTTTCAACCTGCTCAAATTCATCAATTAATCTTATCATTTTCCCATACCTTGCTTTTTTTCACTTAGGCACTCCAAATTGGGATTTTTGACCGGATTTTTGGGATATTAATGTAACACTTTACAAATACCTTGCACCCATTCATCTGGTCAGTATTTCAATAATCCCACGGGTTATTGTCGGTGGTATATTTATACTTATATCCATCGGTTTCTCATTGAGCGGATTTGTTGTCCTAATCAAAAACAAGACCCCATTTGACACTGCAAAATCCACGGTTAAGATAGTACAGGAAGGTCCATATCGTTTTTCTCGAAATCCATTGTACCTGTCATTATTGATTCTATTATTTGGAATTTCGATTTTGACTGCTTCTCTCTGGGTGCTCTTTACATTGCCGGTTCTCTATATTCTTTTTTTATTCAAAGCCGTGAAACCTGAAGAGAGCTATCTGTTACAAAAATTTGGAGCAGAATATTTATCGTATTCATCCAAAGTAAGACGCTGGATTTAAAAAACATGCTCCGGTCGCGAGCCCCAGATGGGCAAAAAAGGGGATGACGAACCGATACGTGACGAAAACATTTCACATTCAGACGTACCTCCTACCAGTCAATGGGGAAATAATCTTTTAGAAATTTACCGCACCAGTGTTTTCCCGTGATGATCCCGTGGAAAAACGGGTCGCAGATCCTGGCTGCCCCGTCCACAATATCCAGCGGGGGCTGGAAATCATGATCAGCTATTTTTTGTTTTGCCAGGACCGCCGGATCCTCATCCGTTACCCAGCCCGTATCCACGGCATTCATGTAAATGCCGTACCTGGCCAGGTCACTGGCCGCCGTATGGGTGAGCATGTTCAAGGAGGCCTTGGCCATGTTGGTGTGGGGATGGCGGCTGCCCTTCTTAAACCTCAGGAACTTGCCCTCCATTGCCGAGACATTCACAATATGCTTCTGCCCTGTGTTGTCCTGCTTCATCAGCTCTGCCAGGCGGTTGCACAGCACAAAGGGTGCCACGGAGTTGACCAGCTGGATCTCCAGCATTTCAGATGTCTGGATTTCTCCCAGCCGCAACCGCCAGGAGTTGGTCTTGCGCAGATCCACCTGCTGGCGGTCTGCATCCAGTTTGCCTGCAGGGAACACCTCGGGCACATCCAGAGAATGGTCATAGGAATAGGGAATCTGGGACAATTGTGCCGACATGCGCAGCCCTATCCCCGGTGCCGATCCGTTCCAGGTCACGGGCAGGGCCTTTTCCTCCCCGATATTTTCCGGCCGGCCGGACGTCAGCCGGGAGATGCATTTGCCATACTGCCCCAGAAGGGTCTGAGCATCCTCAGGCAGCAGTTCCGTGTCCCTGGTCTCATTTTCCATGAGATGCGCGTAAAATCCAGGGGGCCGGCGGACGGTCTGGGCCGCATTATTGATCAGGATGTCCAGCCGCTGATACGTATTCTTGATATAATCACAGAACAGCTCCACACTCGGGGTATGTCTCAGATCCAGACCGTAAATCTGAAGCCTGTGGCCCCAGTCGGAAAAATCATTCTCCTTTGAAAACCGGAGGGCGGAATCCCTGGGAAACCGGGTCGTGGCAATCACCTTTGCCCCGGCCCTGAGCATCATCAGGGTGGCCTGGTATCCGATTTTAAGACGGGACCCCGTGATCAATGCCACCTGACCCTTCAGGGACGCGGTCTGAAAGCGTTTCTGATAGTTGAACTCCGCGCATTCCGGGCACATGGTATCGTAGAAGTGATGGACCTGTTTAAACGCGGCCTTGCATACATAGCAGTTCCGGGGGGATTCCAGCGTCTGCCCGGTCTCTTTTGTCACCGAAACAGGACCTGAAATCTTCAGCGGCGCGGTAAACACAGTGGCTTCCCTGGCCTTGCGGATACCGGTGGCAGCCCTCAGCCGCTTTTCCTTTTCAACAATGGCCCTGCGCTTACGCTGTTGTTTGTCCTTCTTCCGTTTTCGTATCTCTTCAGGACCAGGCCGGGCAATTTTCCCTGCCGCAGAAAGCAGGGCAACGCGGTCATTCTCTGATAATTTTGCCAGAAGTTCCGGCCGCTCAACAATTTGCTCCAGCACCGGTATGCAGTGCCGTATGGCCGCCAGCATATCCTGATCCTCATCAATTCCGATGGATGCCACTATATATCTGTCCTGTTTATCTATCATCATTATCTGCCATCAGGGTTGTCAAATAAACCCTCCACCCTGATTTAAAAAGATGAAATTATTATGTATTTTTGCGGGTTTGTCAAATGAGATCAAGATAAGGGACGTAGTTAACTTATCAACTTGACACTACGCCATCTCTCTGCTAACGTTCCTTTATTATGCCGCGACAGCCACGCATAGACGCGCCGGGGGCGCTTCACCACGTTATCGCCAAAGGTATTGACGGAACGGCGATCTTCAGGGATGAAAAGGACCGAAAATCGTTTCTGAAACGGCTGGACGTCATTTTCGAAGAAACGGGCACGGCCTGTTACGCCTGGGCACTGCTGTCCAACCATTTTCATCTGCTGCTGCGGACCGGCGCTGCTCCCCTTTCCAGGGTCATGCGACGATTGATGACGGGCCATGCGGTCAGCTTCAACCTGCGTCATAGTCGCCAGGGGCATCTGTTTCAGAATCGCTACAAGTCAATCCTCTGCCAGGAGGATGCCTATTTTCTTGAGCTGGTTCGCTATATTCATCTGAACCCGCTACGGGCCGGCCTGGTGAACGACATGGATCGCCTTGACAGGTATCCCTTCTCAGGGCATGCCGTTGTCATGGGAACGGCCACGCAATCCTGGCAGCATGTAGATGAGGTTCTATCCTGTTTCGGTAAGCAGCAGGGACAGGCGCGAATGAGATACCGGGACTTTATCGCCCAGGGGATCGAGCAGGGCTGTCGGACAGATTTGACCGGCGGCGGTCTTGTTCGCAGCCACGGCGGATGGACTTCCGTGAGAGATCTTCATGAAGCGGGTCTGCGTGCTACCGGTGATGAACGCATTCTGGGCGACAGCGACTTTGTTGAACGAATGCTTACCGCTGCGGAAGATGAGTTTGAACGGCGGCACACCTTGAAGGCACGGGGAATAACCGTGGATACCGTTGCTGAAAAGGTTGCGGAACTTCTCGCCATGCCGGTAAAGGAGGTATGGCTGCCGGGGCGCTACAAGCGTACGGTAGAGGCACGAAGCCTGGTGTGCTACGTTGCCGTTCGCGAGATTAGAGTAACCATGCGATCCCTGGCCCGGCGTTTCGGCATTTCCACTGCGGCGGTAAGCAAGGCAGTCGCCCGGGGACGCCGAATACTTGAAGAAAAAGAAATCAACATTGATAAGTTGATAAGTTAACTACGTCCCTTTTTTCTTTTTCGGGCTTGACACCCGGTTTATACTTGCTTAATCTGATTCCTATCATGATTGACGGACAGAAAATACTCATCACCCGAAAATATCCGGCCGCCGGCATGGATCTGCTGAAAAAGGAACTGTTCCAACTCACCTTCTGGGAAAAGGACCGGCCCATGACACCCGACGAGCTGTCAGCCCGGGCAAAAGATCACCACGCCCTGGTGTGCACCCTCACCGACCGCATCGACAAACCGTTTCTGGACAGGTGCTCCCATCTGGAAATCATTTCCCAGTTTGCCGTGGGATACGACAACATCGATATTCCGGAAGCCACCCGAAAAGGGATCCCCGTAGGCTACACCCCGGATGCCATGAGCGAGGCCACGGCCGACATCGCCTTTGGTCTGATGATCGCTGCGGCCCGGAAATTCTTTTTTCTGCACAAAACCATTCTCACGGGTGAGTGGGGGTATTTCAATCCCACTGGCCACCTGGGGTTTGAACTCAAGGGCAAAACCCTGGGCATTTTAGGCCTCGGCCGTATCGGTGTCAAAATGGCTGAACGGTGCAAATCCGCCTATGGCATGACAATCCTCTACCACAACCGCACCCCTAGTCCTTTGGCTGAAAAACAACTGGGCGCCCGGTATGTATCATTTGACCGGCTGCTTAAACAAAGCGATATCCTGTCGGTCCACTGCGCTCTGACGCCGGAGACCCGACACATTTTCGATGCTCAGGCTTTTAAAAAAATGAAGCCCTCGGCCGTGTTCATCAACACGGCCAGAGGTCCCATTCACCATGAACCCGACCTGATCCAGGCCCTGAATCAAAAACAGATCTGGGGTGCCGGCCTGGATGTCACGAATCCGGAACCCATGACACCAGACAACCCGCTTTTGTCCATGGAAAATGTGTGTGTACTGCCCCACATAGGCTCCGGCACCATGGAAGCCCGGGATCAGATGTCTGTTCTGGCGGCTCAAAACATCATTGAATTCTACAAAACCGGCCGGGTCCCGCACATTGTCAACTCAGAGGTTCTGGCATGAAAGTCATTAAAATCGGCGGCGGATGCCTAAAAGACGGGCCCACGACAAACATTATTCTGGATCTGGCGGCAGTCCGGGGAAAAGGAAATATCTTTGTGGTGTCCGCGTTTTACGGAATTACCAACGCCCTGATTTCCGGCATTGAGGCGGCACTGGCATCTGAAGACACCATTGAAGCGGTAATCCGGGACCTGAGAAACCGTCATCAGATCATTGTTGACTGTCTGATGAAACCGCCTGAAGAAAAAAAACTGACCCTTCAGAAACTGGATAAACTGCTCGGCAAACTGGAACGGTACTATTTCGGCATTAGTTTCACCCGGGAAGCCACGCCGAGGATGCGGGATATAATCTGTGTCTTTGGGGAAAAGATGTCCGCCATGATCCTGGCAGCGGCCATGGCATCCCGGGGAATTGACAGCGGCGTGGCCCTGCCGGAAGAGGCCGGCATCATCACGGACGGCAAATTCATGGATGCCACGGCCCTGATGGCCCCCACCCGGGAAAATCTGTCCCTGCGCCTGGGCAGACAGGTCACGGAAAACAAAATTTTGTTTGTTCCCGGATTCTATGGTGTCAGTGACTCCGGAGAAATCACCACATTCGGCAGAGGCGGGTCTGATTATTCCGCAGCCGTGGTCGCTGCCGGAGTCACGGCCGATATTCTGGAAATCTGGAAAGACACCCCGGGATTCATGACGGCGGACCCGGACAATATTCCCCAATGCCGGCTGATTCCTGAACTGACCTATGAGGAAGCTGCGGAACTGGCCTATACGGGTGCCGGAATTCTGCATCCCCGCACGGTGGAGCCGGTACGGCAGGCAGGTATTGACATTGCCATCAAAAACACCTATGACCCGGATGCCCGGGGCAGCCGGATCACCCGCCAGGCCAGAGAAGCCGACACCATTATCAAAAGTGTTTCCTACACAAGCGATGTCGCTATTTTAAAAATCCATGCCTCGGGCGTGGGGGTCCGGCAGGGCATTCTTTCCCTGATCACGGGGGCTGTTTCCGACAGCGGCATCAACATCAAATCCGTGGTAACCTCCCAGACCTGTATCAGCCTGCTGGTTTCCAAAAACGACGCCCAAACCGCCCATGACTGTATCCGGGCCATTCACCCGCGGCCTTTCCGGGAATCGGCCTGCAGAACCCGGGTGGCTCTGGTCAGTATTGTGGGAGAAGGGCTGCACCTGAGCCGGGGCATTGCGGCCCGATGTTTTACTGCGGTTTCCAGAGCAGATGTCAACATTGAAATGATCTCTTTCGGGGCCTCGGATGCGGCCATGTATTTTCTGGTGCATGAAGACAGCCTGGATCCCACCATTCAGGCACTGCACGACACCTTTTTCAATGCTTCGCCGCCACCCAATTGAGCGGTCTTGTCATCTGACCCGGCAGAAAGCATGTTTTTCAGATATTGGCCCGTATCGCTTTCGGCTGGTTGGGCCCTGGGTTCCGGCAAATTTTTCCCATGCCGAAAGCTGGCATTTTTCTATTCCATGATTATACTTTTTGATGTAAAGCCGATACTGACCGGATCGCTCATCCCCTGTGCATCAGGGACGTCCGGAAAGTGGCTTTATTAAGAACAAACCCTGCGGATCGCCGATTCAGGACGGTCCGCGTAAGAATAGCTTTCCGGCATCTTTCCGGTATTACGGGAAATGATCCGGGAGAGCAGGAGGATGTGTCATGAAAGACAAACATAAATCCGAAAAAAAAGACAAATCAGGTAACGAGAGGAAAGATTCCCGCGAACGCACCATGACGGACGAATGCGGGTGCTTTGCAATCGTTGATGCCTGTGGATGCCAGGTCGTTGACCCCTGCGGCTGTTACTCCAGCTGCTGCTGTTGCTGATCCGGAACAGTGCCCGGCCGGCCCATTGACAAAGCGGCCGGGACAAAGTAAACAAACCAACAGGAGCTGTCCCAAGGGGCAGCTCCTGTCTGTTTTTCAGGTCCTGCACCGACCTGACCGGCTTTGAAAAAATTATGATGAAAAAAAAAGCAAAACAGCCGTCAAGATGGCAAGTCCGGCGCAGCGAAATCGATTGAGTCGTGCAAAAGTCCTGCAATGGAAAAAAACAACCGTGATTCGGGCAGATCAAAAAAGGGTCCCGGCCCGGGCACCGGTCATTATTTCCGCCAGCCGGGCCACGGATATTCCCGCATTTTACTCTGACTGGCTGATTCACCGGCTTGAAGCCGGATATGCCGTGTGGGTCAACCCGTTCAACCGGAAGCCCGGTTATATTTCCTTTGAAGCGGCCCGCCTGTTTGTGTTCTGGACCAAAAACCCCAGGCCCCTGATGCCCCGTCTGGATGAATTTGAAAAAAGAGATACCAATTATTATTTTCAGTTTACGCTCAACGATTATGAGTCCGAAAAACTGGAACCCCGTCTGCCGCCGCTGCAAGAGCGGATCCACACATTCAGGGAACTGTCCGACAAAATCGGCAGACACCGTGTGATCTGGCGGTTCGATCCCTTGATCGTCACCCCCGGGCTGTCTGTGGAACATCTGCTGGAAAAAATCGCATCCATCGGCAGCCGGTTGATGCATAAAACTGATAAACTGGTGGTCAGTTTCGTGGATGTTGCCGCATATCAAAAGGTTCAGAACAGCCTGATTCGGGAACTGGATTGTTTTGACAGGGCTTCCGTGTTTTCTGCTGAGCCGTCAGAATCGCAGATCCGACAGATCGCCCGGGGACTTGAACAATTGAAAACACGCTGGTACAAACAGGGCTGGGATATCACCGTGGCCACCTGCGGAGAATCCATGGACCTGAAAACGGATTACGGCATTGTCAAAAACAAATGCATCGATGATGATCTGATTCGCAGGGTATTCTCCCATGATCAGAAATTGATGCGGTTTGTGGATTATGGTGAAACCGATCCGGACACTGTCCGGCAACTGGAAATGTTTGCCACCTCCAAAAAAGTCGATCTCAAGGACAAGGGCCAGCGCAAAGCCTGCGGCTGCATCTCCAGCAAAGATATCGGGATGTACGATACCTGCCCGCATTTCTGTGTCTATTGCTATGCCAATACATCCCGAAACAAGGTGAACCACCATATTGCCCGGCACAGTCAATATGGAGAGGGTCTTGTGGATTCACCAAAGTCATCTCAACTCTGATTCGGCTGATTACCGTTGTTTTTCAGTTTATCGGGGCAATTTGTCGGCAAGACCAACCCAATATCATTTTTACCTGTCCAGGGCGGTTCTGACCCGGGTTGCCAGTTCATTTTTTGAAAACGGTTTCTGAATAAACTGAACCCCTTTGTGGCCCACCTCGTGATGGGCAATGACATCTGCCGTATATCCGGACATGAACACACACTTGAGATCCGGATGTAATGTTGAAAGGTAGCCGGCCAGATCCTTGCCGTTCATTTCCGGCATCACCACATCCGTCAAAAGCAGGTGAATCTTTTTATCATGGGTTTTCGCCAGAGTGATGGCTTTTTTCGGGGTGTCCGCCGATAAAACCGTATATCCCAGGCTTTGAAGCATCAGCCCGGTCACTTCCAGTATGGCCGGTTCATCTTCCACCAGCAAAATGGTTTCATTACCGGCCGGCAGTATGGGATCGGCTTCATGAACATCAGACAATAAATCCGGGTCCGTGATGATATGCCGGGGCAGATATATTCTGAAAACAGACCCAAGACCCGGCTCACTGTATACATTGATATAGCCGTTGTTCTGTTTGACAATCCCGTAGACCGTTGCAAGGCCAAGGCCCGTGCCTTTACCGATATCCTTGGTGGTAAAAAAAGGCTCGAACAGATTTTTTAAGACCGCTTTGTCCATGCCGGCCCCGTCATCACCCACTGACAGCAGGACATACTCTCCCGGAACAGCACCGGAGTGATGGTCGCAATACATTTGATCCAACGTTTTTCTATCCGTTTGAATGGTGATGGTGCCCACACCGCTGATGGCATCTCTGGCATTTACACACAGGTTGGCCAGGATCTGATCGATCTGGGAGGGATCCATTTTAACGGGCCACAGCTCTTTGCCCGGCTGCCAGATCAGACGGATATTCTCACCGATCAATCGACGTAACATACTGAGCATGCTGTCCACAGTGTCGTTCAGATCCAGGACCCGGGGGGAGATGATCTGCTTTCTGGCAAATGTCAGTAGTTGTTTGGTCAGATCCGCGGAACGCATGGCGGATTCCCGGATTCGTTCCAGGTCATTGTGTACCGGCCCCATAGAACCGATCCGTCCCATTGCCAATTCCACATGCCCCAGAATCACCCCCAGCATGTTATTGAAATCATGGGCCACACCGCCGGCCAGCCGGCCCACGGACTCCATTTTCTGAGCCTGCCTGAGCTGGGAGGTCAGGCGGCGGTGCTCGGCATTGAAGATGACCTGGGCCGCCATACCGGCCAGGGTGCCGGCAAAAGCTTCCTCGTCCGGATGCCATGTCCGTTTTTCACCTGTGTGGGCCATGGTAAAAATCCCGACCAGCTTCCCCTGGGAAATAATACCGGCATCCAAAGTGGAAGTGATTCCCATGGGAACGAGATAAAAATCCACGAATTCACGCATGCGCTCATCTTTTAACGCATCGTCGACAAATATTCGCCCCTCTTTTTGAAACCGTTCAAAATAACGGGGAAAATCGGCTGTCTTGATCTGCATTCCCGGTGTGTTCCCATCGGGATCAACACCGAAAAACGCCACACATTCCAGCACGGTGTCGTCGTTGGAAAACTGCCAGACATTGGCCCGGGACACATGAATGGTTTTGCAGGCCGTTTCCACAAGCCGGGCAAACGCCGCTTCTTTGTCTTCTGAATGAACCACAGGGTCCAGCGCCAGATCGGCAATGGCTTTTCGCTGTCTCACGGCGCGCTCTTCGCTGTGGCACAGACTCTTTTCCGCCTGCCGGCGCTCGGACTGGGCAGCGGCTTCACTTTTCAGCAACTTGCGGTGGCGGAACATCAACATCAGAACCAGCAAAAAAACAAGACCGCTCAGCCACATGAAAATATTGACACCCGTTAAAAATTTTTCCAGGCGTTCCCGCTGCCGGTCAAGAATGATCTGGGCGGAGGCATGGGAATCATTGCGGATGTTCCATGCCTTGGCCTGGGCAAAGCGCAGCCGGGAATAGACAATGTTCAGGGACAAGTCACTGTGCGGGGGATGACCGGACACACCCAGCGTCAGCCATTGTCTGACATCCACCAGAGCAGGTGCCACGGCATCATGAAACGTGGAGGCCTGTAAAAGGTTATCAAACACATAGGTGTTACGCAATGCCACCAGGGATGTGTACACCTCATCCACCTGGCGGACCAGACCGGCAACCGTTTCCGGGGCCGGATCCTTCTGGATCAAAGCGGATTGAATGATCACCTCACTGAGTTCTTCTGAAACCCGGCTCAACGCCTGGAGCTGGTCCAGCAGAATGGTCGGCAGGATCCGTTCCACAGACCGCAGGGTCATCCGGGTATAAAATCCGGCGGACAATACCATTATCAAAACGATAATGACAGTGATCCAGCCGATGGATGCTGCGCTTCGAAAAGGAAGCCTCATGGTATGGCATCCCCTTCCGGCAATGCGTGGTGCTGACGGTAGAATTGAACGGCCCCGGGATGAAGGGCCAGTGTGAGGCCATACAGAGAAGATTGCATGGTAATGGCATGGCCCAGAGGATGGGCCGCCCGGAGCAGCCGCTGGGTTTCAGCATTCCAGAGCGTTTTGGTCAATTCATACACCAGGGCTTCATCGACATCTTCCCGAACCACCAGCAGGGCATAAACTTCCAGCGTCGGAATCTCAGGGACGCCCGGGTAAGTGTCCGCCGGAATCACTCCCGGCAGAAGATAAGGATGGCGCTGATGAATGGTTGCGGCAATTTCCGGATCCACGGGGACCAGAGAAAATTGCGGACTCATGATTTGCGCAATGGCCGGGGCGGGCGTTCCTGACATGAGAGAAATCCCGTCAAGTCGACGTTGCGCCAGGCTTTCAATGGTAAATTCCGGTTTGAGATACACGGGGTCAAGATCTGTTTCCGTTAATCCATACGCGTCAAGGACAATGCGCATGACAGCCAGTGTGCCGGATCCTGACTCATCCAGAGACATGGTTTTATTTTTCAGGTCTCTGACACCGTGAATGCCGGCATCTTTTCGGACCATCATTTGCAACCGTTCCGGGTACAGGCTGGCGATGGCCTGCAAAGAGGGTATTTTTTCTCCTGAAAAAGACCCTGTCCCATTCAGGGCACGGAAAGCCACATCCGCCTGAATCAGGGCGGCTTCGATCTCTTTTTTGGCCAAAGCCCGCACATTGGCCACGGATCCTCCTGAGGTCTGGGCAACGGCCACCCGGCCATCGGCGGTCCAGGTGGATGAAAATCCAATGGCCAGTGCCCGGCCGATGGGATAATAAACCCCCATCAACCCACCCGTACCGATACGGAATAGCGGCATTTCTCCGGCGATGGCCGTACGAATCGGTATTCCCGATATTCCTGCCAATAATATCCACACCCAGACAAATATTAACCATCTGCCGCACATGATAAATCTCCCATGGATTTTTACGCATCTTATTGCATCATGACACAAGTTTAAACTTTTTTTTTACATTCACCCGGATCAACGAAAAACAAGACCGGTTGGATTGGATTTTTTCTGGCAATGGCAGGGATGATACGTAAGAAATAAAAAATGGTGGGCGGTACAAGGATTGAACTTGTGACTTCTACCGTGTGAAGGTAGCACTCTCCCGCTGAGTTAACCGCCCTTTGGCAATCATTTTATTTTGTACGCATATCTGATACCCTTTTTTTGGGCTTTGGTCAAGGGCACATTCAACAAAATTTTTCATCCCTTGATTTCCCTTGACATGTGAATGGAAAGTATTTTATGGAATCAAAGCCGCATGATGGACCCAACATTTAAGGAGATAATTCATGGCATATGATTTTAATGTGAACGAAGTATTTGAAATGGCAATCCAGATCGAAGCCAACGGCGCCAATTTTTACAGAAAAGCCGCCGAACTGCAAAAAGAGCCGGACAACAAGGCGTTTCTGGAAAAACTGGCCCGCATGGAAGACAAGCACAAAGTGATTTTTGAATCCATGCAAAAAGAGGTTTCCGAGGGGGAAAAACAAGAAACCGTGTTTGATCCGGCCGATGAACTGTCCATGTATCTGAAAGCCATGGCAGACAATCACGGCGGTGAAGGAGACCCGGATATTGTCGATGCTTTCACCGGTGAAGAACCCATTGAAGAGATCATCACCACAGCCATCGGCCTGGAAAAAGAATCCATTTTATTCTACCTGGGACTCAAGGACCTGGTCCCTGCCAAATACGGACATGACAAGCTGGATCATATCATCAAGGAAGAAAAAATGCACATCGCCCAGTTGACCGGGTTTTTGAAAAAAATCAAGGCATAATTCATCACGCGTTTGCCGGGAAATATATCGGAACCGTGCCCGGCAGGCGCGTGTCTCCATTTAAAGCGATCATTTGAATGCACATGATCCAGATTTTAAAAAAATGCCTGAAATCTGATTTATTCAAAGAAACCTTCACTATTATCGTTCCCATCTGGGCGGTGTTCGGGATATTTATCCTGAGCGTCTGTCTGATTTTTATTCCTTCTTTTAAAAACAGTCTGACCGATCAGAAAAAAGAGTTGATCCAGTCCCTGACACAAAATGCCGTCAGTCTTTTGTCTGAATACCACGAAAGGGTTTTATCCGGTGAGTTGACAGTAACCCAGGCCAAATCCAGAGCCAAAGAGCGGATACGATACCTGCGGTACGGCGCTGAGGCCAAAGATTATTTCTGGATTATCGACCGGCATCCGTTCATGATCATGCACCCGTACCGCCCGGATATGGAAGGCCGGGACCTGTCCTCACTTTCTGATGAACAAAACAACTTCCCTTTTATCGACATGGTAAAAACCGCCTTGAACCAGGAAGAAGGGTACGTCAATTACTACTGGCAGTGGAAAGATGCGCCCCATAAAATCGTTCCGAAAATTTCCTACGTCAAACTGTTCGATCCCTGGGGATGGATTGTGGGAACCGGCCTATATGTCGAGGATGTACAAAAAGAGATCCGTCTTTTGGTTAACAAAATAAACCAAGTGTTCATGGCCGTTTTTTTGGTGATATTTGCCTTGTCCATCTACATCACCTGGCAGACCATTCGTATCCGCAACAAAAAAATAACCGCTGAGCGTACCGCTCAAAAAGAAAAACAGACCCTTGCTCTGATCCTGGAAAGCACCCCCCACGGGATCACCCTGATTGACAGGGATGATAAATACCTTTACGTCAACCCGTATTTCACCAAAATAACCGGATATACCCTGGCAGATATTCCGGACAAACACGCGTGGTTTCAAAAAGCGTATCCGGATCCGGCGTATCGAAAGCTGGTGCTTGATGCCTGGAAAAACGATACGCCCATCGAAGGACCGGTCCATATCCGTGAATTTAGAATCATGTGCAGGGACGGGCAAATCAAAGACATTGAATTCAGGTCTTCCTATACGGCAGATAAAAAGATTTCCGTGTTGACCGACATCACCCAAAGAAAAGAAGCGGACATCATTCGCAGGGAAAAAGACCGGCTCCAGGGTGTGCTGGAGGTCTCGGGTGCGGTATGCCATGAAATGAATCAGCCGCTGATGAGCATATCCGGTTATTTTGAACTGATGATGCTGAATATGTCTGAAGATGATCCCAATTATCCCAGAATCAAAAAAATCCAGGACCAGCTGGAAAGGATGGCCGGTATCACTAAAAAAATGATGCAGATCTCCCGGTACCGGACCAAAGACTATCTGAACGGGAAAATTGTGGATATCTCCGGAACCCCGGATGCGGATCCCCAAAAAAAATAACCGCCGGGGCGGTTCAAGGTTTCGTGCCCCGGCGGTTATAGGTCTGTTTTTAAGGCCGCAAAAAAAGACTGCGGCAAAGATTTTTTATACTTATTTTTCCAAAGATTCCAGTTCGGGCGTGGTTTTGATGGTCTGCTTGTCACCGGCCAGATGACGTCTGGCTTTTTCCTTGTTCTTTTTGATCTGGATCTGCACTTTGTCCGCCAGACCGTCAAGGGCGGAATACATGGTTTCCGCTTCTTCTTTGGCATTGATTCTGAGTTTATCACTGACCAGATTCACTTCCGCTATATGACGAATTTTTTCAATCGATAACACCAGATTTGCCTCCCCCGGGGCATCCAGCATTTTATCCAGTTTATCCAGTTTTTCCTGGGCATAAGATTTCAGGGCGTCTGAGGATTCCATCTGCTTAAAATTTATGGCAAGCTGCATAAGTCCTCCTTGTATGAGGGTTGATTGAAACACCGCATTCATCTTAACAGATAATGGCCACCAATCCCAGCAAAGTCAAATTTTTCCGGCAATTTTCTGTGCTTGTTGTGAATCAAAGATTACTGTATAATAAGTATCAACTGTTTATACCGCCGTTATCGTCTGAAAAGGAGATGTTCATGATCAAAGCCCGCGATATTATGCAAACCAGCATCATCAGTGTCACCCCGGATACCGATATTGCCAGTGCCGTAAAAATACTGCTTAACAACCACATCAACGGCGTGCCCGTGGTCAATGACCGGGAAGAGCTGGTCGGTATCCTGTGTCAGAGTGATCTGATCTTTCAACAAAAAGAGGTGCCCATCCCCCCCATTTTTACTATCCTGGATTCCATTTTTCCGTTGTTTTCGTCAAAAAAATTGGATGACGAATTCCAGAAAATAGCTGCCGCCACCGTGGCCCAGGCCATGATCAAGGATGTGGTGACGGTGACCGCGGACACGCCGCTCAGTGAAATCGCCAGCCTCATGGTGGAAAAACATTTTCATACCATCCCCGTGTTGGAAAATAAAAAACTGGTGGGCATCATCGGCAAGGAAGATGTCCTTAAAACCCTGGCCTCTGATGCCTGATCCGGGTATTTACCTGCCAGCATCCGGGGTTCGGCAGGTTTTTGATTTTTATCCCCCCCGCCAGAAGGGAGACAGTTATGGCGTATTTTGACTTCACCAGTTTTGAAGTATCGTTTCAACAATATGTGAAATATGTATTGGGCAAACCCCTGGACGAAGCCACAAAAAATGACCAGCTCAATGCCGTGTGCTATGCCGTGGGCAAATATCTGATGGATATTCATTTCGATACCCGGAAACGCTATGAAAAAAACAAGGCCAAACAGGTGTATTACCTGTCCATGGAATTTCTCATCGGCCGACTTTTGTCCAACAACCTGCTGAATCTGGGCATTTTCGATCCCTGTGCCCGGTTTCTGAAAAAGCAGGGCATTGATCTGGAAACCCTGGTGGAAGAAGAGCAGGACCCGGCCCTGGGCAATGGGGGCCTGGGACGGCTGGCCGCCTGTTTTCTGGATTCCATGGCCAGCCTGGATATGCCGGGGTATGGATATGGCATCAACTATGACTATGGGCTGTTCCGCCAGACCATAGTCAACGGATATCAGCAGGAACGGCCGGATTACTGGCCCAACCGGTCTTCGCCCTGGCTGATCCGGCGTTCGGAAGAAAAATATGTGCTGCCCATTTACGGCAAAATTGAAGAGCGCCAGGATAAAAACGGGCATTACAAGCCGATGTGGACCCGCAAAAAACTGTTTGTGGGCCGCCCCCACGACATCATGATCGCCGGACACCGGGGGCGCACGGTAAACCGGCTCCGGCTTTTTTCCGCTGCCGCATCCAAGGATTTTGACATCGATATTTTCAATGACGGGGATTATATCAAGGCGGTCAGCCGGAAAATCCAATCGGAAAGTGTCACCAAAATCCTGTATCCATCCGACTCCAAGGAAACGGGCAAAGAATTGCGGTTCATCCAGGAATATTTTCTGGTGGCCTGTGCCATCCGTGACATTATCCGTAAATTTGAAAAACAGCACAGCGATTTTGAGACGTTCCATGACCATGTGGCCATCCAGCTCAACGACACCCATCCGGCTTTAGCGGTCGCAGAGTTGATGCGCATACTGGTGGATGAAAAAAAACTGGTATGGGAAACCGCCTGGGATGTGACGGTCAAAACTCTGGCATTCACCAACCATACCCTTTTACCCGAAGCCCTGGAAACCTGGTCAGTCTATATTTTAAACAAGGTGGTTCCCCGGCACCTTCAGATCATTTTTGAAATCAACCAGCGGTTCATCGCCCGGGTCAAGGAACGGTTCGGCCAGGACAATCATGAAATGATCGCTAAAATGTCCATCATTCAGGAAGGAGATGAACAAAAGGTGCGCATGGCCAATCTGGCCATCATCGGGAGCCATTCCGTGAACGGGGTGGCGAAAATCCATTCTGATCTGGTCAAAAAACAGCTGGTTCCGGAATTTTATTCCATGTGGCCGGAGAAATTCAATAACAAGACCAACGGGGTCACCCCCCGGCGGTGGATCGTGGCGTGCAACCCGGAACTGGCAAAACTGATCACCGATGCCATCGGCAGGCGCTGGATCGCTGACCTGGATTTGATCTGGGAACTGGAGGCATTTCAGAACGATCCCGGGTTCCTGGAACGGTACCGGGCCGTGAAGCAGGCCAATAAACAGGCACTGGCAGATTACATCCAGCACACCGTGTCTGAAACCGTAGATCCATTGTCAATTTTTGATGTTCAGGCCAAACGGATCCATGAGTACAAACGCCAGCTGCTCAACATCCTGCATATCATTCATTTATACCTGACGGTGAAAGAAGACAAAAAAGATATCGGCCCTCCCCGGACGTTTATTTTTTCAGGCAAAGCCGCCCCAGGTTATCATACGGCCAAACTGATCATCAAACTGATCCACAATGTGGCACATGCCGTGAACACGGATCCGGCCGTGAACCGGCAGCTCAAGGTGATATTTCTGCCGGACTACCGGGTTTCTCTGGCCGAACGACTTATACCGGCAGCCGATGTCAGCGAACAGATCTCCACGGCCGGCATGGAGGCGTCCGGTACCGGGAACATGAAATTCGCCATGAACGGGGCCTTGACCATCGGCACCCTGGACGGAGCCAATATTGAAATTCTTGAGCAGGTGGGTAAAGAAAACCTGTATATTTTCGGTCTGGACGTGGATGAAGTGGCGGCATTGAGGCCCAACTACCAGCCCAAGGAATATCTTGAAAAAGACGACCGGCTTAAACGGGTCATATACGCGCTGCGGTCCGACCGGTTCAGCCCGTCGGAACCGGGTATTTTCCGTTCCCTGTACAACATTCTCATGTCTCCGGGAGATTCATACCTGAATTTTGCCGATTTCAGCCCCTATGTCGCAGCCCACCAAGCCATTGCCAAAGATTATCAACAGCCTGAAAAATGGAGTGCCCGGGCCCTGATGAATACCGCCCGCACCGGATTTTTCTCCAGCGACCGTACCATCAAAGCCTATGCCGATGAAATCTGGGGAATTCGGGGCCAGATCCGGGAAAAAGATCTCTGGTGATAAAAAAAGGGCGGGGGTCAGAGCATCTGTTTGAGCACCAAGGCCGTGCGGGAGGGCAGGTACAGGGATAATCGGCCCTGCCCGGAAGACGTGAAAGGCTCTGAAACACTAAAAAAAATCTGGTTCGGTACCACCCGGTCATGGCCCCCGAACCGGGCCGGGTCCGTGTCCAGAATCAACCGGTATCTGCCCGGCGGTGCATCCACCTGATAGTCGGAAAAAGAATGGGACGGATGGAAGTTGAAAACAAAAAACAGGTCTTTTCTGGCAAAGGCGATGATCTTGTGATTTTCATGAATATAATAAAGATTCGGATGCCCGGATTCAAACAACCCGGTTTCCCGGGCCAGGCAGATCATCTGCCGGTCGAACTGATATAAATGATTGTAAAAAAGTTCCGGGTCATATTTCAATGACCACTGGCGCCGGGCGTATTTGAATGAAAAATGGTTCTGCTGAGACGGAAAATCCACCCATTCGGGATGGCCGAACTCATTGCCCATGAAATTGAGATATCCCGCATTGGCCGTGGCTAAAGTGACAAGGCGGATCATCTTGTGCAGGGCCACAGCCCGGAAGGTCTCAATGCCGGCATGGTCTTTATGCATATCCGTGTAGATCCGGGGACCCATCAGGCGCATCATCAGCGTCTGATCTCCCACCAGGGCCTGATCATGGCATTCAGCATAGGAGATGGTGGCTTCCTCGGGCCGGTGGTTGGTGAGTTCATGCCACAAAAATCCCAGAGGCCACTCCTCGTCCCGGGTTTCCTTGACCATCTTAATCCAGAAATCAGCGATTCCCATGGCAAACCGGAAGTCAAACCCGTATCCGCCGGCATCGATTCCGGCCGCCAGCCCGGGATAGCCGCTCACATCCTCGGCGATGGTCACCGCATCAGACCGGCACTCATGCACCAGCCGGTTGGCAGTGTACAGATAATTCAAGGCATCCAAATCCACATCCGGGCCGAAATAATCGTCATAACTGACAAACGCCCGGTCCAGGCCGTGGTCGGTAAATACCATGGAAGTCACCCCGTCAAACCGGAACCCGTCCACATGAAATTCTTCAATCCAGTACCGCAGGTTGGACAGCAAAAATTTTCTCACCATGGGTTTTCCATAGTCAAAGCACCGGGAATCCCATAACCGGTGCATGCCTTTGGGACCGTCATGGAAAAACTGGTACAAGGTCCCGTCAAACCGGGACAGTCCTTCCACCTCATTTTTCACGCAGTGGGAATGGATGATATCCATGAGCACCCGGATCCCGTTTGTGTGGGCCGCATCAATGAGCGCTTTAAGATCTTCGGGTGTGCCGAACCGGGAGGACGGGGCAAAAAACGAAGACACATGATATCCGAAAGATCCGTAATAAGGATGCTCCTGCACGGCCATCAACTGGATGGTGTTGTATCCGGCATCAATGATCTTGGGCAGGATATAGTGCTGAAACTCGGTCCAGGTGCCGACGCGCTCGGCTTCCAAAGCCATACCGGGATGGGCCTCGTAAATCAGGGCCGGGCCGGAGGGGATTCCCGGGGTCGGGGCCTGCCACACATAGGGGTCCGGCGGGTCCCACACCTGGGCGTTGAAAATCAGGGTGCAGGGGTCCTGGACCACCCGCCGGGCTGCCGTGGGAATCCGGTCCCCCTGCCCTCCAGGCCAGATCACTTTCAGGCGGAACAGGTCCTGGTGGGAAAATTGATCGGCATCGAACCGGGCTTCAAACACGACGTCATTAATTTTGGAAACCTGAAATTCTGGCACACACTGCCAGTGGTTTCTGTCACACAGGATAAACATGTCTGTGGCGTAAGGTGCCCATTCCGTGAACACCCACTGCTGCCGGGAAGAATCAAAATGCAGGCCGAATTGCAAATGATAATCGGCAAACCCGGTCAGGGACCCGTCATGTTCGGCCCGGATCGTTTTTTCCAGATCCTGTGCAGCCCCGTACCGAAACCGGATGGTGTCAGCATATGCCGACAGGCCCGGATCATTGAATATTCCGGGATCAGACAAGGAAGGGCCTCTGGAGCATTTTTTCATACAGATTGATATACGCTTCGGCACACCGGGAATGGTTGAACCCCAGCACGCTGTCGATCATGATCCGGTGGATCTGCTGTTCCCTGATCTGTTCATCCAACATGTAAAAATCCATAGCCCGGTGCATGGCCCAGGAAAGCCCCTGGGCATCATGGACATTGAACAAAAATCCGTTGCCTGTATCTGCCGAAGGATCCAGCTGCGTCACGGTATCATGCAACCCGCCGGTGTCAAACACGATGGGCAGGGAGCCATAGATTCCGCCGATCATCTGGGGCAGGCCGCAGGGTTCGAACGCCGAAGGCATGAGCACGAAATCAGCCGCGGCAAAGGCCTGATGGGACAATCCCTCGTTGAATCCGCAAATGCTGACACGCCGGCCGATCCCATGGAACCGGACGATTTCATGAAAATATTTTTCATAGGCCCCGGATGCCACGGATACGATCTGCAGCCCCTGATCCCAGTACCGGTCCACCATCTGATACATGATGTCGGCCAGCAGCTGGCAGCCTTTCTGCACGGGATCCAGCCGGGAAGGCCAGAAAAACAAAGGGGCGTGTTCGTTTTCCTCCAGATCCAGAATTTTTTGCAGATAGGTTTTGTTGGCCGCCTTGAACTGTTTGTGGTTTTTAGGTCCATAATTGTATCGGATCAGATCATCCACGGCCGGGTTGAATTCCGGCTCCGGCGCGTTGAGAATGCCGGTGGCGCATCCGGCATGATATTTACCGGACAGCTCGTTTTTCAGGCAGGGTTCCACAAACGGATGACGGTCCTCCACGATCTCTTTTAAAAAAGTGGGGCTTACCGTATTCACGTAATGGGCCGCAAACACCCCGGAAGAGAGAAAATCCACCCGGTTCCATCCCCGGCTCTCTTCATAGTTTTCCGGCGGTTTTTTAAAGTACAGCCACTGCCAGAACGAGGCCGCATCAATGCCCCGGTCCTCGATCTCCGCCAGGGTGGAAGTCATGGTATGGATATTGTGAATGGTGAACAGGCAGGGGATCTCCATTTTCCGGGACATGGCCGGAATCAGGCCGGTCATCCAGTCATTGCAGTGGATAATGTCCGGCTCCACCCGGGGAATGATGTTGTTGATCACCTCCCGCTGGAACGCCAGGGATACTTTCAGATCCATATCGGAATATCCGGAATACACATTGTTCAGATAATAAAACGCCCGGTCCGCCGCCAGATGGATCCGCTCTTCATCCAGGCGTTTACGGATCTTGGCCAGTTCCCGGCTGTGGGTCTTGGTGGTGGCCCCGTCAAAGATGGACCGGTAATCCGGCAGCGCCACATGCACATCGCACCCCAGGTCGAACAAAGCGGAAATCAGGGCCGCAGACACATCCGCCAGCCCACCGGCCTTGGCGGAATAGTTGGACCGGGTTCCCATATCCTCCGGCAGATAGGAAACTTCCGGCGTCACAATCAGAATTCGGGGTTTTTGTGCCATTTACCGCCCCCTGTGGAATTGGTTATAAAAAAGACCCGGATCACTCATCCGGCATCGCCCAGGTAATCAGGCCCGGAATATTGCGAAGCACGTCATCGCCTCTGGGAATCACCCGGGCCGTATATCCGAAGCGGCCGGAATCTGAGCACACCACCCGACACCCGTATAGATGCGTCCCCGGGGCAATGGTGCTCTGCAGTTTCATGGTTTCCGCCCGGCTCTTCTCCAGCTCCCCGGTTCCCAGAAGCCTGCCGTGGTAAATCTGAACCTCCACTTCATCCGGGCTCAGTTCCCCTAAAAACACCTCAAGCACCACACTGAACGTATCGCCTACGGCAAAATCCTCTGCCGGTTTTATTCGGGGCTTTGACACCCGGATATGGGACCACAGGGCATTGAGCCGGGATTGTGTCAGGGCCAGATCCTTGGCTTTTCTGCCTGAATCCTGAGTCAGGTCCCGTAAATTTCCGACGGAAGGAATATAAAACCGGGACGTGTACTCTCTCACCATCCGGTCACTGGAAAAATCCGTAATGGCCATCTTCATGGCCGCTTTCATCATCCGGACCCATTTTTGGGGCGGATTACCCCGGATTCGATCATAAAATACCGGAATTACATCATTTTCCAGCACATTGAACAAGGACTGACTTTCCACTTCATCCTGATACCCGGGATCGTCATAATCCGTGCCGTTACCGATCCGCCAGCCCCGGGTATCATCATACCCCTCACACCACCAGCCGTCCAGAATGGATAAATTAAGCCCTCCGTTGGCAGCCGCCTTCATCCCGGATGTGCCGCAGGCCTCATAAGGACGTCTCGGGGTATTGAGCCACACATCACATCCCTGGACCATATACCGGGCGATATTGATATCATAGTTTTCCAGAAAAACGATCCGGTGCCGGACCGCCGGCTGCCGTGCGAATTCAACAATCCGCCTGATCAAATCTTTGCCTTCGTTGTCATTGGGATGGGCTTTCCCGGCAAACACCAGCTGGACCGGGTGGTCCGTACTGGTGATCAACCGGGTCAGCCGCTGGGGGTCTTTGAGCAGCAGACCGGCTCGTTTATACGTGGCGAACCGCCTGGCAAAACAGATGGTCAGCACCCGGTGGTCCAGGGTGACGGACACGTCATCCAGCAGGGTTCGGGCGGCATTGCGCCGTTCATACTGACTCATCAGCAGTTGCCGGCATTTTCGGATCAGGTTGGACCGGTCCATTTCATGGACATGCCACAGGTCGGCATCATCGATGTTGTCAATGCGCGATACCAGTGCCGGCTCCGACTGCCGTTCTATCCAGTCCGCAGCCAGATACCGCTCCAAAAGTCCGTTTTTGTGGCGGGAAATATAGGAATTGATGTGCACCCCGTTGGTAACATTAAAAATGGGGATTTCCTCTTTCTGACGCCGGGGCCACAATCCCTGCCACATCCGCCGGGCCACCTTCCCGTGAAGCCGGCTGACCCCGTTGATGTATCCGGAAAATTGAACCCCGAAACAGAACATGGAAAATCTTCCGTTTTTGTCATCCCCGGGAACCTCCCCCCAGGACAGAAGTTCTTCCACGGAAATATCGAATTTTTCCGCATAAGGCGCAACATACGGGCGGACCTGATGTTTGTCGAATTCGTCATGTCCGGCAGCCACCGGGGTATGGGTGGTGAACACAGTACTGCGGCGGCAGACCTGGGACGCACTCTGAAAATTCAAGTCATACCGTTCCATAATCTGACAGATCCGTTCCAGCCCGGCAAAGGTACAATGCCCTTCGTTCATATGGCAGACCGACGGAAACAGGCCCATGGCTTTGAGGGCCCGGGTGCCGCCGATACCCAGCAGTGCTTCCTGGGCCACCCGGATATCCCCATGGCTGGCATACAACCGGGAGGTGATATTCCGGATATGTCCCGGGTTTTCAGGCAGGTTGGTGTCCAAAAGCAAAAGTCGGACCTTTCCCACGTGAATCTCCCAGACGCAGGCATGGATGATTCCGTGCGGTCCCGGGATATCGATCACCAGATCTTCACCGGATGCCCGGGTGACTTTCCGGGTCGGCAGATCAAACACATCGATGACGGGATAGGTTTCCTGCTGCCAGCCGTTATGGTCCAGATACTGGCGGAAATAGCCTTCCCGGAACAACAGACCGATGCCGGTCAAAGGAAGCCCCAGTGCGGAAGATGCTTTGAGATGATCCCCGGCCAGAATCCCGAGCCCACCGGCAAAAAAAGGCAATGATTCATGCAGGCCGAACTCCATGGAAAAATAAGCCACGGTTTCGCCGGACTCAAGGGTCAGATCCGGCACCCGGGATATTTCAGATGACATGGTTTCAAACCTGGTTTTCACCCGGCCTAAATGGCCCAGGAAACTTTCATCCCTGGAAAGGGCTTCATACCGGTGTGTGGAAATCCGGGCCAGAAAAACCACGGGATTTTTTCCCACTTTTTCCCAGAGCCCCGGATGGATCCGGCGGAACAGATCAATGGCATCATCGTTCCAGCACCACCACAGGTTTCTGGCCAGGTCACCCAGAAATGCCAACGATTCGGGAATGGCCGGATATACTTTGTAAATCTGCATGTCTCTCATGAACGTCAGGTTCTCCTTGCGGATAATTTATGTACCACCCGGGCCGCTTCGCTCACGCCCCAGGCCTGGGCATCGCACCCCCGGGGGGTGTGGGGAAAATCCCCGTCCAGAATCTCAGGGATATACCCGGCGGCTCCGGTTCTCATCAAATGTTTCATGCTGCCCAGCCAGGCCAGGCCGGAGGCATGGCTGTTTTGTCCGAACACCTTTGCCCAGGCCTCACAGAATACCGGGAACGGCCAGGTCCAGGCCGTGCCGTTGTGATAGGCGGGTTTTCTGTTTGTGTCTTCGTCTCCCTGATACACCCCGGCATACGGATGATCCGGATCATTCACCAATTTTTTGTTATGAACAACGGGCAACGGGACGGCCAGTTTTCGATCGGCCAGACTTCGGATACCGCCGGGCACCAGCAGCTCCAGACAGGTTTCCACGGTTTTTCGGGCTTTCTCACCAGACGGGATCACGCCCAAGGTGATCAACAGCAGCTGATTGGGCCGCAGGGCATCATCCGGCACGGCCCTGGCCGCCGGCCCGTCCCCATGCAGGCAATCACTGAAGTATCCGGCCGTCTCGTTCCAGAACCATGTTTCAACCGATTGTTTGACCTGATCGGCTTTTTGTTTCCATTTGCTGCCCGGTTCGATTTTCTCCAGAAACATCAGGGCATTGTGCCACAGGGCCTGAATCTCCACGGGGTATCCCTGCCGGGGAGAACCGGCCGGAAAATTGGTGTCCATCCAGGTGAAATGGGACGGGCTGTACAACAGCCGGGTTTTTGGATCCATTTTTACCCCTGTCGGGGTGCCGGTTTCAAGGGATCGGGCCATATCCAGAAGCACCTGTCTGAGGGTCCTTCCGTCCAAATCCTGATCCAGATAACCCGTATCCTGGGTTTTCTCTAAGATATCCCGGCAGCAGGCAAAAAACCACAACGGCGCATCCGATGTTTCAATGTTTGCGGCATCCTGTCCGCAGATCATGTTGGGAAGGGTCCCGTTGCGCTCAAACCGGCCGAACAGGTGTAAAATGGCCCGGGCTTCGGAAAGACGACCCAGCTCCACCAGACTTCGGCAGAAAATCAGGCTGTCCCTGCCCCAGTCCAGAAACCAGGGATATCCGGCGATGACGCTTTTGTCTTGTCCCCGGTCCACCAGAAAGACATCCAACGCCCGGACCAGGGCCTGTTCCATGGTCAAACCCGATTCAAAGGCCGGGGACGGCCATGCATCCGGGTCCAAAGTCCGGCCATTGTCCACCCGGGTCATCAGTTCAGCGGTTTGGCCGCCAATACATTCAAAGGAAAAATACCCCGGGCTGAACAGGTCGGATACCGGATCCAGGCCCCGGGTGGCTTCCAGGGGCCGGTGAACCATGTACTGCCATTCCGGTTCAGGAACAAACCGGCCGGGGGGCTGAATATCCATGGACAGGGTGTGACCGTTTGTCAGGGAAAAATCGAATCCGGTGTCCCGGGAACGGACCCTGGACGGCCAGTCGGCCTCCGGCCCGGTGAATGCCTTGATGGTGTCATGAAAACTGCGGTCTTCCGTATCCGGCCGGATAATCAGGGTCACGGGCGCGTCATCGGGCAGGATCCGTGACCGGTTGTTTTTCGTTCCGGGCCGTGTAATGGACAGCCGGACCTGATTGGTGTGTGGCGACAACATCAGGGTCAGTTCCAGTACATAATATTTTCCTTCGGAGGTCGGGACATGGAACCGCCAGCGGCCGGCATTGTCATAGGAAAACGTAAAGCGTTGAAGACAGTCTTTGGTCAGTTCCCTGGAATAGCCCTGGAAAATCGCCCAGATGCGGCATCGGGCCAGGGTCATCCATCGGTTCTCAGGCATATCAGGATTCAGATTCGCTCCCAGAAGGCTGTCATACCGGCTGTGCAATTGTCCCCAGTCTCCGGCGGCCCGCATCATGCCCCCGGTGCGGGTGGCTGCCAGCAGTGTGAGTCCGGGATCCGCCGCAATTTTCCGCCGGGTGAAGGTGGTCTGCAGATTCAGGGTGTCAAAGGGCGCCAGGTACAGAAGAGACGCACTTGCCTTCTGAATTTTGTCAGGATGGAACAACCGCAGATTCAGACGGCAGGGTCTATGGAGCTTTCTGAACGTTTTGGGCATGAACAGGGCAAAAAAGCCCCCGGTTTTCAAAGGCAGTCCTTCTTCATATCCCAGGGAACGCCGGTCCGTATCCCAGGCATCCAGAATTTCCGCCCGGAACCCCACCGGGCTTTTCACCAGCAGAAAAAATCCCGGCGGCACCATGACCTGACGTTTCAGGTCTTGGGTGACGTCAAAGGGAATCACCCGGCTTTCCAGGGTATCGGAAAAAAACGAACGGATGAATTCCATGGGATCTTCAGACAGATGCCGGGCTGCACGATTCAAATCCAGGCCGCTTATATCCGTATATCCGTCCAGCGCGGTTTTCACCGCCAGAACACCGGCCCTGAATTTCTGATCCAGCACCTGCTTCGGGAAAGGGGCGGGTGCCTGTTCATCCCGACGCATGGCTGCGGCCAGGCTCTGAACTTCGCCCGGATCCGGGGTCAGGGCCATGGCTTCGCCGGGGGCCAGTGTGATACCGGCCACGGGGCCGTCCTTCCGCAGGGAAACCCGGGTTTCAGTCAACAGGTCCATCCATTCCTTCTGTTCGATACCCACATCCGATCGATGCCAGAAAACCGGAGACGGCTCTTCGCAATCCAGATTCACCAGTACCAGGAGCGTTTTGCCGGTTTCCGGATGACTTCGTAACAAGGCCAGGGCCTGGGTTTCATTTTTCTGTATCAATGTCAGCCGGGTGGTATGAAAAAAGGTCGGGTGGTTTTTCAAAATCCAGTTGAGCCGGAAAATAAAATCCACCTGATTGTCTTTGGCTCCCCAGTTCAGGCCCGGAGATTCATGGACATTGATCTTTTCTTTGGCAAACCATTCCATCCCGTTGGCAAACCCGAAACCGCCGCATACGGAAAACAGGGCGCACAAAGCGGTCCGCATTTTCGCATAGGTGAGGGACACGGACGCCAGCCGGTTGTTGTCATGGGTCTCTGCATAATGGATCATATGACCGCAGGTGTCAGATATGTCAACGGCAAAGGGCAGATATTCGGCGATCTCTTCCCGGGTGTAGTGCTGAAACAGCTCGGAATAGGCCCAGTTGAAATTGCCGCGTCCCAGAATCGCCTGGGTGGTTTTCAAGGGCCCGCCCAGTCCTTCCAGAAGAAACAGGGTGTCCGGATATTCCTGCCTTACCTTGGCCACCATATATTCCCAGGCGTCGATGGGTACCATGTAACCGGCATCACACCGGAACCCGTCCACACCCCGGTGGCACCAGAGCAGAAAAATTTCCGCCATATACTGCCATAAATCGGTATGGGAATAATCCAGTTTGGTCAGATCCGCCCAAACCACGCCCCACGCGCCCGGGGCCTTGATCTGGCCGTCTTCCCCCCGTACCAGCCATTCAGGGTGGGTTTCATGGATGGCTGCGGCCCATCCGGTATGGTTGATGGCAATGTCCAAAATCAGGTACCCGTTGTGATAATGCACGGCATCCACCAGTTCCATGAACTGTTCCAGCGGGGTGGCCGCCGGATCGAACCGGGCCAGGGCCGGGTCCACATCCGTGAAGTTCAGGGCCGCATAAGGGCTTCCGAACCGGCCCATGCGGGCATAGGTGGTGGGGGTGGGATGAATGGGCAACAGATGCAGGGCCCGGCACCCCAGTGTGGAAAAGATAAACCCGATCTGATCCCGGAGATCCCGGAATTTCCCGGATTCCGGAATCACGGTGAAACCGTTGGCATCCAGGGTTTCCATCAACGGTATCAAAGACCGGTTCAGACCCGGACCCGGCGCGTTTTTTGACGGGCCGAACTGCCGGACAAAGGCATTGTAAATGATATTGGCACAGCAGGTACCGGCCGGTTCCACATTTAAAACGCAGTTGTCTCCTTCCGGCCAGATGGGAACGGTCTGGTTTTCAGGCATAAAAAAGCATTTGGCCTGAAAATATCCGGTCTGATGCAGCGGCAGCAGAAGGGTGAACGTGAGCGCATCCTGCCGGGTCATCTGGATATCATACCAGCCTTCATCCAGCTTGATCTCATTTTTTTCCACCCGGTCAATGATTTCCTGCCGGGCAATGGCAGCGGTTCCCAAGTTGGTTCGCACCCAGGCATTCCCGGCCGCTTTGTTATTCAACGTCAGGGTAAACTTGAGACAATCCCCTCTGAACAGCACCCGGGATGTCCCGGGTAACGGCGTTTGAGCGACACTGAGCATAGACCTCCTCGGGATCAGAATTTATTGTCAGGTGTTTTTATGTCATCTTTTTTTGTCCGGGGCTAACCATCTGCCGGACAAAAAAAGATTATATCATAATAGAATCCGGATTAAAGAAACAATTTTCTGTTTTTCCGTATCAGGGCGGTATCGATGGGCAGACTTTGATAGCTGCCGTAAAGGCACACCCGCCGGCAGGGGCGCAGATGAGCGATTTTGAAATGAAATTCCGGGAGCCGGGAATAAAATTCGTCAAACACGTGTGAGTCGGTTTCAAGAGATACCCGGCAGTGATCAGACAGACCGAACATACTGACACTGTGATGGATCATCAGATAAAAACATGCTGCGGAAAGAAACCGGGAATCCTGCGTCTGATACAACTGAGGGTAGAATTTGGAAACATACAGCCCTTTGGCAAACCGGTCATGGGACAGAATCAGATTCAAAGAAACCATGGCCCGGTTACCGGTATCGTACAGAAAATATTCCACACACGTGTCTTCTCTGAGATAACTCAGTGAAAACCGGCTCATCAGCCGCCTCACCTGTGTTCCCATGAAAGAAAACATCCCCGGTTCCGGGACCGCTGTATGCATCATTCCCACCCACCTCCCCGATTTTTGCTGAGGGCACCTTATCCCATCCAATTTTCCGGGTCAATGGCGGATAATTTTTTTGAGAATCCAAATTTTTATTGACATATTCATACTAAAACAGTAGGAAAATTCCCTATTAAATTGGTTGGTTTATTTTAATATTTCAACACAACGGAATTTTTAAGGATAGTGAAGATGGCAAAACGGATCGCATGTTTATGGATCGTGGCAGCGGGGGTCATTTTTTTCCTGTTTCCTTTTCCGGGGCAGACCGCCTTTGAAAAGGAAGCCGGACCGGCGGTTCCTCCGGACCGGATCATGATCAACCTGCCCCAGGAATCAGAAGGAAATGAAATGCCGCCGGTGGCGTTTATGCATGCCCGCCACAATGAATCGGTTGAAGGCGATTGCACCCGATGTCATGTCGAAAAAGACCCGGCAGTGGTTTTTAAATTTCAACGCACAGACCAGCCGGCATCCATGGATCTTTACCATGACAACTGTATTGTGTGCCATGAACAGCAAAAAGACGCCGGTCAACCGGCCGGCCCCACGACGGCCCAATGCCGGTCATGTCATGGGGCAGTCGTGCCTGACCCCGCCCCCGGCACCCAGTGGGAAAAAATCGATTTTGACCGGTCTTTGCATTACATTCATGAAGTATCCGATCATATCGGTTCCCCGGACAACCCATCTGACCCTGACAACTGCAATGCCTGCCATCACCGGTACGATGAGGTACAACAGCGGATCGTGACAGAAAGAGGGACCGAAAGCGCCTGCATCTATTGTCACAAAGAAGTTGAGGCCGACGGGGTCCGGTCGATACGGGACGCCTCTCATGATGCTTGTGTGGCCTGCCATCTGACCCAAAAAAATCAGGAAGTGAAAGCCGGGCCGGTTGAGTGTTACGGATGCCACAGGGCGGGGGTCCGGGCAGAAATGCCGGTGGTACCGGATGCGCCGCGCATGAAACGGAATCAGCCGGATGCGGTTTTCATGACCGGGGGAACCACCGGAGAAGGCCAGGCCGTCTACCGGATGTCACCGGTTGTTTTTGATCACAAACAGCATGAAACAGCGGCCGCCTCCTGCCGGGTCTGCCATCATGAATCTCTGGAATCGTGCAGCCAGTGTCACACGCCGGCCGGAGATGAAAAAGGCGGGTTTGTCCGTCTGGAACAGGCCATGCATGCCCAGACCGAATCCGCCAGCTGTGTGGGATGCCACGCCCAGGAAACCCGTAAAACCGATTGTGCCGGTTGTCATGATGTCATGCCCCGGCCCCGGATGACGGAGAACGCCTGCCAGGTCTGCCACAATGACCCGGACCGGACGGTGGTGCATGATCCTGAAATGCAACAAATACGAGCTGATACGTTTGTTTCTGCTGCCTCCGACGAATATCGGCCCGTGATGCCAAAAGATATCCCGGAGACTGTCACCATCGGTGTATTATCCGACACGTATCAGCCCAGCCGTTTTCCTCACCGGAAAGTCATGGACGGCATTGCCCGGCGGGTGGAGGACAGTGATCTGGCCAATACGTTCCACAAAAATCAGCAGACCCTGTGCATGGGCTGTCATCACAACAGCCCGTCATCTTTGACCCCGCCCGACTGTGCTGCCTGCCATGCCGTTGCCGGTGATGGTATGCCGACATCGGCACCGGGCATTCCGGATTTGAAAACCGCATACCATGGCCAGTGCATGGGCTGTCATGACAAAATGGAAATTGCGGCCGTACCGTCCACGGACTGCCAGATTTGTCATGAGAAAAAATAAGGAACTTGTTTTAGCGATATGAAACATACAGAGGAATGATTATGGGTATCTCGCGAAGAAAATTTATCGGCTGCCTGGGCGCGTTGGCACTGGGACCGGCCATGGGTATTCCGGGCACGGCCCAGGGTGCTTCCAACAAGGAGTTTGCCGGATGGCCCGACAGCCAAAGCGTACTTCATGATATCACAAAATGCATCGGTTGCCGTAAATGCGAAAGCGCCTGTCACCGGGTCAACCATCTTCCTGACCCGGAAACCTCTTTTGAGGATTTGCAAGTGCTGGATCAGAAACGCCGGACCGATGCGGATGTCTTCACCGTGGTCAACCGTGTTGACAACAGCTTGCCCGTGTTTGTCAAAACCCAGTGCAATCACTGCCTGGAGCCTGCCTGTGCATCCGCCTGCTTTGTCAAGGCACTGAAAAAAACCCCGGAAGGGGCCGTGGTCTATAATGAAAAATTATGTGTGGGATGCCGGTACTGCATGGTGGCCTGTCCTTTCAATATTCCGGCCTATGAATATCACAAGGCCCTGGCCCCCCGGGTGACCAAATGCACCATGTGCCATCCACGGATTCTTGAAGGCAAGCGCCCCGGCTGTGTCGAGGACTGCCCGGCCGGCGCATTGATATCCGGCACACGCGATGAATTGCTCGCCTATGCCTGGGATCGGATCCGGACATATCCGGAGCGGTATGTATCCCATGTCTATGGCGAGCATGAGATGGGCGGTACCAGCTGGCTGTATCTTTCCGGTCTTCACTTCAGCCAGGTGGGAATGAGAGAGGATTTAGGCACGAAGTCCGCACCGGAACTTACGGCCGGCCCGTTGTCCGCCGTACCCATTGTCGTGGGACTGTGGCCCGTACTGCTGACAGGGGTTTATGCCATCTCAAAACGCAAGGAAAAGATCGCTGAACTGGAAAAACAGGCGGCTGTGACCGAAGCTGTGGATCAGAGCAAAAAAGAAGCCCAGGCCCGGATGGAAACTCTCAGGAAAAAATGGGATCAGGAGAAACAGTCGGCCATCAATTTCGAGGTGAAAAAAGCACTTGAAGACGCCGCAGCCAAAGACCCGGAACCGGGGCAGAGCAAGGAGGATGAATAACATGACAGACAACGGCACTCACGCCGACCGTAAGTGGTGGACCCCTTTTAATGTCATTGTCGGCATCATACTGGCGGCCGGTGCGGTATTGACCGTGATGCGGTTCACCCAGGGTATCGGGGCCGTGACCAATCTGGATAACAACAATGCCTGGGGGCTGTGGATCGGATTTGATCTGCTGTGCGGGGTGGCCCTGGCAGCCGGGGGATATGTCACGTCGGCCGCCTGTTACATCTTTGGATTAAAGCGGTATCATTCCGCTGTCCGGCCGGCCATTCTCACGGCATTTTTAGGATACGCCCTGGTGGTGCTGGCCCTGCACTATGATGTGGGACGTCCCTGGCGGCTGCCATATCCCATTTTCGTCTCCCAGGGGACCTCTTCTCTGCTGTTTGAAGTGGGGCTGTGCGTATTTCTTTACCTGACGGTCCTGTTCATTGAATTCACGCCGGCGGCCTTTGAATGGCTGGGGCTGAAAAAAATCCGGGCACTGGTGGTGAAGCTGACACTGATACTCACCATTTTCGGGGTGGTGCTGTCCACCCTGCACCAGTCTTCACTGGGTGCTTTGTTCATGATCGCTCCATCCAAGCTGCATCCCTTGTGGTATTCCAGTTATCTGCCGGTTTATTTCTTTATTTCCAGCATGTTTGCCGGCATGTCCATGGTGATTTTTGAAAGCACGCTGGCACACCGGTATCTGAGCCGTCATATGGATGACGTCCATCATCAGGAAGCCCCCGGCGTGGCCTTAGGCTTTGCCAAAGCGGCCGCGTTTGTGATGGCGGGGTACCTGGGTATCAAATTGATCGGCATCGCCATTGATGATCACTGGCGCCTTCTGGCCACCGGATGGGGCATGTGGTATCTGGTGGAAGTCATCGGGTTTGTGGCCTTTCCCGCATTTCTGTTTGCCATGGGTGTGAGGGAAAAAAACCTGAAGTTCGTGCGGTGGGCCGCCGCCTGGACCGTGCTGGGGATTGTTCTGAACCGGCTGAATATTTCTGTAATCGCCTTCAACTATCACCTGCCGTCCCATGAACGGTATGTCCCCAGCCTGATGGAAATCGGCACGTCCGTCTTTATCGTGACGTTGGGCATTGTGATTTACCGGTTTATCACCACCCGGATGCCGGTGCTGCATGAACATCCGGATTATTCAGCCCATTCGCCGGGACAGAAAAGTATTTAAACTGAAATGATAATGATATGGAGAAGACAACAATGAATACCCTGTTTTTCACACTTCAGGATTTCATGGTGCACACCAAGGGAATCACCTATCTGATCATGGGCGGCATTCTGGTGGCCCTGCCGCTTTTCTGGTGGTTTTTAACAGACAGAGACGATGAGAACGGTTTCTGATGATAACGAAACATGGAGATATTGACTGATGCATGAGTTTTTGACAGGCATATTTTTCTGGATTGCCGTGGGGGTGTGTATCATCGGCATGGCAGTGCGGTTTGTGCGCTATTTTCTGGGCCTGAACTGGCAACTGGACCGGGTGGCCTACCGGGCTCATCCGGCTGCGGGAATCAAAGGCGCTGCAAGATCCATCTACAAATGGCTGATCCCCTTCGGAACCCGTGGCTGGCGCACCCAGCCGGTGATGACGGCCGCGTTTTTCGGGTTTCATGTCAGTGCCGTGGCCGTGCCCCTTTTTCTGGCCGGGCACAACCTGTTTCTGGAAAGCAAAATCGGGTTTTCCCTGATCACCCTGGGACCGGCCCTGGCAGATTTTCTTTCCTGGCTGGCCGTGGGTTGCGGCGCGTTTCTGATCCTGCGGCGCTTAGTGCTGCCCGAAGTGCGCATATTGACCACCTGGAACGATTATTTCATCTGGTTTATTGCCCTGGCCCCTTTTGTCACGGGGCTTGTGGCAAGATACCAGATGGGATCTTATGGATTCTGGCTGAATCTGCACATCTTCTGCGGTGAACTGCTGCTGATCGCCATCCCGTTCACCAAAATGTCCCACGTGTTTCTGTTCTTTGCATCCCGGGCTCAGCTGGGAATGGATTTCGGCATCAAACGCGGGGGCATGAAAGGCACCAAAATGGCCTGGTAACCAGGCAACCAGACAAGAAGACTGGCAACCCAAGTGAAGGAGAAACCAATTCATGCCGGAAGGAACATATTGTAATAAAAAACCGATCAATACCCCTGAGGAAGTGAATTTCCTGCTGTCCGACTCCAGTGGTACAAAATATTACGAAGAGATGAAGCTTCTGGACGTGGACAGCCAGCTGCTGGCATCCACGATTCAGAAAACCATGAAAACCCGGTTGAAGACCTGGCTGGAGATCTGTGCCCACTGCGGCATGTGTGCGGACTCCTGTTTTCTGTATCAGGTCAACGGCAAAGATCCCAAACAGGTGCCTGCGTATAAGATTCAGTCCACTTTGGGGGAAATCGTCAAGCGCAAGGGAAAAGTGACCAACGCATTCATGCGCCACGCCATGGAGGTGGCCTGGGCCCAGTGCACCTGCTGCAACCGCTGCGGCATGTACTGCCCCCACGGCATCGATACGGGCATCATGTTCGGATACCTGCGGGGTCTGCTTTACCAGCAGGGATTCGTGCCCTGGGAGTTGAAAATCGGGGCAGGCATGCACCGGGCGTATCGGGCCCAGATGGATGTCACGGATGCGGATTTCGTGGAAACCTTTGAGTGGATGGTGGAAGAATATGAAGATGATTATCCCGGTCTGACCGTGCCCGTGGACGTCGAGGACGCGGATATTTTTTATACGGTCAACGCCCGGGAAGTCAAGCATTATCCGGAGGATCTGGCCGAAGCGGCCGTGCTGTTTCATGCGGCCGGGGAAAACTGGACCATTGCATCCAAAGGATGGGAGCAGACCAGCCTGGCCATGTTCGCCGGCGACTGGGCCGCCTGCAAGATGCAGGTGGAATCGGTCTATGGCGCCATGGAACGGCTCAAGCCCAAACGGATGGTGGGAACCGAGTGCGGCCATGCCCACCGGGCCACCGTGATCGAGGGTCCCTACTGGGCCGGTCGTCCGGACGGACGGCCTCCCGTGGAATCGATCCATTATGTGGAATGGCTGGCCGAAGCCCTGGAATCCGGTAAACTGAAAATCGATCCGGAAAAACGAATCCAGGAACCGGTCACGCTCCAGGATTCCTGCAACTATATCCGGAATCATGGATTGAAAAAAGCGACCCGGACCATCATGCAGCACATTGTGGCCCCCGGGTATTTTATCGAAATGTCCCCCAATAAGGAACACAACTACTGCTGCGGCGGGGGCGGGGGGTTCAACGGCATCGGTGTTTTTCGCAAACAGCGCAACCGGGCTCTTCTCACAAAAAGGGACCAGATTCTGGCTACGGGTGCCAAACTGGTGATCGCCCCCTGTCACAACTGCTGGGATGCCATCCGGGATCTGGAGGAAGAGTATGAGATCGGCATCCGGTGGTCTTTTTTGAAACCATTGATTATCAAGATGATGATCGTACCGGATCATATGAAACCGGAAGAGTAAACCGTCAAAAAAGGGGGGAGGGAATCATGTTCAAGAAAATTCTGTTTGCCACATCAGCGACACGGGCCAGTGACCATGCAGCCCGGGTAGCATTCAACATTGCCCGGGCATATCATGCCCGTCTGGATATTTTTCATGTGCTGGGCGTCCCTTCCCGGGGATACAGCCAGGTGGTGGTGGATATCAAAACCCGGGAGCGGGTGGATGTGGATGATGATTACATGGCCTGGGTTCAGGATGAGATCAACACCTATTATGCGGATTATCTCAAAAACGACCTGAATTATGATATTCATGTGGCTGTGGGACTGCCTGCCAGGGAAATTCTGCGCCGGGCCAGAGAAACTGAACCGGACCTGATCCTTTTGGGCGGCAGCACGGAAGAGGAACATGACGGGGTTTATAAAAAAACCGTGGCCGGCACCACCCTCCAGAAAGTGGCCCGGGCCGCCAGATGTCCGGTGCTGGTGGTCACACGTCCGGCCGCCTCTTTCTGGGGAGGCATTTCCAGCATCACGTTTGGTACCGATTTTTCAAAAGCCTCTGACAAGGCATTTGAATTTGCCCTGAAAATGGCCCAGGCCTTAGGGTGTGAGCTGAATATCTTTCATGCCCTTGCCATCGGCCATCCGTCCGGTGAAAGGCTTTTGTCCCAGGATGAAATCGAACAAAAAATCCGGGAAAAAATGCGGATGATCCGTGCCCGGTATGAATCACGGCTCAAGACACTCAAGCAGTACAGCATGGAAGTGTGGGAAGGAATTCCTTATATGGAAATTGTCAAATATGCCAGGGAAAGGCATTCCGACCTGATCATCATGGCCCATCACTCCAGAAAGCTGGAAACAGAGGACCGGGCCTTTGGCAGCAATGTTGAACAGGTTATTGTCAGGGCGGGCTGCCCGGTAATCAGTATCAATCGATAAAGGGAGAGAAAACATGTCAAAAAAAATTCTGATTATAGATGATGATCCCAATATCCTGGACTATCTTTCCGCATTGTTCACGGACAATGGTTATGATACCCAGGTGGCACCCGACGCCGTAAAGGGGCTTGAAACAGCCCGCCGGTTTCTGCCGGACCTGATCACCCTGGATATTGAGATGCCCGGGGAGTGGGGACCGCGGTTTTACCGGCAGATGATGCAGATCAAGGAATTGAAAAACACGCCCGTCATCGTGATTTCCGGGCTGTCGGGCAATGAACATGCCATTCCCAAGGCCATTGCCGCAGTGAAAAAACCCTTTGACAGGGAAGAGCTGCTTCGTATTGTCAAAGAAGCCATCGGTTAATGGCGCCGATGAAACAGGATCAGGACTGAAAAAAAAGGGCGTGTCATGGCTGAAACCGTTTTAATAATGGACAGCGACCGGGAGCATGGAGAAGCGATCCAAACCCATCTCCAGCGTCATCAGTACGATGTCACGGTGGCGGATGATGCGCAGGAAACGCTGGAACGCCTCGAAGATGAGAAATGGAACATACTGCTGGGCGATCCCCTGATCGATGAGGAAGCGGCCACCGCCAGGATTGCCGATCTACTTAAGGAAGATCCCAGTGTCCAGCTGATCGTTTACGGCACATCCGAACAGGTGGATCGGGCCATGGACCGGTTCGCTCTGGACGCGGTCGCGTATCTTGATCTGCCCATCAACAGCAAGGCGTTGATCCTGAATATGGCCAGAGCCCGGAATCATTTTCTCAAAAACCGAAAAATCGACCGGTATGTTCAGCGGTTGACCGATCTGCACACCGCCCGGAACCATTTTCTCCAGCTGTTTGACTCCGTGCCCTGTTTTATTTCGGTCCAGGACAGAAACCTGCGGATTACCGCCATCAACAAATGGTTTAAACAGCATTTCGGCAATTCTGTGGGCGGGTACTGCTATCAGGTCTATAAGCACCGGTCTTCTCCCTGTGAAAAATGTCCCGTGATCCAGACCTTTGAAGACGGTCAGATTCACAGTACCGAAGAGGTGGTGACCGCACTTTCCGGAAGGCAGTATCATGTCCTGACACATACGGCCCCCATCACGGATGAAAAAGACGAAATCACCCAGGTGATGGAAATTTCCACCAACATCACCCAGATCCGGCAGCTGCAGGACCATCTGACCTCTTTAGGCCTGATGCTCGGATCCATGTCCCATGGGGTCAAAGGGATGCTCACCGCCCTGGACGGTGGGATTTATCAACTGGAAACCGGTCTGCAAAAACAGGATGAAGCCCGGGTGTCCCGGGCGTTCGACCAGGTAAAGACCATGGCCGACAAAATCAGGGATATGGTGCTGGAAATCCTCAATTATGCCAGGTCCCGGCAGATGCAGTATGCACCGGTCCCAGTGACGGACCTGGTGGAAAGTGTCATGAAAAACATCCGGCCGGCCGCGTTGAAAAGCAATGTCATCTGCGAGGTGTTTCTGCCGGATTCACCGGGCATCATCGAGATCGACGCCGTGTGGATGGAATCCGCTCTGGTGAATTTTCTGGAAAACGCCGTGGATGCCTGTGCCTATGATCACGAAAAACCGGTTCACAAGGTATCTTTGACCATAACCGTTGAAGCCCAAGAAAGGGTCTGTTTCCGGATACAGGACAACGGGGTCGGTATGGATCAGGAAACCCGGGAGAAAATGTTCACGCTTTTTTTTACATCAAAAGGATCCCGGGGTACGGGCTTAGGTCTTTTTATCGCCCACCGGGTGATTCAGCAGCACGGGGGAACGGTTCAGGTGACGTCCGCCTTGAATCAAGGCACAAAGCTCATCATCTGCCTGCCCCGGATTCCCCCCGGCAGCATCGGTGAAAATGGTGTTAATCCGCTGCCGTCTTAGCCAAAGAAATTGTCATTAATTGCTATAAAAAATTATTTTTGCCATTGTCCGATGAAAAAAGGTATGATGTCTGAATGAGACTCACCACCAAAAGCCGTTATGGTACCCGTCTGGTCATTGATCTGGCCTTATACGGCAAAGAAAAATCCATCCCCCTCAACGAGGTCGCCCGGAGACAGAACATCTCCATCAAATATCTGGAACAACTGGTCCGGAAACTCAAGCAGGCCGGAATGATCAAAAGTCAGCGGGGACCCCACGGCGGCCATTCCCTGGCCAAATCTCCATCCGACATCAGAGTGGGCGATATTGTGCGCACACTGGAAGAAAGCACTGCCATTACCGATTGTGCGGAAACAGACGCCCGCCAGTGCGGCATCTGTAATCAGGCCGGGGACTGTCTGTCCCGATGGGTGTGGGTGAAGGCCAGCCAGGCCATGTTCGAATGCCTGGATAACATCACGGTTGCCGATCTGCTACAGCATCCCCCTTCCTAAGGGTTTGTGATATCAAAATTCAGAACTCGTATTTATAGAAGCACCCGTGCTGTCTGGCGGCCCGGGACAGAGAAAGGGCGATGGCATCCACATCGATCAGACCCGATACCACGGAAAGTGCATAGATGCCGGAAATCAGCACCACCATCCACCAGGTCCAGTAGGGGTTCAGGGCTTCCCAGGGGCCATATCCCTTATTGGGCAGCAATGGCAGCAGCACCAGGGAGTGATCTGCCGGGATACCAGGGCACTCACCCCGCCCAAAAGAAAAAGACCTTCCACATATCCACAAACATATTTTTCAATACTTAAAAACCAATGCAGCCCCTGTAAATCTGTCATAAAAACAGGCTCACAGGGGCTGCATTCAGAAATCTGCTATCAGATATTAAATGATTTAAAATTTATAATTTTTGTAATCACCCTGCAGGCCCAGATACAGGCTGACCATCATGACAATCATGATCACGGTAAACGGCAGTCCCACGGTCACGGCCACCGCCTGAATGGCGCCCAGAGCGTCCGAACCGCCTCCCACCAGCAGGCAGGCGGCAATCAGGCCCTGAAGTGTGGCCCAGAACATCCGCTGGAACCGGGGGGCATCCATTTTACCGCCCGCAGTGATGGAATCCACCACCAGGGAACCGGAGTCGGATGAGGTGACAAAGAAAATCAGCACCAGACAGATCCCCAGAAACGAGGAGATCCCGGTCAAAGGCAGGTTTTCCAGCATCTGGAACATGGCCAGAGACACTTCTCCCAGGCCTTTTTCCGCCAGCTGACCAATGCCGTTCTGGATCTGGTACAGGGCATTACTCCCGAATGCCGTCATCCAGACGATGGTGACCACTGTGGGCACCAGCAACACGGCGGTGATGAATTCACGGATGGTGCGGCCTTTGGAAATACGGGCGATGAACATGCCCACAAACGGTGCCCAGGAAATCCACCAGGCCCAGTAGAACACGGTCCAGCCTTTGTAGAATTTTTCATCCGGCCGGCCGATCCAGTTGCTCAAAGGAATGATCCATTCCGCGTACGAAACGGTGTTTTTGAACAATCCTGCAAAAACATGCAGTGTCGCACCCGTCACAATCACCAACACCAGCAGAATGACCGCCAGGACCATATTGATATTGCTCAGCAGCTTGACACCGCCGTGAAGTCCTCTGTACACGGAAAACAGGGCCACACCCGTGACCACGGCAATGATGATCAGCTGCAGACCCAGGGTGTTCTCAAACCCGAACAGAAAATGCAGCCCGGATGCCGCCTGCTGGGCCCCGAACCCCAGAGACGTGGCCAGACCGAAAATGGTGGCAATGACGGCAATGATGTCCACGATATGACCGGGCCATCCCCAGGTTTTTTCGCCCAGAAGCGGGAAAAACGTGGAACGGATGGTCAGGGGAAGCCCTTTGTTAAAGGCACAGAACCCTAAAGCCAGGGCTGTGACCGCATAAATGGCCCAGGGATGGATTCCCCAGTGAAACAGGGTGGCGCCCATGGCAGCCCGGGCCGCTTCCGGCGTATTGGGCGGTATGTTCAACGGCGTACCCCACCAGTCCGTGTAATAGGCCACGGGTTCGGCCACACTCCAGAAACACAGACCAATGCCCATGCCGGCGGCAAACAGCATGGCAAACCAGGACATTCGGCTGAATTCAGGTCTCGCATCCGGGCCGCCCAGGCGCATTTTGCCGTGTGGCAGCACAATCAGGGCCAGACAGTAAAGCACGAACAGGTTCCCGGAAATCATGAAAAACCAGTCAAAATTTTCTATGGTCCATGATTTGGAGCCGTCAAACACTTTTTTGGCTTCCACCGGGTTCCACAAGGTTAAAATAATAAAAACAACAACAATTGAGGCCACAATAAAAAAAACAGGGTGAACATCCATTCCCCATTTTTTTATATTGTCCTGACCGACTTGATAATCGGTATCAAACCTGTCTCTCATAAAAACAACTCCCCTTTTCTTAATTTATGGTTAATCCAACCGTACCATTTTCAAGATCCGTATGATTGTTGAACAGCGGTTATTTTTATTTTACGGTCAGCACCGGGCAATGGGCCTCTAAAATGACATACTGGGCTGTGGACCCGAATACCATCTTTTCCACCTTGGACCGTTTTTTAAGCCCGATGATGATCTCATCCACATCTTGTTCGTAGGCATACTGGACAATATCCTCTCCGGGTGCCAGTCCCCGGATCAGGATATGCACCTCACTTTCAATGCCGTGTTTCTGGAACACTTCCTCCCGGATTTCATTGAGGCGATGTTCCAGTTCCCGGATCTCCCGTTCCCTGGTATCTGAATCACAGGTTCTGATCAGATACACATAGGCTTTGGATTCTTTGGCCCGCTTCAAGGCTTTGTCAAGCACCTTGGAAGTCGATGTGTTCTTGTCGTAGGCAACAAGTATCTTCATGACGTTTCCTCTTATGTTGATTGGTTGAATGCCACGGCCTTCCGGCAACTGACCCCTGACAAAAACGCCGGGGTTTTTTTCAAGACCCCGGCGTTTTTGTCAGATCATAACTTTTCGGTCAATACAGGGACCACCTCAAAGATGTCCCCCACAATGCCGTAGTCGCATTTGGCAAAAATCGGGGCGTCCTTGTCCTCGTTGATGGCCACAATCACCTTGGAGGTTTTCATGCCGGCAAAATGCTGCACCGCGCCGGATACCCCGCAGGCAATATACAGCCTCGGAGACACAGTTTTTCCGGTCTGGCCCACCTGCATGGAATGGGGCGCATACCCCGCATCCACGGCAGCCCGGGAAGCGCCCACAGCCGCACCGATTTTGGCGGCACAGGCTTCCAGCATCTTGTAATTTTCCGCGGCTTTGATGGCCCGGCCACCGGTGATGATGACGGGTGCTTCAGTAAGATCGATCTTATCGGCATCTCCCTTTTTCACCTCTTTGATCACCACTTTGCCGGGATCCGCCACATCGGCTGTGAACTCTGCGGTTTCTCCGGCGGCCGGGGCCGGTTCCGCCTCAATGGCATTGGGCCGTACCGTGGCCAGAAACACCGCAGCATCCACCTTGAGGGTGGCAAAGGTCTTACCGGAAAAATGGGATTTTTTGGCGGTTTTCGCCTCAACATCCAGGGCCACACAGTCCGACACCAGAGGCAGGTCCATGAGCGCGGCAAGGCGTGCGAACAGATCCTTGCCTGCAACAGATGCCGTTCCCAGCAGCGCGGTCAGATCATATTCCTTGACAGCCGCTGCCAGGGCCCCGGCCAGCAGGTCCGGGCCGGCAGTGATATCACCGCCGGATGCCGCCAGTTTGACTATTTTTGCCGCCCCGAATTCCGCCAGTTTATCCTTCAGGCCTGCCGGGTCGGCATCGGTTACCAGCGCAATGATTTCCTGGCCTTTTGCAGCGGTCATCACCCCCAAAGAGGTGTCTTTGACCGCGCCGTTTTCAGTTTCGATTAATATGCCAGTCCTGGCCATAACAACACTCTCCTTGTTTTATAAAACCTTTTCATCTTCCTTGAGAACCCGGATCAGTTCAGTGACCTGTTCTTCCACAGATCCTTCAATCATTTTAGCGCCGGATCTTTCCGGCACGGGCTCCAGTTTTTCCAGGGTCACGGCACCGGCCGCAGCATCGATTCCCAGATCCGCCAGGCTCATCTGATCAATTTTCTTTTTCTTGGCTTTCATGATATCCGGAAATTTGGGATATCTGGGCTCATTCAAGCCTTTGGTGGCCCCGATCACACAGGGCAGGTTCATTTCGATCACCTGCTTGTCACCGCCGCCCACTTCCAGTTCCGCCACGGCTTTGCCGCCGTCCACGGTCAGTTTGCTCACCTCATTGACCACGGGCAGGCCCAGGTATCCGGCCAGGCGGTACTGGGTCTGAAAGGCTTCCGTATCCACGGATCCCTTGCCTGTGAAAATGAGATCCGGGAGTCCGTCCTTTTCCATGGCGGCTTTCAGGGCTTTGGCCGTCAGGGCTGCATCCAGGAACTGGCCGTCCGTGGTCACCAGGATGCCTCTTTCCGCGCCCATGGCCAGGCCCGACCGGATGGTGGCATCTGCCTCGGGTTTTCCCACGGTGACGATCACCACCTCACCGCCGTTTTTCTCCACCAGTTTGACCGCTTCTTCAATCCCGTATTCATCATACGGGTTGACCACAAACTTGATTTCCGAATCCTTGAATCCGGCTTCTCCCTCAATTTTGATGGTAGCGGCCGTGTCCGGCACATGTTTTACACACACACAGATTTTCATATCTTAAACCTCAAACTATCGATGTTAGCTTTTCATTTTTTCGTTTTTGGGATCATACAAAGGCATGGCCGAAACTGTGGCAATGCGCTTGCGTCCCAGTATCTCCACTTCCAGCCGGGTTCCCTCTTTGGCGTGCTCCGGCGGCACATAGCCCAGGGCAATGCTTTTTTCCACCCGGTGACCGTAACCGCCGGACGAGGTCATGCCGACCCGCTCTTCTCCGGCAAAAATCGGGTTGTACCCGAACGCATCCGAATCCTTGACATCCACTACCAGGCACACCAGTTTCCGGGGAATGCCTTCGTTTTTCTGTTTTTCCAGGCCTTTTTTACCGATGAATTCCTTGTCCATTTTCACGGTCCAGGCCACATTGGTTTCCAGGGGGGTATGATGGACATTCATCTCACTCTTCCATGCCAGGTAGCCTTTTTCCAGGCGCATGGAATCCATGGCATACATGCCGATGAGCCGGATGTCAAAATCCGCACCCGCGTTCATAAGATCTTGATACAACGTGATCTGGTGCTCAATGGGATGAAAAATCTCAAACCCCAGTTCCCCCACATAATTCATGCGGTTCACCCGGCATTTGGTCCGGCCCACGAAAATCTCTTTGGAGGTGCCGAACTTGAACACCTCGCTGGACACATCATCGTACGCCACTTTGGCGAGCACGTCCCGGGATTTGGGTCCCACCAGAACCAGGCATCCCATCTGATAGGTCAGATCTTCCATGCCCACGGACCCGTCTGCGGGCAGATTTTCGATCATCCAGTGCTGGTCGTGCTTTTTGCCCACAGAGGCGGTCACACAGAAAAATTCGTTTTCATTGACCCGGCTCACGGTCATGTCCGTCTTGAAATTCCCGTTCGCGTCCAGCATGGGGCTCAAGGCGATACGGCCGTCTTTTTCAGGTACCTTCTGGCAGGTCATGTGATTGAGCCAGGCCTTGGCACCGGGGCCGGAAATCTTTGTTTTGGCAAACCGGGTCAGATCGATGATGCCCACTTTTTCCATCACATGCTTGCATTCCGCGCCCACGTGCTTAAAGGCATTGGATCGTCTCCAGTTGGGTTCTTCATACCCGTCTTCTCCTTTGGGCGGAAAATAGTTGGGGCATTCCCAGCCGTAGTAGTCCCCGAACACGGCATTGGCCTGTTTCTGGTATTCATAGATGGGGGAGGTCCGGTTGGGACGGGCCGCATCCCGGAACTCATTGGGATAGATGGTGGCATACAGGCGCGCATACGTGTCCGCGATCTTTTCCGTGTTGTATGCCCAGTTGGCAAAAGAGCCGTACCGCCTGGAATCCATGGGCCACAGATCGATTTCCGGCTCGCCGTTCATGATCCAGCCGGCCAGGTAATGACCGATGCCCCCTGCCTGGGTGATGCCGAAGCTGTATCCGCAGGCATGATAAAAGTTCTTCAAGGGTGCGGCCGGTCCCACCAGGGGTTCCCCGTTGGGAGTGTAGGTGATGGGGCCGGCGGTGATGTGCTTGAACCCGGTGTCCCCCAGAATGGGAAACCGGTCGATACCGGCCTGAATGCAGTCGGCAATGTTGTCCAGATCCGGATTCAGTTCCTCCTGGGCATAATCCCAGGGCACGCCACGGCGTTTCCACTGCTGGCCGTTGGCTTCATACATCCCCAGAATCAGGGAATCCATTTCCTGGCGCAGGTAGATGGATTTGTCCGGGTCCCGCACCAGGGGCAGGTATCCTTCGGCTTCGTCTATGGCCTGAATTTTTTCATACAGGATATGGGTATGGGCAATGGCAATGGAGGGAATTTCCAGGCCCACCATTTTTGCCACTTCCGGGGCCCACAGGCCGGCGGCATTCACCACGTGTTCACAGGTGATGTCGCCTTTGTCGGTTTTCACCACCCATTCACCGTTGGATTTCTGATAAATGCCGGTGACCTGGGTGTGCAGGTTGAATTCCACCCCGTTCTGCCGTGCCCCCTTGGCCATGGCCTGGGTCACGGAGTTGGGGTCCACATCCCCGTCATCCGGCCAGTACAACCCACCGATCAACCCCTCAATTTCCATGTAGGGATGCAGTTTTTTCATTTCCTCGGGAGTGACGTAAGACACATCCAGACCCAGACACTGGTGCATGGAATAGGCATACCCCAGTTCATCCATCCGGCCCGGGTTGTCTGCCGTGCGGATGGAGCCCGTGGTGTGCCAGCCGGCCGGCTGGCCCGTCGCTTTTTCCAGCTCCTTGTAGATCTCGATACTTTTCATGTTCACCTGGGTACCGTAATAGTTGCCATGAAAAAAGGATACATTTCCTGCCGCCATCCAGGTAGAACCGGAGGTCAGCTCATGTTTTTCCAGGAGCACCACATCGTCTTTCCATCCATATTTTGCCAGGTGATACGCCACGGATACACCGATGACGCCGCCACCGATCACGACTGCTCTTGCATTGGTTTTCATTGTTGTTTACACTCCTTTGTTGTTTGGTACACTATATTTTTGCTTCTCTACCATTTAAAAAATATCGCAACGCCCGGTTTTTGGGCTGCCGGATATGGGTGTCGTAAAAATAGGAAAAACCGCCCGGGTAATAGATCATCACCAGGATAAGGACCAGGGCATAAATGACCAGATTCAAGCCGGGCAGATGGGACAGGGTGGATCTCACGATCTCCATGAGAAAAATAAACGGAAAGGCCACCACAGCGCCCCCCCACAGACTGCCCCGCCCCCCGATATAGGCCACGGCCAGAATCTCCACAGTCTTGGAGGTATGCATCATGTCCGGGGTCAGAATGCCGTAGAAATGGGCGTAAAATCCGCCCAGAACGCCTGCGATGGCACAGGACATGGTGAAATTGAACACCCGGTAGAAGATCGGATTGATTCCGGATGTCCTGGCGGCATCCATGTTCTGGGCAATGGCCTGGAATGCCAGGCCCATCTTGGATCTTACTACCCATTTGCATATCAGGTAGGTAAGATACACCAGAATGATGATCAAAAAGTAAAACGGAACATTGGATTCCGTCTCAAACAGGCGCGGGGTTCTGAGCCCTAAAGGCCCTCGAGTGAGCCAGACCATCTTGATGGCCAGCCCCATGACGGCCAGACCGAAAAACCAGGACAGGCACGCCGCAAAAATGCCCCGCAGCCGCAACGAAATCATGCCGATGATCAACCCCAGGACGGCCGATGACACCCCGCCCGCCAGCATGGCGATCCATGGGGACAGCCCGGCATTGATCACCAGCAGGGCGGAGGTATATCCCCCGGTGCCGGCCACTGCCATGTACCCGAAATTGACGATATTGATATATCCGGCCGTAAAATCAAACCCCACACTCATGGCCGCCACAAACCCGCAGTAGATCAGCCACCTAAGCATGTATTCCTGGTTGAACGGCGGAATAAACGGCAGGACCAGCAGCAGGATCAGGCCGGCCAGTCCGATGGGTGTCAGGCACAGCCTGTCCAGGGCCCTGTCAAAAAGATTCATGTTCAGATCATTTGTTGTCGGTTCCATACTGTCTCCTATTTATCAAGAACACCGCGGACATCCGACCCGAAGATCCCGCTGGGTTTAAAAATCAGAATGAGCATGATCAATGCCGATGGTACGACAAAATCCCATCCGGCCCCCACATATTCCATGGTGATCACCTTGAGCAGGGCCACCATAAAGGCACCTGCCACGGCTCCCAGGATATTGCCCAGGCCCGAAAGAATGACGACAAACCATGCCATATAAAGGGGTTCCAACCCCACGGTGGGATAGGATGGATACATGAACAACAGACTGCCGCCGGCCACGCCTGCCAGGGCACAGGCCAGAGAGATGGTAAGCATCACAATTTTTTCAATGTCAATGCCCACGATTTCGGCCCCGGTAATGTCCTGGGACACGGCCCGGATGGCCATGCCTGTGCGGGTATAGGTCATGAACAGATAAAACAGGGCCACGATCACGGCGGATATGATAAACGCCAGGGCCCGGTCCAGGGAAATATACGCCCCTGCGATGGAAATGGGCATGCCCTGCCAGTATCCCACAATGCCTTTAAAATCCGCCCCGAATATAAGCTGGTGCAGGTTGACGAGCAGTACACTCACACCCACAGTCAGCAGGAATGAGTTCATGACCCAGTTATCCGTGGAGCGGCGGCGCAAAGGGCCGAAAACCAGTTTTTCAGAAATCGCGCCGGCGATCGCGCCGCCGATGAGAGCGCCCAGGATCGCGATGAAAGGACCGAATGTCACCAGCCAGGAGTCCGGGTGTTCCAGAATGAATTCACTGATGGGGGTGAATATATAGTAGGCCGTGAGGGAGCCGATCATAAAATACTCCCCGTGGGCGAACATGGGAATATTCAACACTCCCAGCATCAGGGTCAGGCCCGTGGCCACCAGGGCCAGCATTCCGCCGGTAACAACCATGTTTACCATAAGATAGGGGCCGGCGTCGATGGTGGCAGCCACGGCCACCACAATACTGATGACAATGGACAAACCCGGGGCTGATTTCAACCAGGTCAGTGTATCTGACATATTATGTTTTGACATGAATCTATTTCTCCAAAATCTGATTAAACACCCAGGAACACCTTTTTCACATAGCTGTCTTCCGCCAGATCCGCACTGTTGCCTTCCAAACCGACTTTACCGTTTTCAAGAACATAACCGCGGCCTGTCACGGCCAGGGTTTTGGTCACATTCTGTTCTACCAGCAAAATGGTCACCCCGTTTTTGATCAATACATCCAAAGAGGCAAATACACTGGTGGTCAGCTGGGGTGCCAGCCCGAAAGAGGGTTCATCCACCAGCATGAGAGACGGGTTGGACATCATGCCCCGGCCGATGGCCAGCATTTTGCGTTCTCCCCCGGACATGGTGCCGGCCAGCTGTTTTCTTCTTTCCGCCAGGCGGGGAAACAGCTCGAATACGAAATCCAGACGTTCATTCTTCAGGTGTTTTTCTTTAATGGTGTAGGCCCCCATGTACAGGTTTTCCTGCACCGTCATGTTGACAAACAGGTTCATCTCTTCGGATACAAAGGAGATGCCTTTTTTTGCCACGGCCGACCCTGACAGGCCGGTGATATCTTCCCCATTGAAAACCACACTGCCGCTCATGGGAGAAATCAGTCCGGCAATGGTTTTCATGGTGGTACTTTTTCCGGCACCGTTGGGGCCGACAATGCCGACATATTCTCCTTTGTCAATCTGCAAAGAGACATCCCGCAAAATCTGCAAGTATCCGTACCCGGCATTCAGGTTTTTGACTTCTAACAGCATAAGGTCTCCATTGATAATTGTGTTACAATTGTTTGTCTGCCTTATTCGCCCAGATAGGCTTTGGTCACTTTTGGGTCATTGGCCACTTCCTGGGTAGGGCCTTCGGCAATCTTGGTGCCGAACTGAATGCACAGAAGCCGGTTGCAGACCGCCATAATCAGCTGCATGATATGTTCGATCATGAGAATGGAGATCCCTTTTTTGCTGATTTTATGAATGATTCTCATGATATCCTTGAGTTCACCTTCGCTCAGCCCGGATGCCAGTTCATCCATGAACAAAAGCTTTGGACTGGATGCCAGCGCCCTGGCCAGGTCCAGGCGTTTAAGCTGTACCGTGTTCAACTGTTCCGCCACCACAGTTTCTTTCATGGGAAATTCCACAAATTCGAGCATTTCTCTGGAATGGGCCACGGGATCTGTGATCTTTCCTGCAGGATTGCCGAAAATGGTAGCGGTCATCACACTCTCAATGGCCGTCATTTTGGGAAACGGGCTGGGAATCTGGAACGTGCGGGACAACCCCAGACGGCACATTTTTTCAGGCGTCAGACCCGTGGTCTCCTTGCCAAACATTGTTACCGTTCCTGAAGTGGGTGGATTCAGGCCGGAGATCGCATTGATGAAGGTGGTTTTCCCGGCACCGTTGGGTCCGATCAACCCGACGATATCTCCCTGGTTGATTGTCATGGAGACGGCATTCACGGCTGTCAGTCCGCCAAATTTTTTGGTCAGGTTCTGGGTTTCCAATACAATCACGTCGTTATATTCCTTACATTTGAGTCGTGTTGAAACAAACAGAGGATTGAAACAAGTTTCAATCCTCTGTTTCCAGGATTCTTGCCGGTTATTTCATTTCAAAGTCTTTCTGTTTCCAGTCTTCCGGAAAAACGATGTATCCTTTTCCCGCCTTGTACTGAAGGATGGGGAAAAAATAAGCCTCCGGACCCACGACCATGTCCGGCATGGTTTCCGGTGTATATTTGTACTCATTCATGATGATGGCGCCATCAGCCTTGGTGTAGGTGAGTTTGCCGGTATTGACTTCTTCCACCATGATATTGTGAATGGTTTCCTTGTCCAGTTTTCCATGCACTTCATAGGCCCTGTTAAGAATCTTGATAAACATGCGGATACCGTCATAGGACAGGCCACCTGAGGACGGGCTGGGATTGAACCCGTATTTGGCATTGACATCCTTGGCCCACTGCTTGGCTTCGGCTGTAGTCAGCTGGGGAATGGAGTCCAGCACATAGTCGGACCCCGGGCCGGTCATTTTATACCAGTCGCCGATCCATCCCAGACCGGATGCAATGAGAACCCCTTTGTTGCCGACTTCTGCATACTGCTTGACAAATGCGGTCAAAGACGGTGCGGCCGTGGATGTACCGGCCAGCAGCTCGACACCGGCACTTTTGAATTTTGAAAGCAGCGGATAAAAATCGGTCTGGGTGATGGGAAAATATTCTTCCGAATAAATTTCCCAGCCACTGGCCAGCAATGCTTCCTTGTAAGCCCCGCCCGCACTGCGGCCCCAGTCGGTGTCTTCGCCGTAGATGGCCGCCAGTTTCTTTTTGGGCGTCCAGGTGCCGTTTGCAATGACCTCATTGATGCATTCGATGTAGTTGCCTTCCAGTTTGGCAGGTACGGGCCAGCCTTTGCCGCCCCAATAGGAGTATTTTTCCGGATCCGCCTGCCATTTTTCGTTGACCACTTCCGATGCGCCGAAACCGAACATATGGGGCACCTTGTACTGGGCCGCCACATCCATCACCGAAACCGCCACAGAGGAATGCCAGTTGAGCACGCCAGCCTGAATCCCTTTGCCTTCTACGGCTTCGGCATAGGCGCTGGCCGCTCTTGCCGGGTCAGACTGTGAATCCACCCACACCACTTCAATCGTGTAATCACCCACCGTGTAATCAATGGCTTCCATAGCCATTTCCACAGAGGCCTTGAATTCCTTTCCGTTCTGGGCGGACGGCCCGGTAAACGGCCCCAGTACCCCCACCCTCAGATTCTTGTCAGCGGCAGACACCTGCCCGCCGGCAAAAAACAACACGGCCATGAAACATGCGACAACCTGTAGAATTTTTTTCGTACCCATAACAATCTCCTCCAAAAATTAAGGTTCTTTGTTTGCGATCTTTCGCATACCCGCCAAACGTTGGTTTTAATGCATGCAGATTATGTACCAGCTATTCATGACATTTCTCGGAAAACCCATTTATTGCCTTATTAAATTTAGGAAACCTTGATATTTCTGATAAAATTTTAATGTTTTTTTTCTAAAAACCAAACATCACGTCTGCCCGCCAAAGGCAATCTTTGACAAAAGATTAAAAAATTTTTCGTTTTACTGTCAAATATTTTGACAATTTTACATGGGCTTCTGATCCGCATACGCTTTTCGATTGAGGCGATATTTTTTCAGCTTGTAATGAAGCGACTGGGGAGAGATTCCGAGAGACCGGGCCGCGCTGGCCGCATTTCCCCGGGACCGGATCAGGGCATTCACCAGCATCTGCTGTTCATGGGATTTCTGGGTTTCCATCAGGCTGGTGCCGTTTTTTGGCGGATGTCCCGGGACCGGATCCACGGGCACCCGTTTTGGCGCATCTTTGCCAGCAAAACTGAAAATATGGGGCGGCAGGTGGGCCAAATGAATGACCCGGGTGCCGTCCACCATATTCATGGCAGCCTCTATAATATGTTCGAGTTCCCGGACATTTCCCGGCCATCGATATCCGGCAAACAGAGAGGCGACTTCCGTGGAAATGGTTTCCACTTTTTCGCTCAACGCCCGGTTGTATTTGGAAATAAAATGCGCAATCAAGGACGTCATATCGCCCTGTCTGTCTTTTAGTGGCGGCAGCATGATGGAGACCACCCCCATACGGTAAAAAAGATCCATGCGAAGGGAACCGCTTTGAATAATTTTTAACGGCGCCTGGCCCACGGAAGACAGAATTTTTACATCCAGATCGATCTCCTTGAGAGATCCCAGTTTTCTGACTTTTTTTTCCTGGATGACCCGAAGCAGTTTGACCTGGAGTGTCAACGGCATGGCATCCAGTTCATCCAGAAAAATGGTGCCGCCATTGGCCTGTTCAAACAATCCGGGTTTATCGATGGCACCGGTGAAAGACCCTTTGGAGGTACCGAACAATATCCCTTCCAGCAGGTTTTCAGGGATGGCAGCACAGTTGACCGGGATAAACGGTTTCTTTTTTCTGGGGCTGTGGTTGTGGATGGACTGGGCAAACAATTCCTTGCCGGTCCCGGTTTCCCCGGAAATCATGATGGGGGACGGAGACCCGGCCGACATTCTTGCCATGCGGATGGCCGACCGCATCTGAGGATCCGAGGCAATGATATCCTTGAAAGAAAACCGGGTGCCGTTGGAAGAAATTTTGGCAACCGGCCGGTCTGACGTGGTTCTGGACAGAATCACTTTTTCAAGGAGCTGATATTCCTTGGAAAACGTAACCGCTCCGATCAGCTGTCCACCCTTGTACAAAGGAAATGCATTGGACAGGATATTGCACACCCGGCCTAACCGGGTACGGTAGACCATGGGCTCGTTGATGATGGGATCTCCCGTGGTCAGGCAGCGCATGATCGGACTGGTTTCCGGCGTTACCTGATAAATATCCAGCAGATTTTTTCCCGTTGCATCGGCCGGGGAGATATCATCGATCTGTCCCTGGGTCTGATTAAAAAATATCACTTTCCCGGTGATATCCGCAATCACCACCCCCTCATGCATGGAAGACAGCACACTGTAAATATCGATATCTTCAAAATTGATCCGCTCCATAACCCTTTCACAGAAAATCAAATTTTTTTGATGTTTAATTGATTTTTTCCCCTCTCTTTAGAGAGATGCATGAATTTGAAAAAAAAAGCAAGCCATATAAAAATTTTTTGATGTTTCTCTGCTTTTTTCTGAATCCAGGCGGGTTCCGGCCGCAAAAGATTACACCCAAAAATCCGGTATGAGCGATCTTTCCAGGCATATCCCAGGAACCTGGAATACGCTGGCACAAAATATGCTGGATTGGTTCTGATTTAAGAAACTGGATTTTAATCATTTATCAACCTTTACTGTGTAAGGATATTTTATGGCTTTTTTTGAATATTTCACGTCAGAGGAAACCGAACAGATCCACGACGCCACCATGACCGTGCTGGAAAAAACCGGCATGAACTTCAAGTATGAACCTGCCCTGGACCTGTTTAAAAAAGCCGGCTGCAAAGTGGATGGGGTCCGGGTTTTTTTCACCCGGCAGTTCATCGAAGAACAGATCAAGAAAGCCCCGTCCCAGTTTACGCTGTATGCCAGAAACCCGGAAAAAAATGTGGTGATCGGCGGGGACAATATCGCATTCATGCCCTGCTATGGATCTCCGTTTGTCAACTGCCTGGATCATGGCCGGCGGCCCGGCACCCTGGAGGATTTCAAGAACTTTGCCAAACTGGCCTGTGCCATTCCTTATTTTGACATCACCGGCGGCATGATGGTGGAACCCAACGACATCCCCGTGGAAATCCGGAACGCGGAGCGAATTTACGCTGCCATGACCCTGTCGGACAAACCGTTCATGGGGGCCGGTACCAACGGGCCGGACGCGGTGCAGACCCTGGACATGGCTTCCATGGTGTTCGGCTCCAGAGAAGAGATGGCAAAAAAGCCGCCCTTTGTCTCCATTCTCACCAGCCTGACCCCCCTGGGGTTTGATGACAAAATGTGCGCCGGCATCATGGCCTATGCCGAGGCTGCCATGCCCCAGCTGATCTCCTCTCTGTCCATTGCCGGTGCCACCACGCCCGTGACCATGGAAGGGACCCTGGTGGTCCAGAACGCGGAAGTGCTGGCCGGCATCTGCCTGGCCCAGCTGGTGAGAGAAGGCGCGCCCGTGATCTTTGCCGGCTCTTCCTCTGCCACGGCCATGCATTACGGCACCTTGAGCATCGGGGCCCCGGAGATGGCCGTGAACACGGCGGCCACGGCCCAGATGGGCCGATTCTATGACCTGCCGTCCCGGGGCGGCGGCGCCTTGACCGATGCCAAGACCGTGGATGCCCAGGCCGGTTTCGAATCCATGATGAGCCTGCAGATGGCGTGTCTTTCGGGCATCAATTTTGTGCTGCACGCCGCCGGCATCCTGGAAGGGTATATGACGGCGTCCTATGAAAAATTTATGATCGATGCGGAAATGATGGGCATGTGCCGCCGCATCAAAAAAGGGGAAGAGATCACCGCCGAAAAACTGGCGCTGGATGTCATCGACCAGGTGGGCCCCGGCGGAGAATATCTGACCCACCGCCACACATTCAAGTATTTCAGATCCGAGCTGTATGGGCCGTTGATGGAAGAACGCCGCAACTTCGATGCCTGGACGGCCAAAGGCAGTCTGTCCATGGACCAGCAGGCCAATGCCAAATACAAGGAGATTCTGGCCGGTTTTCAGGCCCCGGACATGGATCCGGGCATTCAAAAAGATCTGGACAGATACATGGAAAAGATCCGCAACAAATAACAGCCAGCAACGCATGAAACACCTGCAGAATTCTGACACACAAACATAAGGAAAAACATCATGAGTGAGATCACCATACCAAAACAATTTGGCACCATCACTGCGGATGCTGTGGTCATCGGCGGCGGGATTGTCGGGGCCGCCACGGCCTTCTGGCTGTCCAGAGCCGGCCTGAGCACCCTTCTGGTGGAAAAACGCGATGCCCTGTCCAGCCTGACCACGGCGGCCAGTGCCGAGTGCTTCAGAACCCAGTTCACGGAAAAACCCATGGCCGACCTGGCCCTGACCAGTGTGGACATGTTTGAAAATTTTAAAGACGTGGTGGGCCTGCCCCACATCGATATTCATGTGACCCAGCGGGGATATCTGTTTGTTACAGACGATAAAGCCCAGCTGCCGGACCTGAAAAAAGCCGTGGACCGGTTCCATGCCAATGGTGTGACCGATGCGGAATACATCGGTACCGATGATCTGCACAAACGGTTTCCGTTTCTGGCACCCGAAGCGTTAGGGGCGACCTTTAATGAACGGGACGGATGGCTGTCCACCCATGAGGCCACCTATGGATTTGCCAAAGGGGCCGGGGATGCGCAGTTTTTCTTGAAAACCGAAGTGACGGCCATTCAGACCGACAGTCACGGGGTATGTGCCGTGGATACGGATAAAGGCACCATCTTTACCCGGGTGGTGGTGAACTGCGCCGGCCCCTATGCCGGGATCATCGGCAAAATGGCAGGCCTGGATCTGCCGGTCCGCACGGTCCGGCGCCAGAAAGCCTATATAAAAACCGATCACCCGGATTTGCCGGCTTCCGCCCCCTTTACCGTGGACCTGGTGAACCACGGATACTGGCGCCCGGAAGCCGGCGGTCTTTTGTGCGCCTGGGTGGACCCGGATGAACCGGAATCCTCGCCTTCGGATGAACTGCCCACGGACTGGGATTTTGCTGCGGAATCGATCCATCGCGTTTCCCGGCTCAACCCTTTTCTGGAAAAGGTGTCCGACAACCTGAGAGCCGACGATGTCAACGTGTCCGCGGGCCAGTATGTATATACCCCGGATGACAAACCATTGATCGGTCCTGCCGGCACCGTTAAGGGATTTTATCTCAACTGCGGATACTGGGCCGGGGTCATGCTCTCCCCCGGCGCCGGCCAGCGGATCGCCGACCTGGTCACGGGAAAACTGGACAACAAAGACAACCCCCTGCGGTACACCCGGTTTGCGGAAGGGGATTTTGAAAAAGGGGATTCTTTTTTGAAATAATACCTCAGTTTCGCATGAGTCCGCCCGGGGCTGCCGCTGTACAAAAAGTCACCGGCCCGGTATTCACCATTTCTTACAACGGCTAGTGCCGTGGGGTTTCTGCGGGTCGAATCCCATTCTGACGCGTTTGCTACAGGGAGTTGGGCATGCGAAGCGTCAAGAACTGCAAACTGTTTGAGGACATACCTGCCCGCAGTTTTTGCAGTTCAGCGCAGCATGCCCTTACTCCCTGTCAAACAAGGCAGAGGGTGAGACCTGCAGGAGCCCCACGGCACGGGTCCAATTTCTGCTGTGAAAAACAGTTGACACATAGTTGAACAGCGGCTTATTTTAAAGGGTTGGATGATAAACGAACAACCCTGAGGAATCCATTGTGAAAAAAAAGATCTATGTCATATCCTGCGCCGTGCTGGCCAGAGATATTAAAGAGGTGGCCCGGGAAATGGACCTGGCACCGGAATATAAATTTCTGGAAGCCGGACTGCACGAGAATCCCCACAAACTCAACACTCAGGTTCAAAAAGCCGTGGATCAGATCGACGTCAAGGGGGATGCGGACCGGATCATCATCGGGTACGGGGTCTGCGGCAAAGGCACGGTGGGACTGAATTCCCGGAATGTCACCCTGGTGATCCCCAAAGTCCACGACTGTATCTCTTTGTTTCTGGGAGGAGATGCCGCTTATCAGGCACAGTTTAAAAAATATCCCGGTACCTATTATCTGTCTGCCGGCTGGTGTGAGGAAAAAGCAGAACCCGTATCCCGGCGCCGGGGCCGGGCCTGGTTCGGCAACCGCCAGCTGGTGTATGAAGATGTGAAAAACGCCCATGGCCGGGCAGCGGCTGACCAGACCTTTGCGTTTCTCAACTCCTGGCAGAAAAACTACCAGCGGGCCGCATTCATTGAAACCCGGTCCGGCCAGGCCGCCAGATACGAGCAGATGGCAAAAGATATGGCCGATGAATACGGATGGCGGTTTGAACGGATCAAAGGAGACCAGGGACTAATCCGCCAGATGCTGACCGCCACTAAATCCACCTCCGGGATTCTGGTGGTCCCTCCCGGTCATACCATTGCGTTTGATCCGGTGGGATCCACGCTCACTGCCAGTCCCGTGTGGGACCCGGGTGCCGGCGGTGCCGCACCGGAAACCGAATGTGTGGTCCCGTCTGACTGTCCGGACACAGACCTGGGTCTGAAAATCAAAACCGGCCTGGGCATCGATGCCGGCGGCACTTACACAGATGCCGTGGTATATGATCTGGAGAACCGTTCAACCCTGTGCAAGGCCAAGGCCCTGACCACCAAGTGGGATTTCACCATCGGCATTGAGAACGCGCTCACTCAGCTGGACCCGGACCCGCTGGCGGAAGTGTCGCTGGTGGCCCTGTCCACCACCCTGGCCACCAACGCCATTGTGGAAAATGAGGGCCAGACCGTGGGCATGCTCCTGATGCCGCCACCGGGTCTGGATGAACACACCATTGCCTATTCCCCCAAAGCCGTGATCAAAGGCAGGCTGGACATTGCCGGCCGGGAAAAGGCCCCCGTGGATCCGGACCAGATCCGGCAGATCGCCGATGACATGATCCGCCGTCAGAACGTGACCGCCTTTGCCGTATCCGGCTATGCCGGGGCTGTGAACCCGGCCCATGAACTGGCCGTGAAACAGATTCTCCAGGACCACACCGGTCTGTTTGTCAGCTGCGGGCATGAACTGTCCGATACGTTGAATTTTGAAACCCGGGCCGTCACGGCCATGCTCAACGCCCGGATCATCCCCCGGCTCACCCATCTGCTGGCTGACCTGGAACAGGTTCTGGAACGGTTTGATATCGCCGCCCCCATTGTGGTGGTCAAAGGGGACGGCACCCTGATGGATGCGGCCATGGCCAAAAAACGGCCCGTGGAAACCATTCTGTCGGGACCGGCCGCTTCCGTGGCCGGGGCCCGGCATCTTACCGGCAGAACCGATGCCCTGGTGGTGGACATGGGCGGCACCACCACAGACACGGCTGCGTTGAAAAACAACCAGGTGCGCCTCAATGAAAAAGGCTCCAAGGTCGGGGGCCGCCGGACCCATGTCCAGGCTTTGGACATCCGCACCACGGGATTGGGGGGTGACTCCTTGATCGCTTTTGAAAAAGGGGAATTTTCAATCGGGCCGGGCCGGGTGGCGCCCATTGCCTGGCTGGCCGACCACCGGCCCGGAACGGATGCGGCCTTAGATTTTATCAAACACAACCTGAACCGATTCACCACGGCCACAAAAAAAATGCAGGTCATCACTGCCACCGGATCAGTGAACCTGTCTCTTCTCTCCTCCATGGAAGAAAAGGTGATGTCTATGGTGACTCAGCGCCCCTATTCCATTGAAGAACTGGTCACCCAAACCGGGGTCCTCACGGATGCCGGGTTACCCCTGGCTCGGCTGGAGGAACGCTTTGCCATCCAGCGGTGCGGCCTGACCTTCACGGATCTGCTGCATATCCAGAAAAAATTTACCCGGTGGAACCGAAAAGCTGCAAAAACATATTGTGGATTCATGGCTTTTCTGGCCGGCATGGACATGGAAAAGATGATCCATCTGCTCATGGAAAAAGGAATCCGGCGCCTGACCCTGGAGCTGCTCAAACGGCAGTTAGATGATGAGATCGATCCGGATGGATTGACTTCCTGCCCCGTGTGCCAGGCATTGATCAACAACCTGATGGCCGGCGGCAGTCCGGATTTTCAAGTGAATATCCAATTGAAGCGGCCCGTGATCGGCATCGGCGCCCCCATCAAGTTTTTTCTGCCGGATGCGGCCCGGGCCCTGGGTGCAAAAGCAATCCTGCCGACAGACGCGGATGTGGCCAATGCCATCGGTGCCATCACCTCGGATGTGATGGTTCACCGACAGATCCGCATCACCCCGGGCCACCAGGGCGGATTCATGGTGGAAGGGATTTCCGGGACCCGTCAGTTCAAGGATTTTGACGCAGCCGATGCCTTTGCCAGAGACACCCTGGTAGAGAAAGTCCGGGATTCAGGCCGGGCCGCCGGCACCTCCTGCCGGACCGTGACCCTGTCCATCAAAGACACTGCCCCGAAAACCGCATCCGGTGATCCCATCTTCATGGAGCGGGTGATCCAGGCCACCCTCGCGGGCCGGCCGGACCGGGTGATCCAAAAAGCGATCCCGGCATGAGGTCCGGGCCCGGGAAAAGCCGGGACAGTTACAGCCGAACCATTATAGCAGCCTGTTTCAGTGTCCAGGCGGTCGGGATCGGTACTTATATCTCTTTTGGGGTATTTTTCAATCCTTTGATGGATGCGTTTGGCTGGTCCCGGGCCGCCATTTCCGGGGCTTCATCCACTGCGTTTTTCTTTGCCGGTCTGTTCGGCATCCTGGTGGGCCGGCTCAACGACCGGTTCGGGCCCCGGATGATCATGCGTGTCGCCGCCGTCTTTTTAGGCCTGGGGTTCGCCCTGATGTCCCAGGTTGCCACATTGCTCCAGTTGTACCTGGTGTTCGGCCTGGTGTTCGGCATTGGATTGTCTGCCGTGGATGTCATTGCTTTGAGCACTATTGCCCGGTGGTTTGCGTTGAACCGGGGAAAAATGACGGGCATCGTCAAGGTGGGCACGGGTGCCGGCCAGTTCACTGTTCCGATCCTGGCCAGTCTGCTCATTGCCGCCACCGGATTTCAGACCGCCTTTATTATCCTGGGCATCTGCGCTTTTGCCCTGCTCATGATCATTGCCCGATTTCTGTACCGGGATCCGGATATATACGATGCCGGTCAAACCGGACCGGCCGTTCCGGTTCCCACGTTTTCAGATCCCGTGCTCCGGCCTCGCCAGACCGCCGGCATTGACTATTCACAGGCCCTGAAATCTCCAAAACTGTGGCTCCTGTGCCTGTCCAATCTGCTGGTGGTGTTCTGCCTGATGAGCATCATGCTCCATATTGTCCCTTATGCCAGGGACATGGGCATCTCTCCCCATTGGGCTGCCGGGATCCTGGCCACCATCGGGGCCGTGTCCATGGCCGGGCGGTTTGCCGGAGGCCTGCTCATCGACCGCACCGGCAGCAAGCGCATCATGGTGATCAGTTTTATTCTGCTCCTCACGGCCCTGATCTGGCTGACCCGGGCCGATACCCTGTGGGAGCTGTATGCCTTCGCCTTTATTTACGGCATTGCCCACGGCGGATTTTTCACGGCCATCTCCCCCATTGTGGCGGAGCTGTTCGGCATCCGGTCCCACGGCGGCCTGTTCGGCATTGTGGTGTGCTTCGGTACCACGGGCGGGGCCCTGGGGCCTTTTGTCACCGGCCTGATGTTCGACCGGTTCTTGAACTACACGGCCGCATTTACCGCTTTGATACTGATTGCCGCGGTGGCCTTTGTCCTGATGCTGTGCCTGAAAACCGGGGGCAGTCGCTGAATGCTGACCCTGAATGAACCGACCCCGTCAATCCAGAAACGCATTCACATTATTGAAAACCCGCCGGACATCTTTTGGCAGGCGGGGGCCCGTGCAGCGCCTCAGGGTATCTCCCCTTTGATGGGCCGTTAATACGGTATCGATCTCTTCCAGGGGCATGACCAGGTTTTTTTTCAGGGCGCGTAAAAACAGCATGCCCGTCAAAAAAACTAAAGATGCCATGAAAACAACCCCCCAGGCACCGGCATTCCCCAGCTGACGGGCTTTTTTATCGGCCCTCACCATGGCGTCTCTGTTAATTTCACCCAGCCGGAGAATCGCCTCCACAGTGCGGGTCCTGGCTGCTGCATCTTTTTTGAACGCACCGGCATAATCCTGGTCAATGGCATCCAGCGCCGCAGGTTCATCTTTTTCTGTAATATTGTTCTGGGCATTCTTCAAGGCCGCGGCAAACGATGCCTGTAACCGGGTGATATCCATTTCAGGGTTGTCCGCCATTGCCAGGGAGGCCAGCATTGTCTCACATGCCTGAAGAGACCGCTCATTCTGTTCTATGATCACCTCGATGGCCGGGGCCATCCGGATAAACACCCAGATAGACCCGAATGCCATCAACAGATTCAATCCGATCAGAATCCATGCCCCCAGCCTGACTGTCTGTGCAAGCCGCATGTCACACTCCTTTAATGAGTTTGGGAATGGCGGATTCACTGGAAACAATGATGAGATTGTCATCTTTTTGCAGCGGGTCTTTTGGCTGGGGCTGATGAATTTTTCCCCGGGGGCCCCTTCTGATGCCCACCACCATGATGCCGAAGCGTTTGGGCAGGGCCAGGTCGACCAGGGTTTTGCCCACCATGGACGGCTGGATGCAGATCTCGGTTAAGTGCAGGTCTTCCCCCAGATTGGTGTCGGCAATGACATGCCGGTACAGCAGCCGGTTGGCAAACCGCTTTCCAAATTCCTGTTCCGGATTGACAATCTGGTGGGCCCCCACCAGTTTCAAAATCCGCTGATGCATTTTGTCATTGGCCCGGGAAATGACCAGCGGGGCTCCCATCTGTCTGAGCAGTACCGTACAGATAATGGAAGCTTCCTTGGAATCATCCCCGATGGCGCAGACAGCGGAATCCCTTTTTCCCGGTTCAAGTCCTGCCAGCTCCGTTTCATCCGTGGCATCCAGCACAATGGCCTCGGTAACAAAGTCAGCCGCTTCTTCCACCAGCGCTTTATTGATATCCACGGCCAGTACCTCGGCACCTCTTTCCGACAGGGTCCGGGCAAGGGACATTCCAAAATGGCCGAGTCCGATGATCAGAATTTGCTGGGACATGGCATGGTTCCTTTTTTTAAGTCAAAAAAATTTTGGCATCCGGGCATCGTGATGATGACGAAGCCTGGGGGTCGCTTAGCAGCATGAACAAGGTCACCGGACCGATACGTCCGCAGAACATGGCAATGATGATGATAATTTTTCCGATCTCATCCAGAAGCCCGGTGGCGCCGGTGGAAAGACCCACCGTGCCCAGGGCTGAAGTGGCTTCAAAAATAAGATCTTTCACCCGTATCTGGGGCTGGGTCACCTCCAGCATCAACACCACACCAAACCACAGCAAAAGACCGGCCCCAACAATGGTCACCGCCCGGAAGACAGTGACGGCACGGATCCGTCTGTTCTGCAGGACCACCTCCCTGCGGTTGGTGATATTGGCAAAAAAGGTCATGGCCAGGATACCGATGGTGGTGGTTTTTACCCCGCCGGCCGTTCCGCCCGGGCTGCCGCCGATGAACATGAAAACAAGCATGAGCAGAAAAGTGGGATGGGCAATGCCGGCAATATCCAGAGAATTGAACCCGGCGGTGCGCAACGTGACGGATTGAAACCAGGCATTCTGGATTTTATCTGAAAATGACAACCCTGCCAGAACCCCTCCCCATTCAAAGGCCATGATGAACACCGTGCCCAGAAAAAGCAGCACAATACTGGCGATCAAAGCGATGCGGGCCGGGATCGGCACCTGCCGGCCGGCCAGCCATTTCGGGATCACCAGAGTGGTGGCCGGTGCCATACCCCCGAAAATAATCAGGGTTGCCACGATATGCAGTACCGCAGGTGTGGTGTGCCAGGACATCAGGCTGTCGCTCTGAAGAGCGAACCCGGCGTTGCAGAACGCGGACACGGCCGTAAAAATGCCCCGCCACACCGCCTGGGAACCCGTATCACCGGCCGTATAAAACATAAAGGTCAGCAAAACCGCCCCCAGGCTCTCGGCAGCAAAGGTAAACTTAAGGATGGTAACCAGTGACTGCACCAGATCTTTGTGATTGGTATCCGCCATGGAGGCCAGCACCCGTTCATGGGTAAGGCTGAGCCGCCTGCCCATGGTGTGCAGCCCAACCGTGGTGATACCCATGATGCCCAGCCCCCCCAGCTGGATCAGAACCAGGATAAAAAACTGGCCGTATTCGGTAAAATCATTGGGGGTATCCAAAACGATCAACCCCGTGACACAGACCGCACTCACTGCCGTAAAAGCCGCATCCACAAATCCGACGGTCCTGTCTTGTGCTGCTATCGGAAGCAGCAGCAGTAAGGTTCCCATGGCACACAGCCCCAGAAAGGTCACCACCAGGACCCGGGCCGGATGGCTGAGAAAAATGTCCCAGACCGGTTTCTGGGTCTCAACCCGTGTTTTCCGGATGAAAGGTCCCTGAATCTCAAAGTCCGCCAGCATGAATATGATGCTGATCAGTAAAACCGTTGCAGTCAATGCGAAATATGGACTGGTCATGATATGGGGCCATGCAGAGATATACCCTCCCAAAGCCCCTGCCACTCCCAGAAATTTGCCGGCAATGGGTTTGCAAAACAGTGTCAGTGCACATGAGAATATAAAGATTGACGCTGCCCCGGTAAATATCAGCCGCCAGAATGGGACTGTGCTGATATGACCGGTTTCGGCAAACAAGGCAAGCACCGGCAGAAACGACATGGCCAGTATAAAGGCCTGCATGCTGATCCGCGTCATGGATGTGCGTGTCATCATCTGTGCTTCTCAGTGATGCAGGGACCGGACCGCAAGATCCGGCCCCTGCTTTTCACTTACAATATAATATTGAGAATCCGGCGCAACGGTTCAGCCGCACCCCAGAGCAGCTGATCCCCCACAGAAAACGCCGTGAGATAGTCTTGTCCCAGCGTCATTTTGCGGATTCGTCCCACGGGCACGGTCAGAGTCCCCGTGACCGCCGCCGGGGTCAGTTCGGTGACGGTCTGATCCTTGGTGTTGGGAATCACCTTGACCCAGTCGTTGTTGGCGGCCAGCATGGCTTCGATCTCCGCCAGGGGCACCTCTTTTTTCAATTTGATGGTGAATGCCTGGCTGTGACACCGCATGGATCCGATGCGCACGCACTGGCCGTCAATGGGCACGGGAAGATCGGACCGGCCCAGGATCTTGTTGGTTTCCACAAACCCTTTCCACTCTTCCCGGGTCTGGCCGTTTTCCATGGCCCGGTCGATCCAGGGGATCAGGCTGGCCCCCAGGGGTACCCCCCAGTTGGCCGTGGGAAAGGCCTCGGAGCGAAGCGTATCTGTGACCTTTTTATCCAGATCCAGGATGGCTGAAGCCGGATCATCCAGAATCGGGGCGGCCGCATCCCCGATGGCCCGCATCTGGGCCACCAGTTCGGTCATGTTTTTGGCACCGGCCCCTGAAGCCGCCTGGTAGGTCATGGATGTGAGCCATTCCACCACATCATTTTCAAACAGCCCGCCCAAAGCCATGAGCATCAAAGACACGGTGCAGTTGCCGCCGATATAGTTTTTAATACCCCGGTCCAGGGCCTCATCGATCACTTTCCGGTTCACGGGATCCAGCACAATGATGCTGTCATCAGCCATGCGCAGGGTGGAGGCCGCATCGATCCAGAATCCGTTCCACCCGTTTTTGGCCAGTTTCGGCCGCACGGCTTCCGTATAACCGCCCCCCTGGCAGGAGATGATGATCTCCATTTCCATGAGCGTGTCGATATCATGGGCATCGATCAGGGGCGGGGCCTCTTTTCCCACATCCGGGGCTTTTTGTCCGGCCTGGGAGGTGGTGAAAAAAACCGGGGTGATCTTTTCAAAATCGTTTTGTGCCATCATCCGGTCCATGAGCACGGAACCCACCATGCCCCGCCATCCCACCAGTCCTGTTTTTTTCATTTTCCTTTCCTCCAAAAAAAATTGATGAAACTTTTTTTATATCCGCTTTTCAAGCCGGATACCAGCCCTGAATTGATATAATTTAAAAAAATTTTGTTTCACTACGGAATCAGATTGTACAGCAGCCTGATTTCCGCTTCCCACAAAGAGTCATCCGGGGTTTCCAGCACCAGGGGCATGTTGTCAAACCGGGCATCGTTCATGATAAACTCAAACGGGGTCATGCCCAGTTCGCCTTTGCCGATACTCGCGTGCCGGTCCACCCGGGAGTTGAAATCTTTTTTGGAGTCGTTCAGGTGCAGGGCCTTGAGAAACCCAATCCCCACAATCCGGTCAAATTCATCCATGGTTTTCTCGAATGCGGCAGCGGTTCGGATATCATACCCGGCCCCGTGCAGGTGGCAGGTATCCAGGCAGACCCCCACCCGGGTTTTATCGGTGACCTGCTCGATGATCCGGGCCAGGTGATCGAACCCGTATCCTAAGTTGGTGCCCTGGCCGGCGGTATTCTCAATCACCGCCGTGACACCCGTGGTCCGGTCCAGGGCCAGATTGATGGATTGGGCGATGCGGTCCAGGCACTGTTCCGGTGAGAGTTTGTTCAAATGGCTGCCCGGATGAAAATTCAGATAACAAAGCCCCAGCTGTTCACACCGACCCATTTCCTCGAAAAAAGCGGCGCGTGATTTGTCCAGCCCGGCCGGATCCGGATGTCCCAGATTGATCAGATAACTGTCATGGGGAAGAATGACCGTTGAATCAAACCCGTGCTGACGGCACTTCTCCCTGAATCCGGTGATATTTTTTTCGGTCAGGGGAGGGGAAGACCATCGCCGCTGGTTTCTGGTGAACATGGCAAAGGCTTTTGCTCCGATCTTTGCCGCATTGGCGGGCGCGTTTTCCACGCCGCCGCTGATACTGACATGGGCACCGATATATTTCATTTTTTGTGTCTCCCGTCATGGTCGCCATTGTTGACAATGAATTCTTTCGGTGCCATAGTTTATGGCATAATCCCCTTTGGGTAAATTGTTTTTTCACTCACTGATTCGGCCGGATTGTCCACACACTCCGGCAACCGATCAGGCAGAAAAAAAGGATCTAAAATGGCACTGCCGATTCATATTTTTCGTTCAATAATTTATATCATCCTCCTGGTCAGCCTGACAATGGCAACTGCCGCTGCCGGAGACGGAAACACCGTTCCCCTGTCCCGGGGCCAGGTGGTCTATGCCCCGGTCTACTCCCATATCTACATCGGTGACAGGGAGCGGCCGTTTCTGCTGGCCGTGACCCTGAGCATCCGGAACACGGATCCGGATGATGCGATTGTCGTAACAAAAGTATCGTATTTCAATTCTGAAGGAACGCGTCTGGAAGAATACCTGAAACAGCCCGTGACCCTGGAAAAGATGTCCGCCACCCGCTTTGTGGTCCATGAATCAGACAAGACCGGGGGATCCGGGGCCAGTTTTCTGGTGGAATGGGAAACAGCCAAATCCGTATCCCCGCCCATCATCGAAACCGTGATGATCGGCGCCCAGACCCAGCAGGGCATCTCCTTTACCTCCCGGGGGCAGGTGATCAAAGAAAAATAGACAGCCACGACAATAAATTGTCAGCCTGCATCCGGATCAGACACTTTCTGCAATTTTTGCAGATTTTCCGGGTTTCCTAAAGCAATGAGCAGATCCCCGGCTTCGATCACCGTTTCCGGACCCGGGTTGAACACCATCTCACCGGAAATTTTTTTGATTCCGACAATGAGAATGTCAAATCGGGGGCGAATTCCGGAATCCTTCACCTGCTTTCCGGCCAGTTCGGAACGATCTGAAATGGGCAGTTCCTCCAGCTGAAGCTTGATATCCCTCCGGATGGCCAAGTCCATCAGGCTGGTGGCTGTCGGTCTTAAAACACTTTGAACCAGACTCAGTCCCCCGATGTTATAAGGCATGAAAACCCGTTCCGCTCCGGCCTGCTTCAACCGGGGAACATGGGATTCATTGTCCGTACGGGCGACGATGGTGATATCCGGGTTCAACTGCCGGGAAGTCAGGGTCACAAACACATTGGCCGCATCTTCAGCCAGGACCGTAATCAGGCATTTTGCTTTTTCCAGTCCTGCTGAAAGAAGGATCTCATCCATCGTAGCATCCCCGGGAATGAACAGCGTCTTTTGATGCTCCAACTGCGCCAGCGCTGCCGGGTTTTTTTCAATCACCACCACGTCAAACCCCTCATTTTTGATTCCCTGTACCACCACCCGGCCGATTCTGCCGTACCCGCAGACGATATAGTGACCGGTAAGTTCATCGATGATTTTCTGCACCCTGCGCCTCCCGAGAATATTTTGAAACTTTCCTTCCACAAGCATCTGGGCTAAAGATCCGCCCAGATAAAAAAACGCACCCACACCCCCGAAAATCACCAGCATGGTCATAATCCGGGCGATGTCGGACAAGGGCTTCACTTCCATGAATCCCACCGTGGAAAGAGTGATGATCACCATGTACACACTTTCGATGAAACTCCATCCTTCCAGCAACATGTAGCCGGATGTACCAAACAGGATCACCAGAAAAATGAAAATACTGCCCATGACAATGGACCAGCCAAAGGGATATTCCGTGCGCATCTGCCGGCGGAACCCCTTGACCTTTTTCAGCAGATTCATTTTAACTCCTCCATTCGGTTCATGATACCGGTTGATTTCAGGTTTCATTACCATAAAGGGTGGCACCGCAGGAGTCAAGCAGTTGATGCAGCAATCACCGGCTGAATTTTTTTTAAGATCCGGATTTCAGAAATCTTCAAAAAAAAGAACCCGGGGTGTCAGGACAAAGAATCCCAGAACTTCCGGCTCTGCTCGGTCATGGAGGGTTTCCGGCCCTGTGATTCCCGGGGTCCGGCACCACTGGATGGCCCGGCTCCGGTCAGCCGCCTGATCCGCTCTTCCAGAGGCGGGTGCGTGGAGAACAGACTGGCGAACTGCCGGCCGGACAAGGGATTCACAATGAACATGTGGGCCGTGGAAGGATTGGCATTCACGGCAGCACCCCGTCGGGTATATTCTCCCAGTTTGTTCAGAGCCGAAGCCAGTCCCTGGGGCCGGCCCGTGACCTGGGCGGCCGTGGCATCGGCCAGGTACTCCCTGGACCGGGAGACAGCCATCTGCACCACCATGGCCGCCATGGGCGCCAGAATGGACATGACCATCACGCCCACAAATCCCAGGCCCCCTTCCTCATTGTCCCTGCCCCCGAAAAACGCGGAAAACCTTGCCATGGATGCCACAAACATGATGGCCCCGGCCAGGGTCGCCACAATGGTGGAGATCAGGATATCCCGGTTCTTGATATGACCCAGTTCATGGGCCAGGACCCCTTCCAGCTCTTCCTGATTCATCAGTCGCAGCAGTCCTTCAGTGACCGCCACCACCCCGTGCTCCGGATCCCGGCCCGTGGCAAACGCGTTAGGGGCCTCCTGGGGAATCACGTACAGTTTTGGCATGGGCAGTCCGGCCCGCTGGGCCAGTCTTGCCACGGTATCATGCAGCCCCGGTGCCTGGGACCGGTCCACGGGCTGGGCCCGGTACATTTTCAATACAATGGTATGGGACTGCCAGTAGGAAAAAAAGTTCATGACCAAAGCGATGATCAGGGCGATCACCATGCCGGACTGCCCGCCCAGGGCATAGCCCAGCACCAGGAACAGCCCGGTCATGGCGGTCAGCAGAAAAACGGTTTTAATATGGTTTCCCATAAGTCTCCTCGTAAGAATCTTAAGTTTGTGTCAACCTCATTTTAAACCGAATAATAAGACCCATCCTCCTGAAATCAAGAGGATCCCAGTGGTTTGCAACTCTTGTTTTCTTGATTTTAACCCGAGTTTAACATCCGGTTAATTATTTTCTCACATAAAAACAGGTAAAATCGCTTTCCATGACACAAACTACCAGACAACATTGGATGCAGCTGCTGGCGGAAGCAGAGGTGCAGGACCTCCAAAAAGCATTTGAAGGCCTGGAACAACCCGTTGGCAGTACCTTTCTGATCAAGCCTGAAACCGGGATGGTCATGGTTCAGGGCAAGACGGACGGGACCGGCACCCCGTTTTGCATCGGAGAGATGACCGTCACCCGGTGCATGGTCCAGGTCATGGACCAGGTCCAGGGCTATGCCATGGTCCCGGGCAGTGATCCTGACCATGCCCGCCTGGCAGCCCTGTTTGATGCCCTGCTCCAGGTCCCGGCATTTCATGACCCCCTGATGACCACCCTGATCCGGAATCTGGAAACCAAAGAAAGTCAGAAACGCCAGGCCCTGGCCAGAGACGTGGCAGACACTACGGTTGAATTTTTCACCCTGACCCGCGGAGAATGACCGCCATGACCCCGCTGATGAAAGGATTTGATTCCGAAGTGTTTGACAGCCAGGCCGTGTTCCGGCACCTGCTCAATGCCATGGCGTATCCCGGCACCATCTCAGGTCCGGGCATCACCCTGGCCTGCCCGGACCGGATCCACCCATGCTCCGGGGCCCTGCTGCTCACACTCATGGATTTTGAAACCCCTTTCTGGACCGATCTGGCACCGGATTCTTCCGAAGTCCAATGGCTGAAATTTCACACGGGTGCCCCCGTTACCTTTGATCCGTTTGACGCTGCATTCGCCCTGATCACAGACCCCTCCCCTGCCATTGACCTGAACCGGTTCAACCCGGGCACGGTGATCTCTCCGGACCGGTCCACCACCCTGGTGATCCAGACGCACGGCATGGCTGAAGGGGATCATTTGCGGCTCACCGGCCCCGGCATCCCGACACAGGCCGGCCTGACCTTCACGGGCATTGCCCCGGATTTCTGGGAACACCGGACCCGGATCAACCAGGCCGAACCCACGGGCATTGATATGATCCTTGTCCACAAAGACCGGTTCTGCGCCCTGCCCCGAACCACGCAAACGGAAATTTCCTGATGTATGTGGCGGTCAAAGGCGGTGAAAAAGCCGTCAAACACTCCCAGCGGCTGGTGGCGAAAAAACGCCGGGGGGACACCCGGGTGCCTGAACTGTCCACGGATCAGATCAGGCATCAGCTGGGACTGGGCGTGGACCGGGTCATGGCGGAAGGGTCTTTATACGATGAAACGGCCGCAGCCATGGCCATTCAGCAGGCCCAGGGGGATCTGACCGAAGCCGTGTTCCTGGTGCGGGCCTTCCGCACCACCCTGAAACGGTTCGGCACCAGCCGGCCGGTAGACACCACGGAGATGACCGCTTTCCGCCGGGTTTCCGGCATTTACAAGGATATCCCGGGCGGCCAGATTTTAGGTCCCACTTACGACTATACTCACCGGCTCATCGAAACCGGCCCGGCCCCTGATGAGAATGGAACCGGGCCGGATCACCCCATGCCCTCTTTGCCGGACAAACTGCCCCGGGTCATGGATATCCTGAAAACACAGGGACTGGTTCCTGATGACCCGTCCCCCTTTTACCCGGAACCCGGCCGGGAAACCGAAAAAGACCTGACCCGGCAGCCCCTGGCATTTCCCGTGTCCAGGACCTTGCGGCTCCAGGCCCTGGCCCGGGGGGACGAGGGGTTCCTGCTGGGTTCGGCTTATTCACTGCAGCGGGGGTTCGGCCTGGACCGGCACCCGTTTCTGGGAGAATTGAAGGTGGGCGTTGCCACGGTCTGTTTCACCCCGCCGGAACTGGGATTCGAGATCTGTATCGGCCGCATCCGGCTCACGGAATGTGTCATGGTCAGCCGTCAGGATGATGCCCACAACAAAGCTGCCGGATTTGACACGGGGTACGGCCTGGTGTTCGGCCAGAATGAACGCAAAGCCATGTCCATGTCCCTTTTGGACCGCTCGCTTTCCTCCAATGATGAAACCGCGGATGCCGACACGGGCAAAGCGGCATACCCGGCCCAGGACCCGGAATTTATCCTGTCCCACTGCGACAGCGTGGAATCCTCCGGGTTTGTCCAGCATCTCAAACTGCCCCATTACGTGGATTTTCAGTCGGAACTGGTGTTTATCCGCAGCCGCGGCAATGACCCGGCGCCGACCCAAGGAGAGGACGGATGACGGTATCCTACAACTTCGCCTACCTGGACGAACAGTCCAAAAAAATGATCCGCCGGGCCATCCTGAAGGCCCTGGCCATCCCTGGTTTCCAGGTGCCGTTCGGGGGCCGGGAGATGCCGTTGCCCTATGGGTGGGGCACGGGCGGTATCCAGCTGACGGCTTCGGTGATCGGTCCGGACGACCGGCTCAAAGTGATCGACCAGGGATCCGATGACACGGTCAACGCCATCAGCATCAAACATTTTTTTCGGAAAACCGCGGGGATCGCCGTCACGGAAGACACGGAAACGGCCACCATTATCCAGACCCGGCACCGGATACCGGAAACCCCGCTGAAACAAGGACAGATCATGGTGTTCCAGGTTCCCATCCCGGAACCGTTGCAGTTCATCGAACCCAAACGACCCCAGACCCTGAAAATGCATGGATACGAGGAATACGGCAGCATGCATGTCAAACTGTATGAAGATATCGCCCGGTTCGGCCGCATTGCCACGGCCTTTGACTACCCGGTGCGGGTCCATCATCGCTATCTGATGAGTCCCTCTCCCATTCCCAAATACGACAATCCCAAACTGCACCGGTCCCCGGCTGTTCTTCTGTTCGGCGCGGGCCGGGAAAAACGCATCTATGCCGTCCCCCCTTACACCGACGTGGTGAGCCTGGATTTTGAGGACTATCCTTTTGAACTGGAACAATGGGAAGGGGCCTGTGCCGTGTGCGGGTCCACCCAGAGCTTTCTGGATGAAATCATCACGGATGACAACGGCACCCGGGTGTTGATCTGTTCAGACACGGAATTCTGCCGGAAAAACGCCGGGAGGTCCCGGCCATGACGTCTGCCGCCGATCTCAGCCCCCCGCCCCTGCTGAAAGTGGCACACCTGTGCAAATTCTTCGGCCGGCACATGGGATGTCATGACATCAGTTTCGAGGTCTGCCCCGGAGAAGTGATCGGCGTGGTGGGAGAATCCGGGTCCGGCAAATCCACGCTCCTCAACTGCATTGCCGGCCGAATCCGGCCGTCCAACGGATCGGTCTGGTTCAGAACCCCTGAGGGCATGGAGGACCTGTGCCGGTGCGATGAAGCAAGAATGCGCCGGATCATCCGGACAAGGACCGGGTATGTGACCCAGCATGCGGCCCAGGGCCTGAAAATGCACATCAGTGCAGGGGGCAACATCGGGGAAAAACTCATGGCCGCCGGCACCCGCCATTATGGAAAGATCCGGGAAGCGGCATTGATGTGGCTGGACAAAGTGGAGATCGACCCCGGGCGCATCAATGATCTGCCGTCCACCTTTTCCGGGGGCATGCAGCAGCGGCTCCAGATCGCGGCCAACCTGGTGACGGCCCCTGAAATCCTGCTCATGGACGAACCCACTTCCGGGCTGGATGTATCCGTCCAGGCCCGGCTGATCGATGTATTGCGCAAACTGGTGTTCAGCCTGAACCTGTCCATGATCCTGGTCACCCATGACCTGGCCGTGGCCCGGCTGCTGTGCCACCGGCTGTACGTGATGAAGCAGGGGGAGATCGTGGAATCCGGACTCAGCGACCAGATCCTGGATGATCCCAGGGAGCCCTATACCCAACTGCTGGTATCCTCTGTACTCAAACCATGAAAGATCTACCCATGCCCAACACCCCAGACACCCCATCCTGGATCCTGAATCTGGAGAAGATTGAAAAGGATTTTGTGTTTCACCACCAGCAGGGCACCCGGATGACGGTGTTCAACGGCTTTTCCCACCGGTTTTATCCGGGAAACGCCGCGATTTTGTCCGGTCCGTCCGGATCGGGAAAATCCACTTTGCTGCGCATGATTTACGGCACATACAAAACCGAATCCGGTCATATCCGGGTCCGACACCAGGGACGGCAGGTGGATGTGGCAGGCGCCTCTCCGGCCTTGATCTATGCCCTCCGGCGGGACACCATCGGGTATGTGAGCCAGTTTCTGCGGGTGGTGCCCCGGGTGTCGGCCCTGGACACGGTCATCGAGCCGCTGCTGGCCCGGGGCGTGGCCCCGGAACAGGCGGCCGACGCCGGCCGGACCCTGCTGGAACGGCTGCATATCCCGTCCACCATGTGGCATTTGTCCGCCACCACCTTTTCCGGCGGAGAACAGCAGCGCATCAACCTGGCCCGGGGATTCATCGCCCCATATCCCATTCTGCTGCTGGATGAACCCACCGCGTCCCTGGACCTGAAAAACCGGGAAACCGTGATCCAGCTCATCATGGAAGCGCTGAAAAACAATACCTGCGTCATCGGGGTGTTTCACGATCCCGCAGATCACCGGTCCTTTGCCGACCAGGTGATCGACCTGTCACCGCAACCCTGTCAGGAGACTTTGCCGTCATGACCTCAAAAAAACTGATACTGGGAGGCCCCCTGTTTGATGGGGTTTCCCTGTCCCCCCGGGGAACGATCCTGATCGAAGACCGGAAAATCGCGGCTGTATATCCCGATACCATCCATATGATCAACACAAAAGTGATCGACGTCCAGGGCCGGCTCATCATGCCCGGCCTGGTGGACCTGCATTCCGACAGCCTGGAACGAAGTATCGAGAAACGCAAAGGCGTGTTTTTCGACATCGATTTCGCCGTCCTGAATCTGGACCGCCAGGCTGCGGCCTGCGGCATCACCACGTTCTGCCATGCCGTCAGTTTTGATGACAACGAGCTGGGGCTGCGCTCCCCTGAAGAGGCGGAACACTGCGTGAGAGCCATCAAGGCGTTCAACGACTCGCCCCAGGCCCTGGTGAAGCACCGGGTTCATATCCGGTACGAGGTGGGGTCTGAACGCAGCTTCCATATCGTGACCCGGCTGGTGGAAGAGGGGCTGGTGGACCTGTTTTCCATCATGGACCACACCCCGGGCCAGGGCCAGTTCAAATCCATGGCCGCCTATGTCCGGTATCTGACCTGTGAACACCAGGTGCCGGAACACCAGATCATTGAAAAAGCCAGGCAGAAACAGGCCAGCAACGCCCGGGACTGGGAACTGGTGAGCACCCTGGCCCACACCGTGGGCAGCGCCGGTATTCCCATGCTCAGCCATGATGACGACACCCTGGAAAAGATCGATCTGATCCGGGCCCTGGGCATCGGGGCCTGTGAATTTCCCATCACCCTGGAAGCGGCCCGAAAAGCCGGGGACGCTGGAATGCACATTTTCATGGGGGCCCCCAACCTGGTGCGGGACCAGTCCACCAGCGGCAGCCTCAAAGCCTCGGATGTGCTCAGACAGGATCTGTGTACCGGTCTGGTGTCTGATTATTACCCGGAATCCCTTCTCCAGGCCGCGCTTATGGGGAAAAAACACACCGGATCTCCGGCATCGGCCCTCAGACAGGTGACTGCCGGCCCCGGGGATTATCTTTGCGCCCCGGCCCGGCCCGGCCGATTGACTCGGGGTGCGGATGCAGATATCATCATTGTGGACCAGTCCCATACCTGGGCCCATATCACCCACAGTCTGGTGAAGGGCCGTACCGTTTTCAACACCCAGCTTCATGAGGCAGTGGCATGAACAAAATCGGCGCAAGCATCGACCCGGTCCGCATCGACGGATCTCTGACTCTTCTGGAACAGGATTTACAGGCCTATCAAGCCATCGGCCTCCAAGCTGTGGAACTGCCCGTGCACGGCCTGGATGCCATTTTCAACGGCACCCTGAACCCCGACAGAACCCGGCAGGTGATGGCCCTGCTGTCAGACTTTGATTTTTGTTATTCCATCCATTCCCCCAATCCCGTGAACCTGATGGACACCCGGGATCCGGGCCTGCACAAGGCCGTGCTCCTGGCTTCCCTGGAATTTGCCCGGCAGATTCACGCAACCGTGGTGGTGGTGCACAGCGGCCGGTTCATTCCGGAAGAGGAGTTCAACGTAACCCCGGCCCGGTCCCTGACCGTTTCCGAACAGATTCGGATGCTGGAAAACGAAGCCCGGCGCCTTCAGGAGATCGCAAGACAGTATCCGGACATCCGGATCGCTTTGGAAAACGCCCGGCCCTACCTGAGCCAGAGCCCCTACACCTATGCGGAACGCCTGGAATCCCTGAAAGAACAGATCCTGAGGATCCACCGGGACAACGTGAAAATCAACCTGGATTTCGGTCATTTGTTCATGACGTCCCGGTTCTACGAGTTTGATCCCGTGGCCGCCGTAGCGCCTGTGAAGGATCTGGTGGTCCACACCCATGTGCATGACAATTTCGGCGGCGTGGTCCACCACTGGGAAAAACAGCAGACCCACCAGCTGCCCTTTGGCAAAGGAGATTCCCACATGCCCGTGGGATTCGGGAAAATCCCCATCCAGGCGATCCTGAACCTGCTGCTGCCCGATTACGACGGGCGGTTGATCATGGAACTGCGCAGCCGGTATCTGCCCGACACCCAGACTTCCCTGGACAACCTGTCCGCCCTGGTGGCGGCATGCGAGGCAAAAGGAAACCGATGACAACTGCCCCATTTATCCGGGCATCCAGAAACGCAAAAACTGGCCCTTCCCGGATCCGGAAAAACTGACCGGCACCCATGACGAAAAGCTGGCAAAACTCCGCAAAATCAGGGATGATATCAAGAAACAGATTGCAGCCTATTTCGGTTTGACAAGGTAAAGTCAAATCCAAATTCTCCATTGAACTGCCTGTTACCGGTCGAAATCATCCGCATTTACCACCGGGTGTAACAAAACCAGAGATCCTTGCCAGACGTGATTTTTCGAATCTTTCGGGACAGTAAAACCTGTCAAAAAATCGCCGTTTACCCATTTTGCCATTTTTAACATTTTGGGTAAATAGCGATATCTTCTGTTTGACATCCGGGTAAACATGCTCTATTTTTCTTAGTAAATACACCACATATATTTGGAGGAATTGATGGCCCAGCTCCATTGTTATGTCCCGGATGACATTGCAGATCTGTTCAGAAAAAAGGCTGAAAAAGCACGCCTTTCCACGTCGAAATACCTGGCCCTTCTTGTAAAAAAGGAGACCAGTGAAAAATGGCCGGATCACTATTTTGATCTGGTGGGATCATGGGAAGGAGAGCCGCTCCAGCGCCCGGAATCATTGGATTATGAAAAAAGAGAGGGGCTGGAATAACATTGTATCTACTGGACACCAATGTTTGCATTCATTTTCTGAACGGTACGTCTCCTTCAGTTGAAAAGCATTTCCGTACCCTGTCCCCCTCCCAGATTGCCATCTGCAGTATCGTCAAGGCGGAGCTGCTTTTCGGTGCCAGGAACAGCCTCCGGATGGATGCCAATTTGCAGCGGCTCAAGCTCTTTTTTGCACCACTCCAGAGCCTGCCGTTTGATGATCTTTGCGTCGACGAATACGGCCTTATCCGTTCGGATCTGACTGCCCGGGGCCGGTTGATCGGCCCCAATGACATGCTTATCGCAGCGGTGGCCAGAGCTCACAATGCCGTGCTGATCACCCACAATACCAGGGAGTTCAGCCGGATCACAGGACTTCAGCTCGATGACTGGGAGACCTGAAGCCCCCTGACACTGGTTTGGAATCCATGACATCCTCAAAATCCGCCCCCCTGTTTTGACTTTACCAGCAGAACCAGATTCGGACTGATTGACGAAAATACGATAAAAATCTTTTCTGCAATGGATCATTTTCTGATATAACCTGTCTGAACCAACGGACAGGGATCTGTCCTTGCATATGAAAAGGAAATGCCATTTTGCTGCCGGCATGGCTTCGACATCGTTTAAATCAGTCTCACCCCACCACGCTGCTGCTGCTGAGCTATCTGGCGGCTATCATCGCCGGAACCCTGGTGCTGATGCTGCCGCCTGCCACGGTAAACGGTCATATCAGTCTCATAAACGCTTTTTTTACAGCTACGTCTGCCGTGTGTGTGACCGGTTTGATCGTGGTGGATACCGGATCTTATTTCACTTTGTTCGGCCAGGGAGTGATCCTGTTTCTCATTCAGATCGGGGGCTTGGGGATTATGACCATTTCCGTGGCCCTTTTCCAGGTCATCGGCAGAAAAGTGGTGTTTCAGCAGCGCATGGCCATGCAGGAAGTGTTTTCCCACACCCCCAGAGAGGACATATTCTACCTTCTCAGGTCCGTGCTGTTTTTCACCCTCACCATTGAAGCGGCAGGAGCGGTTATCCTGTTCTTTTACTGGCACGGCACTGTGCCGTTTACCCAGGCCCTTTATAACGCAGTGTTCCATTCTGTTTCCGCTTTCTGTAATGCCGGCTTTTCCCGGTTTTCCGACAGCCTGATGTCCGGACAGACCTCTTTGATCCTCAATGCCACCATCGGCGGCCAGATCGTTTTAGGGGGATTGGGATTCCCCGTGGTCTATGAAATCTTCAGCCGATTTTTTATGGGAAAGTCCGGCAAAACATCCATTCAAACCAAAAGCGTGGTACTCACCACCATTGGCCTGACCCTGGCCGGAATGCTGGTGATACTGGTGTCTGAGCGTACTTTGATTTCATCTCTGGGGTGGAAAAGCGGCCTTCTGGCATCCGTGTTTCAATCCATCACCTGCCGCACCGCCGGATTCAATACCCTGGACATCGCTTCCCTGAACACGGCCACCCTGCTGTTCATGATGTTTCTGATGCTCATCGGTGCTTCCCCCGGATCCTGCGGCGGCGGCATAAAAACCACGACATTTGCCGTGTTGACCACCTATTCCTGGAGCCGCCTGATACGTCGAAAACACGTCAACCTGTTTTCCAAGACCCTTCCTGATGACACCGTGAGCAAAAGTCTTTTTGTCCTGTTGTTTTCTTTGACCACCATCTGCCTGGCTGTTTTCATCATTCTGTTTATCGATCCTGACCATGGCACAAGGATACCGGGAAACCGACAATTTTTAAGCTTTCTTTTTGAAACCGTGTCCGCATTCGGAACCGTGGGCCTGTCCATGGGGGTCACCCCGGAACTGACCCTGCCGGGCAAACTGGTGATCATTGCTTTGATGATCATCGGCCGGGTAGGTGTCCCGGCCATTACCTATATCATTGTCGGCGGTGCCCCGAAAAAAGGGTTGCAGTTTGCTGAAGAAAATCTGATGATCGGATAGAAAAAGGAGTTTCCATGAGGCGATTCACGGTAATCGGTGCCGGCAGTTTTGGGTATTATGCAGCCAAGGCCCTGTATGAAAACAAAAACGAGGTGATTGTCATCGACCGGAGCAAAGACCGGATTCAGGCCATCGATCCCTTCTGCACCAGCGCCATCGTCCAGGATGCCACAGACATCGAAGCCCTCAAGGGACTTGGCCTGGAAGAGATGGATGCGGTCATTGTCAGCACCGGGGCCAACATCACGCCCAGCATTTTGATCTGTTTTCATCTCAACCGCCTGGAAATCAAACAGATTATCGTCAAGGCGGAAGATGATGACCACGGGGAGATCCTCAAGCAGCTGGGGGCCACGGAAGTCATCCGGCCCGGCATGGATATGGCCGGCCGCCTGGCGCTTCGGCTCACCTCTCCCAATATTCTTGAATTTCTGCCATTGGCGGAAGGATACACCATTGCCCAGGTGGAGCCGCCAAAACCGTTTGTGGGAAAATCCCTCATGGAGCTGGAATTGCGCAAGCGCTATCAGGTCAATGTGATTGCTGTGAAAGAACAGTTTCCCGAACGGTTCATCATGGTCCCGGGGGCGGATTTCATCGTCAAGGAAAGTGACATCCTGGTCACCCTGGGAAAGGAAAAGAATCTGTCTAAAATCAGGGAGTTGAAATGAAATTCATCATCTGCGGGGCCGGGCGGATCACGGATGAACTGCTCAAACGGGCCGGTGCCAACTGGGAAATCACCCTGATCGAAAAAGATGCCGCAAAACTGGCGCCTTTTTCAACCCGGTTTCCCAATATCATCCGGGTCATGAGCGAGGACGCCTCCAGCCCGGTGGTGCTTGACAAAGCGGGGCTGTCCAGCCAGGACGGCATTCTGGCCATGACCAGCGATGATGCCGTGAATCTGGCCATTGTGCGGTTTGCAAAACAAGCGGATATCAAAACCGTGCTGGCCGTGGTGCGGGATCCGGAACAGCTGCCCGCGTTTCAGAAACTCGGGGTGTGGACCGTCAGCATGGCAGCGGATGCGGCCCGCAAGGCATATCAGTTTGTGAAGGATCCCCGGATCCGCATCACCGATCTGGGAGAGGGGGAAGGGGAACTGCTGGAACTGGCCGTGGGAGAGCAGGAACTGGCCCGGCTGGAAGATATTACCGGCGCATCGGAACAAAATCCCCGGTGGCGCGTTGCCGGCATTATAAGGGATAACCAGCTGATCTTTCCGGATCAGTACAAGGGGCTGGAAAAAGAAGACCGTTTGTTGATTCTGGGAAAAGACGATCTTTACAATGCATTCTCACGCCATCTGGAGGGATCCCGGCTGCATTTCCCCCGCACCTATGGACAGCGCATGGTTCTGGGGCTGGGAGTTGACAAAGATCCTGACGGCACCACGGAACTGATTAATGAAGCATTCTACCTGGCCCAGGGAACCCACATAGAAAAAATTACCGCCCTTTGTGACAACACTGCATCGGATGTCAAGCAGACCCTGTCGCGGTGGTCGGAAAGCCTTGAGATCGAAATTATTGAAACCGAGGGCACTGTGGAAAAAACTGCGGTCCACACCGCTGCAGGCAAAGATGCCGGCATTGTCATCCTTCCATTTAAAAAACACTCCCTGGCCGGCACGTTTTTCAAAGGCGGCATCAGTGCCCTGGCAGCCAGACTGCCCTGTCCGCTGCTGTCTGCAAAAATGACAGATCCCTACGAACACCTGATGGTACCATTCAACGGGTCCCTGGCATGCCAGCGGGCCCTGGAGATCACCATGGACCTGGCACAGCAGCTGGAAGCGGAGGTATCCGTGATCATCGTGGCAGAACCCTCTTACCTCAAGGGAAAGCCATCAGGGCCCGACCCCTGGGAGCAGCAGATGGTTCAACAGGTCCGGGACCTGGCCCGGGTCCATGACACCCGGGTTCAGGAAATTGTTCGCCGGGGCAATCCGGTCAAAGAGATTGCGACTGCGGCCGCAGACTGCCAGCTGCTGGTGCTGGCAGGCAATGACGGCCACACCGGATTTTTTTCCATCCAGACCGCAGACATGATCCTGAACCGGGTATCGTGTTCCGTGCTGCTGGTCTCATAAAGGGGTCGAAAAGCAATGGAAATTCACTCTGCATGGGCCCTGGTGATGGTCTCGCTGGGGGCCGCGTTTCTGCCCAGCTTGGGGCAGCGCCTCCGGCTGCCGTCCGTGGTACTGGAAATTCTGTTCGGGGTGGTGATCGGCAAAAGCCTGTTGAACCTCCAGTTCGGGGAAGACTGGATCTCTTTTCTGTCCCATCTGGGATTTCTGATCCTGATGTTCCATGCGGGCATGGAAATCAACTTTGGCATGCTCAAAAAACAGCGGGCCGGCATGTTTATCATCCAGGCCGGGGTGTTCCTGCTCACCCTGGTGCTGTCCATGGGCGCGGCCGTTATGCTGGGACAGGGCCTGTATCTGGGTCTGGTTTTGTCCACCACCTCTCTGGGGCTGGTGGTGCCGACCCTCAAAGATACCAATGCCAGCCAGACGCCTTTGGGACAAAATGCGCTTATCGCGGCCACACTGGCTGATTTTCTGACCCTTTTTGGTATCACGTTTTTTTTGCTGTGGCACCAGAACGGGTTTGGCTGGGATTTTCTGCGGCCCTTACCCCTGTTCATCGGATTCGGTGTTCTGTTAAAACTGGTCCAGTTTCTGGCCTGGTGGTATCCGGAAAAAACCGACCGGCTTCTGGCGGATAAGGATTCCCAGGAACTGGGGGTAAGGTTTTCCCTGGCTTTGCTGTTTTTATTTGTGGCCCTGTCCGAGCTGGCCCACCTGGAACCGGTCTTAGGGGCATTTATGGGAGGGGCGCTGCTTTCCATCGTGTTCCGGGAAAAAACCCATCTGGAGCAGAAACTGTCCGGTTTTGGATATGGATTTCTGGTGCCGTTGTTTTTCATTCATGTGGGCATGCAGTTTGATGTGGCCAATGTCCTGTCCATGGGCCAGCTGGTGTTTACCGGCAAGCTGCTGGGAGTTGCCGTGCTGGTAAAGATTCTGCCCTGCCTGCTTTTTGTGTTCGCCGGACTGTCTTTTTTCAATTCCCTGCATGTGGGTCTGCTCATGACATCCCGGTTGAGCCTCATCATTGTGGCGGCCACCATCGGCCTGGAATTCGGATTTATCACCGAAGCCTTCAAGGATGCCATCATCCTGCTGGCCATTATCACCTGTCTGATGGGACCGACACTTTTCAAGGCGTTTTACCGGTCGGATGGGGATACCCCGGACACCCGGACCCGGATCCAAAAAAAGAACCTTGCCGCCGGCTGGATGCGGCAGCAGAAATAATGGCCAAACCCTTAAGTGGGATCGGTCGTGTCCAAAAGGAGAAATACATAAAATGCTGCATACGTTAGTTGTCGATGATGAAGCCAATATCCGCAAGACGATCTCCTATTGTTTAGTGGCAGATGGACATACGGTGATTGCGGTGAGCAATCCCACAGACGCCATTGAAGAAGCCGGAAGACGATCTTTTGATATTGCTTTCGTGGATCTGAAGCTTGGGGAAGAAGACGGCATGGCCCTGATACCGGTGTTACTGACGGATTCACCATGGATAAAAATTGTCGTCATAACGGCACACGCATCCATAGAGACCGCTGTTGAAGCGATGAAAAAGGGGGCCACCGATTACATAGCCAAACCCTTCACTCCGGACCAGGTAAAGTTTATCACGCGCAGAATAGGGAAAATTCGTGAGCTGGAAACAGAAATCGCCGTCCTTAAAGAGGATATACAGCGTATCGGACCGGAGGACAGGCTTCAAAGCAGAAACCCCGGTATGCAAAGGGTGATTGAGACGGCAAGAAAAGCTGCGGCATCTGAGGCAATTGTTTTGTTGCAGGGGGAAAGTGGAACTGGCAAATCGGTATTTGCCAGGGCGATCCATCATTGGAGTCCCAGGTCGGGAAAACCCATGGCTGTTGTCTCTTGCCCGGCGGTGCCGTCCGAACTGCTTGAAAGCGAATTGTTCGGGCATGTCAAAGGGGCCTTCACCGGAGCTGTGCGGGATAATCCGGGGAGGATCTCCGTCTGTGAGGGGGGCACCTTGTTCCTGGATGAAATCGGTGACATGGCGCTTCCAGTGCAGGCAAAGCTCCTTCGATTTATTCAGGACAAGGAATACGAACGACTTGGTGATTCCGTGTCCCGTAAGGCTGATGTGCGGATTATAGCCGCAACCAACGCAGACCTTGAACAGCGCGTGGCCGAAGGTCGATTCAGGGAGGATCTTTTCTACAGACTCAATGTCATCAGCCTGACTGTTCCACCCCTCCGGGACCGGAAGGAAGATATCCTGCCGATAGCAACTGATTTTCTCGCTTATTTCTGTAAAGCCAATCACAAACATTTGCTGGGTTTTACAAATGAGGCCGAAGAGTCACTATCAACCCATGCCTGGCCCGGCAATGTGAGAGAATTGCGCAATGCCATAGAACGGGCCGTGATTCTTGGAAGCGCAGAAAAGATTGGTGCAAACGATCTGCCTGGAAACATAACACCGGCCCTCAGTGCTCCCGTAATCGGAGACAAGGTTTCACTGGCTACCATAGAGGAGTTGCATATCAGGAGAATTTTGGCTTCGACCACCTCGTTACAGGAAGCGGCGGATGTTCTGGGCATCGATCAGGCCACGCTATGGCGCAGGAGAAAAACATACGGAATATAGGCTCGATTTCCCGTCTCTCGCACCTTGCAAAGTGCAAGGCTCCAAGCCCTCGTTTCTTTCAGATTTCAACGCCACACCCCTCAACAAACCTCTCAACCCGCTAATAATCAAAGTGTTTTGTAGTGGCATGCTTGTTGCTTTGTATGCTTTGCTGTATTTAAAAGGATGATTGATATGACATTGAAAAAGAAAATTTTGATCGGTTACGGTTTGGCCTTTGTTCTCATGGGACTTGTGGTCGCGTGGTCGGTCACCAATCTTGTCTCTCTTGGCAAAGCGTCAGAGGCAATCCTGAGCGAAAACTACAGGAGCATCCTTGCCGCCGAAAACATGGTGGACGCGTTGGAACGCCAGGATAGCGGGATTCTCCTGATCTATCTTGGGGAGCTTGAGACAGGAACCGCCCAGTTTCGCGAGAATGAAGCTGTGTTTTTGGAGTGATTGGCCCGGGCCAAGGATAACATCACCATTAATGCGGAGAAATGGGTATTATGAAGCGGTCTTCTGTATTTATTGTTTTCCTATTGTCTTCTTGCTTGTTTGTCGGCTGTCAAAGAACCGGACAAATCCAGATTATGAGCGGATTCGCTCAAGGCACAACCTGGCACGTAACCGTGTGGGATGAAGAACCTCTGAATACTACCAAATTAAAAGAATTGGTTGTAAAGGAGTTAGAACGACTTGATCAATTGCTTTCAAATTATCGGAACGATTCTGTTATAGAACAGTTCAACGCACGAAAGACAACAGAACCCATAAACGTAGGCGCGGAAATCGTGAACCTGATACAGAACGCCGAATCGGTTAGTGATGCCAGTCAGGGACATTATGACTTGACCATCAAGCCTTTGTACGATTTGTGGGGTTTCAGTGGTGACCACCTAACACCGCCTGAAGAACAATCTATGCGTGAGGTTTTATCAGCGATTGGCTATCGGAAGCTTCATTGTTTTCCGCCGGACTGCATTGGCAAAGCTGCTCCAGACGTCAGAGTTGACCTGTCGTCCATAGCTCAGGGATACAGTGTCGGCTGTATTTCAACGCTTCTGGAGAACATCGGCGTAGAAAACTATATCGTAGAAATTGGTGGGGAACTGATGACGCGAGGGGGTAAGCCAGACGGCTCGCCATGGCGCATTGGCATCGAACGACCGCTGCCTGAAGGGCGATTCATCCAAAAGGTAATGACCATAGAGCGGGATGCTCCGCTTGCGGTGATGACCTCCGGCACCTATCGTCATTATTTCGACGAGCACGGTAGACGATACAGCCATATACTGGATGCCAGTACCGGTAAACCAGTTGACCACCAGACTGTATCGGTCACGGTGGTAAACGACAACCCGACCATGGCGGATGCCTGGTCTACCGCGCTGCTGTGTCTTGGGGCTGACAAAGGAAAGGATATTGCTGAAAGGGCCGGGATTGCCGCCCTATTTATCACGGAAACCGATAATGGGCTTGCAGAGCTGACAACATCAGCCTGGAAAACAATGAAGAATGTGATAGTTCAGTGACGTTGTCGGCAAAATGAGGTTTTAACCTATGTTAAACATACTAATCATCGATGACGAGGCCAATATCCGCAAGATGCTTACGGTCTGCTTGGAATCACGCGGCCATCGCGTAACTGCCGTAAGCAACGGAAGGGACGCCAGAGCCGAGGCGGACCGGCAGGTCTTCGACCTGGCGTTTGTCGATTTGCGGCTGGGAACGGAGAACGGGCTTGATTTGATTCCTCCAATTCTCGGCGCATGTCCCTGGATCAAGATTGTTGTCATCACGGCTTTCGCATCCATTGATACCGCTGTTGAAGCCATGCGGCGGGGGGCGACCGATTATATCCCCAAGCCCTTTACGCCTGAACAGGTCCAGATTGTCACCGACCGCGTGGCGACCGTTCGCAGCATGGAGCAACGAATTGCGACACTGAAGGAAGATTTGGAACGATTACACCCGGATGTTTCGTTTTCATCCCGGCATCCCGGCATGCAACGAGCCGTGGAACTCGCGCGGCAAGTGGCCACATCGGAGGCGGTTGTCTTGCTGCGTGGTCCCAGTGGAACGGGAAAGACAGTACTGGCTCATGCCATTCATGGCTGGAGTCGCCGAGCGGATAAACCATTCGGAACCATTTCATGCCCGACCCTCAGTCCCGATCTTCTCGAGAGTGAGCTTTTCGGTCACGTGAAGGGTGCTTTTACCGGTGCGCTCCGCGATAATCCCGGCCGCGTCGCCTCCTGCGAGGGCGGCACCCTGTTCCTTGATGAAATCGGTGATCTGCCCCTGACGCTTCAACCCAAGCTGCTGCGCTTCATACAGGACCGGGAATATGAGAGTGTGGGAGATCAGCGGACGAAAAGGGCGGATGTTCGCATCGTAACGGCAACCAACACCGATCTTGATAAGGCGGTTCAGGATGGGCGTTTTCGTGAAGACCTTTATTACCGACTGAATGTGATTCAGATCGACTTGCCACCCTTGGCTGATCGCCCGGACGATGTGGAAGCTTTAGCGAAGAATATGCTGGAATTCTTCAGCGCACAAAACCACAAGATACTGAAGGGCTACAGCGACACGGCTATCACTGCTCTGCGTCAATACTCCTGGCCGGGCAATATTCGGGAACTGCGTAACGTTGTCGAGCGTGCCGCCATCCTCTGCAACACCGATACTGTTCAAGTCGAGCATCTACCCGTTTCGGTTGCTCCGCATACCCCCCCAGTTCAATTGGGCGATCATGTTTCCCTGAAGACGATGGAGGAGCAACACATCCGCCGGGTTGTCGCCACCACAAAGACCCTCCAGGACGCCGCCGATATTCTTGGTATCGACCAAGCCACCCTCTGGCATAAACGCAAGCAGTACGGCATCTGACACCTTCCTGTTTCTCTTTTCCCCGACCTTGTAAAAGACAAGGTTGAATCGCGCCCTCCCTTGTCTATCACAAGGCTTTCCCATAGATAACATCCTTAACATGTTGAATTTCAAAGAGATTCATGGGTGGCATGCTTTGTGCTTTGAGCAGAGTAGTATCTGAAGGAGTACGAACTGATATTGATAAGGACACGCGGATGATTGGCATAAGACAAAAGATCATGATCGGGTTTGGCGGGTTGCTCGCCATCATTGCCGTTGTTGGCACACTGACGATGGTTCAACTCGGTGAGCTCGGCAAGGCCATCGACATCATTCTTCAAGAGAATTACCGCAGCGTGGTGGCTTGCCAGGACATGAAGGAATCTCTGGAGCGCATCGACAGTGGCATTTTGTACACCCTTTCCGGAAAAACCACCGAGGGAAACCGGCTGATTACGGACTATACCGTCAGCTTCCGCGAAGCCCTTGGTGTGGAATTAGGCAACATCACGCTGCCGCACGAGTTGGAAATAGCTCAACAAATAGAGGCGCAGTTCGAGGAATATATAAAGCTCATCTCCATAGTCGTCGCTCAGGAACGCCCCCTTCTTGAACGACAAACCGCCTACTTCTCCGAAATCCAACCGTTATTTCAGCGGATCAAAACGCTGGCTCAAGACATACTGCTCATGAATCAGAGGAATATGGTGGAGGCGAACGATGCCGCCAGGGCAAAAGCGGATGTCGCTCGCCACGTGATGCTGGCGGCCATCATTGCAGCGGCATTGCTGGCCATTCTGTTCAGCTATCTTGCGCACAGATGGATTTTGCATCCCATTATTCGTTTGATTGAATCCGCGAACGAAATCCGGGGCGGAAATCTGGATCTTGTCCTGGAAAATGGGGCAGGAGACGAGATCGGTCGGCTTTCGGAATCATTTAATGAAATGGCTGCCGCCCTGAGGCTGGTTCGCAAGGAGGATAGGGTCAATCTTTTGCGAACAAAACGCGCGACTGAGGAAGTATTCAAAGCCCTTCCCGGGGGCATTGCCGTTCTCGATTTGGAAGGGAAGGTGGAGATTTCGACTGAAACGGCGGACCAGCACTTTGGCCTTAAATCCGGCGTATTGGTGAGCGACCTCGGATTCGACTGGCTGCCTCCCATGGTTCACAAGGCTCTGGCTGACAATGAATTCGCCGAATCAGATCCCAAAACCATCCAGCAGTTCATTGATAACAGGGAATACTTCTTCCAGCCGGTGGCGGTCCCGATCCCTGTTGGTCCGGAACGCCCCGATCCGACCGGCGTGGCATTGATACTTAAAGACGTGACACAGGTTCATGAACAGCAGGAAATGAAGCGGGACGTTGTGTCCACTGTCTCTCATCAACTGAAGACACCGCTGACCTCCATCCGCATGTCCATTCACCTTTTGCTGGAGGAGCGTATCGGTTCCCTAAACGAAAAACAGATCGAGCTGCTGATGGCCGCTAGGGATGACAGCGAAAGGCTGGTGGGTATTCTCAGCGATTTGCTTGATATCAACCGTATCGAGTCCGGGAAATCGAGCCTGGTAACCGAATCCATCACGCCGAGAGCTTTAGTACGGGACGCGTTGGAGCCCTATTTCGTGGACGCCAAGGACAAGGGGGTAACGGTGGAAAACGCCGTATCAGAAGATTTGCCCGAGGTGCTGGCGGACACCGGGAAGATCCGACATGTATTCGCGAATCTCCTTTCCAACGCGCTTCGATTTACCGACCCGGGCGGTTCAGTGACCATCAGTGCTGAGCAAAAGCAGGGTCAGGTCGTGTTTCGCGTGGAAGACACCGGGAAAGGCATTCCGGAGAAGGAATTAAAGCACCTGTTTGAAAAATTTTATAGAGCGCCTGGTCAGGATAAGGAATCCGGCGTGGGATTGGGCCTGGCCATAGTTAAAGAAATCGTCTGTGCACATGGGGGAGATGTTGGCGTTGAAAGCGTTGTCGGCAAGGGGTCGATCTTTCAGTTCACGCTCCCCTTGCGCATGGACCCTGCGGAAAACACATTAACCAAACCCATGGAGGACTGAATATGTCATTCGCATTGTATATGATTATAGGACTGGCCATTTTCGCCGTGTTGGCGGCTCTTACAGTTGCTTGCGACAAAATATAGGGAGGCAATCATGCTTTATCTTTCAGCAATCGTTTTGGTGTTGTGCATGGCATATCTTGTCTTCGCCATCATAAACCCGGAAAAATTCTAATGTTCGGAGGCAAAGAATGACCATACTCTACATATTTCTCATCCTCGCCGGGACCGCGCTTCTGTCGTGGCCACTGGCAAAAGTCATGACCTGGGCCATGGACCCCGGCGAAACAATGTCGTCCTCACGGGGGCTTCTCGAACGCTTGATACTAAAAGCAGGCGGCCCCCTTGTGGCCCGGCAACAGGATTGGAAGCGGTATGTTTTTTCCATGCTTCTGTTCAACGCAATCATGTTTGTCGTCGTATACACAAGCCTTTCGCTTCAGCAGTGGCTCCCGCTGAACCCGGATGGCAAGGGCATGCTGGAACCCAGCCTGATTTTCAACACCACTGCCTCGTTCACATCGAACACGAACCTTCAGCACTACTCGGGCGAGGTGTCGCTCAGCTACTTCTCTCAGATTTTTGGCCTGATGTGGCTGCAGTTCGTCTCCGCCGCCACGGGGATAGCAGCCCTTGTCGCTCTTGCGCGGGGGCTTGCGGGGAAGTCGAATTTCGGAAATTTCTACTCGGATCTGACGCGGGCTACTTTCCTTGTGCTGCTGCCGATAGCGGCCATCGCCGCGACGGTTCTGACCCTGGGTGGGGTCGTCATGACGCTGCAGGGAGCAGCCGTAGCGACAACCCTCGAAGGGATAACGCAAACCATCGCACGGGGACCGGCGGCGGCGTTCGTGGCAATCAAGCAGCTGGGCACCAACGGCGGCGGGTTCTTCGGACCCAATTCCACCCACCCTTTTGAAAATGCCACCTTTTTCACCAATATCATCGAAAGCATCTCCATCATACTGATCCCGATGGCCTGCGTCTGGATGTTTGGCCGCATTACCGGGCGCATGCGGCATGCGCTTGTGGTCTTCGCCGTCATGGCCGCATTGCTGACGGTCAAGGTTGGCCTGGCCAATTATTTCGAAAGTGCGCCCACCGCTGCTCTTGCCGGGCTACCAGTAGAAACCGCCGGAAATCTAGAAGGTAAGGAACTGCGGTTCGGAACCTCGGCCGGTCCGACGTGGAGCGTCCTGACAACGGCGACGAGCAATGGGTCGGTGGACGCCATGCATGACAGCCTCAACCCCCTCACCGGGCTCATGCCGATGATCGGCATGTGGTTCAACGTCACCTTCGGTGGTGTCGGCGTCGGTATGATCAACATGTTTCTGTACATTATTATCGGCGTCTTCATCAGCGGCATGATGGTGGGGCGAACGCCGGAGTATTTCGGTCGCAAGGTGGAAACCCGGGAGATGAAGTTCGCCCTGCTGGCGATTCTCATTCATCCATTATTTATTCTGGGAGGAACAGCGGTTTTCGCCGCCACCACCTGGGGTGCTTCGACATTGAACAACCCCGGCTTCCACGGATTTTCAGAAATCCTCTACGAGTTCAGTTCCGCAGCAGCCAACAACGGTTCAGGCTTCGAGGGTCTGGGAGACAACACCGTGCCCTGGAATGTGGCCACGGGCACGGTCATGCTCCTTGCCCGTTTTATCCCCATCATCCTGCCCTTGGCTATCGCCGGGTCGTTGGCAGCTAAGAAACCAGCGCCTGAAACCACGGGCACCTTGCGCACAGATACACTTCTGTTCGGCATGGTGATTCTGGGTAGCGTGGTTTTCATCGGGGCGCTCCTGTTCCTGCCGGTTGCCGTTCTTGGCCCGATAGCAGAGCATTTAGCGGCTGGACTTTGATCAAGTATCTAAAATGAAGAGGATTATTTCATGAATAACCATACCAACGAAAGCGTAGCGTTAAAGTTTGAAAGGCGTAAAGCACGCAAAGCTTCGCTTTTCGAGAAGAGCCTGGTCAGAACCGCCGGGAAACAGGCCATCGCCATGTTGAAGCCTTGGATTATGGCCCGGAATCCTGTCATGTTCATTACCGAAGTCGGGGCCATCCTCACCACGATTGTTCTGATCAAAGACGTGGTTCAGGGGAGTTCCGGGACATTTTACACCCTTGCCGTGACCGTCATTCTCTGGCTGACCGTGCTCTTTGCCAATTTCGCCGAGGCCCTGGCCGAGGCACGGGGCAAGGCGCAGGCGAATACCCTGAAGCAAACCCGCAGCAAGACTCTGGCCCGTCGGCTGGTGAACGGCACCGACGAGCAAGTCAGCTCTGACGAACTCCGTGAAGGGGATGTCGTGTTGGTGGTCGCAGGTGAAATCATTCCAAGTGATGGCGAGGTGATCGAGGGTGCGGCATCCGTGGATGAATCCGCGATTACAGGAGAGTCCGCGCCCGTCGTTCGGGAGGCTGGTGGTGATCGTTCGGGCGTCACGGGAGGTACGCGCGTCCTTTCCGATCAAATCAAAATCCGTATTACAGCGGGCGCTGGTGAGTCGTTTCTCGACCGTATGATTGCTCTGGTCGAGGGGGCCGTACGGCAAAAGACGCCCAATGAGCTTGCCCTGACCGTAACCCTGGCAGGGCTTACCCTCGCCTTTCTCATGGTGACTGGGGCGCTTTGGCCGATTGGCCGCTATTTCGACGTGGATCTTCCCATCCCCACGTTAATCGCTCTCTTGGTCTGTCTGATCCCAACTACCATCGGGGCTCTTCTGGCCGCTATCGGACTTGCGGGCATGGACCGCGCCCTTTCGGCCAACGTGCTGGCAAAGAGCGGCAAAGCGGTGGAACTGGCGGGCGACATCGACACCTTGCTGCTGGATAAGACCGGCACCATCACCATGGGTGATCGTCAGGCTACCGAGTATCATCCATTGCCTGGGGTGACGAAGGAGCAATTAGCCGAAGCGGCCATGTGTGCGTCATTTGGAGATCAGACGCCCGAGGGCAAGTCCATTGTCCGTCTTGGAGAGGAGATTCTTGGACCTGGTGCGCCGGAGGAGGCACCGCAGGCCAAGCTCATCCCGTTTACCGCCCAAACACGATTGAGCGGTCTCGATTTTCCAGACGGCCGAAGTTTCCGAAAAGGGGCGTCCGATGCCGTTTGTGCCTACATCCGGGAGCAGAACACAATTATTCCAGAGGAAATCAAAGGACTTGTGGACGATGTCGCCCGTCAGGGAAGCACGCCTATTGTCGTGGCCGAAGGCAATAAAATGCTCGGCGTTGTCGCGTTATCGGATGTTCTTAAACCCGGCATTCGTGATCGATTTGAACGTCTGCGGGCCATGGGGCTGCGTGTGGTCATGGTGACGGGAGACAATCCCCTGACGGCAGCCGCCATCGCCGAACAGGCTGGTGTCGATGACTATATTGCGGAAGCCAAACCGGAAGACAAACTCGAATATATTCGCAAGGAACAACGGGCGGGAAGGTTGATCGCCATGATGGGTGACGGCACGAACGACGCGCCCGCGCTGGCGCAGGCGGATATCGGGATCGCCATGAACTCCGGCACACAGGCAGCCAAGGAAGCCGGAAACATGGTGGATCTGGATAGCGATCCGACCAAGCTGATCGAGGTTATCGAGATCGGAAAACAACTGCTCATGACCCGTGGGTCGCTCACCACCTTTTCCATCGCTAATGATGTTGCCAAGTACTTTGCCATTATCCCGGCTATGTTCGTGCTCGCTATCCCTCAGCTTGCGGCCTTGAATATCATGGGCCTTGCGACGCCGCAAAGCGCCATCCTCTCGGCGCTGATCTTCAATGCCATCATCATTCCCCTGCTGATCCCCATCGCTCTCAAGGGGGTTAAATATCGTCCTATGGGGGCGGACAGCATCTTGCGGCGCAACGTGTTCGTCTATGGTCTTGGCGGAATCATCACGCCTTTTATCGGAATCAAGCTTATCGATATGCTCCTGAGCATCACCGGATTACTGTAGGAGGTTGACAATGAACACAAATAATGAAGCCATTAGCACGACGCGGCAAATTTTGATAGCGGCCCGAATGGTTTTGACGACCATGGTGATTTGCTGCGGAGTCTACACTCTGTTGATTCTGGGGATAGGCCAGATCATGGTGCCGTATACGGCCAATGGCTCCTTGCTCAGCAACGAACAAGGAGAAATTATCGGCAGCGAGTCGATTGCGCAGGCATTCACTCGTCCCGAATACATCTGGCCCAGACCTTCAGCCCCAGACTATGACGCCTCGGCTACGGGCGGTAGCAACTGGTCCCCGACCAACCCCGCACTTCGTGAAAGAGCAGTCAAGATTCTGGGCAGAATGAGGGTCGAGGAAGGAAATCCTCTGCCAGCCGACCTGGTGACCGCATCTGGCAGCGGAATGGACCCGCACATCACGCTTAAGGCGGCCCAATACCAGATGGCAAGAGTCGCTGAGGCAAGAGGGATACCCGTCAGTTCGGTTCAATCCGTTCTGGAAAGACATGCCGAAAAGAAGGGCGGATTTCTCACCAACGAACCCCTTGTGAATGTCCTGCTCGTGAATATCGCATTGGACAAGCTGGAAAAATGAGATGAACGGAAACCGTGCCGATAACTTTCTGCGTCTGATCCGACGCTCGCAACGGGGCAGGTTGAAGATTTACCTGGGCTATGCTGCGGGTGTGGGCAAGACATACCAGATGCTCCTCGAGGGGCACAGGATCATGCAGGATGGAGTCGATTTGGCCGTGGGAGTTGTTGAAACACACGGGAGAGCGGAAACCGAGGCATTGCTCGCGGGGCTTCCTGTGATTCCACGCCGCAAGATCAGCTATCGTGGCATTGTGATCGAGGAAATGGACCTTGACGCCATACTTGAGCGTCATCCGAGTGTTGTTCTTGTGGATGAGCTTGCCCACACCAATGTGCCGGGAAGCAAGAATGCAAAACGCTATCAGGATGTTGAAGAGCTGCTTGCGGCAGGCATTCATGTTATCTCCACCCTGAACATTCAACATTTGGAAAGCCTGTATGAAACGGTCGAGCGTGCCACGAACGTGAAGGTGCGCGAGCGGATTCCAGACCGTGTGGTCGCGGAAGCAGATCAAATTGTCAATGTCGATATTACCATTGAGGATCTGCGGCGGCGCCTGAAGGAAGGGAAAGTCTACACAAAGGAACGGATTGAGACCGCCTTAGACCATTTTTTCAGGCCGCCCAATTTGGAGCAGCTTCGCGAGTTGACGCTTCGTGAATTGGCCGCCCAGATTGATTCGCGAAGACGCGATCCCTTGGATCAGGACATTCCGTCCAGCCCCGATCAGGTCATGGTGGCCTTAAGTTCCAGGGGACCAAATAGCGAGGCTCTACTGCGTTATGCGTCACGGCTGGCCGGTAGATTGAACCGTAATTGGTATGCAGTGTATGTCCAGACGTCCCAGGAACGCCCCACAGTCATCGACGCGGCAACCCAGCGAATGCTTTCCAATACGCTTACACTTGCGCAACAGTTAGGGGCGACTGTCTTCACCTACAAGGGGGACGATGTCGTCAAAACCATCCTCCAGTTCGCCAAAGAGTACCGGGTCGGGCACATCGTTATCGGCAGCCCAGGCAGAAAGATGCCTTTCTGGAAACGGCTGCGGGGTGGGTCAAGTATAGTTGAGCGCCTGGTCATTGAGGGAAAAGGTCTTACCGTTGTTGTTCTGGATACCAAGGCAATACGGGAAGAACGCCCGGCTGTTGAAAAAAGGGAACCGGATAAGGCGAACCCAGAGGAAGCATCTCAACATCACAAAGATTTTGCCCGGGAAAACAAGGCTGTGCTTTCGCGGATGACCGCTTTGGTCTGGAAGGACCCCCTTGGAATGGAAGAGGCGATACAATATCTGCTTGATTCATTTCGTCACATAGGAAAGGAGCAAAAAAGTCATGCGTTGAACTCTTTGCTTGAACGTGAGCAGCAAGGAGGGACTCTTGTCGGTGAGGATGTCGCTATCCCTCATGCCAGGGTCGATGGTATATCGCAACCACTTATTGCAATCGGCGTTGGAACAAAGGGCGTACAAGACCTTGACTCCGGACGAAAGGCGAAAATAATTGTACTTTTGTTGTCTCCGATTGATCCACCGGAAAAACATATAGAAACGCTTGGAATAATCAGTAGGATGGCGGCGGATGACCTGTTGCGTAAGAACATACTCGCCGCAAAGGAACCCCGAATTGTACGAGAAATGATACAGGATTGGGCAATCAAAATGGAAAATATTGAAGACGGGGAAAAATTGATGGACCAGTAAATATAGACCAATTCGATCCATACCTGGCCCGGCAATGTGAGGGAATTGCACAATACCATAGAACGAGCCGTGATTCTTGGAGGTGCAGAGGAGATTGGTGCCAACGATCTGCCCGGAAACATAACCCCGCCCCTGTCCCTTGCATCTTGATACCTTGCAAAATGCAAGGCTCCAATCCCTCCTTTCTTTCATATTTCAACGCTACACCTCTCAAAATCTCTCTTAACACACTGATAATCAGCATATTTTATGATGGCACGCTTGTTGCTATGTGTACTGTGAATGCTTTGCTGTATTGAAAAGGATGATTGATATGACATTGAAAAAGAAAATTTTGATCGGTTACGGCGTGGCCTTTGTCCTCATGGGGCTTGTGGTCGCGTGGTCGGTCACCAATCTTGTCTCGCTTGGCAAAGCGTCAGAGGCAATCCTGAGCGAAAACTACAGAAGCATCCTTGCCGCCGAAAACATGGTGGACGCGCTGGAACGTCAAGATAGCGGGATTCTTTTGATCTATTTGGGGGAAATTGAGAAAGGAACCGCTCAATTCCGAGAGAACGAAGTGGTGTTTTTAGAGTGGTTTACCCGGGCCAAAGATAACATAACGATTAAAGGTGAGGCAGATCTGATTAAGGCTATCGAGGCGGATTACTCGGTTTATCGGCAATACTTTTCCAAATGGACCGATTTCAAGGATAACGATACACTGTTCCCCTCCTCCGCTTCATATCACGAATCCGTCTATCCCCTCTTCACAAAGGTGAGGGAAGTCTGTATCGCTTTGCGTCGGCTCAATGAGGAAACCATGTACGATGCCAGCGTGAAAGCCGGAATTGTCGCCAAGCGGGCAATTTGGTCCACCTCGATTGTGGCCCTCTCCGCGTTGATTGTGGCCCTGATCTTCAGTCTTTTTCTCGCGGAAAGGCTTGTACGGCCAATCCGACGCTTCATGGAGGCTTCGAGAAAAATATCGGCGGGTGATTACGCTGTCCAGGTACCAGTTGAAACCGGTGACGAGCTGGGGCGTTTGGCTCAAGAGTTCAATGAAATGGCGACAAAGCTGCTCCGGTATCACGAAATGAATATCGAGCAGATCATATCCGAAAAAAACAAGGGAGACGCCATCCTTTCAAGCATTGAAGACGGGCTGGTGGTGTTTGATACCAATCTCAAGGTAACCGGCATCAATCCTGCCGCACGTGAAATACTTGGGGTTACGCTGGCGGAAACAGTCTCATTGCGGTGCTCCGATATCATACCCGATTCAACCGTCTGTGACCTGATCCGTGAAACCGTTGAGAGCGGAATTCACCCTGATATCCCGGACGAGCAACGAATTGTTGTCCTGTCCACGGGCAAACGCGCCAGGCACTACCTCTTTTCGGTTACCGCTATTCGCGGCAGGGATCGAAATCTTTCAGGTATCGTGCTTCTGCTCCGGGATGTCACCCGATTGAAGGAGGTCGAGCAACTAAAAAGCGAGTTTGTTATGGCCGCGTCCCATGAGCTGCGGACGCCTCTGACCAGCCTGGGGATGAGTGTTGATTTACTGCTGGAGCACGCCTCAAATGCACTCCCGGAAAAAGATCAAGAACTCCTCAAAGCGGCCCATGAGGAGGTTCATCGCATGAAGGCCCTTGTCAATGATTTGCTGGATCTTTCCAAGATTGAGGCCGGCCGGATCGAGATGGAATATGACAGCGTTCACGTCATAACCCTTTTTGATCAGGTTCAAACGGTTTTCAAAAGTCAGCTTGATATGAAACAAGTTGAACTGACCGCCGAGATTCCCAAGAAACTGCCGAGAGTTCGGGCGGACGTGAATAAAATCACATGGGTTCTGACGAATCTGGTTTCCAACGCGCTTAGATATGTGGGAAACGGTGGTCACATTCAGCTTATGGCGCATAGAATCGGCCCGAACGTTCACCTGTCCGTTCATGACAACGGTCCGGGAATCCCTCAAGAGTATCAATCGAAAATATTTCAGAAATTTGTGCAGGTAAAAGGCCAGGAAGCCGGAGGCAGCGGCCTCGGCCTCGCCATCTGCAAAGAAATAGTACGGGCTCATGGCGGAGCGATCTGGGTGGAATCTTCTCAAGGAAAAGGCAGCACCTTCACCTTTACTCTGCCGGTAAACGCTTAGGAGGACCGAATGGAAAAAACACCCATACTGATCGTTGATGATGAAAAAAACATCAGGTTAACCATGTCTCAATCACTGGAGCCACTCGCGGTTCCAGTTCAGACGGCCGTTAACGGCGAGGAGGCGCTTCAGAAGTTGCAGGACGGGCAATTCGGGGTCGTGTTTCTGGACTTAAAAATGCCAGGCATTGATGGGATGGAGGTTTTGCGTCGAATCAAGGAAGATTGGTCGAAAATCCGGGTGGTCATCATTACCGCCCATGGAACTATTGAATCTGCTGTGGAAGCAATGAAACTGGGCGCGGTCGATTTTATTCAAAAACCCTTCAGCCCGGTCGAGATCCGCGATCTGGCGAGCCGGGTTTTGGAGCGTGAAGCATTAGACGCGGAAAGCGCGGTTGATTACCTATCCCTCATTGAGCTCACAAAACGCCACATTTCGGATCGTGACTTTGCCACCGCACGTGAAACTGCCAGAAAAGCCATAGCCGCCGACCCTGCTCATCCGGAAAGCTACAACCTCCTCGGGGCACTCCTTGAAATAAAAGGTGACTGGCTGGAAGCCCAGAAGTTCTATCGAGCGGCATTGGATATAGACCCCACATTCAAAGCGGCCTGGGCGAATCTTGAAAGGACCACGTCCTGGAACAAATTCGGCCAGATTGATCTGGGTCCGGACAGGGAAAAACAAGAACCAGGCGAAGAGGGCGCAAGTGAAGAGTCTGATGAAAAGTAGCCGATATATAGTGGTCGTTGGCTGCGGACGGCTCGGATCTCATCTGGCGAGCTGCCTCAGCCGGGATGGAAATTCGGTTGTGGTAATTGATCGGGTTGAAACGACATTGAACGATTTGTCGCCGGATTTCAGCGGATTTAGAATCAATGGCGATGCCACTCACATGGCGGTGCTCAAACAAGCCAAACTGAAAAACGCCGATCTCCTGATTGCCACGACACATGAAGACAACGTCAACTTGATGGTGGCGCAGGTCGCCAAAAAGATCTTCCAAGTCCCGCATGTGCTGGCCCGGGTTTTTGACCCCAGGCGGGAGGAGGTCTACGCCCAATTGGGGATTGACACTGTCTGCCCGACCTCAGTGGCTGCCGACATGTTCTTACAGGCTGTCGCCAACGGTGGAAAGCGTAAAAACGGAGCTGCATCATGAAGGTAATTATCGTAGGCAGCGGAAAAACCCTGTTCTTTCTTTGCCGCAATTTCACAGCCAAGGGGTATCAAGTTGTCATTATCAACCGGGATAAAGATGAATGTGTTCAGTTGAGCCGTCAGCTCTCCGCCATGGTCGTGTGCGGAGACGGAAGTGACACGGGAATTCTCAAACAAGCCGGAGCAATGGGAGCTGACGCTATATTGGCGATCACCCCCAATGATCAGGATAATCTGGTTGTTTGCCAGTTGGCTTCTCTTACATTCGGCGTGCCAAAGGCCATAGCACTTGCAAACGACCCCGACAATACCGAGATATTTGAAAAACTCGGCGTTTGTGCCTTCTCGACAACACAAATCGTTGGCAGCCTGATTGAGCAGCGCGTATCTTTAGAACAGATTCTCAATTTGCTGCCGGTGGGAGAAGGCAGGGTAAATGTGACCGAAATTATTTTGGGAGCTGACTCTCCTGTGGCCGGCAAGCTGCTCAAGGATATTGATCTTTCTGAAAACGCTCTGATCGCGGTCGTCATCCGTGACAATCAGCCCATGGTCCCCCGAGGAGGGAACGATCTGCAGGCAGGCGACCGTGTGGTGCTGATTACCCTGCCGGAAAATCATGGCCCTGTTCTAAAGGCGCTGACCGGGGAACGAAGGTAGTAGAGAGGAGCCATAAGTTTTGCGGGAAAAAGAATATCTGAAAAGACGTTATGCCGCCATACTTTCTTCAATAGGCGTGATTCTTCTCTTGTCCAGCGTGGTTATGCTGACCCCGCTTCTTATTCTGATACCGAACCCGGAAGAGTCGGCAAATGTTTGTTCGTTTGGCCTTCCCGCTGGATGCCTCGCCCTTCTGGGAGGAATTTTGTGGCGAGTGTTCAAGTCAGATTCGAATACAACCTTGTCGGTGCAAGAGGGCGGCATTATCGTCCTTGTAAGCTGGCTTACGGTCATTTTTTTCTCTGCCTGGCCTTTTACCTCTATTCTGGGGCTTGGATTTTCCAGGGCGATTTTCGAGTCCGTAAGCGGTTGGACAACTACGGGATTGTCGGTTGTGGATGTCACCGCTGTAGGTCCAATGATCTTAATCTGGCGCAGCATCATCCAACTGGCAGGTGGGGCAGGGTTGGCCATCATTATGATGTCAGCCATCGTTGGCCCTACAGGCGTTGGTATTTCCAGCGCCGAGGGCCGAAGCGATCAGCTTGTGCCGCACGTCAGGCAGTCGGCTCGTCTGGTTTTAATCATTTATTCCGCTTATGCCATGGTAGGTTCTCTTGCCTATTGGGCAGCGGGGATGTCACCTTTCGATGCCGTGAACCATGCTTTCTGCGTTGTTTCCACAGGTGGATTTTCAACCAAACCCGAGAGTATCGGGTATTGGAACTCAATCTCTGTCGAAGCTGTCACCTTGCCGCTGATGCTGCTGGGCAACTTGAGCTTTGTAACCGCCTGGCTCCTTTGGCGCGGTAAACTGCGCTTTGTGTTCAAAAATGGGGAAGTCCGCCTGCAGTCGGTCCTGGTGCCATTATCCGCCGCAATTGTATTTATTTTTACGTGCCAGAACCTCTACCCTCACGTCGGTAAAGCGATGCGGGTCGCAGTATTCGAAACGGTTACAGCGTTGACAACCACGGGTTTCTCAACAGTCAGCTATGGCAACTGGAACTCTTTTGGCGTGATCCTTTTGATCAGCCTGATGTTAATTGGCGGCGGCACATGCTCCACGGCCGGCGGGATCAAGCAGTTCCGGATCTATCTTCTGTTTAGATTGTTGTTCTATGAAATCAAACACCACCTTATCCCAAGAGCCGCTGTCACACAATTTCCTATATGGGAAGGAAACAGGCGTGTTTTTTTGGATGACGTCAAATTTCGGCAGGTAGCGGTGTTTGTTTTCCTTTATATGGCTGCCTATGGATTGGGCGTCATGATTCTGTGTTCTTACGGCTACAACCTGAGTGATTCTCTTTTCGAATTTGCTTCCGCACTGGGAACCGTTGGACTTTCTGTGGGGGTGACGTCTGCGCAAATGCCTGACGGGGCGCTATGGGCGGAAATTTTTGCCATGTTTCTTGGCAGACTCGAGTTCATAGTCGTCATCATCAGCTTTCTCAAAATCGGCAAAAATATTGGTCTGATAGCCAAAAGGGGTTGAAATGACAGGCACCCAGGAACATCAGGTGAGAAAAGGACTGGAAAAATGAAATTTTTGATATGTGATATATCCCGTAAGATGCATGCAGAGATTCAGGAATTTGACGGGTCAATTGTCAACAGCCCTGTGCAATGTTTGAATCAGGCCATCATCGCCCCCCCCCATGCAATCGTGGTTCGTTTTGGAGATATTACCCTTTCTGAACGGAATGCGCTGATAGAACTGTGCAGCATATTGAAACAAAATCCATATACCAGAGGCATTGAGACAATCGCACTATTGTGTTCAAAGCACAGAATGATCATGGAGCGACTCAGGGATGCGGGTGTTGAATATGTCAAGTTTCTTGCAAAAGATGAATCTTCAGAAGTTTTGATCGATATCACGACATTTGAACCTGGCCCCAAAGATCAGGTGAATTTCCAGCTGAAAAACCTGTGTCCTTATTTGCATTACAGCAAGATTGATTCCCGGCACGAGATGACGGTTTGCGGGGCCTACCTGAACCGGATGGTATTGGGGGAAAACAGACGTCTTGAAATGTGTGAAACCCAGGGACATCGCCATTGTGAGCATTACTTGAACCCGAGGTCTTGTGCATGACGTTTCGGGCAAGAATACTCAAAATCCATCCAGCCCTTATCGTGCTGGCGAGCTTTCTGTCGGCAATCATAGCCGGTTCCATAACCCTCAAGTTGCCGATTTCCACAATCAATGCCGATATTTCCTGGGTGGATTCCTTTTTCACAGCGACTTCAGCCGTATGCGTCACGGGGCTTATAGTAGTTGATACAGGCAGTTATTTCACGCTTTTTGGGCAGTGCGTCATCCTGGTTCTTATTCAAATCGGGGGGCTTGGGGTAATGACAATCTCTGTCGCACTGTTCCGGTGGATCGGCAGGAAAATTTCCTTCCGGCACAGAATGGTCATCCAGGACCTGTTCGCCCATACCCCGCGTGAAGATATATTCAGTCTCATCAAAAGCATAATGCTGTTCACTTTCGGGGCCGAACTTCTGGGAGCCGTGTTTCTGACAATCCACTGGAGTCATGATTATCCTGTTTTCGAGGCCGTTTACAAGGCGGTGTTTCACTCTGTTTCGGCGTTCTGCAACGCAGGATTTGCCTTGTTTCCGGATAGTATGATGCGTTACAGCGATAATATACTGCTGAATGTGACCATGTGCTCCTTGATCGTTATTGGCGGCATCGGATTTCCTGTCCTTTACGATATTCAGATGTGGCAAAAAAAAAGAAAGAATCAGAGAGCCCGCCTTTCAATACAGACAAAGGCGGTGCTGTTGACGACCCTGGTATTGATTGTTTCAGGCGCATTGATGTTCGCACTGCTCGAGAGATCAGCCGCAGGAGAGATACAGACATTTGGGCACCGACTTCTGACAGCCATTTTCCAGTCCATCACATGCCGTACAGCCGGGTTTAACACGGTTGATATCGCTTCTTTGAAAGATGCCACCATCGCCATGATGATTTTTCTCATGTTTGTCGGTGCTTCCCCCGGTTCCTGCGGAGGCGGGGTCAAAACGACAACCCTGGCTCTTCTGGCGGCATTCACTGCGAGCAGAATCAAAAGAAAATACCGGGTTAACATGTTCAAGAAGAGCGTCCCCAATGAAACCGTGACACGCAGCGTCTCCCTTATTCTGGTTTCTTTCGGGATTATCGGCCTGGTGCTGTTTATGCTTCTTGTAGGAGATTCAGCGAGCGGGCATGTGGTGACACATGCCCATGGATCTTTTCTCGCCTACTTGTTCGAAACGGTCTCGGCCTTTGGCACGGTTGGTCTTTCCATGGGAGTGACACCGGATTTGACCACATGGGGCAAATGCTGGATAATTTTGATGATGATCATCGGCCGCGTCGGTGTGCTCGCATTTGCCTATATCATCGTGGGAACCGGAACACTGAATGGTGTGGAATATTCAGAAGAAAACCTTATGATTGGATAGAATTGTGGAGATCATTTTATGAAACAGTTTGCAGTTATCGGCCTTGGCAATTTCGGTTTTCACGCCGCCAAGGCATTATTTGAGGACGGTAACGAAGTGCTTGCCATTGACGTCAACAGGGTCAGAGTCCAGGCAATAGACCCTTTTTCCACAGAAGCAATGATCCTGGATGCAACCGATAAGGAGGCGCTGAAGTCACTTGGTCTTGAGAACATGGATGCAGTTATTGTTTCCACCGGCACAAAAATCAGTATCAGCATTTTAATCTGTCTGTATCTTCAGGAAATCGGTGCAAAGAAAATATTGGCAAAAGCGTTAGATGACGATCACGCCAAAATTTTAAAACGGGTTGGCGCCACAGAGATCATTCATCCGGAACGTGATATGGCGCTACGTGTATCCAAGGGATTGTCCCGGCCAAATATCCTTGACTTTATTCCCTTGGCGGAGGAATTTGATCTCATTCAGGTCGGCCCGCCAAGGGAATTCATCGGGAAAAGTTTAATGGATCTGAACTTGAGAGCTAAATATAATGTTCATGTCATTGCCATAAAAGAATTAGTCCCGGAAAACTTCATTTTGGTACCGCCTGCCAGCTTTGTAATAAAGGATAGTGATATTTTAATCATACTCGGCAAAACCGCCGATGTCCGGAAAATAAAGGCATTAAAATAATTTTCACGGATCCTGCCATGGCACCGGCAACTGTCAATGATACCTCTGAAATGATTGCAGTCATGCACGAAATCACTCTGAGGTATTGTCCCTGTCAGTTCAGCAGGTCCGGGAACTGTCGCGTATCTATGGACACTCAGATTCAGAAAAAGAACCTTGCCGCCGGGCCGGATGCATTATATCGACGGTTGTTTATGGGTTTATGCCGGTCGATGACCCGCCGGGTGCACTATTGATACGCAGAATCGTGATCCGGGTGAAGTGACAATATACGAAGCCATGACTGGTCGCGATACCCGACTGCCCGAAGTCATTTGATCCGGTTCTCCAGATCATGAAAATCCGTGTCTGCCGGGGAATTTTTTACCAATGGAAATCTGACCGCTGCTGCCGACTGTTTTAATGATATCCATAATCCCCTCCTGCCATCAGAATTTTCATGAATTCATGATAGCATCAATGCATGAAACGTCAAGTTGCCGGATACACCGGCGTTCTCCGCCCGGATCAATGACACGGACAATCGAACTTATGCCTGTTCGGTAGCCCTGAAATCCTTTATCACCTGCTTTGCCGTCTGCCGGCCGCCCATCATCAGCGGGGTGTTCCGCGAAAATGTAAACGCAATCTTAGCATTCCGTTAACCCCATCCCAACACAAATGCCGGATAATTTTTCGGAACTGTGACCCCATCATTTTTCAGCCGAAAGGACCGGTGCCATGCACGACATCACCCATCTGGCCGCCAACAATGAACTGAAGCAAAAAAAACTGTTTTCCCGCCCGCTGATCCATGAATCTTCCACTGTCATTCACTCTCGGTTCGGAGAATACACGGAAATTGAGGCCGGGTGTTTCTGCAATGAAATCACCCTGGGGGATTATTCCTATCTGTCCTCCTGCGTCCGGGCCATCTGGTGTGATATCGGCAGATTCTCCTCCATCGCCTCCCATTGTGTGATCAATCCGGGGAATCACCCCTACCAGCGGGTGACCCAGAGCCACTGCACGTATCGGTGCCGGCAATACGGGTTTGCCGACCAGGATGATGCGGCGTTCTTTGAATGGCGCCGACAGGATGCCGTGACCATCGGCCATGATGTGTGGCTGGGCCACGGGGTCTATGTGATGCCCGGCGCAAAAATCGCCACTGGCGCCGTGGTGGCGGCCGGATCCGTGGTCACCCGGAACCGGCCCGTGGGGCCCTATGAGATTGCGGCCGGTTCCCCGGCAAAACCCGTCAAAAAACGGTTTTCCGACCGAATCATTGACCGGCTCCTGGAGATCCGGTTCTGGGACTGGCCCCGGGAAAAACTGGAACAGAGATTCAGGGACCTGTACGATGTGGAAGCGTTTATCGAAAAATACTGAGTTGAACACAATCCTATCATCCAGATAATTGATTCCCAACACGTGGGGCGGACAATCATTTCCTGAAAATTGACCATCGAATCTTAAAACAGGATAGATTCCGCCATGTCCAACGCACAGGCAACCAAACCGACCCAGCCCATGCCGGCACCCGATGCCGGGACCCGGGTCGACCTGGCATTTCTGCACCATGCCCTGGAAATCAGGCCCGGGTCTAAGGAAAATTTTGTTCAATCCCTGCCGTTTTCTTTCCGGGATGTCACGGCAGGTGCGGAAAATGAGTTCCAGGCCGTGGTTCTGGGAAAACGTGCGGATGTGGATCTGCCTATCACCATCGAATCCGCCAATTTTTTCAAGAACATGGTGCGCAGGGCCGCGGCCGGGGACACGTCCCGGAAAACGATCACGGCCCTGGAACGGTATCTGGAGCGGAAAAACCATGTCTGGGAAAATTCCTGGGTCCGGTTTCCGGAAAAATGTCTCAATTCATACGCCAGGGAGGTATTTGCATCGGATCTTCTGGCGGACAAAGCATCTCCCGGGGGGGATCTGCGTTCCGATGCCGGACAGTTCCGGTTCATCCGGGCCGGTGAACCCATGATCCGCATCCCGGTCTCCTACCTGCTCAAACTGGCCCTGGCCGATGTGATCGGGTCGGCCCCCCTGATCCATCCGCGCATCAAACAGACCGGTGATCAGATGATGGCCCATTTTCTCAATGACAACACCTCTCCTGAAATATTTTCCTTTCATCCGGTGCGGTCCGGGGCCGGGTCCCGGGGGATCGGCCGGCCCCTGGCCACTGAAACCCTGATCCGGTTTCTGTTCACCCAGCTGCTGGTCCAGTATGCGGAACAAAAACTGGGACTCAAAGACGCCGGACAGGAGGTGCGGGTGTTTTTTTCGGCTTCCCCGCCGGTCATGCAGCACCGGCTCAATGAATGCCTGTCTGATGCGTTTTACCGCTTTTTGTTCATGAGCCCCTGCCTGTCGGGCTGGAACCGGGGTGAAGAAAAACACACCTATATGACGCTGTGCCACGAGGTGCTGTCCCGAAGTCAGATCAACGGGATCGCCAAGCTCAGGGAAGCCGGCATCATCCAGTCCAACCTGGTGATCCTTCCCAACAGCTCCAACATCAGCCTGGCCAACAACGGGACCCATATCAGCATCGGTTCCGAAAAACTGGCAAGGCTTCTGTCCGATCCGGGGTCCGGGTTCACTGCACGGCATGAAAAACTTCTGGGGGATCTGGTCATCAAGATCGCGGAGCATTTTCTTTGCCTGTTTCCCGGCACTTACAGCGCTTCTCCCTGCCGTCTCAATTTTGAAGACTTTCACCCGGAAAAGATCCTGGGGTTTCTTCCCCACGAACTGGACTATACCCATCTGCGCATGCTGTGGCGGCGATGGAAACAAAAGGCGGCCAATCGGATTCTGGGCCGTCCCGTCACCCCTTTCGGCCCGGTCTGGCTGGACCGGCTCATCCGCAGGGTCTTTGGTCTCAAAGGGGATTTTGTCCCGGACTTCCGGCTGGTGGACTACCTGGTTTCGCTGTTGAGTACGGACCAGAGCCCCGGCCTGGACGGCAGTCCCGGCAACAGTGCCCGGCTGGGCCATGATCTGACCCAGATGGGTGTATTCGACACCCGCATGCCCCTGTACCAGTTGATCCGTCTCAGGGAATTTTCCCGCATGGGATACACCGGGTTCGAACACCGGTATTACAGCATTTTTGAGCATGTTCTGACAGACATGGGCAACGCCGCAGACATGCAGACCCTGATCACGGCACTGGCCTATCAATACGTTCTCAACGGGGACGTGACCCATGCCATGATTCCTGACACCCCGGACGTGGAAAGCGAACGGCGCCAGCTGTTTTTCTGTGCGGCCCTGAACCTGCCCTTCTGTTATGTGAAGACCGATACCCGAAACCGGTTTCTGAAAACCATCGTGTCCGGGATTTCCCATACCCGGAAAAGCCGGCGGTATCCGGGATATACGCGGATCAAAGTCAAAGATTACAAACTGGCCCTTGTCAGCACGCTGAAAAAAGACGGCAGCGCCCTGATCGAAGACCTTCGGCTGCATGGGGTCCTGGCTGACCTGCAGGGCCGGATCCATTCCCCGGACACTCGTTCCGCGTGCGGCCGGCTGGTCAAAGGCATTCTGGACTCCCGGAAAAAACAGGATCCTATGACCTGTCCCGGAGATGTGTTCAACCGGGATGCCGAACAATATTACCAGGAAACGCTGCGAAAACAGCATATGGCCGAAGGGTTCAAAATCCTGATCAGCGAATTTTCCGGCATGAATCTGTGGGCCGGGTTCAGGGAACCGGTTTTCAGGGATATCATCCATACCATTCTCCCGGATACAGACCTGGACCGGTTTCTCAAGCAGGTGAAACATCCGTTGATGGCCCATGATCTCCCCGCAGAACAGATAAAAAAACTGCTGTTTCTGATCATGCTGTATGTCAACATGGAGGCCGGTCATGCCGCACCCCGCCAACCATCAGCCAGGAGGGGGGAATGAACCCGGGAACACACCAGTATATTGACCGGCACACGGGCCGGGTTCACACGGAAACCCTTGTGGCGGATCAGACCATTGCCTTCCTGTACGCCACGGTCCGGGAAAATGCCCCGGCCATGTTCAATCTGCTGATCTCCGCCAGAATGTCGGCCCTTCTGGGATTTCTGTGCTTTGACCTGCCTTTGAACACCCGTATTCCAGATCCCGGCCGATTTTTGAGCCAGAGGGGAATCCCTTCCAGGGAAATTTTCGGGCCGGTGAATCAACTCGATACCTTCCGGCGGTTTTTTGAACGGAAACTCCGGTACTGGGACTGCCGTCCCATGACCGATGACCCCGGGGCAGTGGTATCAGCGGCCGATGCCCGAATCCTGCCCGGTTCCTTTACAGACAACCGGCGCCTGTGCATCAAGGATAAACTGTTTCAGTATGAGGAACTGACCGGTATGGACCGGCCGTGGCACCGCACGTTCCGGGACGGGGAGTATGCCGTTTTCCGCCTGACCCCGGACAAGTATCACTACACCCATGCCCCCGTGTCCGGCAGGGTAAAGGATGTCTACGAAATCAACGGCTGTTTCCATTCCTGCAACCCCGGGGCCGTGGTGCAAACCATCACCCCGTTTTCCAAGAACCGGCGGGTGGTGACGGTCATTGACACGGATGTGCCGGACGGCACAGGGGTGGGACACGTGGCCATGGTGGAGATTGTGGCGCTGATGATCGGCCGGATCGTTGAATGCTACAGCCCGGTCCGGTATGAACCGGTCCGGCCGTTGCAGCCGGGCATGTTCATTCAAAAAGGGCAGCCCAAAAGCCTGTTCCGACCCGGCAGCTCCACCGTGGTGCTGCTGTTTGAAAAAAACCGGGTCCGGTTCTGCCCGGATCTGCTGGCAAACACCCGGCGGTTTGATGTGAAATCCCGGTTTTCAAGCCGGTTCGGCGTACCGCTGGTGGAAACGGATGTAAACGTCAGGGAAACCATTGGAAAGGCGGTCTGATGACTGAATTATTTTTTATCACTGGCTTGGGCGTGTTGACAGCCGGGGCTTTATGGTGGGGGTTTCGACATCTGCCCCGGGAAAAATGGCAGATCATGGCGGTGGTGCCCCGGCACAAAACCGGACAGGATTGGCAGGGACTCAATCTCACCTATTATGGGGTGTTGTGTGCCAATGCCTATACCGTTGCCGTGGTGCTGTTTTTGATACTGGCCACCTCGGCCCGGATATCTCTGTTCGGCCTGTGTGTTTTCATTACAGGTGTTCTGGCGGTCTGCCTGCCGGCGTCCCGGATCATCGCCCGGGTGGTGGAAAAGAAAAAAGGCACGCTTACTGTGGGCGGGGCTGTGTTTGCGGGCATCCTGGTTTCCCCTGCCCTGGTGCTGCTCATCAACCGGGTCTTTGAACCGGTCATGGCAACTTTGCTGCATCCCCTGATTCTCCTGTCTGCGGTATCCATTGCCTATGCCTTCGGTGAAGGGCTGGGCCGCCTGGCCTGCATCAGTTTCGGATGCTGCTACGGCAAACCCCTGGACCAGTGTCCTCCGGTCATTCAAACTCTGTTTTCCCGGTTTTACCTGATATTCACCGGCCCCTTGAAAAAAATCACCTATGCTTCCGGATATGACGGGCAAAAGGTGGTGCCCGTGCAGATTATCACGGCTGCCCTGTACACCGGGACCGGGCTGGCCGGCACCCTCCTGTTTTTGAATGGATTTTATCGCACGGCCTTTCTGATCACCCTGGCCGTCACCCAGATATGGCGGTTTGTTTCCGAATTTCTCCGGGCGGATTTCAGAGGCGGCCGGCGCATCACGGCCTACCAGATCATGGCCCTGGTCACCCTGGGATTTGCCGGTGCCCTGGCCCTGGGGCTGCCCGTGGACAACAGTCTCCCCCAGCCCCGCCTCCACGAGGCCGTATCCTCCCTGTGGACCCCCTGGATGATTCTTTTTGTCCAGGGGATCTGGGCCGCCTCGTTTTTTCACACCGGAAAAAGCATGGTGACCGGCTCCCGCATCGTTTTTCATGTGGAGAAAACACATATTTAATCCATTTTTAATATGGGCATAATACCGGCATAACGCCACCAGAGCATCATACCGGGTATCATCAATTAATTTTCAGGAGTCTGCCATGAAAACCTTACTGCCGTCTTCCAAAAATTTCAGTCCGTCTATCCCCCCGTTTCTCGACAATGAGACACTTTGCCGGTTCAAGGAACAATTGCTGACAAAACAGGTGGAACTGGTCCGCAAACGATCCGAGATCAAAACAAAGATCCGGAGCCTGAAAATAAAACATGCGGATCTGTTGGATCAAAGTATCCACATGAGCAGTATCGAAAATGAAATCCTTTATTCTCGACGCTGTGACGACCTCATCGCACAGATCGAAAAAGCATTGGAAAGAATCGAAAACGGTGAATTCGGATATTGCGAACTCACCGGAGACCCCATTGATATCAGACGTCTGGAAGTGCAGCCCTGGGCCACCCTGTCCATCAAAGCCCTGGAGAACATTGAAAAAAAACATGACAGCCGCCGGTTTTAATGAATACCGCCGGCCTTTGATGCGGGTTCAATATCCGATGGCAGCCTTCAGGGTTTCTTTTTTTAACACCCTTTCCGACAGGGAATCCGTTCCATCTGTATGCACGGTATCTCCCAGTCCCAGATTATTCAAAAACGCATTGAAAATGGTTTCCCGGGAAAACGACCTGGCCCGCCTCAAACTGTTCTTTTTCAAGGTGTGCCGAAACGTTTCATCCCTGACGAACCGGGCGATGCCTTCGGCGAGCCCTGCCGGATCTTCGGCCAGAATCCCGTTTTCCCGGGTCTGAATGATTTCAAGAGGTCCTTTTTCCGCATAGGCCGCCACCGCAGCCCCGCAACTCATGGCCTCCAGGATGACATTCCCGAAGGTATCGAACCGGGAAGGCAGCACCAGCAGATCCGTCCGGGAATACAAGGCCGGCATACGAAACCGGTCCACCCAGCCCAGGAACAGCGCTCCAGGCAGCAGGGCTTTCAACCGGTTTTCGGCCGGACCCGTGCCGGCGATCACCAGCCGGACCGTCACTCCGGACCGATCCAGGGCTGCCATAATTTCGGGCAGATCAAACACCCCTTTTTCTTCGCTGAGCCGCCCGGCATACACCAAAACGATATCGCTTTCTGAAATTTGTTCCCCGAACACGGCCCGCCGGTCCCCGGGCAGAGGGCGGAACCTCTCATCCACCCAGTGGGCCGTGTTGTAAACCCGGGAGCCGTCATAGGCAATGGCCGGCCCCGTGAGCCAGTTCCGGTGATCCCGGTTCAATACAAAAATGCCGTCAAACTGGTGGTAAAACGCTCTGAGCATCCGGCGGATCCGGTCCATCACCGGGGGCGGCAGTTCCATGGTATGCCGGAAAAATGTCAGCCAGTCCGTGTGCATGAAAAAATAGACGGGCACGGCCATGGACTGTTTGAGAAACAGGGCCGCCAGCCCCATCAGCAGTTCCGTGGAGCAGATGATCCGGTCATATCCCCCCTGGATGAACAGGGCCTGGACAGCCAGGAGATCCGGGACCTGAAACACATGATCCGGGTAACCGGGAACGGTAAAACTTCCCACGGGCGGCACCACCTTTAAATGGGGAGCTTCCTGAATCCGGTCATGGCAGACCAGAAAATCGATGGGCAGATCCCGTTCCTGGATAAAAGACAGCTTTCTGGACAGGGATGTGGACACGCCGTTGTCGTCACACAGGGTATCGGTGAGCCAGAGGACACGCCGGGGATGGACATGACGTCCCAGGGACCGGGCAAAGCCGTTGACAAACTCCCGCTGGCCCATCAGCACCCGGGTGGAGAGCAAAGAGGCCCCGGCAATGACCCCCCAGGCCAGCACGGGAAAGGTCAGGGCATCAAAAAAATCGGATAGATTGATCCGGGAGCCATGATCCAGTGTCGGTTCCGGATCTTCTTCAAACAACGCCCTGACATGGGACGGGAGTTCGAGCTGTTGAATCAGGTCCGCCAGGTTTTTGTTCCGAACCCTGTCCAGATGCTCCCAGTGACCGGCCCGGGAAGCGACCCGTTTTGCAATGATCTGGTTCAGGCAGGAAAACATCCGGGAAGACCCGGTTTTCAGCAGTTCCATATAACGCTTCCGGTCCCGGGATCTGGCCCGGGCGATCTCATCGATGGCCCGGATCAGGGGCCGGAAATCCGGGGTCACCTTGAACCGGCTGATCAGGCCGGGCCGTCTGCCGTGCAGGGCCTCGTGAAACGATCTGAAAAAAAACAGGGTGAACCGGTGCCGCCGAAGCTCCTGCATGGCATTGCTGAACCCCAGACAGACCAGCTTGTCCCGAAGGCTTCCTTTATGGAGAAACATTCTGAGCAGTCCGGGCTCTTTCATGTTCAAAGCGATCTGGGACAGGTAATCCATGAACGCGACATTGAGCTTTTCATGGATAAACACCTCACCATAGGGATGCATGGTGCCGCTTTGGATTGCTTCCAGTGCCAGCAGAGACAGGGGCGTTTGCTTTCGTTTCTTCTCCAGATCCGGCACATACAGGCCCGTGCCGCAGGTACCGGCAAACAAACCCATGTGATCATCCGATCCTCCCGTGACCCGCTTGTCATAGACAAATCTGCAGAAATTTTCCGACCGGATACCGTGTTTTTTCTGCCAGTGATCGATCCGCTCTTCGGTCAGGCTGTCCAGCCATTCCCAGGTCAACAGGTTCTGCCACACATCCCGCTGGCCGTTGAGCACCTCGAACCGGTCGAACATCAGAGCCAGGTGCTCGTACATGACCGGATCCGGACCCTTGGCACCGGCCCCCACATACAGGGGGTGGGGCAGTATTGTGGGGATATCATGATCCGCCGCATAGGTGAGAAAGGCCGGCAGATCATTTCTCAACCCGTTGAGGATCTCCTCCTGGGCCGGGGTGAACCCATAAGCCAGCACATGCAGGCGGGTATTGAACCTCTTGAAAAAGCAGGTGAATTCTGCCCCTGAAAGCACATCCCTGCCGGTTTCCATCAACTCCCAGCAGGACCGGGCATTGTTGTGGTTGGTAATGGTGACCAGATCGCACCGGTGTTCATTCAGACAGGTAACCAGCTCGTCCGTCTTCAGCCAGGTTTCCGGAAACCGCAGGATTCTGCCCAGAAGCTCGTCTGTGACATCGGAGTTACAGTCATGGCAGTGCAGGTCTATTCGAAGGCATTCTTTTTCCGGAAACTGTGACTGATGTTCGTCCAGGCGCTGCTGGAATGTCTGTTGAATCTGCTGCTGAAACTGTCCGGACTCTGACATGGTATTTGCGCTCCTTTTTTTGACGCTTGTTACGCTTGTTTTTGACTCCGGCCGGATGACTTGCCGGGGTTTTGTTGAAATTCCCCCTGTCCCTGTCGGATCGCGCTGGACCTTATCAGGAATTCAATAATATTGTATGTGAATTGCATTGATTTTTGGTAAGGACCGGTTTTCATTTTTTTAAATCAAAACATAACTTCAGTCTAACAGGGAATAAACATGCAAATGGTTTGATGATCGGCAATGTCAGACAGAGTTACAGAAAACTCAGAATAAAACGACCAAATCATTTAAGGAGACGCGTAATGAAAAAATGGATCACATCAATGTTCGTCGCCATGGCTGTCATGATGGCGTTCACCAACGCCCCCATGGCTGAAGAAACCATCACTGAATTCCGCATCGGTATCCTGGGGGGTGAAAACGCATCGGACCGGCTGCGGTCCAATGAGTGCATCCGGGCCAAGGCCGAAGCAACGCTGGGTGTACCCACCAAAATTTATGCACCGGCCGATTATAACGGGGTGATCGAAGGTCTTCTGGGAGGCAACCTGGACATGGCCTGGCTGGGAGCTTCCGGTTATGCCAAAGTGTACATGACAAACCCGGATGCCGTGGAACCCGTGCTCACCAAGATCAACAAGGACGGCTCATTTGGTTATTACGCCATCGGTTTCGCCCGGGTGGATTCCGGAATTGAAAACCTGGAAGACATGAAAGGCAAGGTGTTTGGTTTCGGTGATCCCAACTCCACTTCCGGATACCTGATTCCCTCCATCGAAATTCCCCAGGCCGGGTATTCCATGAAGCCGGGTGAGTATTTCAAGGATGTCAAGTTCACCGGCGGCCACGAACAGACCATTGTGGCGGTATTCAACGGGGATATTGACGGCGGTGTCACCTGGGCCTGCGGCCTGGGGGACTGGGTGGACGGCTATAACAGCGGCGCTTTGAGAAAAGCGGCGGATGCCGGTATTGTGGACATGACCCAGATCCGGGAGATCTGGCGGTCCAAACTGATCCCGGAAGGCCCCATCGTTCTGCGCAAAGACCTGCCGGAATCCGTGAAACTGAAGATCACCGGCATGCTGGCCAGCATGCCCTCCATGGACCCGGAATGTGCGTATGGATTCATGGCCGGCGAAATCAAGGCCATTGCTCCCATCGATCATTCCGACTACCTGAGCATCATCGCCGCCAGAAAAGCCAAATCCCAATAGCCGGAGAAAGCCCTTCATTTGAACGGCCGTTCCCGGCGGCCGCTGGAAAAAACAGCGGCCGCCGGTTTTGAAAATTTCTGCCGTCCACATGATGAAAAAGGATACGCCATGACCGTTTCGGCCATCAACGAAGAAATTCTTGCCATGGAAAAACGCCGGCAGCTCTATTCCGCTGTGTGTATTGTCATGATGCTGGCCATCCTCGTCAGCGGATACAAACTGGCCAATGACATGAATTCCGGCAGTTTTTTCAGAGGATTGACCCAGTTTTTCGATTATCCGGGTGAAATTGTCAAAGAAGCCTGGCAGGCGGGATTCGGTTTTTTTGCTCTGTTGATCCGGTTTCTGCCGGCCCTGGTGGAAACGTTGAACATCGCAGGCGCCGCATCCCTGATCGGCGGTGCACTGGCCGTGGTACTGGCATTTCTGGGATCCAGCAACCTGGACGTCAAGCCCGCCGTCATCATTTTGTTGGTCCGGCGGATCATGGACAGCATGCGGGCGTTTCCTGAACTGATCATCGCCCTGTTTCTCATTTTCGTTCTGGGCTCCAGCCCGGTACCGGCCATGATCGCAGTGGCGTTTCACACGGCCGGGGCCCTGGGCAAGCTGTTTTCCGAGGTCAATGAGAACATGGATCAGGCCCCCATCGAGGGACTGGCCTCCTGCGGGGCCAGCTGGCTGCAGCGCATGCGGTATGGGGCACTGTCCCAGGTGCTGCCCAATTATCTGAGCTATTTCATGCTCCGGTTTGAAATCAATGTCCGGGCATCGGCCATTCTCGGGTTTGTCGGGGCCGGGGGCATCGGCACGGAACTGCGGCGCACCATTGGGTGGGGAAAAGGGTCCGGTGATGAAACCGCAGCGTTGTTTGTGCTTTTGATTCTCTCCATTTTCATCATTGACCAGACATCTTCTTTCCTTCGCCGACGCCTGATTACCGGCGACCAGGCGGCTTAATCGAGGTCCCCTTATGAGCATCACTTCCATGGCCCTGAATCACACCGCGTTTTTGACACCGAACAGCCGGACCGTCTTCTCCGCCATCCGTCGAAACAGTATTATTACCCTGGCGGGTGTCACCGCTGGGGTGATCTATCTGTGCTATATTTTCTTTTCCTTTGATGTCGGCGGACTGATCAGCAAAGCCCGGCCGGGCCGGGCACTGCTGCTGGCCACGGATGCCGTGGCCCACAAGGTGCATGTCACCCGGAACCTGCGGGGGACAAGTTCATTGACGGTAGCCGTGGAAGGAGAACGGACTGCCACCTATGACACCCCGCCCGCCTGGGTGAAACAATCCGGGGACCTTGTCCGGGTGGATCTGGGCAAAGGGGTGACCGTCGAGATGCAGGAAACCGTTTTGATCCTGACGATCCCCGACTATGGCCACATCCGGGTGGAAGTGACCGGATCAGGCATCGAAACCGATCTGCCGGAAGGAAAAACTCCCCCGGACTGGCTCCGGGCCACTTCCGCCAAGTTTGATGCCCGGCCGTCCTTAGGTCAGCGGATTCAGGTGTCCCGGGCCCGCATGGAAGTACACCGGTATTTCGGAGGATGGGAAAATTTTTTCTTTCCCTTCCGGTCGGAACTGGCCGGATCTTCTTTCCCGGAGATCATCCGACTGGCATTTTCCAGTGACCGGCGCCAGCCGGAGACACCCAACTGGAAACTGATATTCAACACCTTCTGGAACAATCCGGACTGGCAGCATGGCAATGTGTTTATCGCGTTGCTGGAAACTTTTCTCATGGCGGTTCTGGGGACCCTTACCGCAGCTCTGGCAGGACTGCCCCTGGCCATTCTGGCGGCCTCCAACTTCACTCCGTCCCAGGTGCTGCGGTTTGCCGTCCGCCGGGTCTTTGACTTTCTCAGAGGCATTGACATGCTGATCTGGTCATTGATCTTTATCCGGGCCTTCGGTTTAGGGCCGCTCACCGGGGCCCTGGCCATCGCCTTCACCGACACCGGTTCGCTGGGAAAACTGTTTTCAGAAGCCCTGGAAAACGTGAACAAACGGCAGATGGAAGGAGTCAGCGCCACCGGGGCCAACCGGTGGCAGTTCTACCGGTTCGGAGTCATTCCCCAGATCATTCCCGTATTTGTCTCCCAGGGCCTGTATTACCTGGAGTCCAACATCCGGTCCGCCACCATCATCGGGGCCCTCGGGGCCGGGGGCATCGGCCTGATGCTGGTGGAAACCATGAACACCCAGCGGGATTGGGAAAACACTGCCTACCTGATCCTGCTGACCGTCGGCTTGGTCATCATCATGGACACGCTTTCCGGAAAACTGCGAAAACGGCTCATTCACGGGGTGGCGCAAAAAAACTCGATAAATCAATGACATCCAGGAACAATAAGGAGATACCATGAAAATTACCCACTTGACCAAACAGTTCGGCACAGTTACAGCCGTCAATAAAGTATCCTTTGCTATTGACACCCCCCAGATGGTCGGGATCATCGGTCCTTCCGGGGCCGGTAAATCCACGCTGCTGCGCATGATCAACCGGCTCACCGATGCCTCCGGCGGCAGCATCGAGATGAACGGCCGGGATATTCTTGCGCTGAAAGGAAAAGAAAAACGAAAATGGCAGCGGGACTGCGCCATGGTCTTCCAGCAGTTCAACCTGGTACCCCGCCTGGATGTGGTGACCAATGTCCTGCTGGGCCGGCTCAACGGATATTCCACAGTGAAAAGCCTGTTCAGTATTTTCGGCAAAGAAATGGTGGATGAAGCACTGACTGCCCTGGACCGCCTGGGGATTGCCGGCCAGGCCCTTCAGCGGGCCGAAACCCTGTCCGGGGGGCAGCAGCAGCGGGTGGCCATTGCCAGGGCGTTGATGCAGACCCCCAAAATGGTGCTGGCAGACGAACCCATCGCCTCCCTGGACCCGTTGAGCGCGGAAAAAGTCATGACCGCGCTGCGAGAGATCCGGGACCGGGATCAACTCACCGTCATCTGCAACCTGCATACCCTCGACACCGCCAGAACATACTGCGACCGGGTGATCGGCATGCTCCAGGGTAAAATCGTGTTTGACGATGTGCCGGCAAAACTGACCCCGGCCGTGGTCAAAGACATTTACGGCGCCGATACAGAGCTCAATGAGTCCGTGACCTCCACCTCGATGGTCACGCCGGTCAGAAAACCGAGCCCCCGCAGCCTGGCACCGGCCATGGCTGCTCTGTCAGCTGGTTGATCATCAAAGGGTTTGCCGAAGAATGCCGCCGTCCGTCAGTCCAGAGCAATCGCTGATGATCCCCATGAACAGGAAGTGATGGACTGGATCGAAACCGTTTCTGAATCAGACGGCTGGACGTGGGATCATGGAAAAGCCCTGCATATCAGAACGAAAAAATGCCCTTTCTGGAAGAGGTCATCGCCACCATTCCGGATCAGGGCGGACTGATCGTGGAAATCAAATGCGGGCCTGAAATCCTGCCGGTCTCCAGCAGATTGCGGCAGACACCCCCAAAAAAGACCGGTTGATCTTTATCAGTTTTGGATGGGAAACCATTTTAGCCGCTAAAAACAGGTTTAACAGATAAAATCAAGACATGTGCCGATAACGGGCTCAACGGCATTGACCTGTACTATAAAATAATTGACGCTGAAATGATTGAACAGGCGCATCGATCCGGACTGGAAATCCTGTGCTGGACAGTCGACGATCCGGTAAAAGCCCGGCAATTGATTGATCTGGGGGTAACCGGCATTACAACCAACAGACCCGCTTGGCTGAAATCAAACGTCACCCGGGGCTTTCATGGAGGACCAGGAACCGCGATGCGCAATCCTGTGTCTGAAGCGTTTAAGCTGACGGGCCGCGCCAAGGTGCTTGAAAAAGGCGGCTGAGCTTCTCGCGGTCCCGTCCAGTGATGGGTTCGGTGATCAATTCTGTTTGATTAGACCTCTTGACGTCAATAATTCTTCAACCAAATCTCCATTTTTCACTGTGAATCCGATATCAACCCATTGATTTTTCAAAACCATCTTAAAAATCCTGTCTCGGCTTGGACGATCGTTGTCATTTGGAAACCACACTTTAAAACTACCAGTGCCATGAATTCGCCACTTTCCACTCTTGAGTGTGGGCTTAAGCACAACAACACTTTCAATATCTGCTATTTTAACAACCTTTTTTTTACACGTCGGAAAGTAATAGTTAAAAAAGGTGATATTCTCGTTTGTTATACAAACTAATTCATCATTATACGTTGATTTCATATATGTGCTTCTCCAACCGAACGTTCCGGCTCACCGGACCCGGACCTGCGCTGTTTGCGGGGTCCGAGTGTAGCCGGTGGTTATTTCACGATTTCTTTTTTGTACTCAAACAACTTGAACGCATTATTTGGATCTGGCTGAAATTCACCAATCTTTGTATAACCAAACTTTTCATAAAAGTGGTGGTTTCGATAGGCTTTATATGGTGTTGCAAGTGTCCAAGCTTTTGCGCTGCTATATTGTTTTTCAATTAACTCCACTGTCATGGAGCCAATTCGCTTGTTTTGATATTTTTCAGAAATGAAAAAGTACTTTATTTCTATCAGTTCTTTATATGATGGGATGATGCAAATGCCACCAGCAAGCTCATCATTGTATTGAATTTTATAATAATGGCCTTTTTCAATTTCTGATTGATGCCAAGCTAACGACTCAATTCCCGGAGGATAAGAGCCGTACTGCTCATAATCACCAGTAAAAGCCTCAACACTGATTGATTTCAGCATTTCTGCATCCTCAATTTTTGCCAAAGAGAGTGTAATCGTCAATTTTATTCCCTGCTGTTTAAACCGTGAATTCATATGACATATCGCACATAACGCCGTCTGTCACCTGCCGGAAGGGGAGTGCAGATTATGCAAATGGCAAAAAGGTTGAAAAGCTTCAGGCTTGGCCAAAGCCAAGGTAGCCCGCCCCTTCCGGTCTGAGTGTACAGGCTTGTTAGCGAAATTATTTTTGATTCTTCTAAAAATAGTTCACCTATTGTCAATTTTCTTTGCGGTAATAATAGTGAAAGAGTGTGCATTTACAGTTAAAATAGCATTATATTCGAAACATTTGAAATAATGATTTTTCCCCTTTGTGTCTATATTTTCAAGAAGAGTCGACAAAATAATTTTTTTCAAGAATATTTCTGTTTCACTATCTGAAAAGCGGACGATTTCCAGATTTCTCCTTATTCTCGAAAATCCTAAAGGGGTATTTCTGAATTTATCGGCTATTGATGTTCTTAAAGTTTCGTTCATTTTTTTTTGCTAACGCCGAAAATCATCGGCAAAATAAAGATGCAGAGTGAAGCGATGAAGCTTTATTTTGTCCGAGTGAATTTGAATGGTTATACCTATTTTACTGTTTTTAGAAAAAAAATTGTATATACCCTGAACAATCCCCATTATGATGCATGTGACATAGGTTAATCTCTGGGGAAAACTTATGTTTTATTCCAAGTTCTTCAAGCCAGCATTTGATTCTGTAAAGTACACCACATTCATACTTGCCTATGGCACCTAATCTTTTTACACCTTCATAGGCAAAGCATTTTCCTTGATTAAATACCCATGTCATTTTGTTCTCTTCAGAAAAATTAAAGCTAACATTCATAAAATCAGGTATTATCAATTTAGAAGCTTCAATAAAAAACACCTTAAATTCTTCAAAGTTTTCAATGTCTTTCTTAAATCCCAAAACACTCCTAATTCTTTTTAGTTCAATTGAAGACATTGATTTAATGGCGGATTTATTAATTTTATTTGTTGTCTCAATCCCAAATTCTTGCAGGCAATGAAAAAACCACATACCGTCATGTGTCATCCAACACTTATTTAAAAGATCAATTGTTTCTTTTTTGGTAATAGCATCACTTGGTTTCAAAACTACCGCCTCCTTCACCTCAGTTTATTGTAACTTTACATCATAACGTTGCAAATAACCGGCTGGGAAAAGGCGCAGAGCGAAGCGGCGCGGCTTTTCCCAGTCCGAGTTAATTTGCCTTGTTAGCCGCCAATTGGTGTACACAGCTCAATTATTGAGCCCTCAGCGGATCTGACATACCCAACAACTTGCCCCCAAGGTTTTTCTTCCGGCTCTTTTATCGGTAATGCACCGGCTGAAACGGCTTTTTCATATGCTGCTGAAACATCTTCGGTTACAAAAGCCAGCTCAATTCCTAAGGGTGTGTCATTGATATTTGATTTTGTATATTTGCCGCCCAAGTTCATATCACCCATTTCGTGGGAAGCAAAAGCTAATATTGTTTCGCCTGTATCCAACTCCCCATAGGCTTTAGATTCGTGAACAAATTTAACGTCAAAACCAAAAGCCCTATGATAGAACTCCAGCGTTTCCACGACTGAGGACACGTATACAATTGTATAACCATATTTCATTTTGTTTCTTCCATTTTTAAAGTTTTCTTTCTCTCATCTGTGAATGCCCACCATGGTAGTGGTTCACCGCTTTCCATGAAATGAACAATAGATATAAACGTGTCAATGACACAGGGATCATGCCTTTCCTCTGATACTGTGCAAAGTTGATCGTATAGCCCAAAGGGTTGCTTTCCAATCAACTTTTTCGGATGATCAATCGGAGCTTATCCGCAATTGCCCTTCCAACATTTGGAAGGTCTTCAAGTCGTGAAATTGTATCTCTGTCTGGATTTTTCATGATTTTCCTTACGGCTAACGATTAATAGTATCATGACGTAAAAATCCAATTCAACCTCTGGTTCCAACCCCTTATATTTTTCTTGTTGAACTGTCAACATAAATTATATATATTGATTATACGCTTCGACATATAATTATTAATGTTTGGAATATTACGACAGTGACGCACGAAAGAGCCGACCTGAAAGATTTTTTTAATACCCAGGGAATCAGTCCGCAGAAAACAACCTATTACATTGGATGGCTGGATCAATTTTTCCAATTTTACAACGGCAGCATAGATGAGGTTTCGAATGGAGATGTAATCGCTTTCAATAATTTTCTGTTTCAGAAAGGAATGGCAGAATGGCAGATCATGCAGGCCCGGGAAGCGGTATTCCTGTATATTGAAAAATTTCTGAAAAAAAAGATACTGTTTTCAGAACCGGACAAAGAGCGTTCCGATTCGGGACATATCCAGACATGGACGGAAGCCAAAGAGATTTTCATAAACCGCATGAGGCTGCGCCACTATGCCTATAATACCGAAAAAACCTATCGGGAATGGATCAGACGATTCCTGCTGTATACCCGCGTAGAATCTCCTCGCACGGCAACGCCCGGGCATGTAAAACGATTTCTCACCTATCTGGCTGTGGAAAGAAAAGTGTCTTCGTCTACCCAGAATCAGGCGCTCAACGCATTGCTTTTCTTGTATCGTGAGGTATTGGGAATAGAATTTGGCGATTTCAGAAACACGATCCGGGCAAAACAAAGCAAACATATACCTGTGGTGCTTTCCAAGGAGGAAATAAAAATACTGTTCCGTCATCTTTCCGGCATACACCTGCTGATGCTGAAACTGATCTACGCCGGCGGCATCCGCCTGACGGAATGTGTCCGATTACGGGTCAAGGATCTTGATTTTGACAATCAGGCCCTGATCATTCGATCAGGGAAAGGCGACAAAGACAGAACCACCCTTTTTCCGGAATTTCTTCATCCCCCCTTGAAGCCCACTTGAAAGAGGTGAAAGCGATACATGACCGGGACCTTGCCAATGGGCATGGTGCTGTTTATCTGCCGGAAGCCCTGGAACGAAAATATCCCAATGCCGGCAGAAAATGGGCATGGCAGTATGTATTCCCTGCCGGTAAACTTTCGGTCGACCCGGGAAGCGGCATCGTCCGTCGTCATCATGTCGGCCAGCAGGTATTGCAGCGGGCCATGAAAGCCGCTCTGAAAAAGACGGACATCGCCAAGGCGGCGAGCGTTCACACTCTTCGCCACTCGTTTGCCACGCGCCTGCTTCAGTCCGGATATGATATCCGCACCGTCCAGAATCTTCTGGGCCACAAAGATCTGAATACGACCATGATCTACACCCATATATTGAAGCGGGGTCCCGGCGGGGTCATGAGCCCGGCTGAATTTTTGAGGTGAAGTCCCGGGATAAATCGGCATTCAGGGAATTTGCCAATACTGGCATTTTCCCTGAATGGTTATGTATCGTTGTTTCTTTTTTTGGATGTTCAAAATTGACTGCCACTGGCTCATGTGATATTGCAACCAATAGTTGCACAATAAAACTTTCGAAAAGGAAGCGACATGCCAAATATAACCATCCGGGAAATTCCTGATGTTTTATACCAGGATATTAAAAAAATGGCGGAGGAGGAACGAAGGTCCATCAACAGCCAGATCATATACAACCTTTCTCAATATGTGAAAAATGAAAAATCCACAGAACAGAGACTGGCGGAGGTACGAAAATTGCGGCAGGCCATAAACGTTAAAGATTTCCACCCCACACAGGAACAATTGAAAGAAATGGTTGAGGAGGGCAGGCCGTGATAGTTGTGGACACCAATATCATCAGCTATCTTCTCATTCCCAATGATTTATACAACCCCCTTGCTGAAGCGCTTTATCAAAAGGACAGCCGGTGGAGTTCACCGTTTTTATGGCGGTATGAATTCATGAGTGTATTGAGCATCTATCTGCGTAAAAACCTTATTGATGCGGTTGGATGCAAATCGCTCTACAAGGAGGCAGTGGACTTGGTTGCATCAAGGCTGATGCCGGATTTTGATGCGGTAACCGGAATTACAACCAACCGGCCCGCCTGGCTGAAATCAAAAATCAACCGGGAAGCTTTCACTGTTTAAGAGAAAGCACGATGCGCAACCCCGTGTCCGGATCAAAAAAATGGCAGTGTTTCCATAAAAATCCCAGGTCCACAGTATCTCCCGGAGACAGGCGGCTGTATTCTTTGCTCCGGATGATCAGCGGCTGTTTGCCGGAGCCGCACTGGATATGGTACAGACTGTCCGACCCCAGGCTTTCTTTCAGTTCGATCTACCCGGAAAACCGGATATCCGGAGTGACAGACCCGTCCACCACAAACAGGTGCTCCGGCCGGATTCCGCACACACAGGGGCCGGTTACAGCCGGTTCAAAGGACAGCGGCAGAGCCGAACCTTTCTCCTGGATCCGTCCCTTCAGATCCGTTCCCCGGTCCAGGTGCGGCTTCGACAGATCATTAAGCCGCAGGTGGGGTCCGGTGAGATCCCCGGCCAGGAGGTTGATTTCAGGGGACCCGATAAATTTTGCCGTAAACAGGGTCTCAGGCTGAAAAAACACCTGGTCCGGGGTGCCGAGCTGTTCGATCCGGCCCTGATTCATGACCAGTATCCGATCCGTCAGGGTCATGGCTTCCACCTGATCATGGGTCACATAGATCATGGTGGTTTTCAGGGTCGCATGCAGTTTTTTCAACTCCACCCGCCTGGATGCCCGGAGCTTGGCATCCAGGTTGGACAAGGGTTCGTCAAACAGAAACACGGATGGCTTGCGCACGATGGCCCGGCCCATGGCCACCCGCTGGCGCTGCCCCCCGGACAGTTCCCTGGGTTTGCGGTCCAGCAAATCCTCCAGCTGCAGCAGCCAGGCAGCGCGATTCACCCGATCCCGGATCTGCACCTTTGACACTTTCCTCAATTTCAGGCAGTAGGCCATGTTGTTGAACACACTCATGTGGGGATACAATGCATAGTTCTGGAACACCATGGCAATATCCCGGTCTTTGGGTTCGATGGTGTTGACCGTATGACCGTTGATGCGGATTTTTCCGCCGGATACCTGCTCAAGGCCCGCGATCATCCGCAGCAGGGTGGATTTGCCGCACCCGGACGGGCCCACCACCACCAGTACGGGCGGCAGCTGGGCCAGCAGGGTGTTGAGCATTCCCAGGTCGGCCACCACCGCAAAAGTGGGTATGATGCGAACCTCCACCGGCAGCATCAGGGTGATAAAGATCATCCAGAAAAAAAACATCCGGAACCTGAAATCAAAATACACAATGGCAAATGCGGATAAAATGGAGATGACAATTTTTCCGAATGCAATGGACAAGGCCATGATCAGGCTGTTGAACAGCATGATCCATACCGGCTGTTCCCGGGCATTTCCTACGCCCTGGAACAGGGCCTGGGCCATGCGGACCATGTCGTGGCTGGCCGCCACAAAAGTGATCCACAACGGAAACCCGATGACAATGGCCATGAGAATCACAGACTGACCAGCCGATCCCCCCAGGTCCAGGCCGATGAATCCATCATTGTAAATCTTGTACACCAGAATCTGGGTGGCCTGGGATGCGGGCCAGATAAAAAACACCAGGGTGATGAGCACCTGGGGCAGCACCAGCAGATACGGAAGAAAAGAAGAAGAAAAATGGACCCGCTTGATCATGAAAACCTGTTGTCTCCGGTTCAGGAAACAGCTGTTTCCTGAACCGGAAATAGTTTAAAACCGTTTATTTGTTGGCTTTCTCAAATTTTTCCAGCAGGCTGTTGCCTTTTTCCACGGCATCATCCATGGCATCGGCAGCGGTTTTGATGCCGTTCCAGACGGCTTCCAGCTCATCATTGATGATGTCACGGACCTGGACAAAATTTTCGAACCGCACCCCCCTGGAATTGGGGGTGCGGGTGTTGAGGTTCAACTGCCGGATGGCGGTGTCCGTGCCGGGATTATCCTTGTAAAATCCCTGTTTCTTTGACAATTCCCAGGCGGCTTTGGTGATGGGCACATAGCCTGTTTCCTGGTGCCACCAGGCCTGGACTTCGGGTGAGGCCTGGTAGTTCATGAACATGGCCACGCCTTTGTAGTCTTTTGCCTCCCGACCTTTGAGGGTCCACAGGGTGGCACCGCCGATGATGGAGTTCTGGGGAGAATCGATCAGTTCCGGATCATAGGGCAGCATGGCCTGGCCGAATGCAAATTTTGCCTGTTTTTTCATACCCCCGTAATAAGCGGATGAGTTCAGCCACATGGCGCATTTCTCATTGATGAACAGGGGCAGGCTATCCCCCCGGCGGCAGAAACGCATTTTTATCCAGGGTGAACCCATGGTCGTTCATCACATCCTCGATGGGATACACCGCACCTTCTGCCGCCATCATGGTGGCGGTTCCCACCTCGAACACCTGGACGATATGGGGCTGCTGCCCGGCCCGGAAGGCGGCAATGGCAGCGGTCATGGTTTCGGTATAGTTGCCCTTGTACACCGGCACCACCATAGACGGATAATATTTATAAAATATATTGAACCGGCTAGGGTTGTATTAAAATACCGGCATTATGGGAGAATGGACATGCATCCAGAACAGACAGTCAATACCAAAGATCCACTGTTCAACTATATATACAAGATAACCGTTTATAGTCCCTGATATCAGTTCCGCCAAGTTTGGAGAATCATCTGTCTGAACGCTTATTGAATGTTAATGGGTGTTTAATAAAAGCTGAACATCTTCATTTTATAAAGGCGGTGAACTGCAAAGGCGCAAATGATTTATAAATCCGGCACCCAATTGACCGTCTGCCATGGAGAAACCCCGTGAGCCGCATCGAAATCCGCAACCTGACAAAATCATGGGGCCCTGTCAAAGGGGTGGATCAGGTGTCGTTTGCGATTCCCGAAAAAAGCCTGACCGTGCTGCTGGGGCCTTCGGGCTGCGGTAAGTCAACGGTGCTGCGCCTGATTGCCGGTCTGGAAACCGTATCTTCCGGAACCATCTGCATCGGGGACAAAGAGATCACTCACGAGGACCCTGCTCGCCGGGGGGTGTCCATGGTGTTTCAATCCTATGCCCTGTTTCCCCACCTCAGCGTCCGGGAAAACATCCTGTTCGGGCTGAAGGTGAGGCGGGTGCCCAAAGCCAAACAGCAGGCAAGGCTGGCAGATGCCGCCCGCATGGTGGGGCTCCAGGACCTGCTGGACCGGCGGCCGTCCCAGCTGTCCGGGGGGCAGCGCCAGCGGGTCGCCCTGGCAAGGGCCATCGTGTCCCGCCGCCGGGTGTGCCTGATGGACGAACCCCTGTCCAACCTGGATGCCAAACTCCGGGCCGAAATGCGGGGGGAGATCCACCGGCTCCAGAAGGAGATCGGGCTGACCATGATATATGTCACCCATGACCAGGTAGAGGCCATGACCATGGCGGACCAGGTGATCCTGCTCAACTCCGGCCGGGTGGAGCAGGCCGGCCCGCCATATGTCTTGTATGACCGCCCGGAAACCACGTTTGCGGCCCGTTTCATGGGATCGCCGCCCATGAACCTGCTGACGCTGAACGGTGAACAGGCGGCCGCTGCCCTGGCAGACCTTCCTTCTGACCGGAAGAAGGAACCATTTCACCGCCATCAGGGGATGCTAGGGGTACGGCCGGAACATGTTTTTATCGGTGACACCGGACTGCCAGCCCGGATTGTCGCCGCGGATTACCTGGGATCGGAAACCATTGTCCGCATCCGGCTGGATGACCAGGTCCTGTTTGCCAGAACCGGCAAAAGGATCCCCCCGGGTCCTGAGGCACAGATTTATATCAGCTGGCCCAGGGAAGCGGTCTGTCTGTTTGACAAAACCGGCAGGCGGTTACCGGAAAATGTTTTATAACCTTTTGAATTTTGTGCAGGATGCCGTGCCTTCAGGGCACGGCCGTCAGTAAAAAATGAAACCAACCCACTTTGTAAAGTTGTAAAGGAGAAAAAAAAATGCGTCAAAAAATGCATTTGACGGTGATGGGGCTCCTGCTGACTGTCTGCCTTATGGCAGGCACGGCAGCGGCCAAACAAACGGAACTGACCATGTATTATCCTGTGGCGGTGGGCGGGCCCCTGACCCAGGTGATCGACGGCATGGTGGATGAATTCATGGCCGAAAATCCCGGTATCAAGGTCAACGCCATTTATGCCGGTAACTACAATGATGCCCGCATCAAGGCTTTGGCAGCCCTGAAAAGCGGCCGACCGGCCCAGCTGTCCGTGCTGTTTTCCATTGATATCTATGAACTGATCGAACAGGATGCCATTGTGGCCTTTGATGATGTGGTCCAGACGGCCGAGGAAAAAGCGTGGCTGGATTCGTTTCATCCCACCCTCATGGAAAACGGAAAAACCGGGGGAAAGACCTGGGGAATCCCGTTCCAGCGGTCCACCATTGTAATGTACTACAACAAGGACCTGTTCAAGCAGGCCGGTCTGGATCCGGAACAGCCCCCGGCCACCTGGGACGAGATGGTGTCCATGGGCAAACAACTCACCGCGTCTGACCGGTGGGGAATCATGATCCCGTCCACGGGCTACCCCTACTGGATGTTCGGGGCTTTGGCCATGCAGAACGGACAGGTGCTCATGAACGGAGACGGCAATGCGACCTATTTTGACCACCCGGCCGTCATCGAAGCCCTGCAGTTCTGGAAGGATCTGGGGGGCAAACACGGGGTGATGCCCGCCGGCACCATCGAATGGGGCACCCTGCGCCAGAACTTTCTGGAGGGGAAAACCGCCATGATGTGGCACTCCACCGGCAACCTGACTGCAGTCAAAGACAATGCAGATTTTGACTTCGGTGTGGCCATGCTGCCGGCCAGCAAACGGCGGGGCACGCCCACGGGCGGCGGCAACTTCTATATCTTCAAGCAGACCGCACCGGATGAACGCAGGGCCGCCATGCAGCTGATCAAATTCATGACCGGCCCGGAAAATTCCGCCCGATGGTCCATGAAAACCGGCTATATGGGGGTCAGTCCGGCAGCTTACAATACTGAGGCACTCAAAGACTATGTCTCAGAATTCCCCTATGCCGCCGTGGCCAGGGACCAGCTGGATTATGCCACGGCTGAACTGTCCACCTATCAGACCGGCCGGATCAGAAAAACTCTGGATGATGCCATCCAGGCGGCATTGACCGGCGCCAAGGCACCGGAAGCCGCCCTCAAGGAAGCCCAGGGGGTGGCCGACCGGCTCCTGAAACCTTACCGTTAACCCCAACCATTTCCTGTTCCGTGCCGGGAATGAAACCCGGTCCCGGCACGGAACAGGTTAACAGGAAAAAAAGGCGCTCCATGCTGCTCCCCCGGAAAAATCACGTGCATGCCTGGCTCCTGCTGATGCCGGCGGCCATCCTGCTCATCGCCTTCACCCATTATCCCACGGTGACCACGGTGGTGAAAAGCCTGTTCTCCAAGGGAACGGCCATCCGGCCATCCCGGTTCACGGGCCTGGACAACTACGGGATGATGATGGCAGACCCCGTGTTCTGGAAGGTGCTGGGCAACAACCTGTGGTTCGCACTGGGGACCATTCCCACCTCCATCGCCCTGGCCATTCTCATGGCCCTGTTTGTGAACCGGGCTCTGCCCGGCCGGTCCCTGGTGCGCATGGCCTACTTCACCCCCACCATCCTGCCCATGATCGCCGTGGCCAACATCTGGCTGTTTTTCTATACCCCGGATATCGGCCTCATCGACCAGATCCTCACGGGGGTAGGCCTTTCCGGCCACAACTGGCTGGGGGACCCGGCCACGGTGCTGCCGGCCGTCATGGTCATGACCATCTGGAAGGAAGCCGGGTTTTTCATGATCTTTTACCTGGCCGCCATGCAGAATATCCCGCCGGAACTCAAGGAAGCCGCCCGCCTGGAAGGGGCCGGGCGCTGGACCTATTTTTTCAGGGTGATGTTTCCTTTGCTCATGCCCACCACCCTGTTTGTGTTCATCAATGCGGTGCTCAACTCCTTCAAGCTGGTAGACCATCTGTTCGTCCTCACCAAGGGGGGGCCGGACAATGCCAGCAACCTGCTGCTGTACTATATTTTTGAAACTGCGTTTTCCTATTTTGAAACCCATTATGCCGCAGCCCTGACCGTGGTGCTGCTGTTGCTGCTGGCAGGCATGGCCCTGGGCCAGTTCTTTATCCTGGATAAACGGGTGCATTACCGATGACACGCATTCTGGACACTTTTCAAGCGTACCTGGAGATCACGGCAGCTTGGGTGCTGGCCCTGCTCTGGATCTCTCCGCTGGTCTATGCTTTCTGGGCCGCGTTTCATCCCGGGGCCTATGCCGTCAATTTCACGCTGGGCGCTCCCCTGACCCTGGACAATTTTGCCGAGGCCCTGTCCCGAGCTCCTTTTTTGCGGTATGCCGTCAATACTGTGGTTCTGGTGACCCTGATCCTGTCCTGCCAGCTTTTGCTATGCACCCTGGCTGCCTATGCCTTTGCCCGGTTTGATTTTCCGGGGCGGCAGGTGGTATTTGCCCTGGTGCTAATCCAGCTGATGATCACCCCGGAAATTCTCATCGTGGAAAATTACGTCACCCTGTCCCGCTTCCGGCTGGTGGACACCATCACCGGCATCGGCCTGCCCTACATGGCCAGTGCCTTTGGTATTTTCCTGCTGCGACAGGCATTCAAATCTACTCCCAGAGAACTGGAAGATGCGGCCCGCCTGGAAGGGTGCGGCACCCTGGGGGTGATGTGGCGGGTATATGTGCCCCTGGCCCGGCCCACATACCTGGCCTATGCCCTGGTATCGGTGAGCCACCACTGGAACAATTTTCTGTGGCCCCTGATCATCACCAATTCAGTGGAGACCCGTCCTTTGACCGTGGGCCTGGGTATTTTCGGGGCCCCGGAATCCGGGGTCAACTGGTCCATTGTATCGGCCGCCACCCTGCTGTCCGTGGCCCCGCTGCTCATCGCATTTCTTCTGTTTCAGCGCCAGTTTGTGCAGTCCTTCATGTATGCGGGTATTAAATGATGTGACCGCACCATGCGGGTCCGTCTTTCTTAACAGGTCTTCGGGCCGGTGGGTGCAAACCAGGCAAGCCGGGATAATGCCGACGGTTTTCGGCCGTTGAAATATCCGCAGGCTGCATAATACCGCAGGTCTTTCTGCCACAGAGAGAAAAAACGCGGATCATGAGAGATCCGTTTCAGCACCCTTTTCGGGCGGTGCAGGGCATCCAGCAGGGGAGAAAACAGTTCGGACGGATCCCTGAAGCATTCCCAGTCACACTGGCGACAGTCCGGCACCGGGTTCAAGGCATGCAGATCCAAATCCGGAAAAGGCCCCAGGTCTTCACGGCCCCGGTACCCGCAGGGGTAGGTGTGGCCGTCATCGGAACCGATGAAAAAATAATCTGTGCCGCCTCGGCATCCGGCCGTTTCCACTGCCGGACCGGGGGACGGAAGCAATGCCTGATGCTGGGCAATGAGGGTATGCAGGGCACTGAGGGGGGTGAAGATGCGCAAATAAGGCCGGTGACGGGTCACATTGGCGGCCAGGGCCTGGTAGAGGGCCACTTTTTCTTCCCGGGTGAACCGCACCACGGCCTCCCCGGCCGTGGCCGCATACACCGCCTGGAGCCCGTCTTCCGAACCAGTGTCTTCAATGCTCATGGGATAACAGGTGTTGGCAATGGTGAATCCCATCCGGGTCACCTGCCGGAAAAACCGGTCAAATGCGGCATGAAACCTCTGGTAAAACGCTTCCAGATACGCGGTGTCACTGGAAAAACCTTTCCGGTGAAGGTCCCGGGTCGATGGACCGCCCACCAGGCGGTTGATGCCCAGGTTCACCGACGGAAATATGCCGGCATCATGAAAAATGGGAATGGCCGTCTCTATCCCCCGGACCACGTCCGGCAGCCCCCGCATCTGTTCATGCACCTTTGGCACGGCAGAATCCAGACTGATCCAGAAATTTCTCAAAGGCGTTGCCGCCAGTTTGTCTGCCATGGCCTTGATCCGGTCCCTGAAACCCGGCTGTCGGCTGCCGCAGAACAGAAACCCGTTGGTACCGGTGCGGATATAAGGGATGCCGGCCCGGCCGGCATGGGAGATCAATTCCATGACCAGGTCCAGGTACAACAGGGGTTCCCCACCTGTAAATGAAACCGCCTGAACCCCTTTTTCCCCGGCCGCATCCAGGAGCTGCCGGATGACATCGGCTTCCAAACGGGTTCGGCGGATATCCGCGGTCTTCCGCATGCCGCACTGGGGGCATGTGGCATTGCACTGATTGGTGATCTGGATGACCAGTTGTCCGGGTACCCGGTCTTTTGCCAGGCAGGTCACTGTCTTCAAAACAGAAAGAAGCGTCATGAGTTGCGTATCCTGTTGTCCGTTTTTTTCGTCAAAGAATCAGGGCGTCTTTCCATGGGTGATCGTTTAGAGGCATTGCCATCCATCATCCATGATTTCGGGCTTCCAGGACAATCAGGCGGGGTTTTTCCCCCTTTGACCCGGGCCGGGTGTTTTCGTTCAGATATGCCGTAAAGTCCGGCAGGGGCATGGGCCGGGCATAACGGAATCCCTGCATGATGTCACAGCCTTCTTCCACAAGAAATGATTCCTGCCGCTCTGTTTCAACCCCTTCTGCGATCACGGTCATGGACATGGCTCTGGCCATGGCAATGGCTGCCCGGACCAGGGTTTTGCCCTGGGAACCGGTTTCAATGCCGTGAATCAGGGATTGATCGATTTTCAGGGTGTTGATGGGAAGGTTTTTCAACATGTTCAGGGACGAATACCCGGTGCCGAAATCATCCAGTTCGATATGAATCCCCATCTGCTGCAGCGATTCAAGGGTTGCCCGGCCGCTATCCAGATCATGGAGCAGACAGGTTTCCGTGAGTTCGAATTTCAACCGCCGGGGATCGATTCCGCTGCTTGAGATGATGGCTTTCACTTTTTCCAGAAAATGATCATCCGAAAACTGGCGGGCACTGATATTGACGGCCAGGGTAAAACCGGTCGGCAGATTCCGGCATTCCTGCAGTTTGACCAGGAGCTGGCAGGCGTTTGTCAGTACCCATTCTCCCAGAGGCAAAATGAGTCCGGTTTCTTCGGCAATGGGAATAAACAACCCCGGTGAGACCGGCTGTTTCCCGGCAGGAATCCATCGCAGCAGCGCTTCAGCACTACAGACGTTTCCCGTTCCCATAATCTGAGGCTGCAGATACAAAGAAAATTCATTCCGGGCCAGGGCTTTTTTCAAATCATAGGCCATGGCTGTGGTCCGGTCGACGATGGCCTGCCGTTTTTTGCTGAACAGACAGACCCGGTTTCGTCCCAGATCCTTGGCCTCATACATGGCCACGTCCGCACGTTTGAGCAGTTCACTGGATGTATGGACATCCCCCTTGAAAATGACCGTCCCGATACTGGCGCTGGCATGACACATATGATTTTTTTTACCCAGAACATAGGGCCGGTTCAGGGAAATCCGTATTTTTTCAGCCACATCCAGGGCCATTTTCAGGCTGGTGTCATGATGGCCGTCCAGCCATTCCAGCAGCACGACAAATTCATCCCCCCCCAGACGGGCGGCTGTATCGGTCTGACGGATACAGGCATTGAGGCGCTGGGCCACTTCAACCAGCAGAGCATCGCCGATGTCATGACCGGAAGTGTCATTCAAGGTCTTGAAGTTGTCCAGATCCAGCATGAGAACCGCCCCATACTTCTGACTTCGACGGGATGCTGCAATGGCCTGGCCCAGGCGGTCTCCCAGCAGACGACGGTTGACCAGTCCGGTCAGAGCATCGTACAGTGCCAGTTTCCTGATCTGACTTTCCGATTTTTTCCGGTCTGTAATATCCTGGACCGTGCCGGAAAGAACCTGCCTGCCGTCATGTTTTCTGACGGCTGCCTGCTGAAATATCATCAGTTCCTGTCCGTTTGGACAGATGATCCGGTATTCCATGGTAGCGGATTTTATTTGATCCACCACCCCTTTTAATGCAGCTTTCACCGCCGGACGGTCATCCGGATGAACCAGTTGAAGCGCACTTTCCTCATTGACCTCAAACTGTTTTCTGTCCACACCGCAAATGTCATAAGTCTGATCCGACCAGGTCAATCTGCGATCCGAAAACCGGTATTCCCAGTCTCCCACCCGTGCCAGTTTCTGGGCCGCTGTCAGGCGCTTACGGATATGAGTCAGAGACCTCACACTGGTTTGAAGGGAGTTGATGGTTGCCCGGACATGACGCTCCAAAGGATAAAATATGAGCCCGGCCTCCAGCAGAAGTATCAGGATGGTTGCCCCCCAGATCATGGTCTCCAGTCTTTCGATCTTTACGATGGCGGCTCTCCCGATTTTCTGATATTCATCCACGGCGGCATCCAGCATGGGTTCCAACACATGGGGGCCATAAGTGGTCAGATAGATATAGGAAAAAAATTTGGAATTGAGCACATCATGGCCGGAAAGATAAATATCTCCCGCATGATGCAAAAACCGGCTCAGCGCCAGGTCCAATCCCACGGAAGGATCATCGAAAATGATCTTCAGCCGTTCATTGGTCACTTTTGGAATGCCCTTTTCCCGGCTCCCATGGCGCAGGACATGATGTGCACCCTGCATTTTATGAATGGTCTTTCCCAGCTGAGCCCGTGCCATGTTGAATTCGGTTTCATCGTCAGTGGACACCATCAAACTGCTGAAATACGCAATGCGGTTGACAAGCCCTGACTGGTGTCCGGCCAGGTTGACCAGACTGGAAAATCCGCGCTGTTTTGATATCACGTTGTTCATGGCGATAAAGGATGCCGTCACCAGCAAGCCGATGGCGCTCAACGCCAGGATGTATCGAAGCCTTATATTTTTTACCGTTTTCAGAGAATTCATGGATGTATATTTAACCCCAACCGTTTTGTTTTATGAGTAAAACCGGACAAAAAGCCGGACGGCCCATCGACTGTTTTGATAGATAATAGCAGGGTATTGTTAGAAGACTATTTTTTTACCGCGATTCTCAACCGGAAATGAAATTTTTTTTTGCCAGGTGCTAATCATCCTGTAATAATTCCGTTTTAGGGTGATAAAAATTACTGGCAAGGAAAAAAATGACCATAAACATTTGCAGGGAAACTCTGGAAACAGGCCTTTTCACCCAGATGCCGGATCTGATGGATCCTGAATTCGTTTTTCATCCCATTGTTCACGTTCATACCGGACATCTGTTCGGCGTCGAGGCTTGGTTCTCCGGGTTTACCGGGGATAATTTTGAAATTCGGAGTGATCTGTTTGACACTGCCCGGGAAAAGGGCCTGCGCCATCAGGTGGACCTGTTTCTGCAACAGAGAATACTGACCCGGTTTTTACCGTTTCGAAAAGAAAACCGGTTCAGGCTTTTCCTTCGCCTGGATCACCGAATATGCCTGTCGCCGGATTATCACCTCGGCAGCATCCTTTCAATGATCGAACACTCAGGGCTGGTCCCTGCTGATATCTGCTTTGTCCTGCGAGTGGATCCGGATGTCATCATGGACGAGCAAGTGATTCACATACTGGACAGGTACCGGTCCCAGGGATTTCGGATAGCCTTGTCAGGATATGATATCCGCTCTCAAGGGATTCAACTGCTGGACCGAACGGCACCGGATTATATGATCCTTCACCGGGACCTTTACCGTGATTTCAGGGAGAACGCCAAAACCCGACAGATCCTGTCTTTTATGATCACCTATTCCCATCTGATGGGATGCCGGGTGATCGCCGGTGAGGTCCAGACCGAGGCGGAATTCATCCAGTGCCGGGAATTGGGGTGTGATCTGATTCAGGGGGATGTGATCCAGCCACCCGGCCATGGCCTGGATACCATCAAGTCCTGTTATGATACCATCAGGCAGATTATACGAAGAGACCGCCGGAACCATGACGATAAGCACCGTTCACTGACCGCCGGTGAAATCACTCACCTGGAACCGATATCATTCGACTGCACCGTGGTCCATGTCTTTGATCAGTTCAGAACAAATCCGGACACCTCTTTTTTTCCGGTGATCGACCCGAATGGTGACCCCCTGGGCATTATCAGGGAAACCGCATTCAAACAGTATATTTTTTCTAAATTCGGCAGGCAATTGCTGGAGAACCCCTCTTTTGGCAAAGATATTTCCCGTTTTGTAGCCAGAATCCCTGTGGCGGATGTGCACGCTTCCCTTGAAACTCTGATTGAAATCTACACCCGGTTCAATAATAATGAAGGCCTGATCATGGTGGACAACCTGAAATATGTCGGTGTGCTCAGTACCAATTCCCTGCTCAAACTGATCAATGAAAAAAATCTGACCCAGGCCCGGGATCAGAATCCGCTCACACAGCTGCCCGGCAACAACCTGATCCATGAATATTTGAGCAGCAGTCTGTCGGATGAACAAGCGGATTATCACCTGATCTACTTTGATTTCAACAACTTCAAAGCGTTCAATGACCGGTATGGATTCCGAAGCGGTGACCGGGTCATTTTGATGTTTGCCGAACTCCTCAAAAAAACCGCATTTTCCGAAAACCGGTTCGTGGGCCATGTGGGAGGGGATGATTTCTTCATGGGAATCCGAAACAGTACCTATGAAACGGTGGCAGATCAGATGGTATCCCTGGCCAGGGAATTCAAAAAGAATGTTGAAAGTTTCTATGATTTCGATACCGTGAAAAAAGGTTTTCTGTTGGCCATGGATCGGGAAGGCAAAAAACGGAACCTGCCCCTGATGACGGTCAGTGTGGCCATACTGGAACTGACTGCCGGTGACAAAAAGGGGCTGACGGTCGAAGACATGGCCAACATGCTGGCCGGACTGAAAAAAAAGGCCAAACGTTCCGATGCCGGCATTGCCAGCACCAGGGCCTTGAACAGGCAAAAATCAGGCTGAATGAGTCGGCTCAGGCCTTGAACCGCTGGCCAAGATATCTGTGGACATGGCCGGCAAACGGCAGCGGCAGGTACCCTGGCAGGGAATGATGTGTTTTGCGCATCGTCAAAAAAATCCATTTGTGTTCCAGAAAATTGAACGCGGCAAAAAGATCCCACAGCGGGGGGAGAACAATGGTGACGCTTTCTCCTACCCGGCACAGTTCCCTGAAAAACAACTCCGGCTGTTCCACATGTTCAATGGTATGTGAACACAGTACCTTCTTGAACTGCCTGTCCACAAAAGGCAGCTGGTAAATATCGTCGATCAGGACAAAATTGGGTACCTGCGCATGCCGGATGATATCTGCATTGATTTTCCCGGCACCGGTTTTTCCGCAGCATATGTTCAGGTCCCATTGCTGCCGGGAAATGATCCGTTCCTTCATCACAGAATAACTGATGAAATTGACCATTTTTCCCAAAAACAGTGAACTCATGAAAAAAAGGGCTGAAATGATGCTGTGCTGTTCGAGAATTTCCGTCATTGTCTGATTATCCCTCCGGGTTTCTTGCCCGGCCATCGATTCCTTCCTTTCCTGGTAACCCCGCTGAAAGCTCTGCCTGCTGCTGATGGATACAGGGGGGCTTATGTTTGTGCATTATTTTATATGGCAATTGATAAAAACAGATTTGACCTCTGTTAGATTTTCACCAGCCGGGAAAAGCGGTCTGCGGGTACTGATGATAAACACCGGTCCTTTTCAATGTTGTCTTTTGAAAATCCCTGTGTTTATATGAAACACCGTCATCGTTAAGGACACACTTCACCACTGGCTTTGTTTGTCTGCAAAGTCCATGATGAAAACCCGATTTGAATTATATTCAGGAAGTGCCTCCTTTGTCTGCTTGATTATCTTTTACAGGTTGTTTTTTTAAGCAGGTGGCCAGCCAAGTTTCATACAGTTTTATATGCGTAGTTCCTTTAATTAAGGACTGACAGTTAGTTGTGCAAAAGGCCGACCAGTCATGTTATTATCGCGCTCTATGGCTTCATTTCTTCATCGACTTTTTTTCTGCTCAAAAAATCTTACCCATAATCTTCACCTAAAAAAATTATCAATTCGCACATGGAACCAATTCATAACCAAGTTGATTGGCTCGCTTTTTAATGCTGTTGATAGCCTTTTGTCTTGTCTGGGCAGTCAAATAATCTTCACCAAGGTCCATGAAATGATCTCCATTTTTTATGATATTGAAAATTGCTTTTGATATTCTATGTGCAATTGCAACGATAGCTTTTTTTGCGCCACGCCTGGACTTCAGCTTAAAATATTTGGCCCTGTAGTATGACCCTTTTTTCCGGACTGCTGCCCAGGCCACTTCGATCAATATGGTTTTGAATGGGTGACTTCTCACAGAAGCTCTGCCACTCTTCCTTTTGCCGGCACTTTCATTATTTCCCGGACATAAGCCTGCCCAAGAGGCAAGCGCAGCTGTACAAATAAATTCATCGAGGGTCACACCAATTTCGCTGACAATTGATTGCGCCGACTTCTTATCAATACCTGGTACCTCATCCAATCGATCCAATAGATCCTGGTGGCCAGAGGTAAGATCTTCTAATCTCCGGGTAATTTCATCGATTTGTTTTTCCAAAGATCTCATTACCTCCATCAGGCCAATTAATTGAAACCGATGATGATCTTCAAAAAAACCCTGAATACTGCGATGCAGTTCGACAACCTTTTTTTTCAGACCGGGTTTGGTATTCTGTTCAATTGTTGCCAAATTCAATTCGGATCCGTCGCATAATAATGAAATCAAATTTTGACCTGTAACTCCAAACAGATCAGATACAACGGAATCGATTTTAATGTTGGCGGTTTCAAACAACTTGTGCACACGTCGTTTAAAATCAGCCAGAGATTCGGTATACGTTCTTCTGATCCTTGTCAGTTCTCTCCACTGGCGTATCTCTTTTGCCGGAATAAAGCTGCCTTTTAAAAGGCCATGTCTCAAGAGCCCGGCAAGCCATTTACTGTCGCTGATATCTGTTTTACGTCCCGGAACATTTTTGATGTGTCTGGCATTTACAAGAATCACTTCCATAAATCCTTCGAGAACGTTATGAACCGGCCGCCAATAAACGCCTGTGCTTTCCATTGCCAATACCGGGCATTCATTGTTCAGCAACCAATTCTTCATCTCGACAAGATCGTTGGTGAACGTACCAAATTCTTTAATCTCATACTGTTCCTTACCGTTATTATCCACAGTGATAAGACAGGCTGAAATTTTTTTCTTATGAACGTCCAAACCGCAACAAACAGGGTGAACAATCTGAATAAATGTGGTATCTAATTTCTTGGTCATAATTATCCTCTTCATTTTTATCGGCTAAATAAAAAAAATTTGATAATTATGACCATTTTTCCAATTTTGCAAGTGTTTCATGTTTTGTTGTGCCCGTCAGGGCATGGATGTTATTGGGTCTATGCTATCAAAAAAACAACCTGTCGGGCTTTATTTAAGCAAGACAGGGAAAGAGAGGTGCCATGAAATCCGGGTTCACAAAGATGATCGTGCTACTGGTTGCAGCCTGCTGCATACAACTGTTTGGCTGCACATCTCCGCCCATGGAACAAATGGTCATCAAAGGCTCCACCACCATGGCGCCGATGCTGGAAAGACTGGCAGCCGAGTATCAAACCCCGGATCAGAAACAGATCTTCATCGAGGCCACCGGTTCTCTGACGGGAATTGCCGCACTGATTCAAAACGAATGTGACATGGCTGCCTCGTCTGTTTCCGCGCCAACAACACTTGTTCAGGAAGCTGAAAAAAAAGGGATCACCCTGAAAGCATTCCCCGTATGCCGGGACAGAATCGTCCCGATTGTGAATACCGCCAATCCCTTGCATCAGTTATCCATCACAGACCTCAGACATATTTTTTCCGGAAAGATATCCTCCTGGAAATCTGACGACATGGCCGATGCTAACATTCAAATTGTATTGAGACAGACAGCATCAGGCACCTGCAGAATGTGGGAACAACGCATCCTGAATGGCGCCTCGCCGGCACCCGGTCACATACAGGTATTCTCCAACAGCGGCGTTCTGGCGGCAGTGGCTGAAAACCGGTACGCCATCGGTTATGTCAGCCATGCATATCTCAATCATGAAGTCAAACCCGTGGAAATCACCGGCCATGATTCAGAAACAGCCCTGGAACGGACCCTTTTTCTGTATGTCAATCCCGATCGCATGTCAAAAGCGGTCAAATCGTTTCTGACCTATCTGCACAGCGGACCGGCCAGAAAGATGATCAGGGACAGTGGCTTTGTTCCCATCACCCATGACAATTAAATGGCGCTGCCAGACGCAGATGCCCATATAAGCCCATAAAGGATAAGATTTAAATACGACATCCAACAGACAGGAGCTTGATTTGAAAACAATCATTCTAGCGGCACATGGAAGCCGCCAAAAAGCGTCTGCCGCAGAGGTGGCGGCTCTGGCAAAAAAGCTGGATACCAAGGTCAAAACCAATGGTTCAAATGACATACACCAGGTGGTGCATGCCTTTTTGCAGTTCTGCGACCCGTCCCTGGAAACAGTGATCCAGGAGCTGGCGGACAGCGGGGTGGACGAGATGGTGATCTTTCCGTTTTTCATTTCCGCGGGCAGCCATGTGCAGACAGATATTCCCCGGGCCGTTGAAACCGCCCGACAAAAACATCCCACTGTGCGGTTTCACATCACCCGGCACCTGGGTATCCTGGATGCTGTGGAAGATCTTATCTTAGGAGAGGTCACGGGCTGACATCATGAAGCAACCAAAAATTCTGATTGTAAAGACCGGAGATACGTTTGCCGATCTTATTTGTTCTTTCGGGAATTTTGAAGACTGGATCCGCCAGGGTTTAGGCGTGGGTGAAAATCAGATCCGGCTGGTCAATGCCCCGGCATTTGAAGTGCTGCCTGAACCCGGCACCTTCAGCGGGGCCGTGATCGCCGGCTCCCATGCCATGGTCACCCAGAACCTGGACTGGAGTCTGAATGTGGAAGCGTGGCTGGCCCGGGTGGTGACGGCCGGGGTCCCGGTGCTGGGAATTTGTTACGGGCATCAACTGCTGGCAAAGGCTATGAGCGGTAAGGTGGATTTTCATCCCGACGGCCTGGAGATCGGCACCGCATCCATCACCCTGACCGCAGATGCCCTGTCAGATCCCCTGTTTCAAGGGCTGCCTCCGGTTTTCAACGCCCATACCTGCCATTCCCAGACCGTGCTGACCCTGCCCCCGGGCGCGGTGCATCTGGCAAAAAACACCCATGACCCCCATCATGCCTTCCGCCTGGGTCCTGCTGCCTGGGGAGTGCAGTTTCATCCGGAATACACCCATGGCATCATGGCCGGGTACATCCGCAACATGTCGCCGGTGATCCAGGCCTTGGGAAAAGACCCGGCCAAGGTGCAGCAACAAGTCACCGATACCCCCGAGGCCGGCCGGTTGCTGGCCCGGTTTGCCATGCTGTGCAGACATCATCATCAAACGTATTGAACACATTACGTAAAGCTATCTCTTTGCAGCGATTATTGTCAATAGCGCAGGACAGGAAGAGCGTATACCCCTGACATCAAGAGGATCTGGAAAGAATCCAATCAGGGCCGGAAACCCGTTACATTTTTTTGTTTTTGAAAAAATCCCTGACAAAGGCGATGTGGGTGTTCATGGCATCGTATGCTTTGTCCGGGTCCCGGGAAGTGATGGTTTCCAGGATGGCCCGGTGCTGGGTCAGAATCTTCTGAATATTTTCAGGATCCTCGTACAGGCTGGTGAGATTTTCCCGGATGCCGTGGAACAGATAATCGTAGAAATTACGCATGATCAGAATGTGCAGCGGATTTTTGGCGGCATAGGCAATGGCCATGTGAAAGCCGGTGTCGGCTTCTGTTCCCAGCCGGCCGGAATTCACTTCATGCTGCATCTCGTCGATGCTCTGCTGCATGGCCTTGATATCGGTTTCATCGGCCCGCTGGGCCGCCAGGGCGGCGGCATTGCATTCCAGCCCCAGCCGCACTTCCAGAAGATCCACCAGGGAGGCGGACTGGGATTCCATGGCTTTTGCCAGAGGATTTTCCTCTACCGCCTCCATGGGTTTGACAAAGGTGCCCTGTCCCTGCTTCTGGGTAATCAGACCCATGGTGACCAGGCGCTGGATCGCATCCCGGATAGTAGTGCGGGACACATTCATGGCCTGGGCCAGCTCCCTTTCCGTCATCAGCTTCTCACCGGGTTTAAGCGTGCCTCTGTAAATGAGTTCCCGGATCTGATCAAACACCTGATCGGAAATGCGCTTGGGTTTTATGGGCTTGATGGGTAAGGTCATAATCCTTTACTGCATGCTGTTTTTTGCTTTATATGTTCAAGATTCAAACCATGGATTATCCATTATTCCATATGGTTTATCAAGAGATTTTTAATCAAATCCAAATAGATTCCTGACTCAACTTCATACGTCACCGCCCTGAATCCGCCAGCGCCAAAAGTTGAATGCTTAATAAGTCAGGACCATGCCGCCGTCAAACAGCAGATCCCCGCCCACCAGATAGTTTGAAAACCGGGAGAATCCGAATACAAACAGATTGGCCACTTCCGCCGGGGACATCATTTCCTTGACCCGGGAAGACCCCATCATCACATCCGTGACCACCTGTTCCGCCGTGATGCCCCGCTGTGCGGCCTGAGCCGCCACCTGGTTGAGGGCCAGGGGAGTTTTGACAAACCCGGAACTGATGGTGAACGAACGGATCCGGCCTTCCCCTTCAGCGGAAATGGACTGACTCAACGCCCGGAGCCCGAACTTGGTGATGTTGTAGACCGGCTTGTTTTTGGTGCAGATGTGGGCGTGGACCGAGGCCATGTTGGCAATGGCGCCGGCCCCGGCCTGCTTCATGTAAGGGATCGCCAGTTGGGAAAGAAAAAACGGGGCCCTGAGCATGAGTTTCTGCATCAGATCATAGGTTTCCATGGGGAAGTTTTCCACGGCATCAATGTGCTGGATTCCCGCGATATTGGCCAGGTACCGGATCTGACCCAGGCCGGCCGCCTTTTCCACGGCAGCTTTCACCTGGGCATCCTCCGTGAGATCGGTTTTTATGAATGTAAAGGCATTTCCGCCTAAGGCCCGGGCCATGTCCCCGGTTTTTTCCCCTTCTGTCTCATTGATATCCAGTCCTGCCACGGTCAGGCCGTTAACGGCCGCGGCAATGGTCACAGCCCGGCCGATACCCGTGCCGCACCCGGTAACGATGCACACGTTTTCCTTGCAGAAATCGTCATCATCCAGTATCAGCACATCCTTTCGGGTGATCTCTGGTTCCTTGATTTCCATGTTGTTCTCCTTTCAGGTTGATGGATTTTTTAAGGGGTAAGTTTTTCAAGGGCCCTGGCATACAGTTCCATGGGATGCCGGACCCGGATAGAGGCGCCGGCTTTTCCCAGCATATCAGATATCTGCATCATGCAGGCCGGGCACCCCGTGGACACAGCGGTACAGCCCGTGGCTTCGATATTGTGCTCTTTAAGAGTACCGATGGCACTGGACAGGTCATAGTGGTAAACATTGAAACTGCCGCCCATGCCGCAGCACTTGTCTGATCCGGCCATTTCTTCCAACCGGCACCCGGCGGCCCGGATCACCTGCCGGGGCTGGTCTGCCACACCCAGAGATTTTTTCAGATGGCACGGGTCATGATAAGTCACGATTTCTTTTTCTGCGTCTTCCAACCCGGTTTCAATCGGCTCGATGCCCACCTGATCCACCAGAAACTGGTTGATATCCATGGTTTTTTCCGACAGGGCCGTCAATTTTTTCTGCATGCCCGGGGACGGGTTTTTGTAAACCGAGGGCCATAATTTTTTAATGGTGGAGGTACAGGTGGCACAGGCCGTCACCAGGACATCAAAGTCGTATTTTTCAAACAACGCCAGGTTGTGGTCCACCAGCCGGGTGAAGCTGTCCCGGTCTCCGGATGCCAGGGACGGGATCCCGCAGCAACCCTGGCCGGGAGGAATCACCACCCCCACATTGTGATGGGAGAGCACCTTTAACGAGGCATGGGCCACACCGGGAAAAATTTTGTCGATCAGGCATCCGATGAAGATAGCGGCTTTAGGGCCGGAACCCGGGGTTGTCACCCCTTTTTCCGGCAGGGTTTTGTGGAAGGGATTGGAACTCAAGGGCATGAAATGGCGATTTGACAGCAATGGCGAGACCAGCCGGGCGCAGGAGGTCCCCTGAGCATTGGCATCGGGTTTAGCGAAAAGGCCCTGGAACCGACCGGCCCAGTCCACCATGGCATCGAACCGGCCCGGGTGGGCCAGCAGTTGCCTGAAGATCAGTTTTTTGGCAGGAGACAGGCCTTTGTATTCCGCCAGAATGGCCCGGGCCTTGATGAAAATTTCCACCACATTCACCCCGGAAGGGCAGTTGGCCGCACAAGACCCGCACAAAAGGCACCGGTTCAGCCGCTCGTTCACCCCGTCCGGATCGGTGAACATGTTTTCCATAAGCCCCGTGAGCAGGGCCAGTTTGCCCCTTGCCACATCCGCTTCTTTCCGTGTCTGTTCGAACAATGGACAGACCGACTGACACATGCCGCATCGAATGCAGGTCACCAGCTGGTCTTCCAGTTCTTTTACCAGGTTTGCAAGTTCTTTCATGTCTGCCATTATAAATTATACTCCGGTAATTTTACCAGGATTTAAAATGTTGCTCGGATCCAGGGCCGCCCGAAGTTGTCGGGAAAACAGGATGGATGAATATCCGGCTTCCTTTTCCAGAAACGGGGCCTTGGCAATGCCCGTGCCGTGTTCACCGGACAATGTCCCTCCCATGGAAAGGGCGACATCGAAAATCTCTTCAATGGCCTGTTCCACCCGATAAAACTCTTCCTTGTTCCTTCGGTCCGTGAGAATGGTGGGATGCAGGTTTCCGTCTCCGGCATGGCCGAAGGTACCGATATCGATGCGGTACTTTTTGGCAATATCCTGAAGGGCCCGCACCATGTCCGGGATTCGGCTTCTGGGCACCGTGGCATCCTCCAGCACCAGGGTGGGTTTGAGCTGGGCCAGGGCGGACAGGGCCGCCCGCCGGGCCGCCCAGATTTTATCCCGCTGGGCATCATCTTTTGCCTGGTCAATGGTCCGTGCTCCCATTTTCAGGCACAGGGCCTTGACCTGTTCCGCTTCTTCCGTCACCACAGCCGGGTGGCCGTCCACCTCGATGAGCAGCAGAGCTGCCGCGTCTTTGGGAAGTCCGGCCTTTGAAAAATCCTCCACGGCCCGGATGGTGAAATTATCCAGGATTTCCAGGGTGGCCGGCACAATACGCGCGGAAATGATGCCGGCCACGGTTTCCGAAGCCTGTTCAATGGTGTCATACACCGCCACCATGGCCTGCCTGGCCTTTGGCGCGGGGATGAGCTTGAGAATCACCTGATCCAGAATCCCTAATGTTCCTTCCGATCCCACCATCAGGCCGGTGATGTTATAGCCGGTGGCGCATTTCACGGTCCTGGATCCGGTTTTGATGTAATTTCCCTGGCTGTCGAAAAACCGCAGGCCCATGACATAATCCTTGGTGACCCCGTATTTGAGCCCTCTCAGGCCCCCGGCATTTTCCGCCACATTGCCGCCGATGGTGGACACGGCCATTGATCCCGGATCCGGCGGGTAGAACAGGCCCCGTTTTTCCACTTCCGCCGCCAGGGTGGCCGTCACCACCCCGGGTTCCACTACGGCATACATGTCTGCTTCGTTGATTTCAATGATTTTATTCATCCGGCCGGTGAGGAGCACAATACCCGAAGAATAGGGAATGGTACCGCCGGACAGGTTGGTACCCGATCCTCTGACCGTGATGGGAATCTGATTTTCCGCGCACAGGGCGATGATGTCGCCCACCTGGTCTTTTGTTTCAGGTATCACGGCAGCCGCAGGCATCACCGGATCCAGTACAGCGGCATCATAGGAATAGGTGAGCATGTCCTCTTTCTGGGTCAGCAGATGCGGGGGCCCCACGATTTTCTGTAGCGCCTCAAGGATTGATTTCTGGATCATCAGCACCTCTCAATTTAATGGTAATACCAATTTAATATTCCGTATATTTTCGGAGTTGTCAACCGATTATTTTATGGTACTACCTTTATTTTCAGATAGACCAGCCAAACATAAACACGAAAAATAAAAACATAACTATTTGTATTATTTAACTATAAGATCCATATAGCAGGCTTTCCAAGAAAAACAAATAAATTTTATTTTTTTCTTGACAAAGAAGGACAGATGGATTTTAGTATTGGTACTACCAAGCAAATCTGCGGTACGAATGACCCTGAAATATGAATTTGGACTTGCCGGAATACCCATGGTTTAAACGCCGATCCGGGAAAGGAGGGAAACCCATCACAGGAATTATCTGAAGTCAGTCGTGTGAATAAATCATCTTTTAAAGGACGGAGGAACGCATGAAAAAAGCATTGAGCATTGTGGTTACCCTTATGTTGGCAGTTGTCTTTATTTGCGGCACAGCCCATGCCAAACGCGAAAAATTCGGGGAAGACCCCCGGGCAAAAGAAGCAAAACGGATCTCATTCAAGACATCGGATGAAAAAATCCGGTGGAAAATGGTTATGCCCTGGTCCAAAGGGCTTTTGTTCTATGACATTGCATCCCATTTCGCCGACAGTGTCCGTCTGGCATCTGCCGGCCGCCTGGATATTAAACCCTTTTCCGCAGGAGAGTTGGTGCCTGCCATGCAGAGTTTTGATGCCGTAAGCACGGGCGCGGCTGAAGTGGGCCATGACTGGCCCGGTTACTGGAAAGGCAAAAATGAAGCCTTTGTCGCCCTGGCATCCGTTCCTTTCGGCCTGGATGCAGAATTGTACAACATCTGGCTCTATGAAAGAGGCGGTGTGGAAATGATGCAGGAAATCTATGGCCAGTTCAACCTGTTTGCCCTTCCCGGCGGCCAGTGCGGCCAGGAAATGGGGCTTTCCTCCAATAAAAGAGCCACCAGTATGGCAGATTTCAAAGGCATGAGAATCCGTACGCCAGGCTGGTTCATGGATATCATGAACAACCTGGGCGCATCCGTGTCTCCCCTTCCCGGCGGCGAAGTGTACCTGGCCCTGGAGCGGGGCGTGATCGATGCAGCGGAGTTCTCCTCTCCGGCCATCAACTATCCCATGGGATTCGATGATGTCACCAAGTACGTGATTCAGCCGGGTGTGCATCAGCCGGGTATCCAGTGCGCCCTGTTTTTCAACAAGGATGCCTATGAAAAGCTGCCCGAAGATTTGAAATGGATCGTTGACATTGCTGCCAAAGAAACCCAGTTGTGGAGCTACAACTGGATTAACAACCTGAATGCCAAAGCCATCAAGCTGTTCAAGGAAAAAGTGGAATTTGTCCATATGGATAAAGAAACCCTGATCGAGTTCCGGAAAACCACCAAAGAGTATATGGACTCTATCAAAGCAAAATTCCCGGATGCCAAGAAAATCCTGGATTCCCAGGACCAGCTGATCGAAGATTATGCTGACTGGCGTAAAGAGCGCGGCGGTGCCACCCCCTGGCCTTATGAAACCTATATCAGCGGCCAGATCCATGAATAAGCTGAATCTGTTTTTTGAGTTGATGTAAAAACTTAAAACCACAGAAAAGTCCGGCAGCCCGGTCATCTAACCATTCCGATATAACACAGGCTGCCGGACCTTAACTGTTTTTTTGATTCATTTTCAGTAAAAGGAAACCAACATGTTGGAATCGTTAGCAAACAACCTGGAAAAATTCATCCGCAAGCAGGGGGATATCACCTCGTTTCTTGTATATCCGCTGCTGATCATCGTGGTATATGAGGTGTTCATGCGGTATGTGTTCAACGCCCCCACCTCCTGGGGATTTGAAGCCACCACATTTTTATACGGACTGCACTACATGTTCGGGTTCTCCTATGCAGATGTCCATGGCGCCCATGTAAAAGTGGATATTTTCAGTTCCCTGGCCTCGGAAAAAGTGCAGGCGATTCTCAGCATTATCACGAACCTGGTCTTTTTTATGCCGGTGACCATCTGCCTGACCCTGTGGGGAATCAAATACGCATATCAATCCACCCTGGGCCTTGAAGTGAATTCCACTTCCTGGGCACCTCCCATCTGGCCGCTGAAGATATTGATGGCCGTGTGCCTGGCATTTTTACTGCTCCAGGGCATCGCCAATCTGTTAAAGGATATCCATTCACTCAAACAACAAGGAAGAAAGGTTAACCCATGAGTCTTGAATTCATGACTGTGGCCATGTTCGTCACCCTTATTTTCGCCATCATGCTGGGGCATCCACTGGCCTATACCCTGGCAGCAGTGGCCACTCTGTTCGGCCTGATCGACAACGGGTTCAATATCCCCATGTTGTTTGAGATGTTTATCAACAATACCTGGGGGTTGATGGAAAACTACACCCTGGTGGCCATCCCTTTATTTATTCTCATGGCCCAGCTCCTGGACAGATCCAAGGTGTCTGAGGCTTTGTTTGAATCCATGTACGTGGTGCTGGGCAGCATCAAGGGCGGTTTGGGTCTTGCCGTGGTGCTGGTGTGTACGGTATTTGCCGCCACCACCGGGATTATCGGGGCATCCGTGGTGGCCATGGGGCTGCTGGCCACCCCGGCCCTCATGAACAAAGGCTACCAGAAAGAAATGACCGCAGGTATCATCTGCGCCTCAGGCACCCTGGGTATTCTGATTCCGCCCTCCATCATGATGGTGGTGTACGGCGGGCTCACGGGCATGAAAGAAACGTCTGTGGGCAATCTGTTTGCCGGCGCTATTTTTCCGGGTCTTTTGCTGGCAGGTCTGTATTTCGCCTATATCCTCATTCGCTGTAATATCAACCCGAAACTGGGTCCCCCCATTTCAAAGGAGGAGGCCTCCGGATATACGGCGGCACAGAAATGGGGCATGACCCTGAAATCACTGGTCCCGCCCCTGGCATTGATCCTGGCGGTCATGGGAACGATTCTCGGCGGGGTGGCCACCCCCACGGAAGCTGCCGGCCTGGGGGCTTTCGGTGCGTTGTTGCTGGCCTTTTTCAACAAAAAACTCAATTGGACCGTGCTCAAGGAAAGTGGCTATGCCACGTTGAAAACCACCTCCATGGTCATGATGCTGTTCATCGGCGGCAAATTTTTTTCTGCGGTATTTTTGAGCATGGGCGGCGGGGATGTGGTGGCAAATCTGCTCATCGGATCCGGCATGAATGAATGGATTATTCTGTTTATCATGATGTTCATCGTGTTCATCATGGGCATGTTCATTGACTGGGCCGCCATCCTGCTGGTGACGGTGCCGATTTTTCTGCCCATTGCCATCGAGCTGGGCTTTGATCCATTATGGTTCTCCCTGCTCTTGTGCGTGAATCTCCAGACCTCGTTTCTCACCCCGCCCTTTGGGTATGCCCTGTTTTACTTCAAGGGGGTGGCACCGACACAGTTCACCATGATGCACATTTACAGAGGCATCATGCCTTTTGTCCTGCTGCAGCTATTGAGTATCGGCCTGCTGTGCCTGTTTCCGTCTCTGGTCACCTGGCTGCCGGGGGTGTTTTTCGGGTAACCGCGCCATGGCACATGGATCGATAAAAGGAGGGGGTTCCCCCATGACGGATCTGGCAGCAGTATTTGCACAAAAAGCCACCCTGGTATCAGCCGTGGTGCATCAGGCAGCCACCCGGGATCAGGCATTTGACCGGGCAGTGGACATACTGCTGGCCAAAACGCCCATGGTTTCTTTGATGCCGGACCCCGGTCCGGTATCTGCGGGCACCGGAGAGACCCCAGTCCGAACACTGGCAGCCCCGAACTTGGGGACGGCGGATCTTCAATATCTGTCTCAGGCCTGTGACACTGCCGGTAACATCCATCTGCTTCAGAACGGGACGCGGCAATTTCCCGGCGGCATCGACATGGGCGTGACCCTGGTGGATTTCGGCATCGCCGACACCGGCACCCTGGTTATTGCTTCGGACAGCGAAGAGACCCGGCTGGCCACCATGCTGTGCGAGGTACATGTGGCAGTCCTGAACGTGTCGGATATCCGGGTTTCCGCAGACGACATGGTTGAGGAACTTTCGGCAATGACGGCCCGGACCGGGTCCTATACCGCGTTTATCACGGGTGCCAGCCGCACGGCCGACATCGAACGGGTTCTGGCCATCGGTGTCCACGGCCCCCTGGAACTGCATATCATCCTGGTGGAAGAGGAATAAGCCCATGCCCAGAACCGAGACCTTCAGATCTTATAAACACCGGCTGGACAAGGCCCTGGACAACCGGTTCCTGCGCCGGGCCATGGATAATTTTGCCATGGCCTACCGCACCTCGAGGCAGAATGCCTTTGCCGGCATGGATGTGGAGGCCCTGGTTCAACAAGTGGCGGACGTGAAGGCTGGGGCCATCTGGAACAACGCGGCCCTGTTACAGCAATTTACGGCAAAGGCCCTTGCCCATGGCATCCATGTGCATGTGGCAGACACGGCCGAAGATGCCAACCGCATCATTGAACAGATCGCTCAAAAAACCGGATCAAAAAAAATCGTGAAATCCAAATCCATGACCGCAGAAGAGATCCATCTGAACCCGTGGCTGGAAACCAGCGGCCTGGAAGTCACGGAAACCGATCTCGGGGAATGGATCGTGCAGCTCAGAAAAGAAGGCCCCTCCCACATGGTGATGCCGGCCATCCATTTGTCCCGGTTCCAGGTGGCGGACCTGTTCACGGATGTCACGGGCACGGACCAGGACCCGGAAATCGAGCGGCTGGTCAAGGTGGCCCGAAAAGAACTGCGGGAAAAATTTGTTGAAGCGGACATGGGCATCACCGGCGCCAACTATGCCGTGGCCGACACCGGCACCATCGGCATTGCCACCAATGAGGGCAATGCCCGGCTGGTCACCACCCTGCCCAAAGTGCATGTGGCCCTGGTGGGCATCGACAAGCTGGTGCCCACGATTGCCGATGCCCTGACCATCAACCGGATTCTGCCAAAAAACGCCACGGGCCAGGCCATCACCTCCTATGTCACCTGGATCACCGGTCCCTCGGAATGCACCACGGTCCCGTCCGGAAAACGGGAAATGCACATCGTATTCCTGGACAACGGCCGCAGCAAAATCGCGGCTGATCCCGAGTTCTCCCAGGTGCTCCAGTGTGTACGGTGCGGGGCCTGCGCCAATGTGTGCCCGGTCTACCGCATGGTGGGGGGGCACCAGATGGGCCATATCTATATCGGTGCCATCGGCCTGATCACCACCTATTTTTTCCACGGCCTGAAAAACGCGAAAAACCTGGTGAAAAACTGCACCAACTGCGGGGCGTGCAAGTCGGTGTGCGCCGGCGGCATTGACCTGCCCCACCTGATCAAACAGGTCCATGCCCGGATCCAGGATGAAACCGGGCATCCCCTGCAAAGCCTGATGCTGGCAAAGGTACTCAAAAACCGCAAACTGTTTCACCGGCTCCTGCGCACGGCCTATCTGGCCCAGCAGCCTGTCGTGGACCGGTCGGATCCGTCACGAACCGCGCCCGGCGGCGGATCCGGCCGGCCGTCAGATCCCGGTTTTCTGCGGCACCTGCCCATGATCTTTTCATCGGACCACAATTTCCGGCGCCTGCCCGCCATTGCCGGAATCCCGTTCCGGGACCGGTTTGCCCGACTGAACCAGCCGGTGGATCATCCCCGGTTCACCATTGCCCTGTTTTCCGGGTGCGTCCAGGATTTTGTGTATCCCGAACACCTGGAAGCCGCCATGAGAGGGTTTGCCCGGCAGCGGATCAACGTGGTGTTTCCCATGAACCAGTCCTGCTGCGGTCTGCCGGCAATCAGCATGGGGGAAACCGCGGCGGCCAGAGATGTGGCCCTCCAGAACCTGGAAGCCATGGCAGTCAACGGCAACAATTACGATGGCGTGGATTATATCGTCACCTTGTGCGCGTCCTGTGCCTCCCACCTGACCCACGGGGTGCCCAGACTGCTCAAAGATTATGCCCCTGAAAAGGCGGCGGCGTTTGCCAAAAAAATAGTGCCCTTTTCCGTGTTCATGAACGATATCGTGAGCATTGACGCGGTCTCCGGGCCCGGCAGAAACACGGCATTCCATTCTCCCTGCCATCTGTGCCGGGGCATGGATGTTCACCAGGCCCCGCGCGATCTCATTGAAAAATCCGGAAACCGGTATATCCCTACTGAAGAGGAAGAAACCTGCTGCGGATTCGGCGGCAGTTTTTCCACCACCTTTCCGGCGGTCTCCCGGGAAATCCTTACCCGGAAACTGAATGATGTGATGGCTTCCAACGCCGAACTGCTGGTGACCGAATGCCCGGGATGCGTGCTTCAGCTCAAAGGCGGTGCCGCGCAACAGGGCCGGGACATCAACGTGTGCCACATTTCTGAACTGTTGTTTCCCTGATCGGGAAACGTAACAATTTGTCAGACCATTCTCGTGCCCTTATGATCTTTAACCAATAAATCAAGACCAGGCCTGTAAATTTTTCTTTTCTCAACGGACTGACTCATTTAAAATCAAAAACAGCCGGCCGTGTATTTTCTGGCAACCGGTATGATGCATTGCCTGGTACTTTATGATGGAAGGAGCGTAACCATATGGAACCAGATAAACCAACCATTGAAGGGATGGTACATACCGATACCGCCACCCGGAAAAAATTCAGCAAAGATGCCAGTTCCTATCGTATCCAGCCCCAGATGGTGGCGGCGCCTGCCAATGAAAACGATGTGGTCCGTATTCTGGAATTTGCCCGGAAATCCGGCACCAGCATTACCTGCCGGTCCGGCGGCAGCGGGCTTAGCGGCGCCGGTATCGGCCCTGGTATAATTGTTGACTTCAAACCATTGATGAACAGGATCAAACAACTGGACCCGGAGATAATTGCCGAACCCGGTGTGGTCCTGGAAGATTTTTTAAAACAGATCCATAAAAAGGGACTGATGCTGCCCGCTATTCCATCCAGCAGCTCCTGGTGTGCACTGGGGGGCAACATCGGTACCCGGGCAACCGGTCCCCGAACCGCACGTTACGGAACAATCGATGCATTTGTCACCTCCTTGAAATTCATCACCGCCCGGGGGGATATTGTGGATACCCGCAAAAAACTCCCGGATTACCTTGAAAAAGGTTTGATGCGCATCCGGGAAAAATATCTGTCAGATGAAAAAAGCCGCAGGCTTTTTGAGAACAGGCCGCCCATTGCCGGCGGATATAATGTGCCTGCATTTTCCCGGTATAAAGACCCTGGCGACATCGCGGCCCATCTGATGGTCGGCAGCATCGGCACGCTGGGGGTCATAACGGAGATCCGGCTTTCACCCATTCCGATACGCATGCCACAGATGACCTATGCGGCATTTTTTCCCACCCTGGAAAAGATCGGGGATGCGCTGAACAGGATAAATGAACTGCACCCTGCAGCCGTGGAATATATCGATAACAATACCCTGGCGCGGATACAGGGGAAACTGCTCAACAACCGGCACAAAGATATTGCCGGTGCATTGCTGGTCGAATTTGATGAATCTGAAGAACAGGCAAAAAAAGGGAGAAAAATCCTTGTGGAATCCAACCCCGATGAGCTGATTCCGGTGCCGGTGAACAGTCCGGAAGAAACCCGCATATGGGAAGAGCGGCGCCAGATTCTGCCCAAACTCAGGGCCTTTGCCCGGAAAAAAGGCTGGATTGTACCGTCCATCATCGATGATGTGGCGATTCATGTCAAAGATTTTGTGCCGGTCGTCCGGGATCTGAATCAGCTGATGCGGCGGCTGCAGCATGACATCTGCATATTCGGTCATATCGGTTTCGGCAGCCTGCATGCACGGCCCCTGTTTGATCCCGGCAAAAAAAAGATTACAAAACAGATCGATACTGTGTCACGGCAGACGTTTCAAATACTTCACCAATACGGCGGCACACTGGTGGGGGAACATAATGCCGGGCGGTCGCGTTCCATCTACCTTGAAATGGAACTGGGTGACAGCTTCACATATTTACGCGAGATCAAAGATCTGTTTGATCCTGAAGATATCCTGAATCCCAAGACCCTGTTCGACACCTCTCCCATCACTGAAAATATGAACCTGGACGGATAAGCTAAAAAGCGTGATTCAGTAGAGCAATCTGCGCGGGTTATGGACCATCATCTTTTCAATGGTTTGATCGCTGATGTGCCGGGATGTGAGCTGATCCCTGAATTGCCGGAGCGCCTGTGGCGCAGGGTTCCCCTTTTGACCGGCATCACTGACCATGACCCAGTTGGCATCTGGATGGCGTGTGATCATCCGGGTCAGCCGGTCCAGTGATGCGGCGTGAATTTTTTGTGTAAGATGGGAGATCTCGAACCAGACCCCGGGATCTTTCAGGGTTTCAATATCTTCTTCATCCATATCCGGCGTATAAAAAAGCACATGATTGATGAGTATACGGATATCATACCCCCGCTGTTTCACCTCCCGGACCAGGGTGACGGCCTCTTTAGCCGACACATGCCCTGTTGCCAGCACAACATTTTTTCCGTCAAGGATGTCAAGAATTTCGTACATGGCATCAGTCAGACCTTTTTTCGATAGAATCCGGATGCCTTTGTCCGGGAATTTTGTTGTGGACGGCTCCTGGAAATCAAACCGCCCCAGCGGCTTGTGTGCATCTGCATGAATGGTGGGCAGCCATACGACTTTCCCCCCCAGTGCACAGCAGGCATCCACAGCATAGGGATTGAGACCGCCGACAAAATAATTGAGCACCACACCGCCAAACACATCCATATCGCACTGCTGGTTCACAATATTTGCAATCTCCACCGTGCTGCCGTGATGCGCCTTCAAAACAATGCCGGCATACCCGGCCTTGTGACAGACAGCTGCCGTCTGTTGTGCATCCCCCCATCTTTCAAATATGCTGGGGGATGCGTGGATATGTATGTCATACACATTTTTCATGTCGCCACCTTTGATTCAAGCCATGTCAGTAACGTGGAAACCAGTTTTTGAAACGGTTTGCAGTCATCACACATCCATTCTGTGTGGCCTGCACCGGGGATGATATGCAGGGTTTTATCCCCGGGGTATTTTTGATAAAGAGATTGGGCTTCCGAAAGCGGATGAAGTCTGTTGTTTTCCCCGTGCACAATCAGAAGCGGCACTTCAGGCACCTGCTGTTCAAGCTGTCCTTCAGGATTATAGCGCAGCAGGGAATAGGCAAACCCGATGTCGATATCACCGCCGAATCCGTCTGTCTTGAACAGGACATCATCCACATATCCGCGGGTCACCGCATCCAGGGGGTAGATTTTGAATGGATCAACACGGACACTTTTTCCGGTTTTGACCTCTTCAAAGCGCTGCTTCTGCAGCCAGATCATAATTTTTTTGTATTCCGCTTCAGACCGATGCGCTTTAAAAAACCGGGCACCATTGTAAAATCCGTTGATACTGATAATTCCCGCCAGATCCGGTACTGCATACGCTGCCTCCAATACCAGGCCCGCGCCCATTCCCCAGCCGATCAAAACCGTTTTTTTGTCTGGTGTTTTCTTTTGCAGGGAGACAAACATTGCGGCATTTTCAATATCGCGGGCCTGCTCTTCCAGCAGGACGCTTCTCCGGTTACCCTCACTTTGGGCAAACCCGCGGTAGTCAAACCCGAAACAGGTATATCCTTTTTCAGTCAAGGCCCTGGCAAATCTGGCCGGGTGGATATTGTTCAACCCCATGAAACCGGAACAGACCACGATATCCGGTTTTTTATCATCTGCTTCACCTGTATTGGGATAATAAAATTTACCGTGCAGTTTCAAGCCGTCACTGTAAAACCAAACCTGTTTTTCTTTCATGATTTCCCCGTGTTGTAGCAGAACAGATCCATGATCTTGTGTTTCAGAATACCGGTGAGCCAGGTGTTTTCCGACGCATTACCGGCAAAGCTTTTTCTTGCCTCCAAAGCCGCAACCAGAGTCTCCTGGACCAGTTCCAGAGCCAGGATTTCATCCTGGACCCGGTAACCGGCGAAGCCATACAAATAATCACCATAGGTATCCACCCCGGTGTCAGGAGAACTTGATTCATGGACAGCAGCGACAGGCATTGATTTCATTCTTAAATATGGGGTTTGTCTTCATAACGGTTATAAAATACGGGATTGGGTTTTGTCAATTGAACATTATTGTATAAGTTTGTTATATAAAAAGATATAATGAAAAAAATCCAACAGCCTATGGGGACAAACGGTCATGCTGAATAAAGGAAAAAAACGAACCGGGGTCCGGGAAATCCTGGTCATGGGGGTTTTCTGGCGGATTCTGTTTATTGAAGCAGTGCTGCTGGTATATTCTTTAGGTTACCGGTGGCTGGCCGAAGGGTCCGGCCCCATGGAACTGTTCTGGTACGCCATGCGGATCATGGTGCTGGTGGGCATCATCGTTGTCTTCATGGTGGTGAGCCTCAAACACTTTCTGACCCGGAAAATCATTGATCCCCTGGAACAGATCACCCTTGCCAACCGGCAGATAGAGACCGACTTTTCCAAAGCAGACACCATCGACCTGCCGGCGGACACACCCGATGAAATCAAGGCCATTGTCTCCACCCGGGCCAACATGCTTGAACGCATCATCCGGGTGTCGGACCAGCGGCTCCAGCTGGTCCGATTTATCAAAGACACGTTCGGCCGCTATCTTTCCAAAAAAGTGGTGGAAGAAATCCTCTCCTCTCCCAAAGGCAGGCAGATCGGCGGCACCCGGAAGACCGTCACCGTGCTCATGGCTGATTTGCGGGGGTTTACCAGCCTTTCGGAATCCCGGGATCCTGAACAGATGGTTCAGCTGCTCAACCGGTATTTGAAGCAGATGTCCGCCATTATCCTGGCCTACGATGGGATTATTGACGAAATCATCGGTGATGCGATCCTGGCGGTGTTCGGTGCACCGGACTCCCATGATGATGATCCCCAGCGGGCCGTCGCCTGCGCCATTGAAATGCAGAACCGCCTGGCCCACCTGAACACGGAACTGATGGATGACGGATATCCCTCCCTGGAAATGGGCATCGGCATCAACACCGGCCGTGTGATTGTGGGCAATATCGGATCGGATCTGAGAATGAAATACGGGATTGTGGGAGACACGGTCAACCAGGCGGCCCGGATCGAATCCAACAGTATCGGCGGTCAGGTGCTCATTGGTGAATCCACTTACCAGGCGGTTCAGGCACAGGTTCAGGCAGACCCTCCCAAAACCCTGATGATGAAAGGCATGAAAAAACCCCTGGTATTTTATTCGGTATCCGCCATTGATATGGGCGGCAAGCCTGTCTCCCTGAAAGTGAAAGCGTCACAGGGTCCGCTGCTTGAAATCCAGATTCCGCTCCACTGCTGGCTCATACATGACAAAAAACTGGATCGCATCCCCCTGGCCGGCACCACCCTTGCCCTGGATGAAACCAGTGTTCACATTCAGACCTCGACTGCCATTGAACCGTTGACCGATGTAAAGCTCAATTTTGACTTCTGCCTGGAAGCCCATTGCTTTGATGACATCTATGCCAAATGTATCGATACTGAGCCGGCCCGGGACGGGCATCATTCGCGGCTGCATATCACAGCTATGGCGGAGAGTGACCGGGAAAGAATCCGGGAATGGATGGCCCAGGCATCTGCCTGATTCCGGCATAACGGCACTTTTTTTGTCAGCTGCTCCTTGTTTATCACTGAATATTATTGTATAACAAAATTAAACAAAAATAACCAAAGAGGATAATGACATGGCCCGATTGAATACCATGCCCGAACCGATGCGATCTCATCTGGCAGGTCTGCCCTGCCCCACGTTTGACACCCGGCCATGGGTCACCGGACCGCCCCTGTCCCGGCGGCGGGTGGCTATCATTTCCACGGCCGGCCTGCACCGGCGGGAGGACCGGCCCTTTGAAGGAATGACCGGAGATTACCGGGTGATTCCAGACACCTGTACGGCAAAGGATCTGGTGATGACCCATGTCTCCACCAATTTCGACCGCACCGGGTTTGTCCAGGACTGGAATGTGGTGTTTCCCCTGGACCGGCTCCATGAACTGGCAGCCGACCACCACATCGGATCTGTGGCCCAATTCCACTATTCGTTCATGGGGGCTGCCGATCCCGGTGCCATGGAACAGGCCGCCGGCAGGCTGGCCCGTCTTCTGAAAGGCGATGCCGTAGATGCGGCCCTGCTGGTCCCGGTCTGACCTTTTTGCACGCGTGCCGTGGGCGCGCTGGGCCATTACCTGGAAACAGAAGGAATCTCCACCACCCAGATCAGCCTGATTAAGGAACACACTGAAACCATTCAGCCGCCCCGGGCCCTGTGGGTCCCGTTTGCCCTGGGCCGGCCCCTGGGACGACCCAGTGACCCGGCATTTCAAACCCGGGTGCTCCTGGCGGCCCTGGTCCTGCTGGAAGCAAAAACCGGTCCGGTATTGGCCGACTTTCCGGACGATGGGCCGGATGTGTCCGAACCGACTGAAGATATCGCGGATCTGCCGGCCTGCCCCATATCCTTTGCCCGGCCGGACGGGCAGAAAACCGAAACCGAACAGCTGTTGGAGGCGTTCAGGCAGGAGCTGGCCGACTGCCGTTCCTGGTATGACATGGCGGCAGCACAGCGGGACTTTTCCAGCGTGGCGTATTTCCCGCCCCAGGACGTATTTCAGGTGTTCCATGACTTTCTGCTTGACAAACCCATGACCCTGGATGACAACATAGCGTCACCGGCCCTGGCCCTTCGGCTGGCGGCCCAGGACCTCAAGACCGCCTATTTCGAATCGGTCATGGTCCGGCCGGATATGACCCTGCCCGATGATACTGCGTTCAACCGCTGGTTCTGGCATAAAACCGCGGCTGGAGAAGTGTTGCGGGCCGTCCGGGACAAATGCCGGGCCGCAGACGATGCAGCATTGAAAATGAACGGAGACTTGCTGCTGGTCCCCATGGACCAGACAGGCTCCTGAAACTGGAACCCAAATATGGAAAAACTGCTCAATGTCAGACAGGCGGCAGCCCTGCTCAATGTCTCACAGATGACGATCCGCCGCTGGACCAATGATGGCCTGCTGACGTGTTTCCGCATCGGTAAAAAGCGGGAGCGGCGGTTCAGTGAAGCGGATCTGCACGCATTTCTCGCCGGCCGCACCGACCCGGTTGCTGGAGCCACTGCCGCACCGGCCCCGAACCGGCCGGCCGGCCGGACCGATGGTGTGTCCCTGGGGTTTGCCAACCTGCATATACCGGACGGGACCCACTTAACCCACCTGTATCTGGACCGGTCCGAAGCACTGGGGATTCAGGGTTTTTTTGTCCGCCAGGGCCTGAACACCGGCGAAACCGTGATGGTGGTGGCCCCGGCAGACCAGCGGGACACGTTGCTGGACACCCTGGCCCGGGACGGCATACCGGTTCAGGATCTGATCCAACAGGACCGGCTGATCCACGGCACTGGAAAACAGACCCCGGAACAGATGATCGCCCTTATCGCCCGGATATCATCATCCGCCCAATCCGGATTCCGGCTGGTGGGAGACATGTCTTGGACCACGGTTGCCGGCTGGTCCCTGGAACAGACAAAAGCCCTGGAAGAAAGCACCAACACCCGGCTGGCACCGGGCCTGCTGTTTTTATGCCAGTACAGTCTGACTGAATTTTCCGGTGCCCAGACCATGATGGCCCTGGAAACCCATGGCTTTTCCATTTACAAAAACAAGCTGATCCGGCTGCACTTCTGATCAGGAGAAGGATCATGAAAACTCCGATATTCAGATGGCTGGTCGCAGTTTCGGTCATTATTTTGATGGTGCTTTTTTTCGTGTATGACTTAGGGCAGTTTCTTTCTCTGGCATATCTCAAATCCCGGCTGGCATGGCTGACGGACATCTATACCCATCACACACTTTTGACCATCGCAGTATATATGCTCATCTACATTGCGGTCACCGCCCTGTCTCTGCCCGGTGCTGCGGTCATGACCCTGGCCGGAGGCGCATTGTTCGGTCTTTTGACCGGCACGGTGGTGATCTCATTTGCCAGCACCATCGGCGCCACCCTGGCATTTCTGGTGTCCCGGTTTTTGCTCAAAGACTGGGTCCAGGAACGGTTCCGTGCCAAACTGTCCGCCATCAACCAGGGCATTGAAAAAGAAGGGGCGTTCTATCTTTTTACCCTGCGGCTCGTACCGGTGTTCCCGTTTTTTATCATCAACCTGGTCATGGGCCTGGCCCCCATCTCTGCCCGCCGGTTCTACCTGGTCAGCCAGGTGGGAATGCTGCCGGGCACCCTGGTGTATGTCAATGCCGGTACCCAGCTGGCACAGATCGATTCGCTCAAAGGCATTTTATCTCCGGGACTGCTGCTGTCCTTTGCCCTGCTGGGTATTTTTCCGCTCCTGGCCAAAAAAGGAGTGGCGCTTCTCAACCGAAAAAGGAAAGGAACCGATCATGAACACGTATGAATTTGATATCGGCATCATCGGCGGCGGGGCAGCCGGCCTGACCATTGCCTCGGGAGCGGCCCAGCTGGGGGCCAAAGTGATTTTGATCGAACAGGAGGACCGACTGGGCGGCGACTGCCTCCATTATGGATGCGTGCCCAGCAAAACCCTGATCAAATCCGCCCGTGTCTATCACCAGATAAAGCACGCGTCCGCGTTCGGACTGCCGGAAATGGAGATCCCGCCCGTGGATTTCAGGCAGATCGCCGACCGGATCCGATCTGTGGTGGATACGATCCAGAAACACGATTCTGAAGAGCGGTTCTGCAGCCTGGGCGCCAAGGTGGTGTTCGGGCAGCCCCGGTTTGTGGATGAACATGCCGTACAAGTTAACGGCACCCCCATATCTGCGGCCAAATGGGTGATCGCCACGGGCTCTTCCCCGGCGGTGCCCCCCATCCAGGGCCTGGCAGATACCCCGCACCTGACCAACCGGGAGATCTTTTACATGGACACCCTGCCCGGATCCATGATCATGCTGGGGGCCGGTCCCATCGGCATTGAGATGGCCCAGGCCTTCAACCGGCTGGGCACCCGGGTGACAGTCATCAACCGGTCCCCCCGGATACTGGGCAAAGAGGACAAAGACATGGCGGACACGGTCATGCAGATCATGGAAAATGAAGGGGTTCAGTTTGTGCTTGACGCGTCCATTGAACAGGTGGAACACGTCCACGGCCAGGCCCGGGTGACCATCACGGACAGCACGGGGAACCGGCAGCAGATCACGGCCGACGCGCTGCTGGTGGCCATGGGCCGGTCTCCCAACACAGACGGCTTAGGCCTGGCCGACATCGACATCCCCGTGGAACAGGCCGGTATTCCCGTGGACAACCGGCTGCGCACCCGGCACAAACATATCTATGCGGCCGGGGATGTGACCGGCGGGTTCCAGTTCACCCACGCCGCCGGGTATGAAGGGGGCATTGTCATTGCCAATGCCGTGTTCCGCCTTCCCCGCAAGATCAACTACACCTGGCTGCCCTGGGTGACTTACACGGACCCGGAACTGGCCGGTATCGGCATGAATGAAACCATGGCCAAAAAAGCGGGTATTAAATATGCCGTGATCACCGAAGCCTTTAAAGACAATGACCGGTCCCTGGCCGAAGGAGAGAGCCAGGGCAAAATCAAACTGCTGCTGGATGAAAAGGAAAAACCCATCGGGGTCCAGATCCTGGGGCCGGGGGCCGGGAACCTGATCAGTGAATGGGTGGCCGCGTTCAACGGCAATGTCAAACTGTCCACCCTGGCCGGTGCCATCCACCCATATCCCACCCTCGGAGAGATCAACAAACGGGTGGCCGGCACATTTCTGTCCCCCAAAATCTTCTCCCCCACCATCCAGAAGGGGCTGAAATTCTTTTTCAATCTCAAGGGCCGGGCCTGCCATATAGAAGAATGACCGGAAGGGTTACAGCCGATGACAAGCGGTTTTATTTTCTATTCCATGTGTGATTTGGCGGTTTGAAGCGCCAGGTCTTTGTCCTTTGTAAACAGATGCCATTTCATTTCTGATGAATGAATGCCGGCTTTTTTGTCCTGGCCTCTGCTGTAATACCAGCGTCCGAATCGTTCGACCGTGGCAAAAGGATGATTTTTCGAACAAAAGAAGCCGCACGGTTTATACTCTTCAAAAAAAAGCATTTCATCCGGATCATTGTCATAAGAAATATCTGCCGGCAATTCGATGTGTGACACATCAATTTTTTCTGCTGTTTTTCTATCCAGCCATGTTGAAATATTCATTGGGATCTCCTTTAACAAATAAAAAAAAGTTCATCTTCATTTTCCCCGGGATCCTGTTCGTAAAACGAAACTGCCAGGGTCAGTCCGGCCCGGCTGTTGGTGTTTATCTATGAGAGCCCAAAACACGGATACGGTCTACAGCATAGTCCCCACCTTCATTGATAAACGAAATACCGTCAAATGCCTTGAACATGTTGTCTTTTGTATTCAGCACCTCATCTTTTCCTATCATCACCTTCATTTCTCCATCTGCATATCGCATCCAAGAAAAAGATTGAAGTTCATTTTGACGGAACATTCTCCCCGGTCGTGTCATATCGATAACCGAAGATCCTGATGGATCAAAGCGGATTAAAGCCAGGGATTGTTCATTTTCCTGCAGGAATTTGACCACATATCCTGAATTCCGGTATTGATCGTGATACGTTCTGAACTCGAAGCTTTGCCCAACTTGATTTGACAGCATTTTCATCGTGACTTCAATGGCAAAAGCATTATCAATCCTTTGTTGAATATAAAGCTCTGAAAGGTTTGAGGCCTGTGTCCCCTGTTGTGGATTCATCATCTCTTTGACTACTTGCCCAAATATATCTGCTATCCTTTTCTCAGCACTATCTGGTTGATCGGATTGCATCGTTTTAGAAACAGCTCTTTCAGAGCGCAAAAAATAATTTGAATCTACCCAAAAGTTACCTGAAACAGGTGTCCATCCCGGGTTTGTGCTGAAATCTCCATCCGTAAACGCATCTTCCAGTAAAACCGTTGTCCAGGAACCTTGGGAGGCCGACGATTTTCTTTGCTCTGTTTGCCGGGTAACGGTATCCTCCAGCGTTTCTAACAGCGCATGGGACGGCTGACCCGTCTGCGAAAGATCGACATCTCTTTGAAATTGACGAATACTCCTGCTTGTATTCCGGCCCGTCAATCCATCAATCGCTCCAGAATAGTAGCCTAAGTCCTGCAGATGTTTTTGGATGGAGACAATCAGGTTTTTGTCGATTCTTTTCGTTTCTCCCGTTCTTGTTTCAGACTGCCGTTGACTTGCCAGTTGTTGAGCCCTGGCTACCTGGTTGAAAGTCATTTTCTGGGCAATCTCATCACGATAAAGAGCCGCTTTTTCATGACCTTGCGAAGCTGCAAGATTGAACCAGGCATGTGCCTGGGCATAATCCTGCAGCACGCCCTTTCCCTGGGCGTACATACTGCCAAGAATGTATTGGGCATCAGGGTTTCCTTTATTGGCCAGAGGCGTAAATTCATTGAGTGCGTTGCTGTATTGCCCGCGAAGGTACTGATCCAGTCCGTCGCTGTAATCTGCAGATGCCCCCATTGGATTGCACACTAAGAGGCCGACCAATAGCATGAATAGGACTTTCATGGTTCATTCTCCTTTTTTGTTTATTGCGTTTTCTAACTTCTATATTATTTCAAAAAACTCTCACGTCAGCCTTTGCTGTTTTTGAGCAAATCGACAGAGGTGATGCCTCATAAATCAGAGAAATTCTCAGTCATTTCCGTCATTAAAACTGAGAGGTCAAACACCGCTGTCGGTGTCACGGGTTGAATTTCTGCTGATCTTTGCGCAGAAACAATTTTTTAACCTCTGTGATGACTATGATTGCCACCGCTCCGACGGCACAGACGGAAAGCTCTTCCCATCTCAGAGGGAATGTGCGGAAAACCAGGTTGAAAAAAGGAACATAGATGATAATCATCTGCAAAATCAACGTAACTCCCACGGCGGCTAAAAGCATGGGATTGCTGAACCAGGAATAGGAAAACAATGATTCATGCTGTTTACGAACGCACAGTGCATAGGCCATCTGACAGAAAGTCAACATAGTAAAAACCATGGTCTGCCAGGCCGGCGAACCGGTGCCATTATTCCAGAACCCGTATCCGGCTCCCACTGAAATCAGACCCACGATCAGTCCCATCATAATAATCTGCCATCCCAAACCCCGGGCAAAGATCCCTTCCTTCGGATCAAACGGCGGGCGATCCATAATTTTCTGCTCAGGCTCTTCATATCCAAGGGCGATGGCAGGTAGGCCGTCGGTCACCAGGTTGATCCATAAAATCTGAATCGGAAGCAGCGGAAGCGGCATGCCCAGCAGCGGCCCGGTAAGCATCACAACGATTTCGCCCGTGTTTCCCGTGAGAATATATCTGACAAATTTACGGATATTATCATAGATACGGCGCCCTTCTTTAACGGCGGCAACAATGGTGGCAAAATTATCGTCCAGAAGAACCATGTCGGAAGCTTCCTTGCTGACATCGGTACCGGTAATCCCCATTGCCACACCGATATCAGCTGATTTCAGGGCCGGCGCATCATTGACGCCGTCCCCGGTCATGGAAACGATCTCGTGATGTTCTTGCAACACATCGATGATAATCATTTTATGACTGGGTGAAACCCGGGCAAAAACCGAGATTTCCGGAATCCTGGTAGCCAGCTCTTCTTCAGTCATCTTTTCCAGATCCTGGCCCGTCAGGAATGTGTCTGTATCCGTAAGGCCCAATTGTCGTGCAATGGCGACAGCCGTCAGGGGGTGGTCTCCGGTGATCATCACGGGCCGGATGCCCGCCTGTTTACAAAGCCGCACCGCCTCTACGGCTTCAGGACGTACCGGATCGATCATGCCGGCCAGACCCAGATAAACAAGGTTCTGTTCATAACGCTTTGGCCGGTCCAGTTCATCCTCATCAACAAACCGATATGCCAGCCCCAGCACCCGGATACCGTTTTCAGCCATGGCGGTATTTTCAGCCAGAATTGCATTTTTTTGTTTGTCATCGAGAAGCTCGATCTTCCCGTTTATCAGGATGCGGCCGCAACCATCGATCAATCCGTCTGCGGCTCCCTTGGTCAACAGGATATGGTCGGTATGTCCGTCCTGTTCAGATAAAGCAGAAACGGGATAGGCAGAAGCCTTATCAAAAGAAACTGGCATGGCATGAACCGTGGACATGCGTTTGCGTTCCGAGTCAAAGGGCAATTCTCGTACACGCGGCAAAAGTGTATTAAGATCGGTCTGGACCAGTCCTGCCTGACGGGCGGCAATCACCAGCGCCCCTTCGGTGGGATCCCCTAAAATATCATGCCCATTGCCATCGTTTATCACTGCATCGTTGCACAGCATTCCTGTCAGCAGCAGCAAAGAAAGATCGATATCCTGTGTGTGTCCGACCACTGCCGGGTCAAAAGTCACCCGGCGATCCGGCAGCACCACTTGAGTCACAGACATTTTATTCTGGGTCAATGTCCCTGTTTTATCCGAACAGATCACGGTCACGCTGCCCAGGGTTTCAACCGCAGCAAGCTGCCGGATCAGCGCATTTTTTTTCAGCATCTGCTGGGCACCAAGAGCAAGGGCAATGGTGACCACCGCCGGCAGGCCTTCTGGAATAGCGGCCACTGCCATGCTGATGGCGGTCATGAACATCATCTTCCATCCGGCACCCTGCATGTACATCAACCCGGCCACCACAAAAATCAAGACCACTGCCGCCATGGCCAGAGATCTGCCCAGCCTGGCCAACCGGCGCTGCAAAGGGGTCTTTTCATCTTCCACCCCATGCAGCAGCGTGGCGATTTTCCCCAGTTCCGTGTGCATTCCCGTGTTTGTCACCACGGCATATCCGCGCCCGTAAGTAACCACGGTCCCCATATAGATCATGTTTTTCCGGTCCGCCAGGGCATAATCATCCCCTTCAAGCCGGTGGGAATGTTTGTCCACCGATTCTGATTCACCGGTCAGGGCGGCTTCCTGAACCTTAAGGTTGACGGCTTCTATGAGACGGGCGTCGGCCGGCACGACATTTCCGGATTCGATCAGCAAAATATCCCCCGGAACCAGATCTTTGGCTGAAATCTGCTGCTCTGAACCATCACGCAACACCCGCACATTGGGCACGGTCATTTTTTTAAGCGCGGCCATGGCATTTTCCGCTTTGAATTCCTGCCAGAAGCCGAGAAGGGTGTTCAGCACGACAATGATGAAAATAACGATGGCATCAATATATTCCTGAAGTGCCGCCGAAATGAACACGGCTGCCAGCAGGATCAGGATCATCACCTCTTTGACCTGGGCCAGCAGAATGCGCCAGGCACTTTTTCTGCCCTTTTCCACCAGTTCGTTGGGACCGTGCGTATCAAGCCGCTGTGCGGCCTCGGCACCTGATAATCCCTGCCCGGCAATTGTTGCATGATGCTTCAAAACATTCTCAGCAGTCAGGATATGCGGTTCCTGCATCGGTTTTCCTCTCATATTCGTAAAAACCACTCCAATTTCCATGGTCATATTATCTATCCTTCAGACCTTTTATGCTGAGCGGCTCTGGATCCATATGTATTTGAATAAACCCAGGTAAACTCAGCGCCGAACAGAAAAATCTGTGCCCCGAAATAAACCCACAGCAATAAAATAACCAATGACCCGGCAGCGCCGAAACCGGATGCGACACTGACTTTACCCAGATAGAGACCGATGAGGAATTTGCCGATGGCGAACAAAAAAGCGGTGACTGCCGCCCCAATCCATACATCTTGCCAGGGGATTTTAGCCCGCGGCATAAATTTATAGATCAGCGCAAACAAAAGTGTCGTAATAGCAAAGGAAATACTCAAATCCAGGGCAAATAAAAATACTTCCCAACCTGAAAACAGGCTATTGAGCCACTTGCCGAAAGCGGCAATGGCTCCTTCATGCCCGATAAGGTTTCGGATCTGGCCGATGATTTCACCCTGGGCGGCTTCATGGCCAAAAAAAAAGCCGGCCACCGCGATGGCGATGATCAGCAGCGGTGTAATTGCAAACAATGTGTAGTAGGCAATCGCGGCCCCCATGCTCGGGGCATAATCAACCAACCAGGCTGTTACTGATTTTTTGATCAGGTCCGGAATCTGTTTGAGTCGCATACTGATCTCCTATACCTCAAGCCAAGTCCTGTTTAAGCCGGGCCTCGGCGGCCGGCGGCCGACGCTTTAAAGAATGCGGGCAGATCTATATTGATCTGGTCGCCCGCTCCCCATATCTGCCTGCAAGCGGCAAATAAAAACAGTATCACCGCTCATCCGGCCGGGTTTCATGCAAGGCAATTCCTGCCAGATGATCCAGGTCTTCGTTTGTTACATGGGGAAGAAATCTTTTTCGATAAAGTTCATCATGCACAATCCGCACAATTGCGACCAGAGGGGCTGCGATGAGAACCCCCAGCACGCCGAAGGCGGCCACGCACAAAAGAACGGAAAAGATCACGGCCAGGGGATGCAGTTTCATGCCCCGGGCCATGATAAACGGCAGGATCATATTGTTCTCCAGAGCCTGAACCGCAGCGAAAATGAGCAGGACCCACAGCGGCGTCATTCCTCCCTGGCCCAGAGCGAGCAAGAGTGCGGGCAGGGCACTGAGAATCGGACCCATAAAAGGAACCGCCTCCAGAACCCCTGCAATAAGTCCCAGGACCAGGGCATCCATAAAACCAAAGATGGGCCACATGAGCAAAAATACCAGAAAACCGATAGTCAGCATTCCCAATGCGGTTGCCCCGGCCCAGGCAGGAATGAATTTTCCGATGCGCTGCAAAATGATCAGCGCCTTGGGGTGATGCTCTTCAGGCAATAAGGAAAGCATTGCCCCGAAAATCGGGCGGGGATTCATGAGCATAAACACCACACCGAAAAAAACCGTTACCAGAACGACCAGTATATGGGCGCCGTTAAAAGCCACGGCCGTGAAACTGCCGAACAGATCCTTAAACATCCCGTTCAAATAGGAGCGAAAAGAGTTTGATTCTTCAAGATGTAAGGCTTGCGGGGGGATTTTAGGTATGATTTCTGATTTCTCTGTACTCCTGTCTTCCCGGGCAATTTCAGTGCTGACCTCAACCTGAAGTTTTTCCTCAAAAATAACGGCCTGCTGCTCTATTTTGATCAGCGGCTTTTGCAGACGTTCCCAGTAATCCGGTACGGCAACTGAAATTTTGATGACCGAGTCCTTCATCGGTCCGAACAGGGACCAGCCCGCCAAAACCATGACTGCAGTCAATCCTGCCACAACCAATCCTGTCGGTATCTTTCTGCCGCCTGTCCACGCCCGCATCCGGGAAATCACCGGATTGACGGCAAGGGAAATAAGCAGCACCAGCAAAAAAGAGAGCAGAATGGGCGAAAGCAGAGAGAATGTCCGGATAAAGGCAAACAGCACCGCCCCCAATATCACATAAAATGAAATCGGACGCGGTGACGTTTCTGTCCTGGGATAGTCCGGCAGGCCGCTTTCCTTGCGGAGTCTCTCGTTGCTGGCCATCACTGTTGTCCTAAATTGTGCCTGTTGTCATGGGTTATCTTCCTTGGTAAACATAATGGAAAACCGCCAGTGAAACATATTCAGTGGCGCGTGGGGTTGCCGACCCAATGGATACTGAACCAGGCTTATTCAACGGTCATCTTGTTATTGACACTTCTTACGCCGTCAACATCGCCTGCGTATTTCCCGGCCAGATCTTTTTCAGCTGCAGTCGTGGCTTTGCCTTCCAGGGTGACCACCCCGTCTTTGGTCTTAACGTTGGTGCTCAGACCGCTGGTCGAACGATGGTAAAGCAGCGAGGTTTTGACCAGCGCGGTAATGGATGCATCATCAACCGCTTCGATAACCGTATCCATGTTTTTAGCTATTGTTTTGTCATCCGGTTTTTCGGCGGCTGGATCAGACACGGTCATTTCATTGTTTACCTTGTCAACACCGTCCACATCCATGACATATTCGGTTGTGAGGTCCTTTTGTGCAACACTGTCGGCCTCACCGCGCAAAGTGACGGTTCCGTTGTCGGCGAGAACCTCGGTTCCGAGACCGCTGACGTTTCTATGAAACAAAAGGGTGGTTTTCACTTTGGTGATGAGCCACGCATCTGATTTTTCAGCAGGGCGGTTTTCACCCTTTTCTTCCAGCTTGTTGTCCACACCTTTGACTCCGGGCAGACATGCAACGGTTTCTCCTGCCAATGTTTTATGGGATGCGTCCAGAACCGTCCCGGTCAAGGTGACAAATCCATCTTTTGACTTCATATTTATTTGATCGTCCTTGAGAAAGGTTTTGAACACATGGGTGTTTTTAGCGGATGATTCGATACGGTCATCCGTCTCAGTGGCAAAAAGCGGGGCCGTGATGAACACCATAGAGGCCACAGCGGCCAAAACTGCCAAACAATACCTTAATTTTTTCATTTTACTTTTCTCCTGTCTTTGAATTGATTTTTTAATATAACTGGATCGGCTATCTGTTCAGTATGTATTTAAAGTTTCATTGTTCCCCTCCTCGGATAAAAACTCATAAATTGTCTTGAAATTTTCAGGCGGCAAGCCCTTGAATAGCCTCCTCGAAAAACTGAAAAAAAAGATTGCACCTTGCGTGCCAGATGCTGTCAGGGGCGCGGAAACAAACCGATTAATATTATTGTAAAAGACGTAGATAATAGTCACAGAACCTTCTGGGAGATATCTTTGTTACATGAAAACCGCCACTGCCTGGAAATTATCAATACCGTTTTCATCTTCAGCAGCCAGAACCCTAAAAAGAGAAGGGGTCGAATGTGGCCAATGCATCATATTTGACCAGACAACCTTGCCGACCGATCTTCCTGACTACGCTCACCCCCTGAATCAGCGCTTCACCGATTTGCAGGTTTTGCAGAGGGTGGTCACCGTTTTTTTAGATCCGCATCAGTGACCGGCCGGTTCATGCATCGGCCAGGCAGCCAAACATCCGGAAAACAAATAACTCTATACTGGCATGTTTTTCGCATATGTAAAATTGCCTGATGTGTTCCCGGACATAATCGTCAGGACCGCAGTCGACAGACTGAACACATCCACACCGGGTCAACGCGGGTTGACCACAAACTTTTTTTGATTTGAAAGGAAACACCGTCATGACGCACCAAAAAATGCTCGTTTGTGTATTTTCCCTCTTTTTCCTCTTTTTTCTGTTGCCGGGCTGTAACGGTCCGGCCGAAGAAGCCGGCGAAAAAATCGATGAGACTGTTCAGGAGCAAAAAGGACAATTCGATGAGGCTGAAAAAGAAATCGCCAAAGCCAAGGCGGAAATTGAAGATTTGAAAAACGATTTGACCCAGGCCCGCCTGGAACGAGACGAAGCCAAGGCCGGGCTGGAAAAAGCAGAGCAAGAACGCCAGCAGATTCTCAAAGAAATGGAACAGTTGAACACCAGCGGTCAGCAGGCGGCCCAGGATAAAACTTCCCCCGCGGAATAACGAGATACCATTTCTAATTCTTTTTCAGGGCCGGGGTGCTGGTTCATCTGAAATCCAAGCTTTTTGCCCAGTGCGGACAAAACAGGGCGCCTTGTCTTCGCACTCCTTGTTCAGGCGTTGATTGTTCAGACTTTAAAAATTTTCATCAACAAGGTTTCCGGCATGACGTCATGGGATTCATCCTCTATCAAAATCATTTTTTCGTCTTTTTCTACCATCCCGGTTTTGATCAGGAAACGCATCGCCATATCGGAAAAGGCATTTGTTTTATCCTCAAGGAAGACTGGATAAACCCCGTAGGACAGGGCTGAAAAGTGGTTCGTTTTTACATCACCACGAAAGGAAAGTATCCAGCAGTCCGGCTTGAATCTGGAGATGAAACACGCGGCGCCCTTGCTTTGCGTGCGGGCAAGGATATAGCGCACATGTAACGCGTTGGCGCATTCAACGGTATTCAGGGAAAAGATGTCCTCGACACGGATACTGTCGGAACCCGCACCCGTCCTGAAATATGCGGGCAAATCGGCCAGCGTCTGGACAGTTTTTCGTTCCCGCTCGGCAGATGTGGCTATTTTCGCTATCATTTCAACCGTCTCCACAGGATATTTTCCGATGGCCGTCTCTTCGGACAGCATCACCGCGTCTGTCCCGTCAAAAATCGCATTGGCCACATCCGATACCTCGGCACGGGTCGGCCGGATATTCTCTGTCATGGACAGCAGCATCTGTGTCGCTGTTATCACAGGCCGGCCTAAAAGATTCGCCTTGTTGATCAGTTTTTTCTGAACCGCCGGCACATCCTGTATCGGGATCTGAACCCCCAGGTCGCCGCGTGCAATCATGATGGCATCGGCAGCCGTGACAATTTCTTCAAAATTGGCAATGGCCTCGGCCCGCTCGATTTTGGCAACCACATACGCGGATTGCCCGTGTTTTTGTGCAAGGGCTTTTACCTTGCGTATGTCATCGGCTGACTCTGCAAATGAAACCCCGAAGGCATCCACCCCTTCCTGCAGGGCAAAGGCCACAAATTCAAGATCCGTATCAGACACCGCATCCGCGAATATCTTTACCCCGGGAAGGTGTAATCCCTTGTAGGAAAGAAGCGGGCCGCCGATAACCGTCCGGCAGAAGACCTTATCTTTTGAGACCTTCTCCACCTGAAGCTGTATGAACCCGTCATTAAGGAAAATCAGGCTGCCGGGACTCACGCTTTCCGGCAACCGCTTATATTCCACAGGTATCTGATCGGCCGTGCCCACGGAATCCTGGGCGGTCAATATGACCGCATGGTCTTTTTCCAGCAGCAGCGGTTCATGCAAAAGTTTGCCGATGCGTATTTTGGGACCGGGAAGATCCGCCAGGATCATGCAGGACCGCTCTGCCCTATCCGCCACAGCACGTATGCGCCCGATATCCTCCCTGTGCCCCTGCAAGGTGCCATGGGCAAAGTTGAGCCGGGCCACATTCATTCCCTGGAGCATTAATTGTTCCAACACCGCCTCTGATCGTGAGGCCGGGCCTATGGTGCAGACGATTTTGGTTTTATGCGCCGGCAGTCTCACAGCCCGGTACCCTCTGTCCCGGTAAAACATACCAGGAGGACCCATGTTTCCATGAATTCATTCTTTTTCATGCCAGCCTCTTTTTTTGAATACCTTACCTTGTCCGGCTTAGGTCCCGGCGGGTTACACCCGTCTTCGTCCCTGAACCACCTGGATCAGAATCACAACGATGGCGACCACCAGCAGCGCGTGAATGATGCCGCCCATCGTATACCCGGTCAACAGTCCCAGCGCCCACAAAATTAATAGAATCACAAATAGTGTCCAAAGCATGATACCCTCCTTTTTTAACGTTCAACGCCATCAATTTCTTTTAAAAGACGTCCCTGTTTATTTCCCTGCGATGTCCTTGACCTGGCCGATTTTTTCCTGAACCTTCCCGTCCGTGTTTTCAGCCCTGCCTTTGGCTTCCAGATCACGGTTTCCGACTGCTTTTCCGGTGATCTGTTTGATTTTTCCCTTGATTTTGTGCCACTTGCCTTCCGATTTATCCCGGGTGCTTGATTTCATGGTAGACCTCCTGTTGAACGGTTTTTCATCATGCCCTGAAGGTGGCATAATAGTTGTTTTTCATGCGCTTCAATCTTAAGTTCTTGCCCGGCTAAGGTCATTATTTTCTGAAAGTCCTGCCGGGTGATGAGCTTTTTATGGATGGCTGTTTCAATCATCAAATTAATTTCTGAATCCGGCTGTGTAAATTGCATCATACTCTCTTCCTCTTTATCTTTGGTTTCCTGGCCAGGATTCCCCACTATTTTCCCAACAGTCTCTTTGACCTTTAGGTATTTTTTCTTCCCATGACCAGCAGCGCGATACCACCCACCAATGCAAGGCCGCCAATGATGGGCGGCAACGGGATGGTCCGTGTTTTATCTGCCGTCATTGTCAGCGGGCCGATATCAACGACTTTCTCTCTGGTCGTGTAAGAGATCCCCTGATACCCCAGGGCTGCGATCCCTATGACGATTAATATGACAGCCAACAATATGCTTGTTTTCATTTTTCACCTGCTTTTAAAGAGTTGACCCGGTTGAGATGACGGATGTAAAATAAATTTTCTATCGGATTCTTTGGCCGGAACACCCGGGTGGAGCGGCAATCCATCAGGATTAAACCCTTCATGACTGCCGCTCTCCGGATGATTCATCCAGCCCCGGCTTATTTGATAACCAGACTGTTCTTAACCGATGTAACCCCTTCCACCCTTCGGGTAATTTGCACCGCCCTGGCAGCGGCCTGGGCCGAATCCACAAAACCGCTCAGCTGGACTTCTCCCTTGAAAGACTCCACATTGATCTGAAACACCTTCAGCATCGGGTCTTCCAGTATTGCCGCCTTCACCTTGGCCGTGATAACAGAGTTATCCATATATTCGCCCGTGCTTTCACTTGTTCGTGTTCCGGCACACCCTGCCATGAAGACCGCCAGGAGCAGTACCATGACCAGGTGCCTCAAAAAAAAACGCTTGTTCATAATGCCTCCTTTGTCTATTTTCGATGAAGTTCAACACGTCGGTTCAAAGCCCGTCCTTCGGCAGTATTGTTCGATGCCACGGGTTTGGAGAATCCGAATCCTTCAAGGCTCAGACGCTCTTTTTGGACCCCTTTGTTTACCAGATAGGTCTTTACTGCCTGGGCCCGTCTCATGGACAGCGCATCATTGTAAGCTTTGGTGCCGATACTGTCTGTATGGCCTTGAACCTGGACTTGCATATCGGGATAGGCCTGCATGATTTCTGCAATATGATCCAGATACTCAAATGCCGCCGGTTTGATGATAGACTCATCAAAATCAAAATGTGTGTCTTCCACGACCCAGACGCCCTGTTCATTCAATCCTTTAATTTCAGTAGGCGCCGGGGCGGCGACCGGTGGTGCGGGTTTCGGGGCCAGAAAAACATCTTCGACAAAGCCGGCCATGCCTGCGTTCGTCAACAGGTTATCTGCGTTGGAAACAAAGCCGCACTCGCCGATACGGGCGATATCATCCATGAGCACTGCCCCTTTTTCATCATCACCAACAAGGACGGGATAATAGCAAAGCTCCGGGCCATATTGATCTTTCAAGGCCTGGGCTGTTTTCAGGGTAATGGGAGATTCCAAACTGAATTCCGGCTGACCGTCGCTGATGATAATCACAGCGGTTTTACCGTAAACAGATGCCAGTTCTTCCTGACCGGAGGCGGTAAGGGCCGTATGCAGGGCGCTTGTCCCACCTGGTTCAGATATCTTTTTTAAACTTTCACCCAGGGCATATGTGACATATTGCTCCATGCCGTAAAAAAGAACCGTGTTTTTGTCGGAAACTGCAGGGCTGTGTCCAAAAGAGCGGAGCGCCCCGTTTTGGCCCAGTTCCGGCAGGGTTCGATTGATGCGGCTGACGATTTGTGTGGCCATATCAAATTTTTTATTTCCCATGTATGGCTTGTCCATGGAACTGGATGCATCCAGGACAATGACGAAATTATCAACGGATGACACATACTCGTCTGCGCTGAATGGCGTCAGGGTAAATGCGGGGAGGGTCTGAACCTCCTTTTGGGAACACCCCGACAGAACAAAAACGATGGCCAAGGCCAGGGCCGTAAAAAGTTGAATTTTGAAAGATTTCATGAAAGTTCTCCTTTATATATTTGGGTTTTTTAGGTTCGCGGATCATGTATATCCGCGTGGTGGATTCGTTCACAGACTGTATAGTTCAATTAACGTGCCGGGACTTTCATATCCGGTTCATAATCGCCATCCTGTTGATCGACAGGGGTGTCAGAACTTAAAACATCTCATACCAGGGGTATTTAAACCTAAAAAATTAGGTCATATTCAGCCCTTGGTCATATAAGACCTATTTTTTATCAGATGTATAATGGATTCCTTCAGATCTCTTTTTTGCTGATTCTCCATAGATAAAAGGGAGATAGATCCCCTTAGGCAGAATGTGGGAGTTCTGGCACATAAAATGAATATAACGTGGGTCATAGTGAATTTATAAAAGTTATTATCAAACATTGCGATGGGCATTAAATGCCATTTCTTTTTTTGTTGAGGAGTATCATCATGACCGGCATTGAAATCATTACCGTGGAAAAGAGATCTGAATTAAAAGACTTCATTGAACTGCCATGGAAGATCTATGTCGCATACCCCAAATGGGTTCCGCCTCTCAAAAAAGAAATCTGTCGGCTGCTGGACCCCCTCAGGCACCCTTTCTGGGAATTTGCCCAGCGCATTCTTTTTCTGGCACGACGGGGCAAAGAAACGGTGGGAAGGATTGCAGGCATTATCGACGGCCGTTATAACCGGTTCCATAACGAGAAAATGGGCATCTGGGGGTTTTTTGAATGTGCGGATGATCCGCAGGCCGCCGCCGCCCTGTTTGCTTCCGTGGAAAAGTGGGCTCATGAAAAGGGGATGACCTTCATAAGAGGCCCGCTCAACCCATCCACCAATCACGAGGCCGGATTGCTCATTGAAGGGTTCGATGTGCCGCCCTCCCTGATGATGACCTATAACCCGCCGTACTATTCAAGACTGATCGAATCATGCGGTTACTTCAAAGAAAAAGACCTGCTGGCTTTCCTTATCGACAGCTATTACGAACTTCCCGGATGGATGGATCGTCTGGCCGGCAAAATTGCCCGAAAAAAGGGAGTCCGCATCACCCACTTTCGCCCAAAGGATGCAGATGCTGAACTCGCTCAGATCCGTCAGATCTATAACGATGCATGGTCCGGCAACTGGGGGTTCGTTCCGTTAAGCGAAAAGGAGATGCAGGATATCGGGAAGCACGTCATGGAATTTACAGATCCTGACATGGCTTTTTTCATCTATGTTGAAGATGAACCCGCCGCCTTCTGCATGGTATTTCCCGATATCAACCCGTTGCTGAAGCGTCTCAACGGGCGGGTCGGTCTTTTGGGGACGCTGAAGTATTTTTTATACAAAAAAGAGATCGTTGGATTGCGGCTGTTTATGTTAGGGATCGAAGAAAAATACCGGCAACTGGGGCTCCCCATGCTGGCCTTCCACCATATCTACGAGGTGGTGAGAAATAAAGCGAAATACCGTTATATGGAAATCGGCTGGACCCTGGAAGACAATGACGCCGTCAACTCATTGATCGAGGAAGCCGGGGCAAAAATGCACAAAAAATACCGCATATTCAGCAAATCTTTATCATAATGAAACCAATGGCTTTGAAGCAAAGGATGTAAACATGTTAACTGAGCATCAAAATATCACCATCGCTTTTGTCCGGCGGCCTGAAAAGATTACCCCGGCGGTGATTCAGATGGCTCAACAAACAGGGACCCGCGCGATCTTCGATTTTTCCGAAGAAAAGAGCGCAGACAATCTGGTTTCCTTGTTACGAAAAACAGACCCTGCCGGTCTTGTCAGGGATATCAAAATCTCTGCCCCAGCCTTGATGGACCTGTCTTTAGGGCGGACAATAAAGGAAACGGGGATTCAAACCCTCTGGGTAGAGTGCCCCCCCTGGTTTTCTCAGGAAGATACGGCTCTTTTTTTAAACAAGCTGGGGGAAATGTCGAAAAATTATGGCTGCTTTCCCATCACCGGAGACACCGCGCTCATAACAAAGATGCTGAAGCCCGGCTCAGGCATCGAACGCATCGTCCTGAAAGGATGTGAGGCCGCTGGATTTGTGGGCCGCGAGACAACCATGACGCTCTATTCCATGGCCAGGGAAATGCAGAAATCCGCTGCAACTCCTTTTGATATTTTCATCTGGGGGGGCGTTTTTCTCCCTGAAGCTGCCGCCGCCTTTGTGTCCACCGGGGCAGCCGGGATCGTTTTTGAGAGTATCCATTGGCTGACGGATCAGGCCGGTGTTGATGATTCCCAACGGGAACAGCTTTCCCGGCTGCGTCCGGATGCCACGGATATGGTGGGCCTGGATGTGCAGGTTCCCTGCCGCCTGTTCAACAAGGGAAATTCTCTGGCATTCAAAAAAATCAAAGCATACGAGGACGCGCTCTGCAGCGCAGCGGACATGAAAGATACCCGCCTTTCTTTTGCGAACCGGGTGACGGCCGGGGCGGTTCATCCCCTAAAAAGCCGTTTCAGCAAGAACGAAATCATTCCTTTGGGTGTGGAAGCCGCCTTTGCCGGGGCCTTTGTGAACCGTTTCGGGGATAGAACCGGGGAAGCCGTGACTGCGTTCATAAAAGAAATGCATCAGTTATGCCGCCTGGCTGAAGAAAAAAAAAATGGTTTTCTGGACAGTCCTGTGGCCAGAGAAATGGGCACCCGGTACCCTTTTATCCAGGGCGCCATGTCCTGGATCACGGATATCCCGGAGTTTGCCTTACGGGTGGCGGATGCCGGCGGATTACCCACCATCGCCCTTGGCCTGATGGATGCTGAGGCCCTGGACCAGAGGCTGGGAACCCTGCCCAGGATCATGGGGTCGCGCCCGTATGCCGTCAATGTGGTCGCTTTGGCGGAAAATCCTTTCAAGGGACTGCATCTGGCCTGGATAAAAAAACACAGACCCCGTTTTGCCGTGATTGCAGGGGGGGATCTCTCCACGGTCAGAGAATTGATGGCATGCGGCATCGATGTCATGTATATCGCGCCGGATGAAGCGCTGTTGACGCTGGCCCTGAAACAAGGGGTCCGGTATGTGATCTGTGAGGGGTATGAGGCCGGCGGCCACGTGGGGCCGCACAGCACACTCACCCTGGCCCAGATGGTACTGGATATGAAGCGGCGCACCCCATCTTTGTTTCACAATTGCCGCATCATCCTTGCCGGAGGAATTTTCAACCGGGAAACGGCCTTCATGGCGGCCATGCTTGGCGCAGACGCCATCCAGATGGGGACGGCCTATCTGGCCACACAGGAGATTATTGAAACCGGCGCTTTGACCCCGCTTTATCAGCAGATGATCCTGAAATCACCTTTGGCGGGAACCGTTGTGTCAGGCCGGAATACCGGGCTCCGGGTGAGATCCCTGAAAACCCCGGGAATGGAATCTATTTTATCTCTGGAAAGGGAGTTTGCCGCCGGACTCCAGGACGAAACCTCTTTCAGGGAAAGAATGGAAAAAATGGCGGCCGGAAGCCTTTTCATGGCGGCCCGGGGAATGGACGGGCCGGGAGAGATAGTTCTGGATGAGCAAACCTGTATCGAACGGGGACAATTCATGAGCGGGGCCTGCGCCGGGCTTATCCGTGACGTCGACAATCTTGAATCCTTTCACCATGAACTGGCCCGGGGCTCTCTTTTGATGCATCAACCCGTTGTAAATTCCACGGAAACACCATTGGAACTACCGGTTGCCGGGATTAAACCAGATCCGAAGCGTTTCACACCCAACCGGGAGGTTCATGAAAGAATTGCCATCACGGGCATGGGCATTGTGAATACTTTGGGCAAGAGTCCCGAGGAAATCTGGAGTGCAAGCCTGGCCATGAAAAGCGGTATCACAAAAGTGCCGCCGTCACGATGGGATCATGCACTGTATTATGACCCTAAGCCCCTTATGCCGGACAAGACCTATTGCCGGGTGGGGGCTTTTCTGGATTTTCCCATCGACCGCACTGAACTGGGGATTCCTCCCCATGATTTCAGGACCATGACCCAGGCCACACGGATTTCCATGTGGCTTGCGGACAGGGCCATCCGGGCATCCGGCATTCTGACATCAGATATCCCCCGGGAAAGGATCGCCGTCTTCGTCTCCCAGAACTCGGGAGAGGCGGCAAGTACGCTTCCCGATATCATTATCCGGGCATATGTTCACGACATCATGGCCGGCATCAAAAAGGCGGTTGACCTCACACCGGACCAGGTACAGGCCATTGAACAGGCAATCAGGTCCGGTCGCACGGCCCTGGACGACACCACGCTTTTAGGCCGGCTCAACTGTGCCGCCGCCGGTTTTATCTGTAAAAAGTACGGGTTCATGGGGCCCAGCCATGCCGTGTCCGCCGCCTGCGCCACCTCACTGGTGGCACTTTACAGCGCCATCCAGATGATCAAAAACGGCATCATCGACGCCGCGGTCGTGGGCGGGGGCGAGGATACGCTCAGCCATCTGCATTTCCTGGAATTTTCCGCCCTGGGCGCTCTTTACGGGCTGTCCGGGAGGGAAAGACCGGCCCGGGAAACCTCCTGTCCGTTTGATGCCCACAGAGACGGCATGGTCCTGGGTGAAGGCGGCGCAATGATTGTGATTGAGCGGGAAAGCGTCGCCCGGGCAAGAGGGGCCCTTGTTAACGCCTTTGTGACCGGCATGGGCGCCAGCAACAACCCTTTTGGAATGGTGGAATCCTCCAGAGTTTCCCAGCAGATGGCGATTCGCGCCTCTTTTAAGGGGACATCCTATGGGCCTGATGCTGTGGACATGGTGGAATGCCATGCCACCAGCACAAGACAGGGGGACCTGGAAGAAGTCCTTGCCCTGAAAGGGTTCTATCATTCCGCCAGGCGTACCGTGCTCACGGCATTTAAATCCCAGATAGGCCATACGCTGGGGGCCTCGGGGATCGGCGGTCTTATTCGAGGCGTGATGGCCATGAAAGCGGGAATTTTCCCGCCCACTCTCAATTACAGGCATCCGGACCCGGAAATCAATCTGGAAAACTCCGGTCTTATTGTCTCTTCTGCGCCGCTGGACTGGAAGAACCGCAACGGCGAGCCCAGAAGAATGGAAGTCAATGCTTTCGGGTTCGGCGGTTCCAATTATGTGGTACAGGTGGAGCAGGCCATGGACGAAACAGATACGGTCATGGTCTCACCCGGGACGCAAAAAATATCAGAAGTACGGGCGAACCAGGACCCGAAGGTGGCGCCGCCCCTTGCCCTGGTATTCCCCGGACAGGGCGCCCAATACGGCGGCATGGGACAGGAACTGTATACCTCATTTCCCGTCATCAAAGAATGGCTGGACCGGGCCGCTGCCGTTGCTGACTTTGACCTGCTTCACCTGATGTTCCATGATCAGGAAAAAAACCTTCAGAAAACCCGCTGGCAGCAGCCTGCCATGTTTGCCCTGGAAAATGCCATGGCCCGATATCTCATTGCGCTTGGCATCCGTCCTGTGGCCATGGCCGGTCACAGTCTGGGCGAATTGACCGCTTTGTGCCTGGCCGGTGTCTATTCCTTTGAAGACGGGTTTCGCATCGTAAACAAGCGGGCCCTGTGCATGGACAAGGCGGCTGCCGCCAACATCGATCCCGGTGTCATGGCCGCCACGGACGCTCCCCTGGACCTTTTAAACAAAATGATCAAAGATGACAATGATATCCACATCGGCAATATCAATTCCCCTTTTCAGACTGTTTTAAGCGGCAGCACCGGCGCCATCAAAAGTTTTTGCAAAAATTTAAAGGAAATGGGCCACCGGACCACCCTTCTGCGCGTCAGCATGGCCTTTCACTCGCCTGCCATGCAGGTCATCCATGATGAACTTGCCGCATACATTGCCGGCATTGCATTTCATCCCCCGCAGATTCCGGTCATCTCCAACACAACCCGGAAACCCTATCCCGCAGATCCCCATGAGATCAAAAAAATCCTCATGGCGCACCTGGAATCCACGGTCCATTGGATGGACAATGCCCGGTTCCTTTGGAATACCTACGGGGCCAGGCTTTTTGTTGAGGTGGGACCGGGAGAAGTATTGAGCAATCTCATTGCAGACACGCTTCCCGGATCATCCTGTATCCAGACCTGTGTTCGCTCTTCAGAGGCATTGACCTTTAAAGCCGCACTGGCCCGACTTTTAGCACAAGGCCATCTCAAGGAAACGCCAGGTGATCTGTCAACTGTCATGAAATCCACGTTCAGCGGGTTTCAGCCGCCTGAATTCCGGGAACCCGCCGCACCCGGAACTGATGACCCATCTGAGCGTGACGATCTCATGGAGAAACTGATTCAAATCATCATGGACGCGACAGGGTTCAACCGAGACGAAATCCAGCCCGACATGGACCTGAGAAAAGATCTCTCCATCCGGTCCAGCCGCCTGCCCATCATCATGGATGCTGTGGAACGCCAGTTCAACATCACCATTGAACTGGAAGATTTTATCGATGTCCGGACTGTAAAAGACATCGCTGAAGAGATCTCCCGATTAACCGCCGGAAAGCAAGGCAGCGGCCTGCATACGGCGACTGAGGCCCTGGACTTGAACCCGGTGCCGGATAAATGTGACAACGCCTCAACGGATGAGGCACCACTGAAGCGGCTCGTATTTGATCACGCAACGCTAGAATTTGAGAATTCGGTTCCCCTGGAATTAAGTCCGGGAGAATCCGTCCTTCTCCTCTCCCCTGACGGGGATGACAAGGTGGCCGAACACGCAGGGGATATTCTCCGGACCGATTACGGGGTGACCCCGTTTCCAATGGGATTCATGCAGAAAATCCCGGATTCCGGCCAAGCGGGGCACGACATCCGGACTGAAAACGGCACATTCCGGGCCGCGGATACAATCCGAACCCTGTTTCCTGTTTCCGGGATGGTCATCACCCTGGGCCGAAAAGGAGCCATCCGGTCAAGCAGTATGACGGATGTTTCTCAGCTGCTTAAATCATTCTTTCTCCTTTTAAAGGCATTTCTGGAATCTTCGGCCAAAAAATTCATTGTACTGATTTATTCTGCTGAAGATATTGGCACACCGGCTCAATTACTGGCGGAGGGAATGCTCGGGATGTTTTTGAGCGCTGCCCGGGAATACGCGTCCGTCCAGTTCCGCACACTGGAAATCCAGAAAAACACCCATCTTCAAAAAGCCATGCACCATGCTTTGGATCGAGGATGTGCCGTGGTGGAGATGATACATCGTGATGGAAAAATCCTCACGTCAGAAGGACATTTGACTCCGTCGGTTTTCAAGGATTCATCCCATCTGAATCTTTGCCCCGGAGACGTTGTCGTCATCGCCGGGGGGGGTGCCGGGATCGGCGCCCACCTGGCCCGTTGCCTGGCGCCTTTCATGCCCCGCCTGATCCTGCTGGGGAGAACACGTATCGATCCGGAAATGGATCCGGCAGAACCTTTTGGGGAACACGCCGCTTCCGGGGCGGGTCCGACGAATTCCAGGGCGCTGGAAATTGCGCAGACCCTGGCGGATTTGCACGCCGCAGGAATTGAGGCCGCTTACCACACCTGTGATGTGACCGATCCTGAGGCGGTTCAGGCTGTCCTGGCAGAGGTGATCCGTTGTTACGGCAGAATCGACGGGATCATTCACAGTGCCGGGATCCTCAGGGACGGCCCTGTAAGCCGTATGACCCTGGATGATTTTTCCACGGTCACGGATATCAAATTCTCAGGTGCCTGGCATCTGTTCTTATCTGCCCAAAATGCCGGGTTGAAGTTTTTTGCGGGCCTTTCCTCGGCCGCGGCCATCCAGGGAAATCCGGGACAGGCCAATTACGCTGCCGCCAACCGGATGATGGCAGCATTGCTCAGGCACCTGGGCAAAGAAAACAAGGCGGTCCGGTTCAAGGCCCTGATGCTTCCCCCTGTCCAAGGGGCGGGCATGGCAGATGATCCGGAAATCCAGGCACTGCTGAAGCAAAAAGGAGTGGCTTACATTCATGTGAATGAACTGGCAGGGCTGTTCTGCCGGGAACTCTTTATCGCCCCGCCAGAAGATCATTGGGTGATGTTCATGAAAAAACTGCCGTCTGTGAACACGGTAATGCTCAATGACGGGACCCGGTCCGAACCCTTTGGAGATCTGGATTCCGGCCTCTTGTCCTTTGCGCCCGGAGACTTTCCCATGATCGAAAAAATTTCAACCCTGGACCTTGGGCAGGAAAAACTGGAAGCCTGCCGGTCCTTTTCTCTGGAAAAAGATCTCTGGATCACGGACCACCGGCCTTTCAAGTTCATCAAGCATCCCATTGTATCCGCCACCATGGCCATAGAGACTTTTATGGAAGCGGCCCGGATACTGTATCCCCACCTCCGGGTGACAGGGGTCCGAAACGTCCGGCTCATGGACATGATCGAATGCCGGCCCGGGGTTCCTCGTCCTGCCCGGATTTCCTGCTGCAGGACGGGTGACCGCCTTGAAGAGGTGTTGTGCGACACGACCCTGTCGGCACAGGAGATCTCCCCGACCGGGAGATTGATGGCACATTTTGCCCTGCAATGCAGCGGCCAGGTGATGCTTGACGGCGGAGGAGAAACACCCGGACAGGGATTTCATGATTTTCCCATCCGTTCGGACGAGCTGAGAACCCAACCCATGAATCGTAAAAAAGTGCTGAAATGGTACAAAGACCGCAGTGGTCTCGGCGGCCGGTACCGGGTGATCGAATTTCTTGACGGAACAGGCCCAGACGTCATACGGGGCCGGACCATCTATCCGGAAACCTGTGACTTTGCAGATCTTGTGAACGCAAAATACCAGTATTCCCCCTACCTTTTCGAAGCGCTTCTGCAGCTGGTGTGCTGTCATATTGCTGTCACAGACCCCTCAGAGCCCCGGTCCATGATTCCTTTGGAAATCGGGGAGATGCGGTGTTTCAGAAAAGTCGGGACAGGGGAAAAAATAATGCTGGAAGCCCGGTTGCGGGCACAAACCGACGAAGTGCTCACCTGGGACACCCGGGGGCTTGATGACCAGGGCGAAACCCTGATGCAGATCTCCGGGTTGCAGATGAAATGGATTTCAGACTGATCCTGAAGGAGTATGGAAGATTGGAGATCAAAAAAAGACAGGAACGGATATGATAAAAGACAGTCAAAAGCCAGCCGTTCAAACCGTGCATTTCTTTCATGGCAAAGGGCCTGTTTTCTATGCATCGCTGCCCTGGGAGTCAATGGCGCGCCAAATGCCGGCAGGGCCCGAAAAGAACGATCCGGGCCAAAAACAGCATTTGATTTCCATACTGTGGGATCACTTTGTCGGTATGAAAAAACCGTTCCGGATGCACCGGCCATATGACACCCCGGATGCTTTCCCCATCCAGGCCGACCCGTTCATCCGGGTCGAACCGTTCATTCGGGTCATTCGGGGCCCTCTTGGCAGGCCCCAACTTTTGCTGGGGGATCACATCGGTCCGTCCATCTCTTTTTGCAAAAGCAACCAAAACCTCTGGGCCGCGCTTTGTGGAGATGGGCATGATATCGGTATCGATGTGGCACAAAGCCATGAATTCCAGGGCAAATACCCGTTTTACCGGGTGTTTCACCCCGGGGAACTTGGACATGCCCTGAAACCGGCAGAAGATGATTTAAAAAAGGCGGCGGCCCTGCTCTGGTCTGTGAAGGAAGCTGCGGCAAAGGCTCTGGGATGCGGGTTTCATCTTGTGGACCCGCTGCAGGTGATTGTTTATCCGTCAACAGGCCGGGCCACGGGAGAAACCATGGGGAACGCGGCAGAAAAAAACAGTATTTATGATTTTCCGGTCGGGTTGTCGGAAAAGGCAGTAAAACGATTTCCCATGGCCCGGGGCCGGTCTTTACGGGTGCGTTCGGTTTGCCAGGGGAAAAGATGGCTTTCCATTGCCCTGTTGCATCGGCCGTCTCAACTATATGATGGGCAACACCGGTTCGCCAGGCAATCCCCAAAGATACAAAATGGAGAGGTATGACCCAGAACAATAAATATGCCATTGAAGTCCATCACCTGACCAAGCGGTACAAGGAATTGTCCGCGGTTGACAATATATCGTTTGCCGTTGAAAAAGGTGAGTTGTTTGCGCTGCTGGGCCCCAACGGAGCCGGCAAGACCACGACCGTAGAGATTCTCAATACCATCCGAACACCCACATCCGGCAAAGTGATGCTTCTTGGAATGGATGTCACCGAAAAAAAATATGACATCATCCCCCGCATCGGGGTCCTTCCCCAGGGGTTCAGTTCCTTTGACCGAATCACGGTCAAAGAGACCCTCCAGTATTATTCCCGGCTTTTTTGCCGGAAAAAACCGGATATTGACGGGCTGATGGCGCTTGTGAACTTAAAAGACAAGGCCGCAGTCCAGTACAAGAATCTTTCCGGCGGGTTGAAACAGCGCCTGGGCATCGCGGTTGCCCTGGTGAACGACCCTGAAATCGTGTTTCTGGACGAGCCCACAACGGGGCTCGACCCCCTGGCCCGGCGCGCCATGTGGGAGGTTCTTCTGGATCTTAAGAAAAAGGGGAAAACCCTGTTTCTCACCACCCACTACATGGAGGAAGCCGAACTTCTTGCAGACACGGTTGCCATCGTAAAAAAAGGAAAGATCACCGCGATGGATTCTCCCGGAGAACTCATAGAAAACAATGCCGATTACCTGGTCGTCATGCTCAAATCCGTGGATGAAACCGTGTTTGACATCGTTAAAAAAATGGGATTTGCCCCGGACCATGACAGCCACGGGCATATCACGGTCCGGCTTGCCCACACGGACGATGTCCGAAGATTGCTCAACGCCGTCAGAGAAGGCGGGGCATCGTTTACCGGTCTGGATGTCCGCAAGCCCAATCTGGAAGAAGTGTTCCTCAAACTGACGGATGACACTTTTTTGAAACGTGTTGCCGGGATCGAGGAGGCACAATGAACCTGCACATCATCCATGCCAATATCATTCGGGCCAACATCATCGTGAGCATCAAGAGCTTCTACCGGGAAAAGACGGTGGTGTTTTTCAGGATTGCCTTTCCCGTCATCCTGATACTGGTATTCGGCACCATTTTCATGGAAAGAGACAATGAAGTTTTTGAATTGAGCATCCAGGATCTGGACCGGACAACGTCATCCCAACAACTTGTGGAAGCGCTCGATCAAAGCGAACGATTCAACATCACACCCGTCTCTCCTGACGCAAATGCCAAACAGTATGCCAAGGACAACAATTTGAATCTGATTGTCATTATTCCCGAAAATTTTGAGATGTCTCTCATGGAAAAAATGGCGGCCGACCACTTTGAAACCCCCGTCACCCTCACCCAAGTATACGACCCCGGCGCCTTTGGGGTGACCACCAAAATTGGGGTGCTGGACATGGCCCTGGCCAAAATCAACCAGGAAATGTCCGGTAAACCGCCGCTTATTGCCTCGGAACCCGTATCCATACTTAAAAAAAAATACCGGTTCATTGAATTCTTTGTCCCCGGGATCATTGCCATGGCAGTGATGACGGCCAGCCTGTTCGGTTCCGTGAACGTCAATGCCGAACTGTTGCAGAAAGGCGTCATCCGAAAGCTTTCCACCACCCCCATCACCCGGATTGACTGGATTTTGTCAAACGTATTGTACCAGTTCATTCTTGCGGTTGTATCCACGGCCGTGATGCTGCTGGTGAGCTATGCCGTATTTAAGGTCAGTCTTGAGATCAATGCCTGGCTGGTGGTGTTTGTGGCCCTGGACGTATTTGCATTTGTGGGACTGGGCATGATTCTCACCCGCGTGGCCAGGGAAGCTGAAAGTGCCTCAGCCGCGGCCGATGCCCTGATGTTTCCCATGATGTTTCTGTCCGGAACATTTTTTCCTGTGGAGATGATGCCTGAATTTTTACAGACGTTTGCCAGGATTCTGCCGCTGTATTATGTGAACGAGGGACTCAGGGCCGCCATGATCGCTGTGGACCACACGGCTGCCCTGAAATCCGCTTTGATCATCGGCGCGTTTGCCGCCGTGGTGTTTGTTCTCGGCATCATGACAACAAGAATAGGCGGAGAGACCCCATGATTTTCAATGCAAGAGACAGGATCACCCGGGGGCTGTTGTCATTGGCCAGATCTCCTTTGCCGTTTCATCTGTATTACCGCCGCCATTTTCCGTTGCCCGCAGTCCTCCTGATTGAAAACACCAATGCCTGCAACGCCCACTGTGTGATGTGCCCCCGTGAAAAGCTGACCCGGAAACCCGGCATCATGGCATTTGAGTTATTTGAAAAAATAATCAGAGAAGTGTCGGAAGTAAAACGAAAACCCGTTGTGCATCTGCACGGATTTGGAGAACCGCTGCTGGATGAATCATTACCGGACCGGATCCGGCTCGCAAAAGATTTCGGGATAAACCATACCTATCTGGTGACCAATGCCTCGTTATTATTTCCCGAAACGGCAAAAAAAATCATCGATGCGGGACTGGATGAGATGAAAATCAGCTTTTACGGCACGGATGACGACTCCTATTGCCGCACCATGGAAGGGCTGGATTTCAAGGTAGCGTTAAACAATATCATCGAATTTGTGAAAATCAGAAAGGAGATGAAAAAAAAGACACCGAAACTGATCCTTCAATACCTGCCTCAGGAAACCAATGGCGCTGCAATAAAAGACTTTAAAATCCTGGGGCGCGCTGTTCTGGACAAAAAAGTGGGCGACCGCCTGAATGTCAGCGCTCTGGACAATTTCGGCGATGGACGGGAGTACAACCCGGTCAAAGGAAACATAGCGTCTGTCTGTTTTTATCCCTGGTCGGCCATGTCCGTGCTCTGGGACGGCAGGGCTGTGACCTGTTGTGTGGATTATAACGGGGTTCAGGAAGTAGGGAATCTGAACTCCCAGACGGTCGCGGAAATCTGGAACGGGCCGGTAATGACCGGCATCCGAAAAAACTTCGGCCGGCTGGATTATAGCGGATTTCCGGTCTGTCAGTGCTGTGACTGGGTACACCGGCGGTAATGGGGGGGTGACAGATGAAAAAAAAGATATTTTTTATATGCGGCTCCATGAACCAGACCACCCAGATGCACCAGATCGCAAGGCACCTTGAGGAATATGACCATGCGTTTTCTCCTTTTTATGTCGACGGATTTGACCGGATTCTCAAAAAACTGGGAATGATCGAATTCACCGTCGCAGGCAACAAACTGTCAAACCGATGCCGGGACTATCTCCGGGATCAGGGTCTTTTTATTGATGAAAGGGGGCGCAATCGGCCCTACGACCTGGTGGTGACCTGCTCGGATGTGTATCTGCAAAAAAATATCTCAGGCAACCGGATGGTGCTGGTCCAGGAAGGGGTGACAGATCCTGAATCTTTCATGTGCCATCTGGTCAGCCGGTTCCGGTTTCTTCCGCTCTGGTTTGCCGGCAATGCATTGACCGGTCTCAGTGATGCATATGAGGTATTCTGTGTTGCCAGTGACGGGTATCGGGATTTTTTCATCCCAAAAGGGGTTTGTCCTGAAAAAATGGTTGTCACGGGAATCCCCAATTTCGACAATTGCCTAAAATTTGCCGGCAACACCTTTCCCTATAAAGGCTATGTGCTGGTGTGTACGTCGGCCCTGAGAGAAACGTTCCAGTTTGAAAACCGCCGGGCCTTTATCCAAAAAGCCGTTGAGATCGCCGGTTCCCGCCAGCTTATCTTCAAGCTTCACCCCGGCGAAAAACACAGACGCGCCACCCGGGAAATAAACAGATACGCCCCCGGGGCCATGGTGTTTTCGACGGGCAATGCCGAAGAGATGATCGCAAACTGTGATGTTCTGATCACCCGGTTTTCTTCGACGGCCCTTGTGGGCCTTGCCCTGGGCAAAAAAACCCTTTCAGACTTTAATATGGAAGAAATGCGTCGATTGACGCCTGTACAGAACGGTTCGGCGGCCCTGAACATCGCTGGTGTCTGCCGCCGGCTGCTCGAAAGAGAGGACCCATGTTAAATCAATTCATTGATATTGCCACCCAGAAAATTCGTGCCAAACGCATGGCATATTTTGGAAAGCACCCGGATGTGTATACAAAAATATATGCCTATACCCGGCCAAATGTGCTAAAGGCCCTGGGATATTATCCCTATTATCCGAAAATCGAAAAAGCCAATGCCACCCAAGTCACCATTGACGGAAAACAAAAAATCATGCTGGGATCCAATAATTATCTTGGGCTCACCAACCATCCCAAAGTGATTGAAGCCGGTATGAACGCGCTGCGGGAATATGGCTCGGGATTGACCGGCAGCCGTTTGCTGAACGGCAATACCCTGCTGCATGATCAATTGGAAGAACAGCTGGCGGATTTTGTTCACATGGAAAGCACCCTGGTGTTTTCCACGGGATTCGGTACCAATTTTGGAACCATCGCGACCATCTGCGGTCCGGATGATTTGATTTTCAGTGATGAATACAATCATGCGTCCATTGTCGACGGGATCCGTTTTTCCGGTGCACGAAAATGCAAATACAAACACAATGACATGCAGGATCTGGAAGAAAAACTGGCCTTTTCAGATCCAAAATACCCCCGGTTCATTGTCACGGACGGCATCTTCAGTATGGAAGGGGATATTGCCAGACTGGATGACCTGGTTGCTTTATCGAAAAAATACCATTCCCGCCTGATGGTTGATGATGCCCATTCCTTTGGGATTTTAGGTCCCCGTGGCGACGGGACTGCCGCCCATTTTGACGTTACAAAAGATGTGGACCTGATTATGGGGACCTTCAGCAAATCCTTAGGCTGCATCGGCGGATTTATTTCCGGTGAAAAACTAGTGATCGAATTTTTAAAACATCATTCCCGGACCATGCTTTTCACGGCATCCCTGCCCCCTTCCAATGTGGCGTCCGTCATGGCGGCCTTAAGAATCATCCAGGCAGAACCGGAACGCCGTGAACAATTGATCGACAATGCCCGGTTTATTCGCGATGGTTTAAAATCACTGGGATTTGATGTCGGTGAAAGCGTCACCCCGATCATTCCCATTATTATCGGTAAAGATCTCAAGACGTTTCAGGTATGGAAAGACCTGATGGATGCGGGGGTTTACACAAATCCCATTGTGTCTCCGGCCGTACCCCGGGGCAGGGCCCTGCTGCGTACCAGCTACATGGCAACCCACACCCGCAAACAACTGGAATTCTGTCTGGATATGTTTGAAAAAACCGGCAGAAAAGCCCGCATTATCCGTTGAAAGCAAAGACGATGAAACCAAAGCAAGCGTCATCAAAAACCGTATTGATCACAGGCGCATCTTCCGGCATCGGCAAATGTACGGCCGCGTATCTGGCCGCAAAGGGATTTCGGGTGTATGGCACATCCCGCAGGCCTGAATCCTGTCCAGAAATAAAAAACGGTTTCATGATACCCATGGATGTCCGGGATACCGATTCCGTGAAAAAAGCCATTGCACATATTGTCGAAAAAGAAGGGCATATCGATATCCTGGTAAACAATGCCGGGGTTGGTATCGGCGGTACGGTTGAAGACACGTCCACAGAAATGGCCAAAGCGCTGTTTGATACCAATTTTTTCGGCATCTGCCGCGTATTGCAGGAAGTGCTCCCGGTGATGAGACAACAGTCCGAAGGACTCATCATCAACATGAGTTCCATTGGGGGCATCATCGGGCTTCCCTTTCAGGGGATCTATTCGGCATCCAAATTTGCTGTGGAAGGACTTTCAGAAGCCTTATATAAAGAGTTGTCCCTGTCAGCCATCCACGTGGTCCTGATCGAGCCCGGAGATTTTAAAACCGAATTTACGGCCAACCGGCAGACCATTAACACAACCCATCATGCCGATCAATTCCAGCGCACAATGAAAGTCATTGAAAATGATGAACAAACCGGTCAGCCGCCGTTGAAAATTGCCCATCTCATTGAAAAGATCATCCACACCCCCACCCCCCGGTTGCGATATGCCGTGGGCGCGTTTGATCAGAAATTATCCCTGTTTTTAAAAAAAATATTGCCCAACCGATGGTTTGATCAAATCATCATGTCGTATTATCAGCTGAAATAGTGGCTGAAACGAAAGGGGAAGGCGGCGCCGGCAGCCCAGGCGGTTCAGGGCGTATCCGGCACCTCCGCCCTGGGCATCCCCCAGGACCGGATTGCAAAAAGACTGGGCCTGGCCCGGACATCGTTTCAATACCATTTGCCGAAAATGGCAGCGTTGCCAAATTCGGCAAAAGCCGATTTGTCCCGGGGATTCACCGTTGCCCAGGTGGCGCAAAAGTAAGGCTGGCCTGATCCTGGATCCCATGGCCGGGGGCGGCGTGATCCCGGATACCTGCCTTGAGATCGAACTTTTTACATGAAATATTTCATCTGATCAAGGGCTTTTATGACCTGTCAGCGCCCGGGTATGTGATTGTCCGGGACCAAAACAATTGACATGCGGGCATTTCATTGATATGGCATTCATGATAGGGAAAAACTATTCCGCTCCCTAAATATCAACTGTTTTATTAACGTATGAGGATTCCTTCAGATTGATAAACCATGTTTTTCGAATCATTGCGGTCCTTTTAATTGTTTTTCCTTTCATCAGTTGTGAGACGAAAAATTACAAAGATCCCCTGACCCCGGAAGAAAGAGCGTGGCTGATTCAGCATGATGGAAAGATAACACTGGCAGTTGAAGCGGGTTATGCACCCTTTGCATTTATTGATGAAAACGGTGAGAGCCGGGGGCTGGCAACGGAATATATCGCGTTGCTGGAAAACAAATTGAATTTCAAAATCAATAAAATCAAGTTCAACTCACTGAACGAAATCCTGGACGCGGCCAAAAACAAAGAAATCGACATCGTAAATGCAGTGACCCGGACCCAGAATCGGGCACAGTATCTGCTTTTTACAAAACCGTTTATCGAAATACCGAACGTGATCATTGTCAGAAAGGATCAGAAAAAGTCTCTTTCAGTCGGCCAGATGAAAAACATGAAAGTATCTCTGGTTAAAGGCTATGCCATTACGGAATACCTGATCAGTAATTATCATGACCTGGAGATTGAACCGGTTCTGGATGATCTGACCGCACTGTTGAATGTCTCTTTCAGCCGGACGGATGCGGCAATTATAGACCTGGCGACTGCCTCATATTTTATGGAGCAGAAAGGAATTACAAACCTTCGCATCGCAGGAGATACCGGCCATGATATAAAGCTCGCCATCGCTTCCAGAAATGATTGGCCTGTATTGAACCGAATTTTAGCAAAAGGCCTGTCAACGATCACGGATAATGAGCGGGAACTCATTAAAAAAAGATGGTTTTCTTTGGGTCGGCTCAGCCTGCTCGAAAGTCAGGAATTCTGGACCATTATATTAACAGCTTTCTCTGTTTTCCTGGTATTTCTCGGATTGATACTGGTTTGGAACCGGGTTTTAAAGCGGGAGGTTGCGCAACGTACAAGCCAGTTAAAAAAAGAACTCATTGAACGAACAATCGCTGAAAATGAGATAAAAAAACAGAAACGCCTGTTTGAAACCATGTTCAATACCATACCCGATGGCGTTGTCATAACGAACACACAACGTGAAATCCTGCTGGCAAACAAGGGGATGGAAGCCACATTCGGGTATCTGCCGGGGGATCTTGTGGGAAAATCCACCCAGATGCTTTATGCGGACACATCCAGATATAATGAGGCAGGGACCAGCGTTTTTAACCGTAACGCCAAACGCTCTGGTGAATTATATGTGACTCGCTACCGGAATAAAAACGGCAGAGAATTTTCCGGTGAAACTTTCGGGGCAAAGCTGGTTGATGAAAACAATAACTGGATCGGCAATTTGGGAATCATGCGTGACATCACGGAACTGGAACAATCTGAAATACGGATTCAGCAGGCCCAGAAAATGGAATCCGTGGGCCGGCTGGCCGGCGGTGTGGCCCATGACTTCAATAACATGCTGGGGGTAATTCTGGGACACACGGAACTGGCCCTGTTGCAGGCAGATGAACATCACGAGCTGCATGATGATCTCAAAGAAATTCAGAAAGCGGCCAAACGGTCGGCGGACATCACCAAGCAGTTGCTGGCCTTTGCCAGAAAACAGGTCATTTCTCCCAGACAGCTGGATTTGAACGATACCGTGGAGAAAATGCTCAATATGCTGCGCCGGCTCATTGGTGAAGACATCGATCTGGTGTGGCAACCCTCTGCCCATCTGTGGCCGGTGAAAATGGACCCGTCACAGATCGACCAGATCCTTGCCAATCTGTGTGTCAATGCACGAGATGCCATTGGGGGCGTGGGTAAACTCACCATAGAAACCGGGAAAAAATCATTTGATGAGGAATATTGTAGTAAGCACCCAGGTTTCATCCCCGGTGATTTTGTCCTGCTGGCGGTCAGTGACAATGGCTGCGGCATGAACAAAGAGGTACTGGATAACCTGTTCGAGCCGTTTTTCACCACCAAAGATGTCGGCAAAGGCACGGGTTTAGGGCTTGCAACAATCTTTGGCATTGTCAAACAGAACAACGGTTTTATCAATGTATACAGTGAACCCGGTCAGGGTTCCACTTTCAAAATCTACCTCCCCCGGATTTTTACTAATGATGGTTGATTTCACGCAACTGAAAAAATGGAAAAAATAATGAAAAAGATTGTGCTGGTGGTGGTTTTATTAACAACATTTTTTTGTGGGATTTCAGCCATAGCTGAAGAACCTCGTAACGCTGAAAAGGATTTATTCATGACATCTTCTGCTGACTTGGATAAAACAGGCATCGTAAAGGAAGTAACCGATCGTTTCACACAACTCGTAGCCGCGATCAATCAAAAGGATATCGCTGCATGGGAAAAGTATTACAGCAAAAATGAGTTTGTTTCCGCCGTCGCAGGAGGCGTTTTTTTTGCCACGCGAAGTGACTGGGTTCAAGCGATCACATCCAACTTTTCCATGAGAGATAGTCAGCAATTGAAAGTGCACGAGGTCAAGGTTTTTCCTCTGGCTCCAGACATGGCGCTACTTACAAGTCAAAACAGGGTCGATATGCAGTTGAAAAGCGGCCAGGCTACAATATCCACGCATGTATACACAATGATCTGGAAAAAAGGCAAATCTGGCTGGCAAATTATACATTCCCATGAATCCTGGGTGAATGAGCCTGCCAGGAAATAGAAATTACGTTTATGTTTTAATGAACAAAATGGTTTCAAGTCCAGGAACTCTTTCGAATTCGCTTTTATTGCCTGTGAGTACCGCACAGTTATGGACTAAGGCGGTTGCTGAAATAATCAGATCATGTGCCCCTATCATCATACCCTGCCTGGAAAGTGATGCAAATAAACCAGCATGTACTCTGGCGACTTCAGTATTAAAATCCAACACTGGCACTTTACTTAATATGGATTCCACAAAAGCGGAACGACGCGCCTTTCTTGACTCATTATCAGCATAATGAACACCAGCCAACAATTCAGAAACAGTCACTGCGCTGATATATACATCGCCATATTCTTCCCAGGGTGAAAAATCTATCAAAGATTTCGATCGCTCAGAATGAATAAAAACATTTGTGTCCAGCATTAATCCCATTGTGTCTTCTCCAGGGGTATCTGTTTTCGAATATCCGCCAGATCTTTTGCAAAGACACCTGCATCATCTCCAAGCGAAGGCAGCTCTGCGAACATTCTATTCAGGTCTTTGACTTTTAAAGAGGACGCAATTGAAACTGGAGAAATTCGAGCGATCACCTTATTACCACGTTCCAACTCAACACTGACACCTTGATAAAAAATTCGATTAAGCAAATCAGAAAATTGTCTTACTGCCTGGGTGACACTTATACGCTCCATGACTCGCTCCTCATAAATAATAAAAATCATATAATATGATTATATTACTGTCAGCACGGATGTTTGTAAAGGATTTTTTTGAAAAGCGGTTCGTTCATCAAAGCCTGAAGGGCAGTCAGTAAGCAGCCTTTTAAGTTCTGATTCGGTCAATGGTATAAAAGGCCAATCGTGCAGAACGCGTTCCACCCGACAGGATAATGCCGATGGCATCAGCACCCTGGTCCTGGGCCAGGGATTTGAAAAAACTGTCAATGGGAAGGTTGAATCCCCTGGGCTGGGGCAGATCCATGAGCTGGAGGGTGCCGTTTAAAATGGCCATATCCTTGTTGGGCGGAATCACATAGATCCTGTTGGGCTGAATCGTAAGCCCGTCTGTTATCTGATGGACCTTCATCTGTGTTTTTTTCTGAATCAGCTTTTTTGTCATGGACATGTCCCCTGTCCTGAGAAATTGGAATGTACGAAAGATATAAACTGTTCTGGTTATAGGCCGGGCAACTGCCTTCTGTCAAGGAAACGGATAAAAACTTTATGGGTGTGATTAAACACTCATTTTTCCTTATTTTGCCTGATGGCATGAACGGTCTCCATTCCCTGGGTCTTGTTCACCGTATGGATCTGAATTTGAGGCGGCTCACATAAGAGGGTTCTGGTTCCCAAAAGGACCCCGAATCGAAGGGATTTTATATGCTGGTCCAGGTCCTTTTGGGTCTCCCATTCCTCCAGCAATATGAGGCGGTGCTTGTCTTTGATGTCACAAAATGCACAACAGCTGTTGCAGCCGGGTTCCCCTCCCACCGGTTCAATCAGCGAAAGCAGTGTCTGTATGACTTCCAGCTGCTTTTCCGGAAACACTTTCAGGGTTGTTCTGACAATGATCATATCACTCACCTCTTAAAATAGTTTGGGTTGACAGCAGTCCGGCTGCAGACAAACAGTTTCTGAACAACCGCTTTGGATTTGCTGACAAGATACCGGGCAAAGACAACGCTTCTGTTATCTCTGGTCAATGCTGAATATGGCAATCATTGTGCCACACGGGTGATCTGGAATAAAAATTTTTGTATAACGTTGATTTTCAAGGACAAACAAAGAAAAGTCACCCATATTCAAAGGCGGGAAAAATGCAAAAAAAAGGGCGTATTTGCTCAAAGGGTCATATATCGCCTTTTTGCGTGACCAGTTCCATGAAATGCGCCGCACACCTGTGGGGGAACTTCCTGCAGGCACCTATTTTTTTTATTTAACCGCTTTTTGTTCCAACAGGAGGATATACCGGCTGGTAACACCCAGAATTTTTTTCTCCTGCATGGCACTGACCATGATCGCATTAAACCGTTCCGAAGACAATGGCGCCTGAATGATATGGGTCAATTCCCATCCTGCCCCTTCCAGTATTTTATAATAATCCGTCAGCAGGATTGCGTTCTGTGTTTCTTCTTTTAATGCCGGGCAACTTTGAAAATCACGCCAGTCAGAATTGATCAAGGCAAGCCGGGTGGTCTTCCGGGTGCTGTTTTTCAGGAACCTGAAAAAACTATCCAGAAAGTTCAGGTATTCCCGGCGGGACATCCGGGCAATGCTGTTTTCCCCATAGCTGTCCGCTTTTTTCTGAAAATAGGGGGGATCAAAAATAATCAGGTCTGGTTTTTCCCTGCCCGCCAGGATAGTATCTTCCCAGTTTTTACGCTTGGTGTCCCAAAAACAGGGTTCAATTTCAGGGCGAAGCTCTGCCCGGTCTTCCATATCCAGGCTCCAGCATCTTCTGCCTAAAGCAAGACAGGTATCTGCTGTTACACCGCCACCTGCCATTGGGTCAAAAATCAGGTCATTGGGATTGGAAAAATAAAAAAGAATATGTGCGATCATCTGGGCTGGAATACGTCCTGGCCAATCATCTCCGAAACGGGGATCACAATCATTAAAGTTCCATAAATCCCATGTGCGCAACCCCCATCCCAGGGCTTTAAATCTGTTTTGATCGGATTTGCCCTCTAAAACCAATGACCACAGCATGGGCTCTGTCCACCCATGCTTGGCAGCCACCTGGGGGATGGTTAATCCCTGGGACAAATCCGTATTTGGGGATTTTGTTAACATTGACATTTTCCCCAAATGGTTTCGGATAATATCCCTGGTCTCTCCCAAGCGCATTGCTATTCTTTCCTGAGGGATTCCCAGCCGGTTCATGCGCCAGATTTTCTGATCCAGTTTAATTTGCCGGACCGCTTTCAGGTCTGCAATATAATTGGCAATTGTCTGCCGGGATCTGCCAATGAGCCTGCCAATTTCAGAAGCGGTTAATCTGGGATTGTTTTGAAAAACGCGTCGCGCCGTCGTTCTGGTTTCTTTTTCAGTGAGCGGCTTTGGTCCGATAGCCATTTTGGCAGAATAAAGCAAAGGATCAATCTCTTTTAACTCTTTAACAATCACCTGTATCCTGGTTAAACCCACTTCCTTATGGGCGGTCCATCGGTTCGCGCCATCCAGAATCCGGTATTGGCTTGGCTTTTCAGGATGAACCTGGACTTCAATGGGATCAAATTCAAACCCGTCTCTTATATTTTCCGCAAAAATACTGACACGCTTATGATCAATATTTTCTCTTGGATAGATAGACTCATCCAGTATGACATCTGAAATGGCGATCTTGGTGCTGACATTTTCGCGAACAGTCATTTAAATTCACCTAAATAAATTAATTTTTTATTTTTTCTCAGAGACATTTTCAGGTTCACGGCTGAAAAATTTTTTTTCGGGAACTTTACTTGACCAGAATATTTTTTTCAAGCTGTCACTGGATATTTGCCATAGGAATAAGAGAAATAGGGGTAGGAATACGGGGCAAAGTCCGGGTGGGAAGTGAAGGACCGGGCAAGGGCAGCAGGTTTGTATTTAACAAATTCTGGCGGGCTGATACGTCAAAAAATGAAATGGCAGACCTGTTTCATATAAACACCCATGGCCTGAGCGGCCACAACAAGTTATGAAAGTATAAGCTCAACACTTAACACTTTCATATAAGCAGTTAGTGATTGAAAGCAAGCTTCGCCAGACACAGAAAATGGAATCCATCGGCAATCTTGCCGTCAATGCTGCGGATGCGATGGAAGAGAACGGCGGGGTACTGGAGATTGCAGTATCCGATATGGTTGTTGATCAATCTTTTGCAAAGAATCACGATCTGCCCGGGCCAGAGGATCATGTAAAAATCACTGTGTCCGATACGGGTGTCGGTATTGCCCCGGAGATATCAGAACTCATTTTCGAGACTTACTTCACGAACAAGGGGCTCGGCAAAGGTACCGGTCTGGGGCTTGCCTCGGTGCACGGAACGGTCAAGAAATACGGGGGACTATTTTGTTGGACAGCCAACCGGGCAAGGGATCCATCTTTACAATACTGCTGCCGGTCACTCCAAAGCAGGAGGGCAATCATCTGTATGAACCTGAAGTATTGCCAAAGGGAAACGAGAAAATTTTGTTTGTCGATGATGAACCCCCATTGCTGAGGAAAATACGAACAGCCAATTCAATCAAATGGGTATTTCAATATTTATCCTGGTTCCTTGTCCATTGCCGGATTTGATATTAAGTGTACCACCCAATATTGAGATTCTTTCTTTCATGCCTAAAAGACCTAAATGTTTTTCTTCATTTGTCAGGAAAATTTCGTTTATGTCAAATCCGTTGCCGTTATCTTGTATAAAACCGGTGATCCGGGTGATTTCTCGTTTAAGAAATATTTCAACATTTGTTGCTTCTGCGTGTTTTTTAACATTATTTAATGACTCCTGCACAATCCTGAAGATGGTTATCGCCAGATTTTCATCCCGGTATTCATCAAGTTCAACTGCTTTTAATTTGATTTTTATCTTTGTTCTCTTATGGAAATCATTTATAAACCAGCGCAATGTCGGGATAAGGCCAAGGTCATCAAGCATGCTCGGTCTCAGATCAAGGGAGAGGTTCCGAACCTGAGTCGCCATATTATCCACAATCAAATCAGTGTCATCTAATAATTCTTTGCAGAAGTCTGGAATATCATTCCTAAGGGTACTAAGGTTGAAGGTGATAGCTGTCAGTTGCTGTCCCAGTGCATCATGCAGCTCACGGGAAATCTTCTTGCATTCATCTTCTCTTGTATCTATCAGCCGACGTGTAAGAAAACGAAGCCGCTCTTCAGATTTTCTGGTCTGGTCCATCTTAATTATTAAATCTTTTTTTAAGACAGACAATTCAGTCGTGCGCCGATCAACCGTTTCCTCCAGACGATCACTGTATTGCGCCATTTGCTTCTGTGTTCTTTTGTGTTCACTGATATCAATTACCATGATGCGGTATTGCTCTATATTTTTGTATTCATCTAAAACAAGGGTGCTTTCCAAATGAACATCAAATGGTGTTCTGTCTCTTTTTATCATACTCAGTTCACAAATCTGCCGTGTTTTTAACTCAAAAAGATTTCGCAGATGCCGATAATAAATATTCAGGTCTTCAACAATAATATGGGCAGACAATGGCCGGTTTATAAGATATTCTCTTTCAATCGACAACATATCTGCAAAAGCCAGGTTAGATTTAAGGATCAACCCTTTTAAACCTAAGATAAGGTACCCCACTGGCGCAAACTCATAAAGTTCAACATAGCTTTCCCGGGATGCAGCAAGCTCCTGCTGGGAAAGGCGCAATTCTTCATTCTGGAGCTCAAGTTCAATCTGCATTGTCTGGAATTCGTGTATCATTTTCAGGGGGTCTTCATCAACCGCTTTCCCATAGATTTCATCTCTTTCAGACAAGAATTTTTCTGCTTTCCTTCGCAGTTTGATAAATTTTTCGGAAAAAGGTTTATCTAAATCCATAAAGTCCAACCTTTAGATATTTTAACCATAATTCAACAAGGTGTGCTATATGCAAGACGACCGCAGCAGAGGGTATCTTGATGGTGGATCAGGGAAAATGAGTATTGTGTATCCGCAATCAATTGTGTACTATACATTCATCATATTATCAAGAAAATAATGTCTTTTTACAGGATGTCCTGGGGGATAAAATTATCAAGGACATGATTAGAGTATTAATGGCTGATGATCATACCATGGTCCGCAAGGGGCTTTGTTCTCTTCTGGAAAAAGAGTCTGGCATTGCTGTTGTGGCTGAAGCAGAAAACGGCAGGGATGCCCTTATAAAAGCCGAAGAAACAAAGCCTGATGTTGCTGTTATGGATATAGGAATGCCACTTCTTAACGGGATAGAGGCTTGCCGTCAGATTAAAAAACGATGTCCTGAAATAAAAGTTATCATTCTGACAATACACACAAACGAAGAGTATATACTGCAGGCACTCAAGGCAGGGGCTTCAGGATATCTTGTGAAAAAAGGCGCTCCTTTAGATCTGGTTACGGCAATTTACGAAGTCCATAAAGGAAACTCCTATCTGGGTTGTAATGTTTCAAAAACGCTTATTAATGAATATCTGCGTCAATCCACCCGGCTATCAGATATTGACAAAGACAGCAGTGAAAAAGAACTCACCAGCCGGCAGACAGAAGTTTTGCAACTCTTGGCAGAAGGGTATACAAATCGGGAAATTGCCAATATTTTATGTGTGAGTATAAAAACGATTGAAACCCACCGGTCACAAATAAAAATGAGACTCAATATCAAGAAGACAGCGGGTCTTGTGCAATATGCCCTTCAAAAAGGATTGATAACTAAAGAATAAAACTATCCCTTGCCAATACCCCTCACAATGCGTAAAATTCTTCAACACCTTAGACTCATCGACTCATCCATGAAAAAATTATTTCTCATCACCCTGACTTTTTAAACGACGTCTCTATTGAGTTTAATATCAATACAGGGGTTTTTTTAAACGAATACAGGGGTTTTTTTTGGAATATACAGGGTATTAAAAAAAATCTTTAGGTAGTTCACCCGATATCATTATCGTATTCAAAGATTTATAGTCCAAACCATGATGAATATTTTCTTGTACATGTTTATGTAACATACCTGAAAATATGATTCTGACCAAGATAATTTAACGTATGCCAAAAAAAGGAGGTTATCAATTGGTTATACCACAGCAACAGAAGTCATACAAAAACCTGTTACGTAATTACCTTAAAAAAGGAGTTTTATCATGGCCGTTGAAAAAACAAATGCATCCTCAAGTTTAGTTGAAGTTATTGACCGTATCCTTGACAAAGGCGTTGTTATTGATGCCTGGGCAAGGGTATCCCTTGTAGGTATCGAACTGCTTGCCATTGAAGCCAGAGTGGTTCTGGCCGGTGTCGAGACCTATTTGAAATATGCCGAAGCCGTTGGCCTCACAGCCCAAGCTGAAGCATAGTTAAGAGGAGATTGTCAGGTATCCTCAGGATATTAAAGGCGTTTCACCCCTTTAATTAAAGTTTATCATTCTTGAGCATATCTGGTCTCTCCGGGGTATTTATAAAAACCCCGAACATATCTGACAAAATTCTCTTGATTTTATAAACCGTTGTTGTCCGATATGTTTGAGATTTTTTAAACCAAAGGCAGTGTATGGACACCCTGAAAAAAACAAAAAACACCGATCAATTGAAAATATTGGCAGTAAGTATTGTTGATTCCTATGAGATAAGGGTCAACACGATTTATTCTTTACTGACCCAGGCCAATAATCTCCTTCATTCATTCCAGTCTGAACTTGCCGATATGATAAATCTTCTGAGAATCAATCTGGCCAATTCCCAGAGTCTTCGACGAAAGGATTTTGATGCCATGATCCAAAACATCCTTGATCATCATCAGAAGATTGAAAATGAAGCCAACCTGAGCCTGTCTGCCTTTCAAAAAGAGGAACAGGCAATGATCATTTCTTTAAGAGATATTATTATGGGCAATAGCCCTGACCGGATCGAGGATATTGAAGCCATGCTCGACCAGATGTTAAAACGACAGGAAAACCGGGAACATGATATTATCAAGATCTTAAAACATATTCAGGTTGAACAGGAAGAATTGAAAACAGGGTTGAAACGGTTATTGAAAAAGGGTGAAAATATCAGGATTAAAGACTACAAGGCAATGATCAAAGCCATTCGTGCGCAACAAGGTGACTATAATCAGTATTTGTTTGACTTACTAGATGATTTTGATCTTGTCCGAGACAGAGTAAATGATCAATGGCAGAAAGTTGTCAGTATATAAACTATCAATAATGATGACAGCCAATCTGGATTAAACATCAGGTTCGCATTTAAAAACAAAAAAGATATCCTTTGCTGCTATGGCGGTTTATTGCCCGCCATAGGCTTAACAAGCCTTGCTTTAAGCATGTCTTTTCAAGGTTAAAAGGAGAATTATAATGTCAGCATCTAAAGATTTAGAAGGATTGGTAAATCAGATTGCAAGCGCGAAAAATGACCGCAGGGTACTTATGAATAATCTGAAAGAAAATTTTGGCCGGATCAAACAGGATACTTCAGGGTTAAGGCACGAGGCAGCCGATCTATTGAAATCAATGGCCCGGGACAGAAAAGAAATATCCCAATCCTTACACCGGCAATTGGACCAGGATAGAGTTAATCTGGGTGTCATGGAAAAAACGCGCCAAAAAGAAACGGCAAGGGAACGAAATCAGCGCATGGGTTTGATCAAGGAATTAAAGAATGAACTCAGATCAAAGCTGGACAATTTCATGTCAGACATGAATGATTGTGCCATAAAAGACAAGAAACAGCGAGGGGAAGAGGGAAAACAGCGGGTGGCTGGAATTAAAGCCATCAAGACCGAGGTTGGAAGATGGCAGGAAGACACTCGAGCCGATTTAAAACAGATCCGCAATAGTCAAAAAAAGATGGGAGATGAGCTGTCATCCTTTTTGAAAACCTTTGTTTCAAATGTCAAAGCAGATGAAAAAAACAGAAAATCAAGCGTGAATGATTTTTTAACCTCTGTTAAAGCAGAAATATCTGCCATGTCATCTGAATGGGAAAAAGTCTTTCCCCATGACAGCTTAAACAAATCAGAAACAATTGAACCGGAAACGAGTCAGGAGGTGGTAGAGCCTGAGCTTGATGAAGAAGATGAGCCGGGTGAAGACCCGGAAGAAACCCAGGTCGCCGGGGAAAATGACACCGAATACGGCTATTATGAGACCGGTCCTATAAAAGAAAAGGTCATGATCACCCTGTTAGACCATCCAGAAGGTCTCAGGATGATCCAGTTGGCTGAATTACTTGATATCGAACAATGGCGGACACTGATTCCTGTGATGCGTGATCTTGTGGAAAACCAACAGGTTAAGAAAGAAGGTTCTTTGTATTTTAACCGATAACATCATCAGGGCTGGAAAATTTTATTCCGGCCCGAAACCATTTCAAGGGAGCATGGATTTGCAAAAAGGAAACGGTCCTGTTTTTTTAATCAAATATTGACAAAGGAGTTGCGATGGCAACAGCAATGGCAAGCACTGTTTTGGAACCTATCTCCCTGCCGGATTTTGTGGAAACAGAATATATCAAGGATATTACTACCCGGGCGTTGGGATATATCAAGGCGGGTTTCCCCGTGCACTTGAGAGGTATTTCCGGCACGGGAAAGACGACCCTTGCAATTCATATTGCTGCCAGGATAGGACGTCCGCTTATTCTTATACACGGGGATGAGGAATTTTCAACCTCGGATTTAGTCGGGAGTGAACAAGGTTACAACATCCGCAAAATCAGGGATAATTTTATTCATACCGTTCTTAAGACCGAAGAGAATATGAGCAAACAATGGGTTGATAACCGGTTGACCATGGCCTGTAAATTCGGGTTTACACTCCTTTATGATGAATATACCCGGTCCAGGCCCGAGGCAAACAATGTTCTTTTGTCCGTGCTCCAGGAAAAAATGCTGGATATTCCAACCACGAGCCATGGCGATTCCAATTATATGAAAGTCCACCCTGATTTTACGGCTCTTTTCACCAGCAATCCCGAAGAATATGCCGGGGTCCACCGCAGCCAGGATGCCTTAAGAGATCGTATGGTGACCATTGACCTTGAATATTTTGACAAGGAAACTGAAATTGGCATTGTCCAGGGCAAATCAGGTTTATCCTATGAAGATGCAAAAAAAATTGTCAATATTGTCAGGGGATTAAGAAATTCTGACGTGTTTGAATTTTCCCCCACCATCAGGGGATGCCTGATGATTGCCAAATCAGTACAGGTGTTCAATGCCAGTGTCCATAGGGATGACAAAACTTTTTGCCAGATCTGCATTGACATACTTTCTTCTGAAACCAGCCGTATCGGCAGCGTATCAAACAAGGAACGGGTGATGCAGATCCTTTTAAAATTGATTGACCAATATTGTAATGACATTAATAAAGGAGGGGCCGATGCCTAGTTTGCCCAAGGGTAAAAAAATTGTAAGAAGCGGCACTTTAAAAAGAAAGACAGCTATAAAGCATAGTCTTACAACTAAATCCCGGCCCGTTAAATCCAGTTACCTGGAAATATTTATAATGGACAAGCACCGCTCCCGGTTAAAACAGGAAAAGGCCAATTTAAGCTATCGGATTAATCAGATACATAATGAGCTTGCAAGCCTTGACAAGGCAATCGCCGCAATGAGTAGAGATGTTAAAGCGGATGTCGGTTCAATGTCCCCCCTGTCAACCATCAAATCCAGCAAGGAAATAGATCCCGTCAAGGAAATAGATACCATAAAGAGAATGTCATTGAAATATTGATAAGACCCATTCAGGCAAGTGTATGGTGAGTAATTTTTAAGAATAAAACAAGGTGCCCCATGTCTCATATAGGCAAATACATATACTGTATTATTGAAGAAAAATATAACCGCAACTTTGGTACCATCGGAATCGGCAACAGAAAGGATCTGGTTACAACCCTGTGTTATAATGATATCACGGCTGTCATAAGTGATACACCCATGTCCAAGTACGTGATTAACAAGGCCAATCTTACAGCCCATGAAATGGTCATTGAGCATGTCATGAAAGATTACACGGTATTGCCCGTTCGATTCTGTACCATAGCTTCTAATCTAGAGGAGATAAGAAGCCTTCTTAGAAGGCGGCATCCTGAATTCAAGGGTCTTTTCAGGGATATGGATAATAAGATTGAAATGGGATTAAAGGTTGTCTGGAAGAATATGGATGCAATATTTGGCGAAATATCTGCTTCCAACAAGATTATCAAAAAGCTTAAATCAAATACTAAAGGCCTTGACAGAGATATGAAGATCGAGGTGGGCAAACAGGTTCAAAAGGCGCTGGCGAAAAAAAAGCAGGATGAAAAGCAACTGATTACCAGAAAATTAAAACGCATTTCCGTGGATGTAAAGGAAAACGATATTATCGGTGATGCAATGCTGTTGAATCTTGCCTGCCTGATTGACAGAACCCATGAAAAAGAATTTGATAACACCATTAATGATCTGGCAGCAGAATTTGAAAACAGATTTGTTTTCAAATATGTGGGCCCGATACCCCCCTTTAATTTTGTTAACATTAAAGTAACATAAAGGAGATCCCATGACCCAAAAAAAAGGCAAGGAAGAGACAACTGGTGAATTTGAATTTTCAGGGCTTTTAAAAGGCCTGAACAATCTGATTGAAACGGCAGCCGCGTTTGCGGAAAAAAGCCAGGATTTAAAAAAGTCAGGGGAAATAAATTTTGGTAATCTTGATAAAATCAAAGGATTAAAAGATTTAAAAGGTGTTTATGGTATAAATGTCCGCACCTTAAATGACGGCAGGCCCTTTGTTCAGTCCTTTGGCAATATCAAGAAAACACCGGACGGCCCGATTGTTGAAGAAGTAAGAGAACCCATCATAGACCTTTTTGAAGAAAAAAATTCAACCCAGATTATTGCTGAAATGCCGGGCATTGACCAAAAGGATATTGAGGTGGAGGCCAGGGGTGATATTATCATCATCAGTGCTTCTACCAATAAAAGAAAATATCAAAAAGAAGTGCTTTTATCCAAAGCAGTTAAACAAACAGATATGGAATGGTCCTATAAAAATGGGGTTTTGGTTATAACGATCAAGACAGACTAAGTTTGATAGGTTTTAGGATTTGATGGTTTAACAAAAAATACAATAAAGAAAGCCCTGGCTAAAAACTTGGGAACAGGTAACCTGGAATGGAAATAAAATCTGTTACATTAAAGGTAATTGAGGCCAATTCAAAAGATACAGGCAGGGGGATCATCCGTCTTGACCCCAGTGATTTTAAAAAAATTGATGTAGCGGTGGGCGATGTTGTCCAGGTCAAGGGGAAAAGATTGACGGCCGCCAAAGTCATGCCGGCATATATTGAGGACCGGGAGCAGGGCCTGGTTCGGATGGATGGCATTACAAGGGACAATGCACAAGTCGGGCTGGATGAAAAGGTGATCATTGAAAAAGCAGTGTGCAACCCGGCCAGAAAAATTTCTGTCACCCCTCTTACCCAGGTTCGATCCTTTGACAGCAAATATATCTGCACCCTTCTGGAAGGTATCTCCCTGGTTAAAGAAGATATTGTCAGGGCAAAATTATTTGGCGCAAAAACCCGGGATTTTAAAGTCACAGCAACAAAACCTGCCGGTATTGTGATTATAAAACCTGACACGATCATTGAAATAAAAGAAGAAAAATCCGAGTTTAAGTCATCCAGGGTTTCATATGAAGATATAGGCGGGCTTGCCAAAGAAATACATCGTATCAGGGAGATGATTGAACTGCCTTTAAAATATCCCCAGGTTTTTGAAAAACTGGGGATTGATCCTCCCAAGGGTGTTCTTCTCCACGGCCCGCCGGGATGTGGCAAGACATTGATCGCAAGGGCTGTGGCAAATGAGACGGATGCGAATTTCCAGCATTTGACAGGGCCTGAAATAATGGCCAAATTCTATGGAGAAAGCGAGGCGAATTTAAGAAAAATCTTTGAAAAAGCCGCAGCCTCAGCGCCTGCCATCATATTTTTTGACGAGATCGATGCAATAGCGCCAAAGCGTGAAGATATGGGGGGTGAAAAACAGGTTGAAAAAAGGGTGGTTGCCCAGCTTCTGGCTTTAATGGACGGCCTTTCCTCAAGAGGACAGGTGATTGTCATCGGTGCGACAAATATTCCAAATGTTATTGATCCTGCTCTTCGACGGCCCGGCCGGTTTGACAGGGAGATAGAAATCAGTATCCCTGACAAGAACGGGCGATACAAGATATTAAACATCCATACCCATGGCATGCCGCTTTCTGAGGATGTTGACCTGGTCAAACTTTCTGAAATTACCCATGGTTTTGTGGGTGCTGATATAGAAGCCTTTTGCAGGGAGGCGGCCATGGTCTGCCTTAGAAAGTTTTTCCCAACCTTTGATTTCGGCCAGGAAGAGATCCCCATTGACAGCCTGCTCGATCTTAAGGTGACCATGGATGATTTTTTAGAAGCCATGAAGGAGATTGAACCCTCTGCCATCAGAGAGGTGTTTTCTGAAGTGCCCAATGTAAACTGGACGGACGTGGGAGGGCATGAAGAGGTTAAAAATATATTGAAAGAAACGGTTGAGTGGCCGCTGAAATATGCCTCGCTTTTTGATTATGCCAACACCCGTCCTGCCCGGGGAATTTTATTTCATGGAGAACCCGGCACGGGTAAAACCCTTCTTGCAAAGGCTGTGGCAACGGAATCAGGTGTTAATTTTATCTCCATAAAAGGTCCGGAGCTTTTATCAAGGTGGGTGGGAGATAGTGAAAAAGGTATCAGACAGATTTTTAAAAAAGCAAGACAGGCATCTCCCTGTGTTGTTTTTTTTGATGAGATAGACAGTCTGACTCCAAAAAGGGGGGCTTTTGGCTCTTCAGCAGTAACAGACCGTGTCATCAGCCAGTTTTTAAGTGAAATGGACGGAATAGAAGAACTAAAAGGCATACTTGTCCTGGCTGCCACCAACAGAATTGATATGATCGATGCGGCAATGCTGCGATCAGGAAGGTTTGATTTTCAGCTTGAACTTAAAAGTCCTGATAAAAATGCCAGAAAAGAGATATTTAAAGTCCACACAAGGAAAAAACCCCTTGGGAAAAGCGTTGATTTTGACCGCCTTGCCGATGAGACAGACAGGTTTAAGGGTGCAGATATCGAATTGATCTGCAATACAGCCGCCATTATTGCCATAAAGGAATTTATCAAAAAAGGCAGAAAGGATCATACAAAATTCAGTATTTTAATGAAGCATTTTCAACAAGCCATTAAAAAAGGACAGACAAGATGAATAAAGGGCAATATTTATATGGGTTCGTGTTTTCAGAATCCAGGCAAAATTTTACATGTAAAGGACTTGACGATCAGGATGTCTATTTGAAAACCAATGGGGACCTTTCTTTGGCCGTAAGCGATTTTAAGATGATAGATTTTTCTACATTGCCCCAGAAAGTGCTTTTACAATATTTAAAGCAGCATCATGATACAATTGGGAAAATAATGGAAAAATTCTGCATTATTCCTTTTAAGTTCGGGACAATGATTGAAGACCCGGATCAGATTATAAAAATATTTAAAAGCAGCTATGACCAGATCAGAAAGAAATTTTCAATGTTGCAGAATATGATTGAGCTGGATGTTATTGCCAGTTTTAATGATTTTAGCCAGGTCTTCAATGAAATCGAGGGGCTGGATGCCGTTAAACAATTCAAACAGGAAATACAGTCCAGGCCAAAACCAGATGTTTATGAAGCCCAGATAAAACTTGGGAAAATGGTGAATTCTTTGCTTGATGAAAGGCGTAATTATTATAAAAAAATTATTTATAACCGTTTGTCAGATTCATCTGCAGACATCCTTACAAACGAGATTACTCAGGATTCAATGATCGCAAGTCTCGCCTTTTTAATCAATAAAAAGGATCATCAAACTTTTGAAAAAATTATTGAAGATCTTGATCGCTGTTTTGAAGGCAAAATTAATTTCAAGATTGTTGGTCCTTTCCCTTTTTACAGTTTTTATACCCTTGACCTTCATAAAAGAGATTTTAAGGCACTTGATTTTGCAAGAAGGACATTGAATCTACCGGAAAAAGCGAGCCTGTCTGAAATTAATGCGTCTTATAAAGAACAGAGTAAAGTTTGTCATCCTGATAATGATGCCCAGAATAAAAATCTTGCCCGCAGGTTTGAAGAACTGAACAAATCCTATCAAATGGTTATGGAATATATGAACGGCAATGGCTGCTCATTTTCAAAAGAGGATGTTGATAACTGGATCAGGGTCAAGCCTGTTGAGCGGGAAAATGCGGTTGTGGCATGAGAACACTTGTTTTGGTTCCTATTATTCATATCGATGCAGACCTTGGAAAGGCAAAGGATGAAATAAAGCTTGTTAAAAACAGATTTCTTTCCCAAAAAAGAGTTGAACAGCATGAGAAGACAATTTCAATGTTCTGGGACAGGATACAGGACTATTTTCAAGAACAAGATGTAAAAAACATGAAAATTTTTCAAGACGGCATGGCAGCAGGAGGTTGGGTCGGTCAAAAAATTGTGAATGAACTGGCTTTAAAACAAAGCCGTAATTTCAAGTTGTTATCAGACCTGGTCAATAAAGGAGCCGTCATAATGAAGACTGAAGATATTGCTTTAATCCAGCAAGAGCATGCTTTATTCACGGCTCTTTTACAATCAAAGCGATTTTTTTCAACCATGACCAATTATTTAAAATACAGGTTTTATAAAAAACAGCTGCTTAAAAAACGCGATATTTATATCGCCGGCCAGATTAACAGCAACTTAAAGAAAGGAGAAAAAGCAGCTCTTTTTATCGGTGCTGCGCATAATGTGGCGTGTTTTCTTGACAAGGATATTCTGGTTTCTGCTTTAAAAAATCCCTTATTGGTAAATAAATATTTTAAAGCGTTCAATAGGAGGAAAAAGAACGATCAGGAATTTCAATACCTGTCAGAGAAGTTGAGATGCAAAATCAATGGAGAATCAAAAGCATGAAACAATATATTTATGCCATCGTGGATACTGAAAATGAAAAGAGCCTTGGCATGCCAGGCATCGGAAACATCAATGACGAGGTGTCAATAGTCTGTTTCAATGATATGGGTGCTGTTGTCAGCCCAACCCTGACAGAAGACTTTCCCGTTAACAGGAAAAATACTCTGGCTCATCAGAAAATCCTGGAAGAACTTTTCAAGGAGCATACCGTATTGCCCGTAAAATTCGGCACAATAGGGGATGATACCCAGACAATAAAAGAAAAGGTATTAAAAGCAGAATGCTTGAAAATAAAAGAGCACCTGGATTTTTTAAAGGATAAATCAGAGCTGGGGCTTAAAGTTTTCTGGGTTGATTCTAAAAATATTTTCATTCATATACTTGAAGAGAACTCACAGATTCAAAGACTTAGGGACCGTTTAAACTCTCATAATGGTGGATTGCAAAGGGATCAGATCCGGCTGGGAGACATGGTGGAAAAAGCTTTGAAAAAAAAAAAAGAAGAATTGGAGAAAAAAATATTCAAGTTTTTAAATGGCCTCTGGGTCGAACATAAGAAAAGCAAGATCATTGCAGACAATATGATTGTAAACAGTATTTTTCTGGTTTTAAAAGAGGATGAAAAGCAATTTGACAAGGCCATTGAAAGGATTGATGAATATTTTGCAGGGCAATTGAAAATAAAATGCATAGGCCCTGTCCCGCCAAGTAATTTTGTAGAATTAGAAGTGAGGTGGTAAAATGGCCTTTATATTAGATGATATTGCATTATCTCCCATCAAGCTGACGATCTGGCTTGCAAAAAAATTAAAAGAATCTGCGTATAATGAAATGACAGATGATTCTAAAGTTTTAGAAGAACTTCTCATGCTGCAGATGAAACTCGAGATGGAAGAGATAAGTGAGGATGACTATACAAAAAAAGAGACCCTGCTCATGGAACGTCTGGAAGAGATAAGAAAGCTGAAAAAGGATATAAATTGAAAGACCTTTTTGTATTTTGAAAAAAATATACTTTTTTAAAAGGAGAGGATCATGGCCCTTAAATTTGCTGCTGCTATAAAAAAAGCAAGATCTGAATTGGAGACACTTACCGGACTTGAATTAGGATCAACTGTCAGCGCGCATCCTGATGGGGAAGGTTGGCGGGTGACCCTGGAGGCGATTGAAAAAAAATCCATTCCAGACAGTATGGATATCCTGGGTATCTTTGAAGTCAATCTGGATGCAGAGGGGAATATTTCTGAATTCAACCGTGTAAGAATGCGAAAGAGAATTGATATCGATGAGAATGCATAAAATTTTAGAGGACATACACATAAAACCGATTGAATAAAAAAGGCAGATAATTAAATGGGAATGGAACCATCCAGAGAAAATTTTGGCAGCCTGGCAGATGTAATTGACAGGGTTCTTGATAAAGGTCTGGTCATTAACGCCGATATCGCAGTATCCGTAGCAGGTACGGAATTGCTGGGAATTAAAATCAAAGCGGCTTTGTCATCTTTTGAGACAGCTGCCAAATATGGATTAGAGTTTCCTTCAGGAACAAAGCTTTCAACACCTGCATGGCAAGAGGCGCTCACTGCAAAAGAGTATTGCCCCCAGTGTGAAAAAAAAGTGGTAACAAAAGATCTGATGACATCAGGATGTCCCTGGTGCGGCTGGATAAGCGCTAAAGCAAAACAACTGGATGAAGACAACATCCCTACCCTATGATCTTTACTTGAAGCAATGCTTGCAAGACCTGATGTGTTTTTGGTGTTTTATGCCAGGTATAATTAAATCAATCTATAAGTTTAAGGAACTTTCATGGCCCTTGATATCGATGAGAAAAATTTAAAGCATGGCGTTCTTGGTCTTGTTATCGCTCTGGTTGAAGTTATTCAGGATGCCTTGAATCTTCAGGCCATGAAAAGGATGGAAAAAGGATCATTGACGCAAGAAGAGATTCATCGTCTGGGGAATGCATTAATGGATCTGGATCAGGCCCTGAAAGAGATAAAAATTCAACAGGGAATATCAGAATCTGTCAAATCAGTAAGGGATGGGTTAGATGATATTGTAGATGATGTCATAAACCAGATCATCAATCCTTGTAAGTGGAAGGCTTAAAGCAATACAACATGGAAGAGATCATAAAACAGATTGTTCAAAAACAGATCAGAACCATTCTTGAGAATAACCGGGATGTCATTTCAAAGATTGTGAAAAAAAATATCATGCCGGAACTTCACCGGATGGTACAAGATGAAATAAACAGGGAATTTTCAGATCTTGCTGAAAAACAATCCCCTTTACCGGATCAAGATATAAAAACCCAAGATATTGAAAACAATGATTCATTACGTTTGCCAGAACAAAAACAGACTTCCCATAATTTCAAACAAGGCCCTGTTAATAAAAAAGGGAAGTATCTTTATTGCATTGTCAAAACCAGTGAAGATAAAAAATTTGCCCAAATCGGAATTGATGGCAATAAAGTCTATACCATCTGTCATAAAGGACTGGCAGCCGTTATCCATGACTGCGAAGACAAACCCTACGAGTCGAATGAAGAAAAAATTGTCGCCCAATGGGTCATGGCCCATCAAAAAGTAATTGAAAAGGCATGGGAAACCTATGGCGTTGCAGTTCCGGCATCTTTTGACACCATTATCGTGGGGGATAAAGAATTTACAGAACAAGAAAATTTAAAAAAATGGCTTGAAGACCATTATGACGATCTTCTGGCAAAAATAGAAAAATTTACGGGCAAGGCTGAATATGGGGTCCAGATATTCTGGGATGCAAATCAAATGGGAGCCAGGATTTCCAGGGAAAATGAACAGATTAGAAAAATCAATGAAGAATGCAGGACAAAATCCAAGGGAGCGGCCTTTATGTACAGGCAAAAACTGGAAAACCTGTTGAAAAAGGAATTGGAAAATCAGGCTGAAACCTATTTTAAGGAATTTTACAATAAAATTAAAGCGCATGTGGATGATATTAAAATAGATAAGACAAAAAACAGTAATTCTGATCAGCAGATGATAATGAATCTGGCCTGCATCATGCCCCGGGCAAATAGTCATCTTCTAGGGGATGCGCTTGAAAAGATTGATCAGATGGAGTCTTTTTCTGTGCAGTTTACAGGTCCCTGGCCCCCTTACAGTTTTGTGTAATCATCATGGAACCCAAGTCATATACAAAAGCAACCCTGGTGGACCTTTTGGACAGGGTACTGGACAAGGGAATTGTGATCCATGCGGATATGATAATATCTGTTGCCGGCATCCCTTTGATTGGTGTGAATCTCAAGGCTGCGCTGGCTGGTATGGAAACAATGCTCAAATATGGGATGATGGAGGAATGGGACGCGAGTACCAGATCCCGGGCCATGGAAAAGGAGAAGAAAAGCCTGCATTTTATACAGGAAGAAATTTTGTTTAAGGAAAAGGCTTCCTATTATTGTCATGAAGGTATCGTTCAAACCTGGCGGTTTGGGGATATGTACCTTACCCACCGGCAGCTTGTAATGTATCACCCCGTGTTTGAGGATATCATGTTTGAATTAGGGCTTGAAAAAATTAAGGATATTGAAGTTATTGAAAAGCATAATGATGAATTTGAAAATCAAAAACAGGTTTATATCCTCACCCATGATAATGAAATAGAAAGGTTTAAGACTAAGAATATAGCGGTTTTTGAAAAAATCCTTAAAGACAATTTCTTAAAAGATAATAAAGGGTATTTATGGGCAGAGCAGTCGGCATAGATCTTGGTACATCATTTTGTGTTGCCGCTATAATTGAAAATAAAATACCTGTGGTTATTCCCAACGGCGAAGGCAATAACCTGACCCCTTCAGTTTATGCCTTTACCGACAAAAAAGAACACCTGGTGGGGAACGCGGCAAAAGACCAGGCAAAAGATAATCCAGGCAATACTGTTTTTTCAATAAAAAGATATATGGGTACAGACCATCAGGTTGTGGTGGATGGGTATCGTTTTTCACCCCAGCAGATATCAGCCTTTATTTTACGAAAAATCAAAAGCGATATTGAAAACTATCTTGGTGAGCCTGTTGACCAGGCTGTTATCACAGTGCCGGCCTATTTTAATCATTTAAGCCGCCAGGCAACAAAAGAGGCAGGAGAGATAGCAGGGTTCAAGGTTTTGCGGGTAATAAGCGAACCCACTGCAGCAGCACTGGCATACGGGCTCAAGAGAAAAGATATTAAAACCGTTCTTATATGGGACTTAGGGGGAGGAACCTTTGACGTCTCTATACTTGAGCTGGACCAGGGCTTTTTTAAGGTCAAGGCTGTAAGCGGCAACAACCATCTTGGAGGGGAAGATTTTGGGCAGAAACTTGTGGATCATGCTGCTCAAAAATTTCAAATCCAACACGGATTTGATCCAAGAAAGAATTTATTTTTTCATCAACAGCTCAAAGAGGCCTGTGAAAAAGCAAAAACCGAACTTTCTGAAAAACAGACAACAAGTATATTTTTATCCTCAATACCTGGTTTGAATGGTGCAATGATTGATTTTAAGACAAGGGTGGACAGAAAAACTTTTGAAGAAATCACTTCAGATCTTGCCCAAATGATGATTCTGCCAACAAAACAGGCCATCAAGGATGCAGGAATAGAGATTGAAAACATTGATCGTGTTCTTCTGGTGGGAGGGGCAACAAGGATGGCCTGTGTACAAAAAATGGCAAAAGATTTTTTTCATCAAAATCCCTACCAGAAAATCAATCCAGATGAGGTGGTAGGTCTTGGCGCGGCAATCCAGGCTGGTATTTTGACAAAAGAGATAGGGGATGTGGTTTTGCTGGATGTCAATCCCCTTTCTTTAGGCATTGAAACCAAAGGAGGTCTTGTCGCAAGGATCATACCCAGAAATACCATAATCCCTGCTTCAGAAGACCAGATATTTACAACTGCCGAAATCAATCAGACAAGCATGGATGTCAATATCCTGCAAGGTGAGCGGGAAATGGCTATTGACAATATCAGCCTGGGCGAAATCAGATTGTCGGGAATTCATCCCCAGCCACAGGGTCAGTCCAGAGTAGAGGTCAGTTTTTCCATAGATGCCAATGGAATCCTTGCAGTATCTGCTAAAGATCTGCAGACAGATAATGAAGTTGGTATTAAGATTGATTCAACAGAAATGGTTTCTGAAGAGATGATAAGCCAGGCAATTATGGATGCCGAAAATCATGTCAAAAACGATGCTGAGAATAGACAAAGAATCGAGACCATTATCCGGGCAGAAAATCTTATCACCCATGTTGATGAGATTATTAAAGACAATTCCCGGCAATTGTCTGAATATATTTTACAGGACTTAAATTCTTTTGTTATAGCTCTTAAAAAAAATATCAAGCAGGGGGATGTCAAGGATATTAAAAATGGAATCAGTTTATTGACGCAATCTATTTTAGCAGCTAAAAATTCTAAAGCAAAAAAAGGCAGGTGAACATGCGTATTCGGCCTCTACACAGCACCATGCGTTTTTTGAAAATGAACAGACCTTTTTTGTATCCTGGTGAACAGATCATACTGGAAGATCAGGGCGGGTTTAAACGATTGTCTCTCTATGGATGGAAGCCTGCACATATTTTTCTTACAACAAAAAGACTTATTCTCTGTCAGCTGAAAAAAGTTGTTTTTGAGATCGATCTTCAAGCTGTTTTTAAACTATCCATTGAAAACCAATATTATATATTACGTAAAAGAGAGATTTTGTGCGTTCATTATAATGATAAGGATCTTAATTGCCATGGAGTTTTACGGATGGTGGTCAATGGTTTGCACACATGGAACAGCAGGCTTTTCCAGTCAACTCTTTTAAAAGTTGATGATAATTGTATTAAAATGATTGCAAAAAGGCTTGATGATAATTGCAAGACAATATTGTGGTTTCTCAAGGAGAAAGGCTATGCCAGGATAGATCAGCTGGCCCAGATTACAGATGCTGCCAATCATATGGAGGTGCTTACAAATATCAAGGATGCCATAAATCCTGTTGCCCAAAGGCTTTTAGGGTGTCCGATCATGTTATTTGAGCGATCCAGGGTTGACACGCATACGGGCCAGACCATTCTATTTTCCTGGTGGCTTGCAGGAGTGCAGGAAAAATGGAGTCACGACCGGCTCTTGGATATCTTTGATGAAAAAAATTATTTTCAGATTATCATGGAAGTGAAAAAATTAGAAAAATCAGATTTAAAAATATCACTGGATCATAATGAATTGATTGTAGAGTCCAGAAAAATCGGATCAAAATGGCTTGAAAGGATCACGATTTCACAGGAGGCTGTGTTTGATAATCATAAGGTCTATTTGAAGAACAATCTGCTTGAAATAAGATTGTTTAAAAAAGCATACCATTTAAGTCTTGAAAATCTGGATAAGGAGGCCTGAATCTGATGGGAAAACCGCCGGAATATCTGGAAAATTCAAATTTGCGCCTGCTTGTTTTTGGCGGAAAAGGGGGAACGGGTAAAACAACCATGTCAAGTGCTGCCGCGGTTCTTCTTGCAAAGACCCGCCCCTCAAAGAAAATTATGATTATTTCCACGGATCCTGCCCATTCCCTTTCTCACGGGTTTGGAGTAAAATTGGATAACCAGAACACCCGTCTTGTTTTAAACGATAATCAAAAATCAAATTTATATGCAAGACAGTTGGATGCACAGGAGCTGGCAGTACAATTCAAAATTGAAAATGGTGATATCATGAAAAAAATTGCTGATCGAGGCACCTATTTTGATCAAAAAGATATCACTGAATTTTTTGAACTTTCATTGCCAGGCATGGATGAAGTAATGGCAATTATCGAAGTTGCCCGGTTAATATCTGAAAACATCTTTGATGTGCTCATACTTGATACAGCCCCCACGGGTCATACCCTGCGCATGTTGAATCTTCCATTGCAAATGGAAAAATGGATACAGGTTATGGATATGATGCTTGAAAAACATCGTTACATGGCTGCACAATTTACCAGGCGAAAATATGTCAAAGATGAATGTGATTTTTTTCTGGAAGGATTAACTCAAAAGATCCAGCAGGTTAACCATTTATTAAAGGACCAGCAGATAACACGGTTTATTCCTGTCATGATCCCTGAATCCATGAGTATCCATGAGACTCAAAAACTGGTGGCCTCTTTGCTTGAAATACATATTCCGGTTAAGGAGATTATTGTCAACCACATAGCAAAGCAGAACGACTGTACGTTCTGTACTGCACGAAAGCTTCAACAGGCAGACCCCATACTTCAGATTCAAAAGGAATTTTCAAGATTTGATTTGATCTTTGTTGAGAATGTTCAGGACGAAATCAAAGGATACAATGATCTGTCCCTGCTTGGAGATTATCTGACAGGCGATTTAAATGCCTTTTGCAAAAAACCCGGGCAAAAGAAACATGAATCCATGATCCAGGATGTTGGCCAGACAATGAAAAAATCAAATCTGGATATTGATCCTGATATCCAGTTTATTATTGTCGGTGGAAAGGGGGGAGTGGGCAAAACAAGTGTTGCTTCAACCATTGGCCTTTATTTATCCAGTCTGTTTCAGGATAAAAAAATATTGCTTTTTTCCACTGACCCTGCCCATTCCCTTTCAGATAGTCTGGATATGAAAATAGGTAATTGCATGACGGCTGTCAATCGCAACCTCTGGGCCATGGAGATGAATGCCGACCAATTGTTCAAAGATTTCAAGGATTCCTATAAAAAAGATATCCATTCAATGTTTGAGCGATTCTTTGTCAAAGGCATGGATATCAAATTTGACAGGCAGGTAATGGCCGGGCTCTTTTCCATGGCACCGCCGGGATTGGATGAGATTATGGCAATAGATACAATCATGGATCTGAAACAGAAAAATGAATTTGATATGATTATTATCGATTCTTCTCCAACCGGCCATTTATTGAGATTTTTAGAACTTCCTGAACTGGTACGGCAGTGGCTTAAGACCCTTTTCAATTTATTGATAAAGTATGAGGGCATTGTTAAATTAACCCGGTCTGCACAAAAAGCCCTTGATCTGTCCAAAAACACAAGAAGAATTCAGGAAACCCTGACAGATTCAAAAAAGACAGCTTTTATGATGGTTGTAATCCCTGAGGCCATGGGGTTGCTGGAATCTGAAAACCTTTATGCCTATTTGATAAAAGCAAAAATTCCCTTAAACCATGTTTTCATTAATATGGTATTGCCTGATACTGACTGTCCTGTCTGTGTTATCAAACAAAAAAGTCAAAAATTCTATATTGAAAAGATTATCAGGAAATTTTCAACAATGCATATAAGTCAGATACCCCTGTTCCCTCATGATATCCATGGTAAAACAAATTTGGAAGAACTTCTTTGTGAAATGATTAAACCGAATCAAGCCCGGTAGAGTTCGGAACTCACCGCCAGGTAGGATAAATACTGTTCGATTTGGATATCATGAACGCCAACCAGATCGAAGAAGTGGCCAAGGAGACAATTGATTGCAGATCCGGGTGAATGCCTTGTCAAAGCGGAGAGTCTTGAAACATCATTTGAAATATTTAGGAGATTTATCCCGGGGTTTCGCCGTGGCCCAGATGGCTGAAAAGCACGGCGGGCAAGGCCCCATGGTCTGGCCCCTGTCTTCCCAGGATGAAAAATCTATCGGAGATTTCGATCGCTCAGACAGGCCAACCGTGCAGAACGCGTTTCAAAAATAAGGTCATATGTGACCCAAGGTCGGATATGGCCTTATTCCGTGTTTTTTTCCTGTGTGGAAAAGAGGCCGGCGATTAAGATTTCCGATATATTTCAACAGGATGATGACAATGTACCTGGTGGTATTTCCGGCATGGCACACAACTTGATTTTAATATATAAAAAAGAGGTGAGCTATGAAAGAAATTCTGATAGACCAGCTATCCCGGGATATCGTAGAGACAATACATGAACCCCTTTTGGTCCTGGATTCAGACCTGAAGGTCATCTTGGCAAACCGCAGTTTCATTGATTCATTCAAGGTAACGCGAAAAGAAACTTTAGGCAGTTTTGTCTATGATCTTGGCAACGGACAATGGGATATTCCCCGGTTAAAAGAACTGCTAGAAAAAGTTCTCCCGGAAAAAAACCCGTTTGACAACTATGAGGTTGAACACAATTTTGTCAGCATCGGCAGGCGCATTATGCTTTTGAATGCCCGGCAGATTGAACAGGCCGTGGGCAAGGGGCAGATCATCCTTCTGGCCATCGAGGACATTACCGAGCGCAGGCAACTGGAAATCGTATTGAAGGAATCTGAAAAGCGCTACAGACGTCTTTTTGAAACCGCAAACGACGGGATATTGCTTCTGGAAAAAAGCGAAGGAAATATCGCCCAGGCCAACCCGGCTGTCACGTCGATGCTGGGTTATTCCGCCAGCGAATTCTTCGGAAAAAAATTAAAGGATGTCGGTTTTCCGGATCATATGGGAACGATTCAAGTGTTATTGCAGGCCTTGGAGCAGAACGGCATTTTTCATTACAACGATACGCCGATACATAAGAAGACAGGGGAAGTTTTATATTGTGACATTTATATGGTTGACAAGGCAGATCTGATTCAATGCAACATCCGGGACGCCACCCGGCATCGAAATCTTGAATCCCAACTGCGCCAGGCCCAGAAGATGGAGGCTGTCGGTTCGCTGACAGGCGGCATTGCCCATGATTTCAACAACATACTCAATGTGATCATGGGGTATGGCACCATGGTAAAGGACAGGCTGGACCCCGGCAGCCCTATAATGAAAAACATGAATGAAGTGCTCACTGCTGCTGACAGGGCTGCGGAACTTATCCGAAAACTGCTTGTCTTCAGCCGAAAACGGATTGTTGACGTAAAATCCGTCAATATCAATAAACTGATCTTTGATTTACAGAAATTGCTTGTCCGGATAATCAGAGAAAGTATCGAATTTCATTTGGATCTTACGAACAGGCCCTTGACCGTGCTGGCGGACGCCGGAGAGATAGAACAGGTGCTGATAAACCTTGCCACAAACGCCAGAGACGCAATGCCTGAGGGCGGTCGGCTGACCATCGGCACCGGGCTCAGTGAAATGGATGAAGAATCCGTTGCCGCATACGGATATGGAAAGCCCGGCAGGTATGTGCGGATCACGGTTGCGGATACAGGGCCGGGAATGGATGCGGAAACTCAGAAAAAGATATTCGACCCTTTTTTTACCACAAAAGACGTTGGCAAAGGGACCGGGCTCGGCCTTGCCGTTTCCTATGGAATTATAAAACAGCATAACGGATACATCAACGTTTACAGCGAACCGGGACAAGGCACGATTTTTAAAATATCTTTGCCCCTGAGCCAGGAAACAGCAACCGGGGACAAAAAGGCGGATGCCGCCGCCCCTGTGATGGGCGGGAATGAGACCGTCCTGGTAGCCGAGGACGAGACGTCCCTGAGAAAATTGATCAAAACCGTGCTGGGGTCCTCTGGTTACAGTGTTATCCTCGCAAAAGACGGACAAGATGCGGTCACGAAATTTATGGAGAACAGGGAACGTATCAGCCTGGTTATGCTGGATATGATCATGCCCAAGAAAAACGGTAAAGAGGTCTGTGAGGTGGTCAGAAAAATGGATCCCCGGATGAAAGTGCTCTTTGCAAGCGGATATGCCATGAATAACATCACGAAAAAAGAAATGACAAAGGACGTTTTTGACTTCATCCACAAACCTTTCCGGCCGAAAGACCTTTTGATAAAAGTCAGGGAGATTCTGGACCGGCAAGGCAAGTAGAGGTTGAACATGTTAAAAAACAGCGAACAACCCTTTGTGGGGATAGAAAAAAACAGAATCAGATTCTTTTTTTATATCGGTTCCGTGTCGGGAATCATTCTACTCGCAGTTGTCCTTTCATTCATTTACTCACATAGTTTGAACCAGGAATACTCTGATAAAATCAATCAGTTATCGACATCTATCATAGATGAAAAAAAAAGGTTTCTGCGGAACTCAGTTGAACGGACAATATATTATATTCAGCAGGAAAGGGCTCAGGTCAGTCACGAATATGCTTCCAAGAATCTGACGAAAGAACAGATAAAATCTGAAAGCGTAGATCGTATCAGCAAATATATTCGAAAGATGCGTCTTATCGATGACGGCTATGTATGGGTCAATCGTATTGTTGATTATAAGGGTGGTGACAACTATGCGGTACGCCAGATCCATCCCAATCTTCCCGAAACCGAAGGGACGTGGCTCTCTACCCATACTATGGATATCAAGGGAGGCCGCCCTTACGAAGAAGAACTGAACGGGGTTAAAAAGAATGGGGAGTTGTATTTTGAATATTATTTCAAAAAAATGAATTCAGAAAAAATCGCGCATAAGATGACCTTTGCCAAGCTCTACAAGCCATATGACTGGGTCGTTGCAACGGGTGTTTATCTTGATGATGTGGATCAGCTTATTGAGAAAGAAACCCGAAAGATGCAACAGACACTTGACAGGCAAAAGCTTCGTTCGTTTTCGATTGCATTTTTTGCTTCCCTGATATCAATTGTGGTGATCGTGTTTTTTGAAAGGCAGCTGGGTCGTTTAATATCATCCTATGAGAACAGAATTCAAAAGCATACAAACAGTTTAGTCGAGCAGAAAGAAAAAGCGGAAAAAGCATTAAGCGAAGTAAAGCAATTGAAGGGAATGCTCCCCATCTGTTCACATTGCAAGAAAATACGTGATGACAAAGGATATTGGAATCAAATTGAAAAATATATCCATGAACATTCAGATGCTCAGTTCAGTCATGGTATCTGCCAGGAATGTGCCAAAAAATATTACCCTGACTTCAACATTTCCGAAGATAAATGAGAAGCTGGAAAAGACCCTTGGAGGGATCGATGATGACGAATGCTGAAGTCCAAACATTGGAACCCAATTTTGACAGAAACAAAGGAATAAGGCACTAATACGCGAAAAACTCTTGCAAACAATTGATAATTTTAATCTTCGCGCTTTGGGAAATGACACCAAGTTTTTGACGTAACCTGGATTTGTCAACAGCTCTCATTTGGTCAAGTAAGATCAATCCTTTTTTGCCATTCCCAGTCCTCTTCATCTACCAATGGGGCATCCAACCACTCCTGATCCACTTCGCTTGATTCCCGGGATTTAAGGGCTTTATCAAATTGTTCTTTCCAGCCTTCTCTATTCTTCTTAACAGTTTGAATTAACAATCCGTCGTCGATTATTTTAAATTCCAATTGTTTGTCTTCTAATCGTGCTTGATTGATTATCGCCTTTGGAATGCGGATACCTTGAGAATTTCCTATTTTGATTAACGTCGCCATTTTCTCCTCCTCATTTTCTTGTTTTTTAGCCGCAGTCCCCGGCCCAGCTGTGACCTTGAGGTTCCATTCCAGTTCGCTTTCGGTCCAGGATTTTTTTTCAGTGGAATTTCCAGCCTAAAATGACCCATGCCATGGGTGGATGAAAAAGTATCGGAAATGCCATCTATAGCATTTCCGATACTTTTGGCTGCCATAACATTGAATTTCATTTGAACAATTTTCATGAAAGAAACTGGCATGGCAAACTTCTTGAACTCAAAACTCAAGCATGGTAATCTTACGTATGATTGTAAACGTTTTTTAGTGAGGTTGTTTATGGACAAAATTTTGTCAGCAAGGGTAGATGAAGCGATTATTCAACAAGTCGGCATTTTGGCCAAAGAACTGAATACGACTAAAAAGGCAATTATTGAAGCAGCAATAAAACACTACTCAGAACAGAAAGGGTTAGAAAAAAAAATTAATATTTTTGATAAAACGTGTGGCGCCTGGAAAAGAAGTGAGACCGTACAGGAAAGTGTTTCAAAAGCGCGTTCTGCGTTTAATGAATCCATGAAAAGGCACCATCAATGAGAGCATATATTGATTCTGATGTTTTGATCTGGCACCTGCGGGGGGAACAAAAAGCCAGAGATTTGTTGTTACAGCTTCGTGATGAGGAACAGTATGACCTTTATACTGGAGCTATACAACGAGCAGAAGTCGTTTTCTTTATGAAGCCGGAAGAGGAACAAGATACAAAGTTGTTTTTATCCCAGATTAAAACAAGGTCAGTCGATCAGGAAATCGTTGATAATGCAGCAATATTATACCGAAAATGGAATCCAAGCCATGGAATTGATGTTAATGATGCCATTCTTGCTGCAACAGTCATTCAAACGGGAGGCCGTATATATACGCTGAATATCAAACACTTTCCAATGCCCGGAATAAATGTTCAAAAAGCCTGGTAAATTTCGTCCGCGTAGGCCCCGGCCGTAGATCTGAGTCGCTTCAGCGTCGGGTTTGCCCTGGACCTCCTGCACCTGGCGGTAGGCTGTTGAGCGGATCTGGCGCGGACTTGAAACAGATAGCGGATCGGGTCTTCGATGCGGTACTGGATGATCCACTGAACATCGATAACGTTCAAATCCCCGATAAGCATCAGCTCAGTCATAACTTACATCCTGATTAATGAGCCGATCATTTACATTTCAACACGCCACCACCCCTTATCTTCTTGTGATGAATATTTTCGACCATCCAAATTCAAATCCTTTTCAAATCATGCCGATCATGCCGATTATTCAGCAATTTCCATTACCTGAGCATACTTTCCTTCGCGAGCCAGACTGTTTAACCTGCAACGTTTTAAGAAGGTCTTCTGGGCGGCAGCCACATTGCATTCCTGCCCTTTCCAGGTTTCAAGCACCGGCGCTTGCAGCGCACGGCCATAAGAGAAACTGACCTGCCACGGATGCGGCCCCATTCTGTTTATGGCGTTCAGGTGATCAGTGGCGTCTTCCGCGCTCTGCCCACCGGACAGGAATATGATTCCAGGAACAGCCGCCGGCACATAGCGGATCATGCAACGAACAGTGGCCTCGGCAATCCGCTGCACGCTTTCCTGACGTGCGCATTTCATGCCGCCAATAACCATATTCGGCTTTAACAACATACCCTCGAACAGCACGCGGTGGGCATCAAGCGCAGTAAACACGGCATTGAGAACCCTGGATGTGACCACTTCACATCGTTCGATGTCGTGGGCACCATCCATATCGAATCAAAGCGCTTTTTGATCGTGGGATTGCTTTCGTCCGCCACCAAGCACGCCCTTCTGTTTCGAGACAATTGCTCTTGCAACTGATCTGAGTTTATCGCTGTCCATGGGTAACTCCCTTCTCGTTTTCAAATCCGGCTTATTTTTTTAATTTTTTCCTTGGTTTGTTTTTCTTTCCCTGCGCATAAAGCAGATTACGCTTCGAGCGCTTCGTACACGCGCACCAGCCGCGTATCGATCCTCGCACGGTCATGGGCCGACTCGAGGGTGCGTTCCGCCAGTTCACTGATCCATCGCACTTGATCGTATAGCGCCTGTCGACGGCCCGGGCTGTCCGTCATAACGGCGATGGTTTGAAGCGCCCCGAGAATCCGCAACATGATGGCGACATTGCCTGTGGCGCTGCTTCGAATTTGATCGAACGATTCGGCCAGTAAATCTTCAAAGGTCGGTCCGATGGTGATCACCCTCAGTTCCCCTTCCTCGTAGTGGCGCGAGGCGGGTGTTTTTTTAGGCGCCAGTCGCGCCAGAATCGCCGTCAGATAATCCACACACATCACGGCCGTCGTGGTGTCGTTGATGCTGGGGGAAAGTGACCGCAGCGCAATATCCACGATCTGCCGGATGCCGAAAGCAGAATCGTGTTCCACCATGCGGTACCGGTTGATGCTGTATGCCGCCTGCAGGTCGGCGATGATCTCTTTTTCCAGAGGATCCTCCAGGGCAAGCGAAGCCAGCGTGGTGCCATGGACCACAAACTCACCGATGCTTTGTTCCATCCGTACGATGGTCTGGTGTTCCCGCGCCAATCGCAGGAGTGTTGCAATATCCACGTTTTGGATATACCCATTCCCCCTGGCTGCGACTGCCTGCCAGCGACACCCCGACAGAGGGAGCGGTGATTGAACCTCCTCGCCGTCAACCTGTCCTTTTCCAAGCTTGTCTGGAAAATGCCGGTCAACAGCCACCATGGTTTCGGCAGCCACCGAGGCGATGATGGTCGATGCCTGGATCGAAGAAGCGATGTGATGAATGAAAAAAATGAGGACGCTGATGCCGCCGATTGCCAGAAACACACCGAAAGACACAGCTATGTTAGGAATAAACCCGCTCTCCTCGCCACCGCGGATGGTGCGCAATACAATCAGGCAATAGGTGAAAATACCCGTGAAAATTCCGAGAACGACCTGGGTGACGCGGTCACGCATGAAGTTCCGCAGGATGCGCGAGGTGTACTGGCTCGAAGCCAGCGCCAACGTCATCAGAACCATCGAAAACGTGACCCCCACCACGGTCATCATCGAGCCGGCAATCGTGGACAACATCCCGCGCGCGCCTTCCGCACCGACGCCAAACAGGCGCGGCCAGCGGGCCAGCCATTGGTCACTTCCAATGGAACCCGCTTCAACCAAAGCCACCGCAATGGCGATGCTGACGGCAACAATCAGCGAAGGTGCAAACCAAAAGCTTGACCGCAGATTACTCCAGATTTGCTTGAGTTTATTCATGGTCAGATCTCATTTTAAAATACCCCTCACGTTATATGGATCATGGTCAGAGAAGAAAACCATTTTAAAAATAGATCGCATATGGTCAAATGGCCATATATGACCTATCCGGAATCCTTGCCCGGGGCATACCCCGTCATTCCTGTCATGAACCGGACCAGGCCATAGCACAGCCAGCTCACCATGCGAAGCCGAATGGATTGGCGTTTCCAGCGATTGGGTCGGATCTGACACGCTCCGGCAGCCATCGCCTTTTCCAGGCTGCGTTTCAAGGTCCCGGGTGCTGAAACGGGGCCGGATACGAAGACGGGTTTGGATCACCCGGGACCACAACCGTTGGGTGGACATAAGGATATCCCGGATCAGCGGTCCTTTTACATGTACCGCGTAGTCATACCGGGGCGAGGGCTGATCGGGGGTATCAAAATCATCGACAATATTTATGCCTCCCACGAATGCCGCGGTCTGATCGACAATCACAATTTTCCGGTGCAACCGACGCAGCCTCCGGCGCCGAAATGTCCAGGGAGATATCCCGGGCCGGAACTTCATCACCATCACCCCGGCGGCATCGAGGGCAGCGACCATGGTTTCCGGCAGACTGTCCGAACCGAATCCATCAATCAGCACGCGGGTTTTCACACCACGCAACCCTGCCCGCTTAAGCGCTTCAGCGATACGTCGTCCAATGGTGTCATTTTGAAAAATATAGCTGATCAGAAAAATCTCATGTTTAGCCCGGTCCAGTGCCGCTTCCATGACCGGGAAATATGTTTCGCCATTCTCCAGCAATGTGATCTGATTGCCAGGAACAAAACGGATTCCGGCCATATTATCCTTGTCAAACCTCAGCTGAATTTTTTGCCGGCACTTCCTGCACCTTGCCTGCCAGGGATGCAACGGAAAACGGTTTTTTCAATGAAATAAGCCCTCTGGTTTCAGGTTCTGTTTTCCGAAATGAATCACCAGGTTGCAGTCACAGGAGTCGGGATCTTTTTCAATCTCAAACCCCAGCTTTTTCCCCAGGGCCAGCATATTTCTGTTCTCTCTCAGAACAATCCCGTGAACCGTTTCATACCCCTGTTTCCGGGCAATGGCCAGGCATCTTTCCAAAAGGCTCGACCCGATTCCCTTGCCTTGCCAGGCATCCCTCACCAGGACGGAAAATTCACCCGTCTTTCCATCGGGTTCACCGATGATTCTGGCAACCCCCAGCATGCTGTCATCGGTTTGAGCCGTTTCATCCAGGGCCACCAGGGCAATCTCCCGGTCGTAATCGATCTGGGTGAACCGGGCCAGCAGCTCAGGGTTCAACCCCTTCAATGCTCCGAAAAACCGATAATAAATCGTTGTGGGCGTCAATGTTTTGAATAATGCCGTAAACAAAGGGGCATCCTCGGGCTTGACCGGCCGGATGAAAATTTTAAGACCGTCCGTACTGCGCATATGGGATTCATCCTCTTCAGGGTAGGGGCTGATCACCAGATGAAGAGAAGAACAGACATCTGTCGGGGAAATCCGTATCCGGGCATCCACTGCCACGGGACTGCCATCCTTGATCAGGACGGGGTTCATGTCCAGCTCGGCAATTTGAGGGAAATCGATCAAAAGCTGGGAAAGCCGGATAATCATTTCTTCGAGCTTCTCCATATCCGCGGCAGGCCGGTTTCGATATCCCTTTAACAGGGTGTAAACCTTGGTTTCCTGCATGAGCCGCGAGGCCAGAAGCCGGTTCATGGGCGGAAGTCCCAGAGACCGGTCTTTTAATACTTCCGTAAAAATACCGCCCATCCCGAACAGGATCACCGGACCAAACCCCTTATCCCGCTTGGCCCCCATTAAAATTTCAAAATCAGGGTTGGAAAAATAAGGCTGGAGGGTCACACCTTCAATTTCTGCATCCGGTTTATACTGTAAGACGGATGACATAATTTGATGAAAGGCCCGGCTGACATCTTCATTGCTCCGCAAATCCAGACAGATGCCCCCGGCATCGGTTTTGTGGGTGATATCGGGTGACAAAAGCTTCATGACCAGCGGAAATCCGATTTCCCCGGCCATACGCAAGGCTTGTGCTTCATTTACGGCCGTTTTTGTCGTAATCACAGGCAGACCATAGGCCGTGAGCATTTCCACGGCATCCGCTTCCGGCATAAAGCCTTCCTGCACCCCATCCATCAGGCTGCGGGCTTTTTTTTGATCAAATGCCATATTCCGGGTCATTTTCGGGGGAACTTCTATCAGCGTTTCAAGATTGGCGGCATATTCCACCATATATAAAAAGGAACGGACGGCCCGTTCCGGCGTATCATAGGTCGGAATCCCGGCGTCATTCAAAACCGCCACCGACTTTTCAATACTTTCCCCGCCCATCCAGCAGGCAAAGACCGGGTATTCGCGCCCGCTGACGGCAGATGCCAGCATCTTTGCCACGGGTAAAGGATCGGCAATGGCCTGGGGGGCGAAAATGACCAGGACCCCATCCAGATTTTTTGAATGAAAGCAGGCTGAAAGGGCCCGGCCAAACCGGTCTGCCGTTGCATCCCCCAGGATATCGATGGGGTTTCCCCGGCTCCAGAAAGGCGGCAGGAACGCATCCAGGGCCTGGATTGTTTCAGGGTCCAGCGGTTCAGGTGCTTTTCCATATCCGGCAAGGGTATCCGCCGCCATGACACCGGGCCCGCCCCCATTGGTGATGATCGCCAGCCTTGGGCCCCGGGGACGCGGTTGCTTGGCCATCAGCTCGGCACAGTCAAAGAGTTCTTCAATGGAGTCCACCCGCACGATACCGGCCCGCTTAAAGGCCGCATCATACACGGCATCTTCTCCTGCCATGGCACCGGTGTGAGACGCCGCCGCTTTTTCACCGGCAGGGCTTCTGCCGGATTTCAGCACGATAATGGGTTTCACCCGTGATACGGAACGGGCCGCACTCATGAATTTGCGGACATTTGTCAGGTTTTCAATATACAATAAAATACTTTTTGCCGAAGAATCATTTCCGAGATAATCGATCATGTCGCCGAAATCGATGTCCAGCATGGACCCGATGCTCACAAAATGGCTGAATCCCATGCGCTCTTTGGCGGCCATATCCAGAATGGCGCCGCATATGGCACCGCTCTGGGAGACAACGGCCAGGTTTCCGGCCCGGGGCATGTCCGAGGCAAACCCGGCATTGAGGTTCACCCCCGGCCGGATCAGCCCCATGCAGTTGGACCCCAGGATGCGAAGCCCGCCGTCATAGGCAATCTTTTGAATCTGATCCTCGATTTCACGGCCCTGGTCCCCCACTTCCCTGCCGCCGGCCGAAATAATAATCGCACTGCGCATCTTTTTTTCGACACAGTCTGTCACAATATCAATGGCCGTGTGAATGGGGGTGGCAATAATGGCAAGATCCACCCCCGGCATCAGATCACGGACCGATTTTACGCAGTCATGATCTTTTATGGTTTTATATTTGGGATTCACCGGCAGAATCTTTCCTGCAAATCCGCCCTCGATCAGATTTTTCATCAGCGCATGGCCGATGGTTCCCTTTTTCTTACTGGCCCCCACCACTGCGATGCGGCGGGGGTTGAACATGTTTTTTAAATGATATTGTCCCATATTTTTCCCTATTTTTTACCGGCCGATATCCTCAAAAGCGTCCAGCACGATTCCTGTTCCTGTCGAAATCAGCAGGATATCCCGGGCCACGCGCACAAAGCGGTGTTGCGGTGGCGGCTCTCCCAATTGATCAAGGATGCTTGACGGAAGATCATAGAAGATCACTTCTCTGGGAAGCGGTTGCCCTTTTTTCCACATTTTTGCTTGACCGGGGGGGAGGCACCCGTTGTCCTTTTTGAGCAACCCCGGCGGGCAGTGCCCTTTTCGAAATCGATCGGAATAATATTGGTGGATGAATTTTTTTTTATTTTCGCTGAAGTACCCGCTCTTCCGGTCTCCATTTCCGGTTGTCCCGTCATAGGACCCCTGCCTAGGCGTCCTGTCATATCTGTGGTTATCACGTCTTTCTTCATCTCTGTAATTCTCTTGCTTTTTATCGTATCTGTGATTTTCACGTTTTTCTTCGTATCTGTGATTCTCCCGATTTTTATCGCCACCCCTTTCGGGTTTATCTGCGAGTACCGTTCCCGTCGACCATATCCCGGCAAAAACAAGCGCCAGAATAAAACTCATCTGAAATATAAACCGCTGCATAATATTTCTCCAATTTAAAGGGTTATAAAGCAAATTTTTCTTTGACCGGAAATATTTAACAGCAAGCTTTATGCCACAACTGACAAACGAATGGCTTTTACTACCAAATGACCACCGGTTTAACGCCGGTGGTCATTTGGATCTGCGGGTTGAAAGTTCAGTACTCCGGCTTACTTTTTGGTTGTTTTCCTGGTTCCTTCCTTTCCTCCGGTCATCGGTCCCTGACCAGGTCCGGTGCGCTTACCCTTACCCTTGCCTTTACCGTCTTTGGGGCCCTGACCTTTTGGTCCGGTGCCATCTTTATCCGGCATCTTAATCACCTCCTTTCCTCTGGCGAACATTTGTGACCTTTATTTGGATTTTCCTTATCTCTCATCGACGTCTGTGGGTTTTAGCATTCAAAAAGTCTGAAATTTTTGTTCAAATGCACATGCAATGATTTGAGCCACCGGGTATTCTGAATCAAAAAAATCCATATTAATGACCAGATCAAATTCATCAGATGCAATTTTTTCCCTGAGAAAAACGGCATTAAAAAATTCATGATGTTCATCATCCATGATGTTTACTCTTTTCTCGGCTTCGCCTTCATCAACACCCAGCATATTTGACAGTCTCGCAATCCGGCGATTCCTGCTGCATATCAATTGTACGGACAAAATCGTATGACGGGGCAGAATCAAGTGGGTTCCCCGGCCCACAAATATCGTCGGCTCAGCATGTGCCAGTGCGGTAACCGTTTTTGCCAGCTGCTGGATATAATCGTTTTTGAAGAATTTCTTTTCAATGGAGAGCGCTGCAAGCAATTCTCTCATCTTTCCCGGAACCCGTTCATCATAAAATTCAATGATCTTTTCAGTCAAAGTAGAATCATTTGCCATATATTCCATTATTTCTCTATCAATCACACGATATCCGGTCCTTTCCGACAAAAATTCCGCCACCTCCAAAGCCCCGACGCCCGCACCCCGAGAGATACAAATGCAGTTTTTTTGTGAAAAATCTTCAAGATTTTTTCTTTCTTTTTCTTCTCTCTGCCATTTCTGGATTTGCGATCCTGCCCAATCTGAGGCACTCATCATTTTCCTGCCATAATATCCAGGCGGATGTGCATTTTTGCCTATTGCATTTTTATCGGCTGCTTTTTTCATATCTTTTTCTCCTTTTTTATGGGTTACATGACGGCATGCATACACTGTATCAATTTTTTGACTTCAACGGTTGCCACACCGGAATTAACATCAGACATGGCATATGGAATGACCAGTTCCTTCTGGTGAATGATGGAACCGCAGGAATAAACCACATTGGGGACATATCCCTCCCGTTCTTTCTCATTGGGGGTCAGAAGCGGTTCATCCAGGCGGGCAATGACGCGTGCCGGGTTTTCCAGATCCAGCAGGATGGCGCCGATGCAATACTGGCGCATGGGCCCGACCCCGTGGGTCAGTACGATCCATCCTTTATCAGTCTCTACGGGGGATCCGCAATTGCCGATCTGGAAAAATTCCCAGGGGTATTCAGGTTCCTGGATCACTTCGGAAGTCTGCCAGAAATGCAGGTTGTCTGAAAACATGATATGGTTGTTTTCGCCTCCCTGGCGGGAAAGCATGGCATATTGACCCTTTATTTTCCGGGGGAAAAGGGCCATGCCCTTGTTCTGGACCGCCTTGCCGTTGAGTGTCAGAATTTTGAAATGAATGAAATCCTTTGTTTCGATCAACTGGGGTAAAATGGTCACCCCGTTATAAGCCGTATAGGTGGCGTAATAGGTGCTCTCCTGGTTATCATCGAAAAATTGAACAAACCGGGCATCTTCAATCCCCCGGCTCTCATTTCTCGAAACCGGGAAGATGACCCGTTCGGAAATTCTGTGATCAGCATGAAAGTCCACTTCATAATTGGAATCGGCAAGCCAGGTCATAAAACCAAAAGTTGTTTTCTGTTTGGCTGCAGAAAATTGCGGATTTGCGTTGAGGATACGGATTTGTTCGATAAGTTCCTTAAAAAGGAATTCTTCGGGCAGGCGGCCGAGAATATAGGTGCTGATTTCGTTGTTGGCCTTCATTTCATCCAGCTTCCGCTGGAAAACGGATCGGTTGTAGACAGAATCCTGTTTTAAATCCGGGGTTTCCACAAACTCACTGACCGGATCAAACCGAAAGGTGTTGTGCCGGTCAAGAATTCCGCTTCGAAACACAATGGAAGAAATATGGCCTTCACCCGTGGCCCTCAGACTCATGACAAACCTGAGGCTGCCTTTTTCAAGGTCGGTCTGATCCGGATGGGGCACGATGGACGGGTTGAAAAGTGCGGCCGACTCTATGGCATATTCTTTTGTAAAATAAGCACCGATCAATTCCTTTTGAACATCTTTGAGTAATACATGCTCGGGCAAAAAATCCCTTACCCGGTCCAGGTGCTTATCAAAAACATGATGAAGGTCTTCGTGCCGGCCTGAAAAGTCTTTGAGTATTTTTGCCATCAGATCATTGGCAAACGCATCGGGCAGATCCATGATCCGCCCGATAATTCTGGATATGCGATGGGAATCATCCGGCAGATGGGGCCGTGTAATGACCCGGGAGATATCCCCGATGATCTTGTTGGGTTTTCTTGTCACTTTCAGTTGCAGACGGTGTTTTTCCTTCATATACGAATTTCCTTAAAGTAAATACAAAATTATAAAAGCAAAGGTCATATATGACCATTGCCCTTTTGTGACGTCTGTCACATGGCCGGCCGGGAAGAAGTGAGGCAAAGAGACACAAGATCGTCAAGCGTTGCCGTACCCGCACACATGACCGTATCCGCCCCTCCCCAGTAAATTTTCACCGTACCGTCCTCTTCCGGAACCGCACCGCAGGTAAACACCACATTGGGAACATAGCCGACCCTTTCCCAGAAATCTTCGGGCTGGAGGATCCAGTCATCGGAAACGCCGATGATTCTTGCCGGGTCATCCAGGGCATGCAGGGCAGCGCCGAGCCGGTACACGGTTCCGGACATGGTTTTGAACACCCCGTGATAGATATTCAGCCAGCCTTTACCGGTTTTTATGGGCGGGGCCCCGGGCCCGATTTTCATTTCATCCCAGTGATAGGTCAAAGGTTTTATGATCACTTTTGAATCCCCCCAGTGAATCAGATCCGGCGAATAGGAAATCCAGATGGACCAGGGGGATATTTCCGAATGGGGCCGGTCCAGACGCACATACCGGCCGTTTATTTTTTCAGGAAAGATGACCACGTTGCGCAGATCCGCCTGGGTGATCAGGGCAATGCGTTCGACGGTTTTAAAATCAGTCGTCCTGGCCAGGGCAATACAGACCCCGTGACAAGAATAGGCACTGTAGGTGAGCAAAAATTCATCTCCCACGGGATTGATGCGCAGATCTTCGACGCCAAAGGCTTCATACTCGGCAAACACACCCGCTTTCGCCGGGATTAAAAAGGGTTCCGGGGCAACGGTAAATGAAAATCCATCCCGGCTGTCCGCCCGGCCGATGATGGAGCGCCCGTTGTAAAGATGGGATCTGAACAGCATGATATACTGCCCCTGATATTTGACCACGCCGGCATTGTGAACCGTTGCCACGGGATAGGGGACATCTTTTTTTGTCAGGATGGGATTGTGTGCACAGCGCGTAATGATATCTTTTCGGGTATTCATGACAACCTTTTTCTGTGTGTTAATTTCTGCCAAAATCATCTTCCAGGCGTTCAATATCATCTTCACCAAAATAATCGCCGGTCTGAACTTCCGTAAATACGAGATTTTTTATGCCGTCATTTTGAATTCTGTGAACGGATTTACGCGGGATATTTATGGATTGTCCGGCCACAAGCCTATTTTCTGCGCCATCCAGGGTGCAGATGCCTTTTCCGCTGACCACAAACCAGTGTTCATCCCTGTGCTGATGACGCTGGAGGCTCAAGCGTTTTCCCGGATACACCGTTATTTTTTTATTCTTAAACGTATTTTCATCGGAAAGAATCCGGTAAAATCCCCAGGGCCGGTGATCTTCCCGCTTTGTCATTTCACAGATCTTTTCATACACCTGGATATAGTTATCAACCATATGATCAACCGTGAAATGATCGGAAACGGTTTTCCGGCAAAATGCCCGGTCAATGCCGCTGATACGGTCAACTGCACGGATTGCCTCTTGAATATTGGAAACCAGGAACCCGTTCTCCTTGTCCCGGATCAGTTCTGGCATGCTGCCCCGGTTGACGGCAATCACGGGGGTGCCGCAGGCCATGGATTCAATGACACTCAGGCCGAAGGGTTCGTCAAAATTGATGAGATGCAGCAACGCTGCGGCCTTGCCCAGCACCTCATTTCTTTTTTCCGGCCCGATGCTTCCCAGATAGGTTACCTGGTCCCCATCGATCACCGGTTTGATATGTGCATTGAAATAGGTCTCATCCTGGATGATCCCGGCCATGATCAGTTTTCTGCCCGAGGCCCGGGCAACTTCGATGGCCTCTTTGGCCCCCTTATCCGGGTGGAACCGGCCCAGAAACAAAAGATAATCTTCAGGATGGGGCTGAAAATCAAATTCCGCCAGATCAATCCCGTGATGAATGGTCCTGATATAATCAAGATCCGGGTTTCGGTCGGCATCGCTGATGGACACATAAAAGGTTTTTTTGTTGTATTTTTTAAACACCGGCAGAATCTGCGGGGATGAAAACCCGTGGATGGTGGTGACCACGGGGGTGCGGGTCAGTCCCGTATAGGTTAAGGGCAGAAAATCAAAATGGTTGTGAATGATGTCGAATGCGTCGGCATGATCAAACAGTTCGGAAATATGAAGGCATTCAGACACCTTTGGGATGATGGTGGGATCTTCTTCATATCCTTTCGCGCAAACCGCATGCAGGGTAGCATGGGTCAAAGAATCTTTTGTGGCGAACAGGGTGACATCAAGGCCCCGTTTCACCAGGCCTTCCGTTAAAAGGGAGGCCACTTTTTCCCAGGGGCCGTAGTGCACGGGCGGCGTCCGCCAGGCAATGGGGGACAGCATGGCAATGCGCATCAGGTTTCCTTTAAAGTTTTAAGTTTTAAGTTTTAAGTTTTAAGTTTTAAGTTTTAAGTTTTAAGCCAATACCTGTCGGCTAAAAGCTAACAGCTTTCATGATTTGTTGTGCCCAGCAGGGCATGGCCGTTATTTAATATCCGGGGGACTGGAATAACGGCGGTTGGTTGAGTATTTCATCGGCATAGAGCTTTTGCAGGTTCAGCAAGGATAAAAGCCATGCCAGCGTGGATTCGGCCCCCTGATTCTGGTTGATGCCGTCCACCATAAGCCCGTCCCGGCAACCGCCGGTCCTGGGGTCATACAGGGGCATATTCAGATCATTGTGCCCGAGAAACCAGTTAAAACTCATGACGCTGTTTTCAAACCACTGCCGGTCCCGGGTGATATTATAGGCGTCCACGCAGGCATCGACCATGGCTTTGGCTTCAATGGGCTGCTGGTCGAACCGGGTCCTTTTTTCCCCTTTCTGATACCAGCCGTTGCTGCCGATGGGCGCAAAATGATGATCATGGGTCTGGACGGCCAGAAGCCATTTAAGGGAAACAAGCCCCATATCCACCATATCGCTGCGCTGCATCCTTTTTCCGGACAAAATCAGGGCCTGGGGCAGTTTGGCATTGGCATAATTTAAACCATCTTCAGGCCAGGGCCAGTCTGTGGTCCCATGATCTTTAAACTGGACAAACAGCCGGTCCGCCAGAATATCCCTGATCCTTCTGGCATCGCTGTCTCCACAAAATTTGCCCAGGTAGGCATCCAGACCGATGAGAGTGAACGCCACGGCCCGGGGGGCAAAAAAATGTTCCGCAACCCCCAGGGCCTTTTTGAACAACACCGTGCTCACGGCCATGTGGCTGGGATTTTCCAGATAGGCCACGGCCTTTCCCAGGCACCAGAGCGACCGGCCATGGGAATCTTCAGACCCGGTCTCTTTCACCCACTGCCGGGAATAGTCCATAAAATTGCGGAACCGGCCTTTTTTTTCATCAAAGGCATATAAAAGAAACCCCAGATAATGGCCGGCCAGGGCATCCAGGCCAAATCCGTTGGCCGGCAGGTATTTTTGCCCCAGGACAGCCGTCAGCAGGGCCCTGGCATTATCATCCGTGCAGTATCCATGGGCCCTGTCCGGGATGGTATGATTGGCATGCTGGAAAAGACCTGTGTCATCGGTCATGGCCTTGAGATGATCCAGCTTGATCTCGGGCAGATCGAAACGGGTGATGGCCTCAACGTTTTTAATATAGGAATACCTGGGCCGCGGATGGCGGATGCGGTTTTGACGGACCTCTTTGAAAACCTCCAGATAGCGCTTTGACACCTCTTTCCACACGGCTTCACGTGTAAAGGTATAGGCTTTTTTGCGCATGGCATGCCGTTGGCCGTCATTGTCCAGAAGGGCATTGATCTGTTCTGCCAGGGCGTTTGGATCTTTAAAGGGCACGATTTTTCCCCGGCCGTCCGCCAGCATTTCAACGGCATACCAATACGGGGTTGAAATAATGGCCTTGCCCGTTCCCATGGCATAGGCCAGGGTCCCGGAGGTAATCTGGGCCTCTTCAGGATATGGGGAGATATACAGATCGGCAATGCCGAGAAATTCACCCAGTTCCCGCAAGGCCGTAAAACTGTTTTGAAAAATGACATGCCGGTTGATCCCCAGTTTGTGAACCATCTGCTGGAGCATGATCCGGTAGGCTTCCCCATCAGATTTCAAGACATGGGGATGGGTGCGGCCCAGAATGATATAGACCACATCCGGATGTTTTTTAAGGACGGCGGGAAGGGCCTGCAACGCGATTTCAATGCCTTTGCTCGGAGACAAAAGGCCAAAGGTCAGCAATACTTTTTTGCCTTCCACTTCAAATTTATCTTTGTTAAAGCTGGAATCGATAAAGGGCATGTCCGGTATCCCGTGATGGATAAAGGCGATTTTCTCCCGGGGGACCCCATAGATATCTTCCAGGAACCCTTTTGCCTTATGGCTCATGACCACGAGTTTGTCCGACAGATCACTGAGTTTGCACATGACATCCCGGTATTCCGGGGCAGGGTCTTTTAACACCGTATGCAACGTTGTCACCACGGGCATGTGAAGGTCGCCCAGCAGTTTGAGCAGATGACTGCCGGCAGCGCCGCCGAAAATACCGAATTCATGCTGGATGCAGACGATATCAACCTCGCTGATATTTAAAAACTGGGATGCAACCCCGTAATCCGCCAAAATGTTCTGGTTGATTTCAAAGCGGACTTTTTCAGGGTAGGGATATCCTTTAAATGTGTCATTCATTGCCACCGTCCAGCAATCGATGTTCGGCGACAAAGAGGACAATCCTTCCACCAGATCGCTGGTAAAGGTGGCAATGCCGCACTGCCGGGGCAGATAATTGCCGATGACGGCAATGGACTTGATCTCTTCATCCTGTTTCGGTGTCATTGTCATACGCGTTTCTTTTCAAAAATATACCGCTCGCAGATTTTCCGGTAATGATACCCGTAAATGGAAAGGGTGATGGCTGTGGGCACCAGTTTTGGTTTTCGGACCAGGGTCCAGGCAATCAGATTCCAGTAGTGGAACCGTTCTTTTCCGAAAACCCCGAGCCGCAACCCGGCCCTGAAAAAGGAAAGAAACCGCTGAAAATCAATCGACGCTACGATTTCAGGGGCTTTGAGCTCCAGCAATAAGGTCCTGATCCGGCGGTAATAGTTTTTCGGCTGATAGATCTGTTTCATGATGGCCTGGTATCCGTTGAGCAGATTGTCCATGCCCATCTTGGGGATGATATTGGTGGTGCCGTTTACATTGTCCCCGGAAAAGGATTGTGCCACCCGGCTTTCCTGCTGCAGCCGGTCAAACAGCCGGGTTCCGGGAATGGCCTGGAGCATGCCCACCATGGCCGTGACAATGCCGCTTTTCTGGATAAAATCGATCTGGCGCTGAAAAATGGACGGCCCGTCACTGTCAAACCCGACAATGAAACCGCCCATGACCTGCATCCCGGACCGGTGGATGATGCCCACGCTTTCCAGAAGATTTCTGTTCTTATTCTGAATTTTATGACATTCGGCCAAACTGACCTCATCCGGGGATTCAATGCCGATGAACACGGAATCAAACCCGGCTTTTACCATCATGTCTAAAAGTTCAGGATCATCCGCCAGATTGATGGAGGATTCCGTAAAAAACACACAGCCTTTTTTATCTTTGCGCCAGTCAATCAGGGCCGGGAGCAGATGTTTTTTTAAATACCCTTTATTGCCGATAAAATTATCATCCACAAAAAAGATACTGCCCCGCCAGCCTGCCGCATAAATATGATCCAGTTCCAGGATGATCCGGTCGGCTTTTTTTAACCGGGGGATGTGGCCGAACAAGGCCGTCACGTTACAGAAATCGCAGTTAAAGGGGCAGCCCCTGGAAAACTGCAAGCTCATGGATGCATATCGTTTCATGTTTAACAGCCCCCACAAAGGCACGGGGGTGTCATCAGGATCACAGAATCCGTCGGCCCGGTATATTTTTTTTACCCGGCCGTTGCCAAGATCCGACAAAAATTCAGGCAGGGTCAGTTCTGCTTCATCCAGCACCAGGTGGTCCACGTCCATGAACGCTTCGGGTTCACAAGTAAACAGCGGCCCGCCGGCCACAACCGTGACATTCAATGTTTTACAGCGATCGATGATCTGCCGGGTGGATGTGCGCTGAACGGCCATGCCGCCGATAAACACCAGATCGGCCCAGGCAATATCCTTGTCTTTGAGGCGCTCCACATTCGTATCCTTCAGGCGTTTCTCCCAGTTTTCAGGCACCAGGGCCGCCACAGTGATCAATCCCAGCGGCGGAAAAGCCGCTTTTTTTCCGATAAAGCTTAAGGCATGGGTGAAAGACCAGAACGTATCCGGAAATTCAGGGTAAATGAATAAAATTTTCATCTCAAGGGTTTCCTTATATTACCAAAGGCCAAATATGGCCGTTCAGGGTTTTATGATATCCAGCTTTCGCATCCGGGCGCGCAGGGTGCTGCGGTTGAGTCCGAGAATCTGGGTTGCACTGTTTTTCCCGCTGACTTTCCAGTTGGTCTGTTCCAGAACCTGGACAATATGGTCGTGTTCCACTTGTTCCAGTGTTTTTGATTCCTTTATTTTATGGGTGTTGCCTAAAGAAGCCAGCGGCTTGTTAAAATCATCCACCATGCGCAGTTTCGGGCCTGACGAAATGATCACGGCACGCTCCAGAATATTCTCCAGCTCCCGGACATTTCCCGGCCAGTCATAATTTAAAAATGTATCCATCATCAGTTTGGGAACAATGGGGGTATCTTTACCCAGGCGCCTGGCAATTTTTTTGACATAAAAAGCCACCAGAAGCGGGATGTCCTCTATTCGGTCCCGAAGGGGCGGCATGGTAATGGGAAACACATTCAGCCGGTACCAGAGATCTTCCCGGAAATTGCCTTTTTTTACTTCCTGTTCCAGATTCCGATTGGTGGCGGCAATGATCCTGGCGTCCACCTTGATGGTATGGGGGCTGCCCAGGCGTTCAAACTCCCCGTCCTGGATCACGCGAAGCAGTTTGCCCTGCAACTCCAGGGGCAGTTCTCCGATTTCATCCAGAAAGAGCGTGGCCCCGTTTGCAATCTCGAACCGTCCCAGCTGCCTGGCGCTGGAACCGGTAAACGCCCCTTTTTCATGACCGAACAATTCGTTTTCAATCAGGTTGGCCGGCAATGCGGCGCAGTTGATTTTGACCAAAGCCCTTTTTCTGCGCGGACTGCTGTGATGAACGGCCCGGGCCACAAGTTCCTTTCCCGTTCCGGTTTCGCCCAGAACCAGGACCGTGGTATGGGTGGCGGCAATCTGTTCGACCTTATAGAGCACGTATTTGAGTGCATCGCTTTTACCGATGATATTTTCATGGTTGTGTTCCAGTTTGATCTCTTCGGTCAGATACGCTTTTTCCCCTTCCAGCTGCTTTTTCAGCTTTTGTATTTCCAGCAGGGCTGTTTCTGCGGTTTCCTTTTCTTTTTCCGCCGCCTGTCTGGCCAGGGCAAGTTCAGATGTGCGGGCTTCCACAATCTCTTCAAGGTTCCGCTTATAATGTTCCCGCTCCGTCACATCCTCGATGGCCAGAAGAATCAGCTGGGCATCGATTGATTTCAGGTTGATTTTTCTGGCATTCAGATGCATGATCTTGGGGCCGATATTTTCAAAAGAATGTTCCACTTCAAAATCATTGAATACACAATTCTGGGGCAGCACCTCTTCCAGCAATTCCCTGAGTTTGGGGATATTCCATTGCCCGTTGCCAAGATCATAGATCAATGCACCTTCCGTATTTTCCTGGGTGACACAGAAATTTTTGTAAAAAGACGGGTTGGCGCCGACCACCTTATGACTGTTATCCAGTACCAGAAGGGGTTCACGCACCGATCCCAGGACATTGTTAAATACGTTTATAAACGCTTTTTGCATTTTCAGATCCTTTCCTGAAAGGCAGGGGTCCGGACATTTTTGAAGGATTTCAAAAATTTTTATTTTACTCCTTTCTCACTGGATGAAAACATATTGACCACTATCTGAACGATTTCTCCGATCACCAGGGCATATTTTGCCAGGGAATCCGCCGTTTCAGTAATGGTCAATACCGTATCCGTTGTTTCATGGGAAATCGTCCGGACGGCCTCTCCCGCCTCTTCAACACTTTTTTTTAAATTCTTGCTCATGCTTTTTGTATTCACTGAAATTTCATGAATATTGGGAATAATCTCGTTCAACTGGTCTTTGTTTTTTTGCAGCAGACCTGCGGCTTCTTTGACAAGCCGGTTCACGTTTTTCAACGTGATAACGGCATAGCCGCCGGCCACTGCAAAAAACACAAAAATAATAAATACGCCCAGTTCATTCCAGGTAATGGAACCTTGCATAAAAATGGCCTCCTTCTATTCTGAAGGTTTTTCTTTGGTTTCCTTAGCCGAAGCCACGATTTTCTCTTTGGTGGCCGCCACATTGTCTTTCAGATTTTTAATGGTTTGACCGGTCCGGTCGGCAATGAGATGCCGGGTTTCTCTGCCGGATTTCGGGGCAAACAGGATGCCGGCGGCAACGCCCACCACGGAGCCGATACCGGCCCCCAGGACCAGATTTCTGGTTCTGTTTCGCCGGACATCTTCCGTTCGCAAACGCTTCAGTTTTATCACCTGATTGGCCAGTTCATTCAACATCATGATATATCCTCTTGATTTGATGACGTTCATTAATAACATCGCGGACACTCCTTTAAAAAACAGGGGTTAATTTTTTTGATCCATCAGTTTTCGTATGGTTTCGGCAATTTTCGACATGGAGACCGGTTTCATCATATAGGCCGCAATTCCCAGTTGCCGGGCTTTTTCCTCATCAATCAGGGAGCTGTGGCCCGTGCACAGAACAATGGGGATATCGGGCCGGATCCGGATCAATTCTTCAGCCAGTTTCGCACCCGTCATTTTGGGCATGGTCATATCCGTAATGACCGCATCAAAATAGCCGGGGTTCAATTTAAACAGCGCCAGCGCATCTTCCGGGTCTGACCATGGCTTCGACCCTGTAATCAAACAATTTCAATGCTTCCTGAGCCATCTCGGCAATGTTCACCTCATCATCCACAAAAAGGATTCGCTCCGTGCCATGAAACGAATCATTCATGGATTTGATCTTTGTCTCGGGTTTCCGGTCCACCACGGGGAAGCGCATCGTAAACAGGGTCCCGCCTTCCGGCCGGTTTTGAACGGTAATGGTCCCTTTGTGATTTTTAACAATGGTGTAAACAACGGCCAGTCCCAGGCCGGACCCTTTTCCCACGGCCCGGGTGGTAAAATAGGGATCAAAAATACGGTTCAGGATGCCGGGATCAATTCCAGGGCCGTTGTCTTTCACCATCATCTCTGCATACTTCCCGGCCGGACAGTCTTCAGCAGCCCCTTCCGGCAAAATTTTTGTTTCCACCCTGATCTCGAGAAGTCCCCCGGTCTTTTCCATTGCCTGGGAAGCATTGGTGCATAAATTCATCAGAATCTGGCCGATCTGGATCTTGTCCGAAAGAATCATCACTGGCTGATCCGGGAATTTCGTATGAATATCGATGAAGGTCGGGATGGACGCCCGCAGTAAAACAAGCGAATCTTTGATCACATCAATCAAGTCCACGGGGGTTTGTTTTTCGTCCGAGGTCCGGCTGAAGTTCAAGAGCAGCTTGACAATTCCTGCGGCCCGCTCGGCAGCGTTCCGGATTCTTTGGAGTTTGGGATAGACCGGATGCCAGTCTTTGGTTTCTTCAACGGCCATGTCAATATTCCCGATGATAATGAACAAGATATTGTTGAAATCATGGGCAATCCCGCCGGCAATGGTCCGGATGGACTCCATTTTATGACTCTGATAAAGCCGTCCCCGTAACGCGTCTTGTTCCTTTTCCATCTGTTTGCGTTCAGTGATGTCAATGATCACGGTTCTGAATTGTTCCGGTCTCCAGCTTTGATATGGAAACACCGTGCTTTCCAGCTGCACATCCACAAGGGTGCCGTCTGATTTTTTCATGCGCAGTTCACATATCTGCCGCTGTTTCGACTCGGCCAGATCTTTCAGATGCCCGTAATAGATATCCTGGTCTTCGAAAAAAACATGACGGGTTAAAGGCTGGTCGATCAGCGAACTTCTTTCCAATGACAGCATGTCGGCCAAAGTCAGGTTGGCATTGCGGATCACGCCTTTTTTATCCAGGCAGACATACCCCACAGGGGTAAAATCATACAGTTCCGTATACCGCGTTTTAAATTCCATGAGTTCCTGCTGGGAGCGCTGCAACTCCTCATTTTGCAGTTCCAGCTCAACCTGAATGGTCTGGAGTTCCTGAATCAGTTCAAGGTGATCACGGTCGACCACGGACTGGCTTTCAAACCCTTTTTCCATCATCAACGCTTCCGCCTCTCGGCGCAATTCATCAAATTTTTCCTGGATCATGTCTTTTTTGTTCATTCGCAACCTCAGTTTTTCCTTTTCCCTGCCGGGATAGAAAATGTGAACGGATTTTGAGCCGGTATTCCGGTTAAAAAGATATCAGATCAAGATTTTCCGGCTGTTATGACATCTTTCACTCTAAAGGGAATCGTCTCTTAGGTCAACAACACAGAAAGGCAGAAAAAAACCAACGGATCACCTATTTAAAATAGGCATTATTCCAGCGTCAGGAGAAAGGAGCGAAGATTTATTTTTTTGTTTTTCAAGCCGATCTTTTTCCGGATATTTTCGCGATGGCGGGAGATGGTGTGGATGGAGCTGTGCGTGATTTCCGAAATCTCTTTATTGGTTTTTCCGAACTTCACCAGATCGGCGACATGAATTTCCATGGGCGTTAAATTCACCATGTGATCGGATAATTTTTTTGAAAAAGGCGAAATGATATTTTTCAACTCCGTTTCCAGGATATCCATCATATCCTTCTGGCTTTCCAGGGTCAGGTTTTTTTTCAGATTCTCGATGATGGGGGCCAGGATGAGTTTGTGATTGGCAAAGATATTTTCTCCGATTTCATTTTTATCTTCTTCTCTTTTTTTCAGCAATATTCTCAAAGTGGCATTCATATCTTCCAGTTCCGCCGTTCTTTGCTTTACTTTTTCTTCAAGGGTCAGCGTGATCTCTTTTTGCTGCTTTTCAGCTTTTTTGCGCCGGGTGATGTCCCTGGCGATTTCCAGGCGCACCAGCCGGCCGTCGGTCCACGGGACGGCCAGGCTGGTCAGTTCATGCCATTGATCAGATTCCTGGTCGTAAACTTCCCAGATACATGGCTCTGTGGGGTTGCCGTCTTCATCCACCAGCGTGTCGTTGTTACAGATGTCACAGGGCCCGGTCTGCTTTCCATGGATGGCTGCCCAGCAGACCTGGCCGGTCAGATCTGCCTGGTGCTTTTTTTTCATGTACGTGTTCATAAAAAGAATTTTATGGGAGGTCATGTCCGCCACATAGACACTGGATTCAATCCGGTTCAGAACCGATTCCAATTGATGCCGGCCGTATTTGAGTAACCGCTCGGTGCGCTTCCGGTCGGAGACATCAATGATGACGGTGCGAAACCGGGCTTCCCCCTGACAGGACTCCGGGATCGCCGTGCTTTCCAGCTGCACATCCAGAAAAGCCCCCTCCTTTTTTTTCATTTTAAGGTCACAGATCTGTCTTTTTTTGTACGTAAAAAGTGCTTGCAGGTGCAGGTAATAAATATCCTGGTCCTGAGAAAGGATATGGTCGGAAAGGGACCGGTTGACAAGAGCACCCCTTTCCGTTTCCAGCATCCGGGCCAGGGTCATGTTGGCATCGAAGATCTTTCCTTTTGCATCCAGGGTGACATATCCCACAGGCGTGAAATCATACAACTGGGTATAATGGATTTTAAATTCCATCAATTCCTGCTGGGCCCGGAGAAGCTCTTCGTTTTGCAGTTCCAGTTCAATCTGGAAGGTCTGGAGTTCATGAATTAACTGGAGCGGGTCGTCCAACGCGACCGATCGTTTTGAATAATCCGGTTTTGCCATCAATGCTTCCGCCTGCCGGCGCAATGCATTGAATTTTTCTTCGGCTGTTATATTTTTCATCTGATTCATTCTGTCTCCGGGATGATCCTCTCAATGGTGACGACCCCGTTGGTCATATCCTTTTCATTCCGCAGTGCCAAAACCATCACCCAGACCTTCAGAACAGCGCCTGACCGGGTGATTCGACAGGTTTCAAGGCTGTCGAACAATTTGCCGGCAAACGCCTTGTCTATCAATTCCAGAAACGCTGTATGATTTTTTTGGGGGATCATGTCCTTGATATTCATTTTCAGGGCCTCGGATTCCGTATACCCGTACATGTCGGCGGCCCCCCGGTTCCAGAAGGAAATCGCGCCATTTTTATCCTGGATCAGGATGGCATCCTTTGAATCCATAATCACGGACAGGCGATGGGCCGTCAGGCGATACCGATTGAATTCAGTGATATCTTCAAAGGTCACCACCACGCCGTCAATGACATTTAGCATGGTGCGGTACGGCATGATCCTTGTTCTGAATAACTTGTTGTCCAGGCTTTCCACTTCAAATTCCCGGGGGATCAGATCTTTTAAGACCTGCAGGGCATGATCCACAATGTGAAATTGTTTTAATTGTGTGGCAAAATGGCTGACCGGCCGGCCGATATCGCTTGCTGCCAGAGGAATCAAGTCAATGATTCGGTCGGTGAACCGCCGGATATTCATGTCCATGTCCAGAAAAATCGTCCCGATCTGGGTGGAATTCAACAGATTTTTCATGTCGTCATTGGCATCGGACAATTCATCGAGCCGGCCCTGGAGTTCCGCATTCACGGTGGCGGACTCCTCATTCAAAGACTGGAGCTCCTCTTTTGAAGTTTCCAGCTCCTCATTGGTGGATTGCAGTTCCTCATTGGCGGACTGGAGTTCTTCATTGGTGGACTGGAGTTCCTCATTGGCGGTTTCCAGCTCTTCAATGGTGGTCTGCAAGTTTTCTTTGGTGTATTGCAGCTCCTGTTCAAGCCGGTTTATGGTATCGTTTTTCCGGGGGGCTTTGGGCCTGGGCCTGGTTTTTGTTTTTTTTTCATCATTGAACACCACCATGAGCATGCCGCGAAGGGCCCCGTATGCCGGGACCGGCTTTACCGTCAGGTCAATCTTGATGGTGCCGCCGTTGTCTTCGATATCAACCTCTTTGCAGACAACTTCCTGCTTCATGCCCGCGGATTTTCGGATAGCCGATGCCAGCACGGTTTTCAGACTGGGCCGGGCCATGTCCAGAATATTGAAACACGCCCTGCCGGCGGCGGGTTCCAGATATTTTCCCGTCCGGCCGTGGATATACACGATATTTAATTTTTCATCTATAATGACGCAGGGAGGGGTGTCGCTTTCCTGCAAAATGGTTTCCACCAGTTTAAAGCTGTTGATCTCTTCCGCCCTTGTGACTGCTTCAGGGGGGTTGATGACCGAAGGAGCTTCAGGAGATGCCGGGACCGGCAGATTCAATATGGGCTTGGCATTTGACACGCCTGATTTGCGTTTGAATATTTTCCATTTCCGGTCACAAATTTCAAACAGGGTGGTTTCCTGGCCCAGAGACTCGGATGAACCGATGAACAAGAGACCCGCCGGCATCAGACTGTAATGAAACACGGGAAACAGTTTTTTCTGCAATTCCGGCTCCAGGTAGATCAGAAGATTTCTGCAGGTAATAATATCCAGTTTTGTGAAAGGCGGATCTTTGATCAGGTCCTGCAATGCAAACACCAGCATTTCCCGGATGGGTTTTTTGACCTTGTAGTGATTGTCTTGTTTGGTGAAAAACTGTTTTAATCTTCTCGTATCGAGATCGGCTGATATGCTTAAAGGATAGCGTCCGGATCTGGCGGTATTGATGGCATCCGGATCAATATCCGTGGCAAATATCTGGACATTGAAATGCCGGTTCATTTTTTCCATGCATTCCTGCACTAAAATCGCCATGGAATAGGCCTCTTCCCCCGTGCTGCATCCGGTCACCCAGATTCTGACCATGGCCCCTTCCGGTTTATCAGCCAGAAGTTCGGGCACATATTTTTCCTTGAGCACGGCAAAGGCGTCAGGATCTCTGAAAAAGCTGGTTACACCGATCAAAAAGTCTTTGAACAGGACATGGATCTCACGCTCGCTTCGGGTCAGAAAGGTCTGATAATCTTGAATATTATCGATCTGATGCACATGCATCCGCCGTTCCACCCGCCGGACAATGGTATTTTTCTTGTAAAGGGAAAAATCATGATGGGTATGGGTTCGAAGAAGAATATAAATTTTTTGCAGCGCATTCTGAGTTTGTTTTTCATCTTTCGTAATCGGGTCCCGGGGTTTGACAAAAGCATGCCGGGTATATTTAACCAGCGCTTCGGGCATCTTGTCCGCAGCCAGGACATAATCCACAAGGCCTGTGGCAGCGGCACTTCGGGGCATGCCTGCATATTTGGCGGAATCCTCGTCCTGGACCATGACCATGCCCAGTTCCCCCTTGATCTGTCTGACTCCGAGACTGCCGTCACTGCCGGTTCCCGACAGGATAATGCCGATGGCATCCGGGCCCTGGTCCTGGGCCAGGGATTTGAAAAAACTGTCAATGGGAAGGTTGAATCCCCTGGGCTGGGGCAGATCCATGAGCTGGAGGGTGCCGTTTAAAATGGCCATATCCTTGTTGGGCGGAATCACATAGATCCTGTTGGGCTGAATCGTAAGCCCGTCTGTTATCTGATGGACCTTCATCTGTGTTTTTTTCTGAATCAGCTCCGGCAGGATACTGATATGGGTGGGGTCCAGATGAGATATCAGGACAAAGGCCATACCGCTGTCTGGGGGCATGGCTTTGAAAAACGATTCAAACGCTTCCAGGCCGCCGGCGGAAGCCCCGATTCCGACAATGGGAAACCGGGCAGCAGCGGTTCCGGATTTTGGAATGTCCTGCCGGGCCGGTTTGTCTTTTGCCGGCTGTTCTTTTTTTGTCATGGACATTTCCCCTGTCCTGAGAAATTGGAATGTACGAAAGATATAAACTGTTCTGGTTATAGGCCGGGCAACTGCCTTCTGTCAAGGAAACGGATAAAAACTTTATGGGTGTGATTAAACACTCATTTTTCCTTATTTTGCCTGATGGCATGAACGGTCTCCATTCCCTGGGTCTTGTTCACCGTATGGATCTGAATTTGAGGCGGCTCACATAAGAGGGTTCTGGTTCCCAAAAGGACCCCGAATCGAAGGGATTGTATATGCTGGTCCAGGTCCTTTTGGGTCTCCCATTCCTCCAGCAATATGAGGCGGTGCTTGTCTTTGATGTCACAAAACGCACAACAGCTGTTGCAGCCGGGTTCCCCTCCCACCGGTTCAATCAGCGAAAGCAGTGTCTGTATGACTTCCAGCTGCTTTTCCGGAAACACTTTCAGGGTTGTTCTGACAATGATCATATCATTCACCTCTTAAAATAGTTTGGGTTGACAGCAGTCCGGCTGCAGACAAACAGTTTCTGAACAACCGCTTTGGATTTGCTGACAAGATACCGGGCAAAGACAACGCTTCTGTTATCTCTGGTCAATGCTGAATATGGCAATCATTGTGCCACACCGGTGATATGGAAAAAACTTTTTGTATGACATTGATTTTCAAGGACAAAAAAGAAAAGTCACTCATATTCAAAGGCGGGAAAAATGCGAAAAAAAGGGCGTATTTGCTCAATGGGTCATATATCGCCTTTTTGAGCGTAGGCGTATAAAATGTCAGGTGGAAAACCGACCATCGCCCGGTCAGGCGGAGAGGATACCGGCCCAGCAAAGCCATCTCACGCTGACCTGGACCCACAGGGCCGGATTTTTATAATGGATTAAACTTTAGGATTGTGCCAGGCTCTGGTAATAGGTTCGTTCATACCAGGCCCGGGTATTTTCATCAAACACAGCCTCATGCTCATGGATCAGTTTCATACAATCATCCGGCCAGGATCCGCACGCCATAACCACGGTATCTCCAAGACTGAATTTCCGGTTGCAGGCCTCACATCCTTTTTCATTATGGGTATTCAATATATCCAGATCCACCAGAAACGGGGTGTTAGTTTTTTGCTGCATGGGAACCTCCTTGTCTGGGTGGTCTGCTGACCGCTTTTTTTTCAGCCCACCGATAACAGGCATGCCGATCATCCCGGCTGTAGGTAGTGTCCTCGCATTCTCTGCGTTTTTGTTTGAGATTTTCTTTTTTCCCGGCGCGCCGCTGTTTTGTACGATTATTTAATGATTCTGCCATGGAACACCTCCCGGCAACAGGTTTTTTGATTTAAGACAGCACGCTGTGTATCACATGAACGGCATACTGTCTTTCTAATCAATAACATAAGAATGCCTGGGATGATTTCAACCGCAAAACAAGCGTTATGCCTGTGATTCCATTTTCAAAAGTTTTCTTAAAATACACGGCAGGATGCCATTGTTTTCAAAATATTCCACATCCACCACCGTATCCAGGCGGGCAGTGACTAAAAATTGGACCTGAATGCCATTGGTTTTCCGGGCCGTCACTTCCAGGGTCTTTCGTGGCGTCATGTTTGCGATCCCTTTGATTGAAAACGTTTCAGAGCCGTCCAGACCCAGACTTCTCCAGCTTTCACCGTTTTCGAAGACCAAAGGAAGCACCCCCATGCCCACCAGATTGCTGCGGTGAATTCTTTCGTAGGATTCGGCAATGATCGCTTTCACCCCCAAAAGGGCGGTTCCCTTGGCTGCCCAGTCCCGGGATGACCCCGTGCCGTATTCTTTCCCCCCCAATATCACCAGCGGCTTATTTTCTTTTTGATATGCCATGGCTGCATCATAGATGAATTTTTCCTGGCCCGATGGGAACTTCAAGGTAAAACTGCCTTCCCTGACGCCGGCCATCTGATTTTTTATCCGGATATTTCCGAATGTGCCGCGCATCATGACTTCATGGTTTCCTCGGCGCGCCCCATAGGAATTGAATTCTTCAGGTTTGACCTGATTGTGGATCAGATACTGACCCGCGGGATATTCTTCAGGGATGGCGCCGGCAGGCGAAATATGGTCCGTGGTGACTGAATCTCCCAGTAAAACAAGGGCATTTGCCTCTGAAATATCTTCGGGCTTGTCTGTTTCCTTCTTGAAATTTTCAAAATAAGGGGGATTTTTAATATACGTGGATTGGTCATTCCATGTGAATGTGGTGCTTTTTGTGACATCCAGATCCTGCCAGAATTGGTCACCGGCAAAAATTTTATCATATTCTTTCCTGAAAAATGCCTGTTTCACATGTTTTTGAACCAGCTTTCGGATCTGGTCATCCGACGGCCAGATATCTTCAAGGTACACGGGTTCATTGTTGGGATCAAATCCCACGGGTTCCGTGTTCACGTTGATATCGATTCTTCCGGCAATGGCAAACGCCACAACCAGCATGGGCGAAGCAAGATAGTTGCCTTTTACGCTCTGGTGAATTCTGGCTTCAAAGTTTCGGTTGCCCGACAATACCGATACGACGTTTAAGTCGTTATCGGCAATGGCCTTTTCAATCTCCGGATGAAGCGGACCGCTGTTGCCAATGCATGTGGTACACCCAAACCCGGCCACATGAAAGCCAAGTGCTTCCAGGTATGGCAACAGTCCGGCATCCTCAAGGTAATCAACCACCACCTTTGATCCCGGGGCCAGTGACGTTTTGACATAGGAAGGAATTTTAAGGCCTTTTTCAACGGCTGCCTTGGCAATAAGCCCGGCACCGAGCATGACCGAAGGGTTGGACGTATTGGTGCAGGAAGTGATGGCCGCGATTACGACACACCCGTCACCCAGCTTCAAAGGTCTTTCGTTGATTTCCAGATCGATCTGCCGCTTGCTGACAGGCACACATTTTGGCGCACGCCGGGTTTCACACCCGGATTCGTCGATAAATTTAGACAGATTTTCCGGTTCTGCATCCCGGTGGTATTCACATCCCAGTACCTGGGCAAAGCCGGATTTCAAGTCACCCAGGGGAATACGGTCCTGGGGCCGGGCAGGCCCTGCCAGGCAGGGTTCAACCCTGGATAAATCAATTTCCACCACTTTGGTATAAACCGGTTCGCTGTCTTGGGTGCAAAAAAGACCTAAGGCCCTGGCACACGCTTCCGCCACAGCTGCCTGTTCCGCGCGGTTGGTCAGTTCCAGATATTCAATGGTTTTTTCATCAATGGGGAAAAACCCAAGGGTGGCCCCATATTCCGGGGTCATGTTCGCGATGGTGGCCCGGTCCGTGACTGACAGGTGTTTCATCCCCGGACCAAAATACTCGACAAATTTTTCCACCACTTTTTCGTTTCTCAAAATTTCCGTAATGGTCAATACCAGATCGGTCGCTGTCACGCCTTTTTTCAAGTTCCCGATCAGCCTGACACCGATGACTTCAGGAACAGACATGTAATAAGGCTGCCCCAGCATCACGGCTTCCGCTTCTATGCCGCCAACCCCCCATCCCATCACCCCGATCCCGTTGATCATGGGGGTGTGAGAATCCGTGCCCACCAGTGTATCCGGGTAGGCCAGCAAATCTTGTGCCTCTGTATCCATGATAAAGACCCGTCCCAGATGCTCGAGGTTTACCTGATGGCATATGCCGGAGTTGGGCGGCACCACGTTAAAGTTTTTAAAACTTTTCTGGGCCCATTTTAAAAGCGAATACCGTTCCTGGTTTCTCTCATACTCTTTGGCCACATTTTTGGTGATGGCACTGCCGGTCCCGTAATAATCCACCTGCACGGAATGATCCACTACCAGTTCCACGGGTGCCAGCGGATTGATCCTGGCAGGATCACCGCCCAGGGCCTTGACCGCATCCCGCATGGCTGCCAGATCCACGACCGCCGGAACCCCTGTAAAATCCTGCATCAGCACGCGGGCCGGATGATAAGGTATTTCCACGGGGGTTTTGTATTGTTTTTTCCACGTTGCAATGTTTAAAAGGTCTTTTTCAGTGACAATCCGGCCATCCAGTTTTCGAAGCAGATTTTCCACAAGAATTTTAATGGAAAAAGGGAGTCTGCCGATATCCGGAACGCCCATTACGTCTTTTAACCGATTGATGTCATAAATCGTTATCTTTTTTTTGCCGACTTCAATGGTCTTTTGAAATTGATTTTTTTCCATGATACCACCCTGAATGATTGAAAAATTAAGTTAAATTTTATTTTTTTCTTCTATCACGGATGGCTTAAAAATGACAAGGTCATTCATGAAATCGCCTGGATCGGATCAAGACCCAACGGGTGAAAAATTCCAATTAGCGGCAAAAAGAACCTTGAATCTTCTATGTCAAATCATACTCCCAGGATGTCAATTGATTTCTGATGATCAAACTCCCCAGACCAACTCAAGAAACGATATCCAGTTCTCGCCCATGATCTTTTCAATTCGGTTTTGTTTCCAACCCCGGTGTTCCAGCTCCGTGACCAGGTTTGGAAAATCATCGATCTGTCGGAATCCTTTTGGATTGATGATGTCACCAAATTCCGTCAGGGAACGGCCATATCCTTTATCATGGGTAATGTAGGAAAAAAATGAATCATCCTGATCCTGGGTAAAATCTGTTCCAATGCCGACATGGTCTTCTCCGACCAAATCGATCACATACTCAATCGCTTCGATGTAATCCTGGGCAGTTGATTTTGCACCATTTTTAAGAAACGGTGGGAACATAGTCACTCCGACAAACCCCCCGTTGTCAGCTATGAATTTCAGGTCTTCATCCGATTTATTTCGGGAGTGATTTTTCAGTGCTGCCGGGAGACAATGGGAGTAAGCCACCGGTTTTTGGGAATATTCTATAGCATCCCTGGACGTTTTAGGACCTACATGACTCAAATCGATGAGAATGCCGACTCGGTTCATTTCATCTACCAATGCCCTGCCAAAATCGGTCAATCCCCCGTCATTTTTTTCATAACACCCGCATCCAACGGTGTTGGCTGTATTATAAGCCAGCTGCACAATCCCCAGGCCCAGTTCCTTGTAAACCTGGACCAGGGGCAGATAATCACCGAATCCGGTTGTATTCTGCCATCCCAGGATGATCCCGACCTTGTTTTCCTTTTTGGCACGCCGGATGTCTTTGGTTGAATAAACCTGGGTCAAAATGTCTGAATTTTTTTGGATCCATTGTTTCCAGTCAGCCACCGCTTTCATGGTTGCGGGAAAATCTTCCCAGATGCAGCAGGTACAATTGGCTGCCGTCACCCCCCCTTTGTGCATGGCTTCGAAAACAGGTCGGTACCACTTTGAAACGTTCAGACCATCGATAATCATTAACTCCGAATAATTCGCTTTGTTTTCCATGAATTTTGCCTTTCTGTTTTTTTAAAAGGGGTAGTAATTTTCTCACTGATGCAATCAGGCATTTCAATAAAAACTGGGTATAAAAAGAATAATTTGTGGAAATATTGTAAAAAGGACAACTGTTGCCATCATAATAAACCAGAAGGGTATAGTTGCCCAAGCCGCTTCACCCAAGTCCACCTCCCGGCCGGCTATTGTGACCAGTACGAATAGATTCAATCCAACAGGAGGAGTAATCATTCCGATTTCCATCAGAATCGTTACAATGACACCAAACCAGACCGGATCAAATCCCATGCTCATCATAATCGGCGTCGTGATCGGTAATGTCATGAACAAAAGGGATATCCCGTCAAAAAAACACCCAAGCAGCAGATAAACCAGAACGATTAAAAACATGACTGTATATTTAGACAGTTCATAGTCACCAATCATGTTCACCAGTTCTCTTGGCAAGCCGAGAATGCTTACCGCCTGAGCCAGAATCTGAGTGCCCAGCATAATCATGGCTATGGCGCCAAATACTATTGTGGAACTGACAAGGGCATCCCATAATTTGGGAAAAGTTAAATCTCCCCAGGTAAATCCCAATATTAGGGAAATAAAAACTCCAAGGCCGGCTGCTTCCGTTGGGGTGGCAAAACCAAGATAAATCGTTCCCAGAACAAAAAAAATTAAAATGGGCAACGGCCAGATCTGCAGCAATCCCCTGATCATATCAGCAAAGCTGACATCTTCCGTGTCATCAGGTGTGATGCCTTTTTTTACTTTGTCAACAATAGCCAGGTAGAGACTAAAAAACAATCCAAGAAGAACTCCGGGTGCAATACCTGCCAAAAAAAGCTTGCCAATAGAAACATTCTGCGTTGCACCGTATATTAAAAGAGACAAACTCGGCGGAATCAACAACCCCAAAGTACCTCCTGCAGCAAGGCTGGCAACGATCATGGGACGGTTATACCCACGTTTCGATAATTCAGGATATCCCACGGAACCGACAGCTGCTGCAGTAGAACTGCTGGATCCACTTACCGCACCAAAAACAGTCGACACCGCAATATTGGTATGGAGAAGTTTGCCGGGAATCTTATGAAACAGCGGGGTCAGACCATTATATATTCTTGTACTGATACCACTTGCAAGAAGAATATCTCCGAGCAAAATAAACAATGGGACCGCGCTTAGCGTAAAATCGGTAAAAACATTCCAGACGGCTGTAACAGCCAGGCCGGTTGCGCCATCAGCCTGAAAATGGAGCATTATCAATCCGGTCAACCCAAGCGCTCCACCCAGCACCGCTGCTGTTGATATACTGATCAGCAATGAACTTACTAAAATCAACCAACTCATAAATGTTCCTCCGATTTTATGTCAGGCACTTCCTCACGATTCTCTTTAACCAGAGGTTCACAGCCCGCCCACATCCTTATGGTATCAATCAGCTGAATAAGAGCAACCAGAGTGGCAACGCCCAGACTTACAGGCATCAACATCATCCAGGGCCATACCAGAAGTGCACCAATGTCCGAACGGGCATTTATCTGGCGGGAAAAATCTGCAAATTCAAACGATTTGAATATAAAAACCGCAGCAAAAATAATGAAAATAAGTATCCCCAAAAGATCAATAATGCGCCGGATTGGATAATCGATGTTTCTTACGACCAAATCCACGCTGATATGTCTTTTTTTGAGTAATCCCATGGGAAAAGCTAAAAATGACATGGAAACAAACATATATCCCACCAGTTCATCAGAAAACATCAAAGGAGATCCCAAAAAATATCGCATCACGGTCCCTGTGATAACGAGTGCAGCCATCAAAACAGCCGACAAACAGGCCAATATGCTCATGGTCAAAGTAAGATAGCGAAGAATACAAACAAAATAAGCCATCATAGATCCCCCCCCTTTTTTCAGGCAACGAATGTTGTCGGATTGGCCTTTTGAGTCTCAGAAGGCCAATCTGACAAATCCTATTTTCTGATTTTTTTAATCAAGTTTGTTAATAGCAAACTGCATACGGTCATAGTATTCAATGCCTTTTTTGCCTGCAGTTTCAGCCATCTCCAACCACCGTTTATTTGCCGCATCTACAAATTTCTGCAAATCAGCATCGGAAAAACGATCCAACATTGTAATTCCCAATTTTTCCTGGCGATAGGAGCGGGCTTCTGCTTCACGGACCTCATCCACTGCCAGATCACGTGTTTTTTCCCATGTCGCTTCAGCCTCTTCTGTGAGTATTTGCTGGAGTTCTGGCGTCAATCGCTTCCATGCGCGCTCACTGACCCCGAACATCCAGGGAACTGCTGCCCAAGGATGAAGATAGGCTTCATATTTTGTCACTTCCTGCAAAGATACCGTTTCAGCCACGGTAGACAGGTAATAGGCGCAATCTACGACACCCGTCTGCAATGCCGTATACATATCATTCTGTCCGATCACCTGGGCGGCAACCCCCAAGTCCTGAAACGTATGAACCAAATGGGGAGCCCAGACCCGCAATTTTTTGGTTTTTAATTCATCCAGAGTATTCACCGGGCTTTTACAATGAAGTCCCACATCAAAGACCGGACTGACGATACCGCCAATGGTTATGATATCCCACTCCGAATACGCTTCTTCATATATCTGACGAATTACCGGCAAAAGTTTGAGATGCTGTTCCGGTTTTGTAATTGCGCCCTGAACATACACAGCGGCGAGTTCCGGAGCATCCCTCGCAAAATACTCACCGTACAACATCGCCATGTCCACATCGCCGCGTTTCAAAATCCGAAGCAGATCGGGGTCTCGAAGTCCCAATGACCCTGCGTGATATACGATAAGATTAAGTTTCCCTTTCGCACGTTCATTGACACGGTCCGCAAATTCCTGAAGATACTTGGCCTCGGGTCGGGCCTCGACAATCTGGCTGTGCATCCGCAAGACGACAGGTTTGGCAAATGCAGAATCAACCCACCCCCCAATACCTATCGCACTCATTACAAAGCCGATAATCATGGCCAAAAAGATGTGTTTTAAAAATTTTTTATACTTCTTAATGTTGTCTTCGCGAATGTGAAATTTATTTTTCATTCTCGATATCCCCCTTTTTTTAACCGTTCTCATGTCTATTTGGTGTTCTGAATTCCAGAAAACCACATTTGTCGTCTTTTTCTAAACTTTCCCCCTTTCGGACATTTATTTTTTCAATTTCGTCATGTCCTGATTTAAATTTATATGGCCTAATATAAAAATTACTGCGTTAGATCATTTAAATAATTAATTATTTTTATTTTTAATGGATTATTGACCAAAAAATCAACAATGTCGACATACAGATCTATAATCCCCCCGTTTCATAATTTAAACGGATTTCAGATATTTCACACAGGTATCAACTGTTTCAACGTCTCCAAATTTTGCATCGATATCGAAAAGATTCCAGGCAACGGCTCCGGGAATTCGGTCGCCGATGCATTCTTTTACCGCGATGGTCCGGAACCCTTCCGCTATCCCGTCACAAATAGTTTCTCTCACGCAGGCAGTAGCTGTCACTCCGGTTACCAGAATCGTATCAACCCCTGCGGCACGCAGAAAACCGGCCAGATATGTTCCATGGAAACCACTCGCTCGCTTCTTGATAAGCACCTGTTCACCATCAACTGGTGCGATGCGGGAATCAATAGCCCATAATTCTTTTTTTTTCTGATCAACGACTTCAATGGGAATTTTGCAGTGCCACAGTCCCATATCCGTATGAGGATTTTCACGGTCTGTCACCTGGTAGCAGGTGGTGACATGGACTACCACATGATTTTTTTTCCTGCAGGCTTCAAGTAGGCGCTGAACACCGGGAATGATCTGATCGTCGATATTTTCGCAGCTGAAAGGATTACCTGGTCTGGTCCAGGCATTTGCCAAGTCAACATTGATCAATGCCGGTTTTTTCCCAAATCCGACCCTGCGCTGAAACCCTCGTTTTTTATACAATTTGGTTGCTTCTTCAAACGCCCGTTCCAACATCTCATTGATCTGGTTTTCATTGAATTCTTGTTCAGCCATCGTAACTCCCCCCATATTTTTCGTTTGAGTGAATCGACCTGTATTCAAATAAGAAATGCAAAGGTCTTGTGTAGGAATACAATTAATCTCTTTATAGTTACCATGTCAAATAATAATATCGCATAAACAATTGATCAAAATGATATCAATATTCTTTCGTATTGCACGATACATAAACCCTTTAAGCGATCAAGACAAATAAGAATTGTTCCGATTTAAAAATACAGTTTCTTTATTAAATGAAATACTTTACAATTCTCCAAACTAAGACTTGATTGCATCAGGGAAACAGATGAATCTGCCCGTTGGTTTTACAAAAAATATTCCGATTGAATTCCGGCACATCATTGCATTTATTGCTGTGGCTGAAAAATTGAATTTCAAAAAAGCGTCAATTGCATTGAATATGACCCAGCCCGGGTTAACCCGAATTATCAACCGGTTGGAAGATGATTTAGGCGCCTCTCTTTTCAAACGGACTACGCGAAGCGTCGAATTGACTGAGTCCGGAAGCGTTTTTCTGCAAGAGGTCATTCCAGCTCTTGATCGATTGAACACAGCCATCATCAAGACCCAAAATGCAGAAGCAGGTAACATCGGATATTTAAGAGTGGCATATATGAGTTTTGCCATCAATAAAAACTTGCCGTCAATCCTAAAAAAATTCCAGGAGCAGTTTCCAGGAATCAGGCTGGATCTTACCTATATTCCAACACCTGAACAAAAAAAACAATTGATCGACTCAAAAATAGATATCGGTTTTATAGTAGGTAATTTCTCAAATCCGTTCGTAGAACAGCTGCCTTTTATCAAAGAAGAATTGGTAGCGGTTCTACCTGAAGGACATCGTCTATCTGATAAACAGTGCGTTTCGATTTCTGATTTGAAAGACGAAGAGTTCATATTGGGAACGCCAAAAGACTGGAAGGCTTTTCTGAAAATAATCAACCAATTGTGTCTTCAATCAAATTTCAATCCCAAAGTGCGCCAGTATGTCGACACCATCGACGGTATATTCGGTATGGTTGCTGCAAAAATGGGCATCACCATTTTTGCAGCATGTGCATCAAATTTTCAACATATAGGACTGGTTATCAAACGGCTTGAGGACAAATCGGCTGAGGTTACAACAACTGCCGTCTGGTTAAAAAATAACAAATCGAAAAGTCTGTCAAAATTTCTGGATTTTATAAAAATATTCGCGGATGAAAGCGCAGACTGAATTCAAATATCTTTCAACGTCATTACTTTTTGAAATACCCATTGCTATCCCAAAAAAACGGTATCGTCTATTTCCTTCCAGGAAAAAACCCGCCGGATCTTTTCGTGATACAGCGTTACAGAATTCCATGGACGATCATACAGCAGGACGGGCACGGCCATGTGTTTGGCCAGAAACAGGGCCGTGTCCAGGGAATCTTCCACGGCCAGATCATACGGACGGGCCATCAGCTGGGTTTTAGAGATCACCCCGGGGTGATGTTCTTCGCACCGGTTGTATTTATCCACCATGATGAATTCGGAAAAGGGGATTTTCTGCCGGTCCAGCCAGGCCAGAGACGTTTCCCGGGCCAAAGGAGGCCGGCCCGTGACAATGTCCACCCGGTGGCCGGCATCGATCCAGCGGGCCATCGTCTCCCCGGCTCCGGGGACCGGGTCAAAGTTCATCAACATGTCGGGCTGGTGAATCCGGTCGAAAAAATGCCGGTATTCCTTTTCCGTCAGTTGAAATGACACCTTCAAATCAAAACAGGTCAGGTCCTCGAACCGGACCTGCCTGCCGAATTCCTGTTCAATGACGGCACTGTAAGTATCGGTTGTTCTGGAAATCACATCATCCAGATCCACGTATATTCGTTTCATAATTAAATCATATCATATTCCCGGGAAATGGGAAATCTTGCGGTGCGACATCCTTGCCTGAGATCCAAAAAATTTGCCTTGCCATCTGACCCACTTCCTGTTTCAATGACCGCCATGAAAATTATCCAGGCACAAACAGACCATGTGTATATTGAACAGTTCCTGGCCCTGCCCGGCCAGGCCTGGACCTTTCTGGGAACCAACCGGTCCGGTATCGACGATCTGTTTGATCTGGTGTCCGGCAGGCAGATCAAAGGCCGGGTGGCGGAACGGTCACTGCCGGATCAGCCCGGTGTGGTATCCTTCAAGGACCAGCAGGCTGTGTATGAATCCGAGCTGAAAAAAGATGACACCGATTTCATGGACCGGCTGGATCCCGGCACATCTGCCAGGGATTTTCTGGAAGATATCGAGCATCATGCGGAGCTGATCCAGGCCCTGGGCATGACAGACAGCCTGGACAAAGGCTATCGTCAGCTGTCCACGGGTCAGACCCGGAAACTGCTGCTGCTGGCCCCCATCACCAGGGGAACGACCTGTCTGGTGATCCAGGCCCCGTTTGACGGCCTGGATCCGGACAGCTGCAAAGAGCTGGACAGGGCCATGTGTCACTTGTTTTCCAAGGGGATTCAGATCCTGATGTTTGTTTACAACCCGGCAGACATTCCGTCATGGACCACCCATATAGGCGTTGTGGCCAATGGCGGCCTTGTGTTTCAGGGTCCTGCGGATCAGGTGCCGGCTTCCTGCCTGGCCCGGACCTCCCGGCCGGATTTTCAGGCCACGGTTCAGGATTTTTTCCCGGCAGACGAGACACGTTCTGAAGCGCATGAAAAAAAGAAACTGGTCCGGCTCCACCGCTGCACGGCCGGTTATGGGGGAAGGGCCGTGTTCACGGATCTGAGCCTGGCCGTGGACCAGGGGGACCACACCCTGATCACCGGCCCCAACGGCACGGGCAAATCCACCCTGCTCCAGGTGATCACCGGGGACCATCCGGCCTGCTACACCTGTGATCTGACCTTGTTTAACATCCGGAGGGGCACGGGAGAATCCATCTGGGACATCAAACAGCACATGGGCATTGTCAGCCCGGACCTGCACCGCAACTTCCGGGTGCCGGGCAGTGCGCTGGCCTGTATTCTTTCCGGGCTGTTCGATTCCATCGGCCTGTACAATCCCGTGACCGACAGTCAGAAAAACCGGGCCATGACCTGGCTGTCCCGGCTGAACATGGCATCGATGGCCCTTGTGCCTTTCCGGGATCTGACCTTTGCGGACCAGCGCCTGGTCCTCATCGCCCGGGCCCTGATCAAAGGGCCGAAGCTGCTGATTTTAGACGAACCCACCCAGGGGCTGGATACGCCCAACCGAAATGCGGTGCTGGATTTTCTGACCCTTGTGGCCAAAGACCATTTGAGTACCATTCTTTACGTGAGTCACCGGGAAGACGAGTGCCGGGATTTCTTTGTGCAGCATGTCACAATGGTGCCGCCGGGCCGGTGACCTGTCCCCGGTTTCAGGAAGTCTTTTTTTTACTGCATATCCACCATAATTTTGTTCCGGCCGGCATTCTTGGCCTCATACATGGCGTTGTCGGCCCGGGTGAGGAGCACATCCCGGTCCATATCCGGTGCCGGAATGCAGGAGGTGACCCCCTGGCTGATGGTGGTCTGAATTTTTTCTTTGTTGTATTCCAGCACGGCGGTTTCAATTTTTTTACCTAAGCGCTGGGCCAGTTCACGGGTATGTTCAGCATCCCTGTCCGGCAGAAGAACCACAAACTCCTCGCCTCCATACCGGGCCACCAAATCGGTTTCCCGTTGAAACACCTGCTGTATCAGCCGGCTGATGAGTTTCAGATATTCATCCCCTGCCGGATGGCCATGGGTGTCATTGACCTTTTTAAAATGATCGATATCGCATATCAACAGAGTCAACGGACTTTTTCTCCGGCTGCACAGCCCCCATTCCCGTTCAAACAGCTCATCAAAATACCGGCGGTTGTATAATCCGGTCAATACATCCGTCCGGCTGGTGATTTCAAGTTCCCGGGTTTTTTCCTCCAGCAGATATTCATTTTCCAGCGCGTTCCAGTATTCATGGTTGCCCCGCAAGGAGATCAACACCAGGTAGATGGAATACAGGATCATGGCAATGCCCAGAGAGGGGGCATCCCCGCCAATGAACACGGCGGCAATCGCAGGCACCAGCATCAGAAAATTATAGGAGACGGCCAGATACAGCACCGGCATAAAAGATATCACACCCCCGGCACAGAACCCCACCGTGCAGATGATCATCAGCAGATGGATGGTCCGTTCGTCACTGTACAGCAGAAAAATTGCAGACCCCACCCCCCATGCCAGGGCGGTCGACAGAATACTGACAACAAAGACGGCTTTGTGCCATGTGTCGTGACGCCGGGTGTCCGGCGTTTTTTTTGAAATATGGACATGGACCAGACGAAACAGACAGATAAGGGTAAAAATACTTAAAAAGATCAGGCTGGGCGTTAAATGTCGCAGAATATACCCGTCCGTGAAAAACAGGACCGGCGGCACCAGCATATAAAAAAACACCCCGGATGTGGACCTTTTTTGCAGGTCATTGACCACTCTTCTGCTCAGCCGCTGTCGTTGAAACGCCATTTTCATAAACTCTTTTAAAGGTGAATATGTCCGGCTAATCTCAGGTCTGTCCAGACTGACCGCTGCCTTATATACCAGTGTGCAATAGAAAATCAAATATTTTTTTATTTTCCACGTAATAATACTTTTCAATTTGAAAAAAATCCTGTAAAAGGGTGTGTTTTATCGGAGAAGCACGGACCCTATTCAAACGTATGGTCTGTCGGCAATAACCCAAACTTGAAGGTTTTATGCATTTAAAATATAAAATCACATGGTTATTCGAAGAATCGTATATTCAAAGAACAAGCGGGGATATGTCGCTTGTTCCGCAGTCACGGGAATTGCAGCTGATGCCGGGGGGGTAGGACGTATATTGTCTTTAGCACAAACGCTTTTTTTCTTTAACTCACACGTCTCTATTCCTTTTTTCCATCATCCGCATATTTCCGGCAACCCTGTTTTAAAAAAACCAATGGCCTGATTTGGGGTTGACGAATTTTATTTCAATCTTCCAGATCAGAACACTGAACAAAAATCTGATTTAAAATCAATTGCGGGCATGTTTCTGCATCATGCAGCCTGCCCCGGATGCGTATTAACATTTTTGGAGACAACACCCATGCTGAACAAAAACCTTAAAATGACCGGTGATGTCCAGGACAATAATTTTTTTGCCCTGGGACGGCAGGTGACCATTGAATACTATGAATGCGGCGCCACAGCCTTTCTGGATGCGGACCGTGTTGAAAACGCCCTGCTGAAAGCGGCAAAGGACAGCAATGCCACCATCATCAGCTCTTCGTTCCATCAATTTGAGCCCCAGGGCGTCAGCGGTGTGGTGGTGATCGCGGAATCCCATTTCACCATCCACGCCTGGCCGGAACATGACTATGCGGCCGTGGACATTTTCACCTGTGGTGACAATATCAACCTGGAAGCCGCCATTACCTCCATGAAAGAATCGTTTGAATCAAAAAATGTGCTGATCTCTTCGGATCAGAACCGGGGAATTATCTCCAAGCCCTTTGCGCAACAGAACATTGGACAGACCCTGAAACATTCAAACACCCACCCCATTTCCTGGAAAAAGGATTATGAGCAGAAAAACCCCTGGGGGGTTCTGTCTTCCATCGATATCTATGACAGTGATCCGGACATCATCCGGGATGCCGACAAAATCAAACAGTTTGTGCATGAACTGTGTGACAAAATCGAAATGAAACGGTTCGGCGAATGCCAGGTGGTCCATTTTGGTGAAGATGAGCGGGTGGAAGGATTCAGCATGACCCAGCTGATTGAAACCTCCCTGATTTCCGGCCATTTTGCCAATGCCGACAACACCGTTTACCTGGATGTGTTCAGCTGCAAATATTACGACCCCCGGGAGGTGGCGGAGTTTGCCATGTCCTTTTTCAAGGGCGGCCACTACAAAATGCAGCTGGCGTTACGTCAGTAATTCAGATCTCCCGCCGATCCGGAAACCGATACCTTTGCACCGGTTTCCGGGCAAGCGCGGGCAGACTTGATACCTGTGTGCAACAAGGAGTTAAAAAATGAAACATACCCGACATGTCAAAGACGGCTGGTTTTATGAAACCTGCCCCATGTGGCCCGGCATGGCCCTGTCCCTTGAAATCGAAAACATTCTGTATGATGAAAAAAGCCAGTTCCAGCATATCCAGGTGTTTGAGACCCAAAATCATGGAAAAATGCTGGCCCTGGACGGCATCATTCAATTGACCCAGTTCGACGAATTCAGTTACCAGGAGATGCTGGCCCATGTTCCGCTGTTTGCCCATCCCAATCCTGAAACCATACTGGTGATCGGCGGGGGAGACGGCGGCATTTTGCGGGAGGCGGGCCGCCATGCCTGTGTCACAACCATGGATTTCTGTGAAATCGATGACATGGTGATCCACGTGTCCAAACAGTTTTTACCGGATCTGGCCTGTGGATTTGACGACCCCCGGGTGAACGTTTTCATCGGAGACGGGGCCGCGTTTGTCAGGGAAAAAACCGGCGTGTATGACGTGATCATTGTGGATTCGTCCGATCCCATCGGCCCCGGAGAGGTGCTGTTCAAAAAACCGTTTTACGAGAGCCTGAAAAATGCGCTCAAGCCCGGGGGTATTATCGCCACCCAGGGGGAATCCATTTTTCTTCACAAGGACTGTGTCATCAACCTGGCGAAAATCACCCGGGACCTGTTTGACCGGCAGGCCTATGCCAGCTTTATGGTGCCCACCTACCCCGGCGGCAACATCGGTATCTGCCTGGGGTCACTGGGACCGGACCTGACCCGGCCGGCAAGAAAAATCGATCCCGGGATCCAAAAACAATTGAAATACTATTCCCCGGAAATTCACAAAGCCGCCTTTGTCCTGCCTTATTTTGCCCGAAAAATGCTTGAGCACCTATGATCCAGGTACTGGAGAACCCTTCAGGTAATTTTTTGCCAGTCTGACAAAGGAATCGATCTGGCGGGTTTTCCAGCGCCCATCATATCCCAAGGCCCGGGCCATCAACCTTGCCACTTCCGGCGCCATGTCCATGGCGGCCATGGCATCCAGCACCAGGGCCCGGCTGCGGCGGGCCAGAAAATCCTCCACCGTCCGGGCCATCTCCTTTTGCACGGCCCAGATCACCTCTGCTTTCAAATAGGGCAGGTCCGGATGCAGTTTTTCCCCCAGACCGGGATCCGTGCGGATCATTTTTTTGAGATGAATGGCATCTGACCCGTAATAATGAAGGGGATCGGTTTGGTCAAAATGCTTGAGCCACCCGTGAATCCGCAGCTTTTTGGTCACACATTCCCGCTCGTCCAGCCCGGCCACCAGCAGGGCCTGGTTCACGGTATCTTCCGCCATCTTCCGGTAGGTGGTCCATTTGCCGCCCGTGATGGTCACCAGGCCGGATTCGGAAACCAGCAGATAGTGATCCCGGGAAATAGCCGCCGTGTCATGTTCCTTCCCCGTGCTCACCAGGGGACGCAGCCCGGCAAACACACTTTTGATGTCCCCGGGTCCGGGATCCTTGGACAGATAGCGGGCCGCGTGCGTCAAAATGAAGTCAATTTCCTCTTCCAGGGGGCAGGGTTCGAGAGAAATCCGGGACACGGGTGTGTCCGTGGTTCCCACCAGGGCCCGGTCATGCCATGGCACCACAAACAGAACCCGGCCGTCCGATGTCTGGGGAACCATGATGGCCGAGTCTCCGGGTAAAAATGCCTTGTCCAGCACCAGATGTATCCCCTGACTGGCGGCAATGACCGGTTTTGCTTCAGGATTTTCCATCTCAAGGATCGTGTCGGTGAACACGCCGGTGGCATTCACCACCACCCTGGCATGGATCTCATGGGAAAGACCGGTTTCCTTGTCCGTGGCCACAACCCCGCCGATCATTTTTCCGGCCCGGGTGAATTTAATGACTTTCATGTAATTGACCGGGGTGCCACCCCAGTCCGTCATGGTCTGTGCCAGGTTCACGGCCAGCCGGGCATCATCAAACTGGCCGTCGTGATATTCCACCCCGCCCCGCAGTTTTTCCGGCTCCAGCGTGGGAATCCGTTCCAGGGTCTCTTTTCTGGACAGGTGCCGGGACGGGCCTAAGCCAAGTTTACCGGCCAGCATGTCATACACTTTCAAGCCGGCCCCGTAGAACGGATCGTCCCACCACTCATAGCTGGGAACAATGAATGCCTGGTTGGTCACCAGGTGCGGCGCGTTTTGGATAAGCAGTCCCCGTTCATGCAGGGCTTCGAGTACCAATGAGATATTTCCCTGGCGCAGGTATCGGACCCCGCCGTGGATCAGTTTGGTGGAACGGCTGGAGGTGCCTTTGGCAAAATCATGCTGTTCCAGCAGCAGGGTCTTATACCCCCGGGACGCGGCATCTACACCGACCCCTAAGCCCGTGGCCCCGCCGCCGATGACGATCATGTCCCAGTATCCCTCAAAATTTTTAATGGCCTCAATGGCTTTTTCTCGATTCATATGCATCTCCCGGCATCAGTTTATGATGATCCGGAAACGGATGCAAGCGTTGAAAAAATCAGGCAGAAACGATTTGATCTTAACACGTTAAAATGATACAAGTTTTATTTATGAATACCCTAGCAGGCAGCGCCCTTCCCAAGGACACACACGACAACCGGACACAAAACGCCATGATCCCGTTCAACCGTTTCGGAAAGCTTTTGATGGTAGACCTGACCCGGCGGATATGCCGGCGGGATGACTGCCCGGATGACGCGCTGCCGTTTCTGGGGGGCAGAGGATTCAATGCCTGGTATTTGTATCGCCACCTGAAACCCGGTATCGATCCTTTAGGGCCGGAGAACCGGCTGCTGTTTTCCGCAGGCCTGCTCACCGGTTCCGCAGCCCCGTGCAGCGCCCGGCTCCATGTGAATGCATTATCCCCGCTGACCGGGATTCTGGGCAGTGCCAACATCGGCGGATATGTCGGTGCCTGGCTGCGGTCCTGCAACCTGGCATCCATTGTCATCCGGGGTGCATCCCCTGAGCCGGTCTATCTGTATGTGGATGAAACCTCCGCCAGACTGATGCCGGCCGAAGATCTGTGGGGACTGGATGTGTTTGCCGTCCAGGACCGGCTCCGGCAAATCCATGCACCTGAAAAAGTCCGAATCCTGACCATCGGGCCGGGAGGTGAAAATCAGGTCCGGTTTGCCGCCATCATGACGGAAAAAGACCATGCCGCCGGCCGCACGGGTTTGGGCGCAGTCATGGGGGCCAAGCATCTGAAAGCGGTTGTGATTGCCAAAGGGTCCCACAAACATTTGCCGGCCGACACCCCCCCCAAAAAACAGGCCGTGAAAACATATGTCAATCTGGTGAAAACCGCCCCGGAATTTTCATTCTTCTCCAAATATGGCGGAGCCGGTTATCTGTCATGGGTCAATGAGTTCGGTATCATGGGTGCCAAAAATTACACAGAAATCGGGGTGCCTGACATCTCCTCCATTGACGGACGCAACCTGGCAAAGCAGATCGTCCGGTCGTCCGGGTGCGCCAAGTGTCCGGTCCAGTGCAAGGCCGATCTGGTGATGGATCCGGCAAAACCGGAAGAGATGTCCACCCGGCCGGAATTCGAACCGGTCATCAATTTCGGTCCCAAATGCGGACTGTCGGACATGGCAGCCATTATCCGGCTGGACAACCTGTGCAACCGGCTGGGCGTGGACACCACATCCACGGCATCGGTGATTGCATTTGCCATGGACCTGAACGAGAAAGGGTTGATGCCGGACACACTCAAACAGGACCTGGATCTGTCCTGGGGCCATGCCCAAACCATGGAAATCCTGATTCACCGGATTGTCGACGGCACCACCCCGCTGGGCCGGATGCTGTCCAAAGGGGTCCGGCAGGCCGCAAAACAGATCGGGGGAAAGGCGGCCGCTCACGCAGCCCACGTCAGAGGCCTGGAACTGACCGCCTACCACCCCAACGCCATCATGGGAACGGCCTTAGGGTATGCCGTGTCCAGCCGGGGCGGGGATTACAACAATGTGTATGCCTCCCTGGAATACAGCTGGTCCAAGGAACAGGCCATCAAGGAGTTCGGAACCGCCCTGGCCGTGGATATCCATGCCACTAAGGCCAAAGGCCGGCTGATCCGCAAAGCCGTGGTCACCAATATTCTGGTGGATACGATAGGGCTTTGCAAAGTCCCGGTCCTCTCTTTGCTGAAATCGTTCAACCTGGAACCGGAAATCGTTCTGGTCAATACCCTGGCAGATACCCATGTCTCATTGAAACAATTGACGGATACGGGCCTGGCAATCGCGGCCATGGAAAGGCGTTTCAATCTGCGCCACACTGAAACCCCCATATCAGATAATCTCCCGGACATGTTTTTTTCACGAAATGACAACCCTTCCGGGCTGACCAGAACATCGTTCACCGCCATGCTGGCTGAATTTTATCAGGCCATGGGGTGGGATGAAAACGGGGTGCCGCCGGACCCGGATGCCATGAAAAAAACAGAACCAATGATGTAAACATACTTTTGAAAGGAACGCGCGTGATTCAATCCTCCACTACCAGAAGCCGGGCCGTGAGCATGCGGATTCTGACCGACGATCAGATCTGGGAAATCAAACAGGCGGCATTTGATATTATTGAAAAAGTCGGATTCAAATGCCGGCACGACGGAGTCAAAAAGATGATGACCCAGGCCGGGGCCTGGGTCAGAGACGATACCATCAAAATCCCCAAATACATCGTCCAGGGATCTGTGGCCACGGCCCCCAAAGGATGGACCATTTATGACCGGAACGGCCAAAGGGCCCTGGAAGTGGAAGGAGAAAAAAGCCACTACGGCACCTCCACGGCCAGCCCCAACCACCGGGATCCCTTTACCGGAGAGATCCGGCCCACCAGCATCAATGACATTGCCCTGGGGGCCAAAGTCGCGGATGCCCTGGCACACATCGACTTTGTCATGCCCATGGGCTCCTCCCAGGATGTGCCGGGCGCGGCCGCGGAAGTTCACGAAATTCCGGCCCTGTTTGCCAACACCGTCAAACCGGCTGCGTTTATCGGGTACTCGCCGTTGGGATGCGAATATGTGTATGAAATGGCGGCCGTGATCGCCGGCGGTCAGGACAAATTGCGGGAAAAACCGTTTCTCATCCTCTACCCGGAAGCCATTGCCCCGCTGTTTTTTCCCGATGACGTGGTGGACCGGATTCTGATTGCAGCCGACCGGTTCATGCCTCAACTGCCCGGTTCCACGGTGTCCGCCGGTGCCACGGGCCCGGTCACTCTGGCCGGCATGCTGGTGCAGATCACGGCCGAGGCCCTGATCCATATCACCATTGCCCAGCTGCGAAAACCCGGGTGTCCCGTGGCCATGAGCGGCAATGTGGGAATCCTGGACATGAAAACTGCGCTCATGACCATGGGAGCCCCGGAAAACAGCTTAGGCATCGCAGCCCAGGCGGAAATCGCCAAATCGTTTGACCTGCCCACCTGGGGCCTGGCCGGTGCCACAGACGCCAAATGCCTGGATGCCCAGGCCGGCCTGGAAGGCGCGTTTTCCATTCTGGCCCAGGGACTGTCCGGCCTGAACCTGATCCATGATGTGGGATACATGGCTTCGGGCATGGCCTGTTCTTTAGAACAGCTGGTCATGGGCAACGAGATTGCAGGCATGACCAAGCGGTTTGTGGAAGGCATCACCGTCACCAAAGACACCCTGGCCAGACAGATCATCGAAGATGTCGGCCCGGGCGGGCATTTCATCACCCAGAAACATACACTGGCCCATTTCAAGCAGGAACTGTCTGTTTCAAAGCTGCTCAACCGCCAGACCATCGATGCCTGGAAAAATTCCGGCTGTCCCACCATGGACCAGCGGGTCCAGGAAGAAATCCGGTCTATCATGGAAACCCACAAACCGGATCCGCTGAGTGACAAGGTAATGGCGGAGCTGGACCGGCTCAAAAAAGAAGGGGAAAAAGAAATTCTGGCAAAACGGGAAAAAGGATAGGTTTTTATTTTTCTAAAAAAATTGATTCAAAAATTTGCATTAATCTGGAAGACATGTAATAAAAGGAAATTAAGCAAAAGAAAGAGATCCCGTCGCTTGTATGGAATGACAAGCATCATCGATTAAGACAAATAAGGAGGTAAGCATGGAAAAAAGAATTCATCCGGCCGTGCACGACTTAAAAAGTGACATGGAAAAAGGCAAACTTTCCCGAAGAGAATTTCTCAGATACTCCACATTGCTGGGGGTATCTGCTTTCACTGCCACCCAGATGGCCGGTCTTTCCTGGACCGCCAAAGCCTTTGCCGGAAACGTCAAACGCGGCGGTACCCTGAAAGTGGCGACCGCTTTGCAGAAAATCGCCCATCCTGCCACTTATTCCTGGATTGCCGCATCCAATGTCACCCGTCAGGTGGCGGAATATCTGACCCTGACCGACGGCAAAAACATCACCCATCCCTATCTGCTGAAAAACTGGGAAGCCAGTGATGACCTGAAAACCTGGACCCTGAACCTCAGACAAGGGGTCACGTTCAACAATGGGGATACGTTCAATGCCGATGACGTCATCTTCACCTTGAACCAGTGGCTGGACGAAAGCGTGGGTTCCTCCATGAAAGGGCTTGTGGACGGTTATCTGAGCAGCAACAATATCGAGAAGGTCAATGACTATCAAATCATACTGCACCTGAAAGTGCCCACCATCTCCATTCCCGAGGACTTTTTTCAGTATCCGGCCCAGGTGCTGAATCACCGGACCTTTGAAGGCGATTTCCTCAAAGCGCCCCATGGCACCGGCCCCTATACCCTGGAAACCTACCGGGAAGGCGAACTGGCCGTGGTCAAGGCCCGGTCCGACTACTGGCAGAAAGGTGTGGACGGCAAACCCCTGCCATACCTGGATGAAATGCAGTTTTTGGACATGGGCACGGAAACCGCCCCCATGATTTCGGCCATCAAGAGCGAAGACATCGATTTCATCGATCTGTCCGATATCGGCGGCACCGACATTTTCCGGGCCCTCAAAGATGATCCGGAAATCAACATCCTGGCGGCCCCCACGGCCTCGGCCCGGGTGTTGCGCATGCGGGTGGATCTTAAACCATGGGACAATGAAAAGGTCCGCCTGGCCATGAGAAAATGCCATAACCATGAAAAAATCCTGGCACTGGCCTACATGGGACAGGGACTGGAAGGACAGGACTTCCATGTGTACCAGCTGCACCCGGAATACTGTGAAATGCCCATTCCGGCATATGATCCTGCAGCGTCCAAAAAGCTGCTGGCCGAAGCCGGATATCCCGATGGGCTGGAAGTCAACCTGGCAGTGGGTTCCGGATGGCCGGATGTGGTCCGGTATGCAGAAATCCTCAAACAGGATGCCATGCCCGGCGGATTCAAGATCAATTTACAAACCATGCCCAACAGCCAGTACTGGGAAAAATGGACGGAAGTGGATTTCGGCATCACCCCCTGGACCCATCGGCCTTTGGGCACCATGGTCCTGAACCTGGCCTACAAGGCGGACGCGGACGGAAAGCCCGCGGCCTGGAACGAGACCCGGTGGGTGGACAAGGAATTTTCCGAGATCCTGGAAAAAGCCAATGGCACCCTGGATGTGGACGAACGCAGAAAACTGTTCTGCAAACTCCAGAAAATCCAGTATGACCGGGGTTCCATCGGCATCGGCTACTGGCGGGCCGTCTGGATGGTCTCCAGAAGCAATGTCAAAGGGCTGGAAGCCCATCCCAATGGATTCATGCTGTTCAACGATGTGTCTTTAGCCTAGATCAAAAACCTGTGTCGCCCGTGCGCATCCTTCTGCGTACGGGCACCCTTAAAATAAGGACAGGGATTTTATGATTGTTTTTATACTCCGCCGTTTTTTTCTGCTGCTGCTGACCATGATTCTGGTGTCTCTGGCCGTTTTCATCATTGCAGAATCCTCTCCCGGAAATATCGCCAAAAATGTGCTCGGAGCCTTTATCTCCCCGGAACAGGAAGCCGCATTCATTCGCCAGAACGGCCTGGACCAGCCCATGTATGTCCGGTATCTGCACTGGATCGCGGGCAATGACTGGGTGGCTAAAAAGAAAATCGGTATGCCCCTGAAACGGATTACCACGGAAGAAGGGTTTGAAGAATGGTGGGCCGTCAAAGAGGACGGATCATTGATCCGCTGGAAAGTGGACGGAGAAGACCTGGTGGCCATCAACATCACACCGGACGGTGAAAAAACCGAATATGTGGACAATGACCGATGGAAAACCATTGAAGACGGCAAACAGGAATTCTGGGGAATTGACCGCCAGAATCATGCCGTCCGCTGGGTCAAGGGTGAAACCGAAACCATGTTTGTGTTTGTCATGGGCAAGGGGTGGATGGAAAGTTCCGGGGGCCCCAAAGACTATATTCCGTTGAAAAAAGGATTTGTCAGAGGGGATCCGGGTATTTCCTTTCGCACGGGCCGGCCCGTGAACAAAAGCCTGTGGACCCGATTGCGCAACTCCGTGGTCCTGGCAGGGACCGCTTTTGTCATTGTCATGCCCCTGGCCCTGCTGTTGGGTCTCATTGCCGGACTCCAGGAAGGGTCTCTCAAGGACCGGGTTTTGTCCGTGGGGGGTATGATGTTTTCCGTGGTGCCCGAATTTGCCACGGGTATTTTTCTGACCCTGATCTTTTCCGTGTGGCTGGGGTGGCTGCCGGGTGCGGCGGTTTTAGGCACCTCCGCCCCCTGGGAAAAACCCATGATGCTGATTTTGCCGGTTTTGACCCTCACGCTGATCGAACTGGGGTATATCCTGCGTATCACCCGGGCTTCCATGGTGGAGGTCATGAAAGCGCCTTATATCCGAACCGCGTTTCTCAAAGGACTGCCCTACAAACAGGTGGTGTTCAAACATGCCGTGAAAAACGCGCTTATCGCCCCCATCACCGTGATCATGCTCCATGTCAACTGGCTGCTGGGGGGGATCGTGATTGTGGAGGTGGTGTTCGGATACCCGGGACTGGGGGCCTATCTGCTGGAATCAGCGCTGTATAAAGATTTCAACGCCCTGGAAGCCGGTGCCATGATCATGGTCCTGGTGGCCGTCGGCACCCAGTTGGTGGCCGATATCATCTATACCTTTTTGAATCCGAGGATACGGTATGCCTGAAACAGCTGAAACCCAAACTACAAAAAAAACCAAAAAAGTACAGCTCAAGGATATGTTCGCCATCCTGTTCAGTTCCAAAATCGCCATGGTGGGACTGGTCATTGTCCTGTTCTGGGTGTTTGTGGCCCTGTTTGCCCCGTTTCTCACCCCGTACACCCCCTTTGAACAGGACTGGAAAGCCCCCAACCAGGGGCCGTCCGCCGAACATATCCTGGGCACGGACGAGCTGGGAAGGGACCTGTGGACCCGGCTGATCTACGGCGCCCGGGTGGTACTGGTGGTGCTGCCGGTATCGGAAAACATCTCTCTGCCCGGGGGTACGGCCATCTGGGGGGTGGTGGTGGCCCTGATGATCGGTGCCACTTTGGGATTGATCGGCGGCTATAAGGGCGGATGGATCGATGAACTGGTCATGCGGCTTTTAGATGCCATGATGGCCATCCCGGTCATCCTGCTCTATTTGATCATCGTGGTGGCCATCGGGGCATCCGCCGTCAACGTGGTCATTGCCATTTCCATTGTGGGGGTGCCGGGCATTGCCCGGCTGGTCAGAAGCCTGACCCTGGACATCAAAACCAGAGAATATATAAGGGCCGCGGAAACCCGGGGGGAAAGTGCCTGGTTCATCATGTTTGTGGAAATTCTGCCCAATACCCGAGGACCCATCATCATCGATGCCATGCTCAGGATCGGGTATGCCATCTTTGCCATGGGAACCCTGGGATTTTTAGGCCTGGGCATGCCGCCGCCATCACCGGACTGGGGCTCCATGGTTGCCAAAGGACGGGCGTTTATCCTGACAGGCAACCCGTATGCGGCCCTGTGGCCGTCCCTTGCCATCGCTTCGCTGGTGGTGGGGCTCAACCTGCTGGCAGACGGGATTCGTGAAGAATCCATGAGATATCAGTAACCCTTGGCCCGGCAGCCCCTGCTGCCGGGCTCTGACAACGAAAGCGATCCTATGGAACAGACATCAGATATACCGGTACTGGAGGTCAAGGACCTGGCCATTTCCTATCAGACCCGAAAACAATTGGTTCCTGCGGTCAGGGGTGTCAATTTCACCGTCAGACAGGGACAGACTGTGGGAGTGGTGGGGGAATCCGGATGCGGCAAAAGCACCATCGCCTTCGGCATTCTCGACTTTTTAGGGTCCAACGGCAAAGTGGTGGGAGGCAGCATCAAATTCATGGGCAAAGAAATGGTAGGCACGCCCAAGTCCGAGCTGCGCAAAATCCGGGGCAACAACATCTCCATGGTATACCAGGATCCCATGCAGGCGTTAAACCCGTCTTTGACCATCGGCACCCAGCTGACAGAAGTGCTCACGGCCCACACGGACATGCGCGAAAAAGAGGCCTGGGACCGGTGTATCGCCATGCTGGAACGAGTCTATATGCCGGATGCCGCCAATGTGATGAACCGGTATGTCCATATGATCTCCGGGGGCCAGCAGCAGCGGGTGGTGATCGCCATGGCGTTGCTCAACAACCCGTCGCTGCTGATCATGGACGAACCCACCACGGCCCTGGACGTGACCGTGGAAGCCGCCGTCCTGGACCTGGTCGAAGATCTGAAAAAAGATTTCAACACCGGCATTATTTTCATCACCCATAACTTAGGCGTGGTGGCCAAGGTGAGTGAGCGGCTGTGCGTCATGTATGCCGGCGAAATGGTGGAGCAGGGTCCCATTGAAAAACTGTTTGCCAACCCGGCCCATCCCTACACCCGGGGGTTGCTGTGCTGTGTCCCCCGGCTGGGGGACAGCCTGTCCAACAACCGGCTGTGGTCCATTCGGGGGCGGGTCCCGGATCCGGCGGAAAGGGATCTGGATGCCTGTATTTTCGCTCCCCGGTGTGACTGGCGCATTGAAGGCCGTCACCTGGAAGACAAAAGCCTGACCGCTGACTGTACCTTCCGGCATCCGGAGCTGGTTTCCATTGCCGACGATCACGTGTCCCGGTGCTTTCTGGGCAGAGAAACCCTGAAAGTCCCTTATGACGACTATGCCCGGGGACAGCGCGGGGCCGTGGTTCAAATCGAAGGGGATGACGATTTTTCCTCTATGGACACGTTGCTCAACATTCGCAACATGAAGCTGTGGTATCCGGAACAGAACCCGTCTCTGAAGGCCATTCTGGGTCTGGAGAAAAAATCCCATGTCAAGGCCGTGGACGATGTGTCGCTGAAGGTTCTCAAAGGCACCACCCTGGGCATTGTGGGGGAATCCGGCTGCGGCAAGAGCACCCTGGTCAAGGGCATCATCGGCCTGGAGGAACTGACGGACGGCGGCGTGGAACTCATGGGCATCGATCTGAACCTGCCGGCCCAGAAACGGGATCTGTCATTGATCCGGGAACTGCAGATGGTGTTCCAGAACCCGGATTCCACCCTGAATCCCTCCTACACCATCGGGGCCCAGATCGGCCGGCCCATCCAGAAGTTCAAAACCGTGCCCCGGAAAAAAGTGCGCAAGGAAGTGGAACGGCTGTTGCGGGCCGTCAAACTGGATGCCTATTATTATGAGCGGTATCCCCGGCAGCTGTCCGGCGGGGAAAAACAGCGGGTCGGCATTGCCAGGGCCCTGGCCAGCCGGCCGTCTCTGGTCATCTGCGATGAACCCGTATCGGCCCTGGATGTGTCCGTGGCTGCGGCTGTTTTGAACCTGCTCAATGAAATCAAGGAAGACATGGGGTCCACCATGATCTTCATTGCCCATGATTTGAGCGTGGTGCGGTTTATTTCCGATTTTGTGGCCGTGATGTATCTGGGAGAAATCGTGGAGTTCGGGCCGGTGGCCTCCATTTATCCGCCCCCGTATCACCCGTATTCCGAAGCATTGCTGTCTTCGGTTCCCATTCCCGATCCCACAGCCAAGCGCCAGTCCATTATTTTGTCCGGAGATGTGCCCAGCCCCACCAACCGGCCGTCCGGCTGCTGTTTCCATACCCGGTGCCCCAGAAAATCGGTGCTGCCGGAAAACGGTAAAATCTGTGAACAGGAAAAACCCCGGTTTCAAAGGCTGCCCAACGGGCACAAGATCCTGTGCCATATTCCGGCGGACAAACTGACGGAACTGGCCATGGAACGGGGAGATCAACGCATGATGCTGCCCACGGGCTGATTAAAAGGATTTTTGTCATGAACGATCTGTTGCAAACCATTGAGCCGGTTACCCTCATGGGTCCCGGTCCGTCCTGTGTGGACGCTTCCGTGCTGGCGGCCCTTTCAAAACCCACTTTAGGGCACCTGGATCCGTATTTCATAAAAATCATGGATACCATCAAGCAGCAGCTCAAAACCGTGCTGCACACCCGAAACGAGCTGACCCTTCCCATTTCCGGAACCGGCTCCGCCGGCATGGAATGCTGTTTTGTGAACCTCATTGAAAAAAATGATCCCGTCCTGATCCTGATCAACGGGGTGTTCGGCCGGCGCATGCAGGATGTGGCCACCCGGCTGGGGGCAAAGGTGGATACCCTGGAATTTGACTGGGGTACCCCGGTGATTGTGGATGTGGTACAGAAAGAATTGTCGAAAAAATCCTACAAACTGGTGGCCGTGGTCCATGCGGAAACTTCCACCGGGGTGCTGAATCCGGTGCCCGGTATCGGGGCCCTGCTCAAAGACAAAGACACCCTGTTTCTGGTGGATGCCGTGACCAGTCTGGGCGGGATGGAAATTCTCATGGACGACTGGGGGATCGATGTGTTTTACAGCGGCACCCAGAAATGTCTGTCCTGTCCCCCGGGCCTGTCACCCGTGTCTTTTTCTCCGGCCGCTGTGGCAGCGCTCCAGGCCCGGAAAACCAAAGTTCCCAACTGGTACCTGGACTTAAGCCTGATCATGAACTACTGGGAAGGGGCCACCCGGGCCTATCACCATACTGCGCCGGTCAACATGCTGTACGGGCTTTACCAGGCCCTTTGCCTGATCCTTGATGAAGGGGAATCCCACGTGTTTGAACGGCACATGGCAGCCCACCTTCAACTGGTCCGGGAACTGGACCTTTTGGGCCTGCGTATGCAGGTGGATGCCTCCTGCCGCCTGCCCATGCTCAATGCCGTCTGTATCCCGGAAGGGGTGGATGATGCAGAAATCAGAACCCGGCTTCTCAGCGAATATAAAATCGAGATCGGTGGAGGATTAGGGCCTCTGGCCGGCAAAATCTGGCGTATCGGCCTGATGGGACACACGGCCCGGCCGGAAAATGTGGACAAACTGATACAGGCCCTGGCAGCGGTTCTGCCGGACCGCACCGGCAATTAACGTGATCCGCACAATCCGGCGTCCTCTTTTATGCGCTATCTGATCCTTGTTTCTGCTGTGATCATGCAGATGTGCCTGGGTGCCACCTATTCCTGGAGCGTTTATGTCCAGCCCCTCAGAGATATCACCGGCCTGGCCCAGGGGCCGGTTCAGGGGCCGTTTACCGTGTTTTATTTTGTTTTTCCTTTCACCATGATGCTTGCCGGCGGGTGGCTGCCGAGAATCGGTCCCCGAATCAGCGCCATGGCCGGAGGATTGCTGTTCGGCGGCGGCTGGATCCTGGCCGGACTGGGCAGTCATCACTTTTTTTTCACCATTCTGGGGATCGGAGGTCTGGCCGGCATTGGCGCCGGCATGGCCTATATCGTGCCCATTGCCGTGTGTATCCGGTGGTTTCCAAAATCCAAAGGCCTTGTCACCGGCATTGCCGTGGCCGGATTCGGAGGCGGGGCCGCGCTGGTGAGCCAGGCCGGCGGTTTTCTGATCACACGTCTGGGGTATACCCCGTTTCAGACATTTTTTGTGTTCGGCATCCTGTTTTTATGTCTGGTGGGGGTGGCCGGCAGTGTGATGCGGTTTCCCGCGTCTGAAACAAAAACCGCCACCCGGTCATGGCTTCGGCCGGGACAGGTGCTGGGGCATGCCAATTTCAAATTACTGTATCTGGCCATGTTCATGGGACTGGCTGCGGGATTTGCCGTGAACGCCAACCTCAAGGAAATTTTTCACAATACCGGCGATACGGCCCAGATCGGTATCACAGCAGTGTCGTTGTTTGCCCTGGCCAATGCCGCCGGCCGGGTAATCTGGGGGATGATTTTTGACCGGATTTCGGCTGCGTCCGCCATCCAGGCCAACCTGATCTGCCAGGCACTTGTGTTGGCAGCAACCCCGCTTCTGGCCGTATCGGTTCCCGGATTCTGGGCGTTTGCCCTGTTCACGGGATTCAATTATGGCGGGGTTCTGGTGATTTATGTGTCCAGTGCGGCCAGAAGCTGGGGATCTGAGCATGTTTCCCGGGTTTACGGCTGGCTGTTCACCGCCAATATCCCGGCGGCATTGTCTCCGATCCTGGCCGGGTTTATGTTTGACAGGTTCCATGATTTCACCCCGGCCCTGGGCGGGCTGGCGCTGCTGCTGGCGGTCACGGCGGTTCTGATCCGGTACCAGACCAAACGGATCAATGACCGGATTACCCCTATTTCAGCTGACTGTCCTTGCTGCCCCGGCGGTTGAACAAACGGACCCCGGAGTCGTTTTTCTCCATTTCCGATTGACAATGGACACACAGTCTGACTCCGGGAAGGGCCTTTCTCCGGGCCTCGGGGATCTTCTCTTCGCACACGTCGCAATGGGTTCTGCTTTCACCACGGCCCAGCCGATCTCTGGCCTGTTTGACCGCATCCGCCACACTGGCATCGATCTGTTCCTGAACCGCCCCGTCTCTTGCCCATCCGACTGCCATGCCTTACTCCTGTTTCTGTCGATTTTCACCAATTGACTTAAGTCAATATAATCACCCCCTCACCCATTTGCAAGCAGATCCGGCCATATCATGGGCACAGTAAAAAACGGCCGCAAGTTTATTGATTTACATTCCCACGGGAACATGGTAGAAAATCTTATGAAAACAGTCCATTCCATACATTTCGCAGATGCCCGCCGCATGACACAACTGGCAGACAACAGTATCGATCTGATGGTAACCTCCCCGCCTTATCCCATGATCGAGATGTGGGATAATCTGTTTCAAAAATTGGATTCCAGTGTCAAAAAATGTCTGTCCAGACGGGACGGCCCGGCCGCGTTCGAAGCCATGCACCGGCTCCTGGACCCGGTGTGGCAGGAAAGCTTCCGGGTGCTTAAGCCCGGCGGATTTGCCTGTATCAATATCGGAGATGCCACCCGGACCATTGACGACCATTTCGCCCTGTACACCAACCATGCAAGAATCCTGTCCGCCGCCACACAGATTGGATTCACCAGCCTGCCCTGCATCATCTGGCGCAAGCAGACCAATGCCCCCAACAAGTTCATGGGATCGGGCATGCTCCCGGCCGGGGCTTATGTCACCCTGGAACATGAATATATCCTGATTTTACGAAAAAACGGCAGGCGGGAATTCAAAACCGCAGAAGACAAACAGCGGCGCAGAGAAAGCGCGATTTTCTGGGAAGAGCGCAACCACTGGTTTTCCGATGTATGGTTTGACCTCAAAGGCACGACCCAGACCCTGGCCGATGCCCGGGAAAGAAAACGCAGCGCCGCCTTTCCCTTTGAGCTGGCATACCGCCTGATCAACATGTTTTCTCTCCTGACCGACCCGGTGCTGGACCCGTTCATGGGTACGGGGACCACCATGGCCGCTGCCATGGCCGCGGGCCGGTGCAGTGTGGGGTATGAAGCGGACAAAAACCTGATCCCCGCGGTTCACAAAACGGTCCGGGGTGTGATGCTGCCCACGGATCAGGCCGCAGCCAGGCGGCTGATTCAGCACCAGACCTTTGTGGAACAACGCTTGGCAGCGGACAAGCCGTTGAAATATATCAATGAACCCTATGGATTCCCCGTGGTTACCAACCAGGAGCGATGGTTACGCCTGCATGTGCCTGCCGATCTGATTCAAGCGGATGAAACCCGGTTTCAGGTCACCCACGATATGGCCCCAATGCCATTCAAATACAACCTGTTTGACAACTGACACAATGACTGGAACATAACCGGACAAAGGGGCAAGAAAAATGGTATCACCGGCATCGGAAAAATCGGTCCGGCAGATGTACAAGGAAACCCGGCTGGCCCAGAAACGCCTGGACACCCTGCTCCGGTTCCTGCCGGATCCCGTGTTTGCCTTTACCTTGAACAATACCGTTGAATATGTCAACCCGGCCTTTGAGCGGGTGTTTGGATGGAAATTGACAGAGATCCGGGGAAAAAACATCCCTTTTGTCCCGGATCACCTGCTGGAACAGGCCAGACAGGGCATGAAGCAGCTGTATGAAAACCGCACGGTCATGGATTTTGAAACCCAGCGGTACACCCGGGACGGCCGGCTGCTGGACATTCTGATCAACGGGGCCATTCTGTACGATGAAGATGACACCCCCATGGGCCAGGTTTTGATTTTACGGGATATTACCTTTGAAAAACGCATGGCCAAAACCAACCGGATCATGTTTGACATCTCCAATGCCCTGCACACCTATCACAAGCTCGGGGACCTGGTGACCATCATCACGGCGGAAATCCAGAAGCTGGTGAACGTGGAAGGGGCGTTCATCCTGCTGGCGGACAGAAAAACCGATGAGCTGTATTTTTTCTCCGCCCGGTTCAAGGATGCGGCATCCGGCAACAAATTCAAGAAACTCCGGTTTCCGGCGGACCAGGGAGTGTCCGGCCATGTCTTTAAGACCGGCAAACCCCTGCTGATCCCGGATATCTCCCAATGTGATTTTTACCTGCGCCGGGTGGACGAGGAAACTGATCTGGTGGCCCAAAACATGCTGTCCGTGCCCATCAAGCTCAAGGACCGGGTCATCGGTGTGGTATCGGTGGTGAACAAACTTCAGGGCCAGTTCGACGACACGGACACGGATCAGCTGATGATGGTGGCCAGCACCGTGGCCCTGCCCATTGAAAACACCCGGATCCATGAAGAGCTGGAGCAGTCCTACACAGATCTGAAAATCCTCAATCAGGCCAAAGACAAGGTGATCAATCATCTGGCCCATGAGCTCAAGACCCCGGTATCCGTGGTGGATGCCGCCATGAAACTCTTAGAAAAAAAATTGGCGGCCAAAGGAATCCGGGACGAGAAAATCGAAACCATCATCGGCCGGGCCCGGCGGAACCTGCGGCGAATCCTGAATATTCAGTTTGAAGTGGAAGACCTGCTCAAGAAAAAACAGTTCACTGCCTTTCATATCCTCACCCGGCTCATTGATGCCTGCGTGGATGAACTGGCCCTGCTCACCGAGATCCAGGCCCAAGACGAGACCCGGACCGGAAACGCGGATATGATGACCGGGGTGCGCCAGGCCGTGGAGAAAATTTTCGGACCCCATCGCCTGACCCGGCAGACCATTCATCTGGATCAATACATGGCCCGGCACTTAGAGCGCCTGGCTCCGGATTTTGCTTTTCGCCGTCTCACGCTGGAAACCGGTCTGGAAAAAACGCACCTTGTGCACATGCCTGAAGAGATCCTGGATATTATTGTCACGGGCCTGGTCCGAAATGCCGTGGAATACACACCGGACGGTGGAAAAATCCAAATTCAAGTGTTCTCCAAAAACAACCGTCCCACCCTGGTCATCCAGGATTACGGCATCGGGTTTACCCCGGAAAAACTGCGCCTGATTTTTGAAAACTATTTTACCCCGCCGGATTCATCCGAATACACCACCAAGCAGCCTTTTGAATTCAATGCCGGGGGCCGGGGGTTTGATCTGCTGCGCATCAAACTGTTTTCAGAACGGTATAATTTTACCCTGGACATTGACGCTACCCGGTGCCGGTTCATTCCGGCCGACATGGACACCTGTCCCGGTGACATCCGGCGCTGCCGGTTTTGCACAACGCCGGATGACTGTCTGAATTCCGGAGCCACCACGGTTACGCTGATATTTTAGCGTTTCAGATTTTTTTACCGCACTGGGGGCAGAATTTGTACGCTTTGTCCGCCACGGGTGTATCACAGGCCGCACATTTTCGGGGCACCGGCCCCAGCTTTACCAGCAGTTCTCCTTTTTTCACAGGCACCATTTTTTTGTCGAATTTGTAATCCGCGGTTTTAAGAACACTTTCAACAATGCCTTCCACCGGGGACACCACGGCTTTTTCCTGTTTCATGATGGTGATGTTGAACAGCTCTTCCCCGGCCTTGACCACATCCCCGGGTTTGACATACATGATCCACAGATCTCCGTTGGACGGGGCCGCCGCATGGTACGGGTTGTTCGGGTCGGCCATCTGCATGGTATCGGCCCCGGGTCCCGCGGCATCCGCTACCTTGACCGTGTGGATGAACACCTCGGCATCCAGGGTGTACCGCACCACAGCCATGCCTTTGTCATCCGGGGACTCAATGCCCAGAATTTTCATGGCATGGGGTTTGCCTTCCGTATCGGTGAAAAACAGTTCCCGGCCCGGCACCAGGCCTTCAAACCAGACATCCAGGGGCACCCGGTTGGGATTGCCGAATTCCTGACGGAACAGAATGGTTTTCAAGGCGTCTCCGGGGTGGTTGAGATACATGACCAGCTCTTCGGGTGTGGCGATGCGGTTGATCTGTTTTTCCAGGGCCTGTTTTTCCGATTCAATATCTATGGATGGCAGCCCGTCCAGGGGAGAGGATTCCGTTCGGTCAGACAATGCCTTGGCACTGTTTTTTCCAAACGCACTTTCATACACCCAGTCCGGGGGAAATCCCAGGGGCAGGCGCCCGAATTTCCCCAGCAGCAGGTTTTTAAAGGCATCGTTGCTGTCTTTATACAGCACCTGCCGTTCTTCTTTCAACGTATCATCCATCTCATCTTCCGGCGTGGAAATCACGGCATCCAGTATCCACAGCAGATGATCGACTTCTTCTTCACCCCCCCGCTGATACGCACTGGTCACGGCCAGAAATGCGGTGTTCCAGGTAATCTGGGAGCCGGGTGTGACATCGTGATATTTGATGATCTGCCGGGTGCCGGCCAGAAATTTAAGCATCTGGGGCAGCAGATGGATGTATCCCTGTTTCATGGCCCCTTCCTGGGAAGAGGAGGTGGCCCCGCCGGGCATGCCGTGGTGAATCACGTCATGATCGATGCCCTGGAAAAAAGGCGCCGTGTACCGGTCATACCAGGGCATGATCTGTTTGAGCACAAAATTGCTGTGACGGATCATATCCTTGTTCAGACGGATTTTCAGCCCCAGCTCTTCTTCCATGTAGGCAGCCGTGGACAAGACCTCGCCCTGGCCGTACCAGCGCACGGCCGCACCGATGGCCGTGTCCACGATATGGGCACCGGCTTTGGCCGCGGCCCCCACGGCCGGGACAAACAATCCGTCCGTGCAGTGGCGGTGATAATGAAGCACTAGATCCGGATACTGTTTGCGGATCGCTGTCACCAACGCGGTAATGAACCGGGGCGGGCACACCCCGGCCATGTCCTTGAGACCCAGAATAAACAGGGAACAGGCTTTTTGGGCGGATACGCCGGCCACATCCGCGGCCTGCCGGATAATTTCCGCCACCACCCCCATGTAATGATTCACATCAAACCCTTTGGCCCAGGACAAAGACACGGCCGGCTGCCACACATTGCCCCGGGAGTTCATCACCACCTCGGCCAGGGGCCGCATATTATCGATATGATTAAGGAAATCAAAACACCGCACAATGTCATGGTGCTCGCAGATGAATTCACTGGTGAACTGCATCAGATTCCCTGGCTGGGGTTTGTACCCCAGCAGATTGGTGGATCGCACCAGAATCTGCTTGGGCGTCAGGGGCGCGAACTGGTCCCACATTCTGGCTTCATTGAACGGATAGGTCATGTTGGCCATCATGGCCACATGAAAATGGGCCCCGCCCCCGTTTTCCAGGGAGAAAAATCCGCACCGGTCCAGATACGGCCCCATGAGTTTGTCTTCGGCCAGGCGGAACCGGTTTCCGGAGTTGGACTGGGTGATATCCCGGGCCGTGGTGTCTGAAAAATGAACGATCCCGGAATCCCGGACATAATCGATCAAAGCCTGACGATCGCCCCGGGGATAAGGCCCGGACGCCGGAAGCGGGGGCAGGGCCGGCAGCACCGGGTTGAACGCTCCCACCCGCTTGTCAGACACACCCCGGTAGTCGGACAGCTGGACATGGGGATTGTATCCCATGGCAGAAATATCCGCGATGAGCCGTGACAGGCGCAACGCTTCGGATTCGCTGTCCTGATACCGCATCAGTCCCGGGGTTTTCTCCACAAACCGGGTGTCATACTCACCGGATCTGAACACGGGATCCGCAATAATTTTCAGGTGAAACGGGATGGTGGTTTTCAGCCCGCCGATCACATATTCCTTTAACGCCCGGTTCATCACCGCCAGGGTCTTTTCCCATGAATCACCATGGGCAATGAGCAACGAGGCGGCCGAGTCATAGTTGGAGGGAAATTCATACCCGCCGGCAATACAGGAATCCAGCCGGACCCCGGGGCCTCCCGGCGAGATATACCGCACAATATGGCCGGCATTGGGGGCAAAATCGTTTCTGGGGTCTTCGCAGTTGATGCGCACCTGAAGGGCATGGGCCACGGGCCGGGTTTTTTCTTGCGTGAACCGCAAAGTGGACCCGAATGCCACGGCAATTTGTTCCTCCACCAGGTCGATGCCGTACCGGCACTCCGTGATCCCGTGCTCCACCTGGAGCCGGGTGTTCACCTCGATGAGATACGGATTCTGGTGTTCATCCACCAGGAACTCCACCGTGGCAAGGGAATAATAGCCCACGGCCGCCACCAGGGCTTTGGCATAATCTTTAAGCCGTTGCCGCAGTTCTTCGGTCATCTTCGGCCAGGGGGACGGGGTGATCTCCACCAGTTTCTGGTGATTCCGCTGGACCGTGCAGTCCCGTTCGTCAAAAGCAAATACATTGCCGTGCTGGTCCGCAATAACTTGAATTTCAATGTGCCGCACCGAGGTGAGCAGTTTTTCCACATAAATTCTGGGATTGCCGAAAGAGGCCTGGGCCAGGACCGCAGCCTTGGAAAACGCGGTTTCCAGCTGGTCCATGTCATAGATTTCATAGATGCCCCGGCCCCCGCCGCCGCCCTCGGCCTTGAGCATGACCGGCAGTCCCATCTCCAGGGCGATCTCCCGGGCTTCGGCCACCTCCACGGCGTCCAGAGAACCCGGAACCACAGGCACATCCAATTTCCGGGCCAGTTCTCTGACCTTTACCTTGTTGCCCAGAAGGGTCATGGGTTCCGTGGGCGGACCGATGAACAAGATCCCTTTTTCCGCGCATTTTTTCGGAAAACCGGCATCTTCGGAAGCAAATCCCCATCCCGGATGCACGGCCACCACATCCTGTTCTTTGGCCAGTTTCAAAATATGGTCGATATCCAGGTATGCCCGGGGATTTTCCCCTAAAAGCATCAGTTCCTGGGCACCGGAGGTAAAGGGGGCGGTTTTGTCCACATCGGTCACGGTGAGAACCGGAACCGCCATGAGTTCTTCGCGGATGGAACGGATAATCCGCCGGGCTGTGATGCCTCGGTTGGCTACCAGGATTTTTTTTCCCTTGATCTCCCTGACCACCTGTTCAAATGTTTTTGCTTCCATATCATGCTCCTTGATACATCAATCATGTCACCCTGGGGGTAACGGTTCCCGAACGGATGTGAACAATGCCTTTATTTGTTCTGACCTCAAGGCGCCCCTGGTCATCCACCCCCAGAACAATGGCGGGACCATCAAAAATTTTGGTATGTTCCAGCACGACCGGTTCATTTTTCCATGCCAGAGCGGTATTCACTTCCCGAACGACGGCGGCCGGGTCTGCTGTCAACGCAGAGAACCGATCCAAAATGTTTTTCAGAAAACACCGCCATATGTCAAAAAGGGATAAGTTTACATCAGAAATGTTCAAACATCCAGCCGGAAGATGAAAAAAATTCTCCATCACACTGTTTTCAGGGGCGTTCCGGATATTCATACCGATCCCGGCCATGAAAACACCCTGTTTTTCTTCAATCAATATTCCCCCGGCCTTGCGGTCATTGACCAGGATATCATTGGGCCATTTGATGCAGGCCGGAATATCGATGTCTGCCAGTGCCCGGATCAGGGGCAGGGCCGTGGCCATGGACAGCAGCGGGCCTAAGTTTTCAGCCGTATCCGGCAGCCGCAGGGTGACGGCCAGGCTGCCGGGTTCGGACACCCAGACCCGGCCCTGCCGTCCCTTGGCCCGGGTCTGGGCATGGGCCAGAATCCAGGCATATTCGGGAAACCGGTTCCGGTTGTGCAGGTGCCATGCCAGATTCATGGTTGACTCACATACCGGAACGACAAATCCTGAACAGCCGCAGCAATGGGCCGGCATCAGACCGGGGATACCCAAATCCATCATTGACCTGTCAGGGCGGTACAAAAAACCGTCACCATATCATTTTTTCTTCTGATGGTCTTTTCCCAATGACCGTTCCTTTTTGTCTGACTCAATGCGTGGAAAATATTATATATATCACATTCCTGATTTTCAGTCCAAATCCTGTTTCATGTCAATAAAAAAACAGGGTGCTTTTTCCTTCCGATGGGGGTCTCTGGTAAATTTAATTGACAATTTCAATTGTTTCCGTAAAATAACCGAATCGACCGCTAACAGGAGAAACCAAATGAACATTTTAACCTTGCTGGGCAGTGCCCGGAAAAAAGGAAATACCGCCACCGCTTTAGGGTGGGTGGAAGATGCCCTCACGGGCATGGGCCATGATGTCACCCGGGTGTATCTTCACGGCAGACATTTGAACGGGTGTATGGGCTGCAACCAGTGCAAACAGGTACTTGATGCCCCGGGATGTGTCCAGCAAGACGATGTCCCGGAAATTCTGGCGCAAATGGTGGCTGCGGATCTGATCCTCTACGCGTCTCCCTTGTATTTCTGGGGAGCGAGCGCCCAGCTCAAAGCGGTCATAGACCGGACCTACAGCCTGTATACTCGGTACCATGAAACCGACCACGCCTCGTTGCTGGAAGGACGCCGTCAGGCTGTTTTAATGACGGGTGCCAGCGGATGGGACAACAATGCGGAAGGGGCCTTCACCGCGTTCAAACGGATGCAGAAACCCCACAAAACCCATTATGCCGGTGAATGGTTTATCGGTAACTGCACCACACCTTCGGCGATGACCCCGGCCATTAAAAACAAGGCCCTGGACTTTGCCCGGCAGATCAGTGTGTGACCATGGAAAACAAAACCAGTATGCAGATCATGATGCGGCTGCGCCAGATTATTCAGGAAATGTCGCGGCATTCCAAACAGCTGCAGGAAAAATACAAAATCACGCTGCCCCAGCTGATCTGCCTCAATGAAATTGCGGATCACGGACCCATTGCCATCGGCGCGTTGACCCAGATCGTTTTCATCAACAATTCCACGGTCACGGGCATCATCGACCGTCTGGAGCGCCGGAACCTGGTCCACCGGGTAAGAATCAGCAAGGACCGGCGCCAGGTGCATGTGGAAATCACCCAGGCCGGCAGAAATTTTCTCGAAAATGCGCCGACCCCCATCCATCACCGGTTTATGGAAAAACTGGAAAAAATGAATTCCCAGGATGTATCCCTGCTCATGTGGGGGCTTGAACTGTTAGTAGATATGCTGGCCCAGACCGATCCGGCCTCCCCCTCACCGACTCCGCCGTTACATCTCATTGAAGCAGATGATGACATGTCCGTTCCCAACGGAAACATCTGACCGAAAATATTTTTACCCCCATTGACTTGACAATGCCCTTTCATCAATGGTATTTATTTGTTTGTATATTTTGAACAGAAAATATTTTACTGCGTAAATACCAAAATGAAACCTTCGCAACCTTACAGCACCCGGTGTTCTGCCGGTATACCCGGCTGCAGGGGCGGTTTCATGCCCGGCCCAACCCATTCGGTCGGAATTTATTAACATAATCTTAACGACGGGAGAAAAAAGATGAAAGATTTTTCATTTGTTTTACCGCAAGTCGATAAAGCCGATCAGGGAAAAGAAAAAATTATCGTCACCTACAAAGGGGAAACCCGAGAACTGCTCACCCATGATTACGGGGAAATTTATAAAATACCCGGTCTGTATGAAAACCTGTTCTACGACACACTGGCCTGCCAGTCACCCCAGGTCGTGTGCGGGCTTTTGGAAAAAGCCATGAACGGCAATGCTTCTAATTCACAAGACCGGGTGGCCCTGGATGTCGGAGCCGGCAACGGCATGGTGGGAGAAGAACTGGCAAAAATCGGTTTTAACACCATCATTGGTGTGGATATTATTGAAGAGGCGGTCGAGGCCACATTACGGGATCGCCCCGGCATTTATGATGAGTATTTTATTGAAGACCTCACGGATCTGCCTGAAAAAGTGGAACAAAAAATCCTTGAAAAAGATCCCAACTGCATGTCCATCGTGGCGGCCTTGGGGTTTGACGACATTCCACCGGAAGCGTTTGCCAGTGCATATAACCTGATTTCCGAAGACGGGTGGATCGCCTTTAACATCAAAGATGAATTTCTTCAGGACAATCACCCGTCCGGTTTTTCAAAACTCATCGATGAAATGGTGGCCTCCGATATCATGGAAATTGTTGAAAAAGAAAGATATCAGCATCGGCTGTGCCTGGACGGCACCCCGTTGAACTATTATGCGGTGGTGGGAAGGAAACAGGAACCTGTTTCCGATACCTTCATTGCGCAATATCAATAGCAGATCGATCATCAGCAACCAGATCGTACTGAATACCGTCCTAAAACCCAAAAAAAAGGGAGAAAACCTTTATGTTACAAGATGTGACCACGTTTCAACCCCGGTTGAAAGTCTTTAATAAAAAACAGGCCATGGCTATTCATGATGCGGCCTTGAAAATACTGGCCACCACGGGATTCCGCATGGAACATGACGGGGTTCTGGAGATGCTTCTGGATCATGGCTGTACTCTGGACAAGGACAACCGGGTGATCATGCCCGAAGCGCTGGTGGACAACGCCGTCATGTCCGCCCCTAAAAAATTCGATATATATGATCAGACCGGCAACCTGGCCATGCCCCTGGAAGGGGAAAACTTTTTCTTCGGCACCGGGTCTGACACGATTTTTACCATAGACCTGGAAACCGGTGAAAGGCGGCGCCCCGTGCTCGCCGATACGGGCAACTTCGCCCGGCTGGTGGATGCGCTGCCCAACATGGATTTTTCCATGTCTATGGGAAACCCGGAAGATGTGGAAATCGAGGAAATCTATGTGCGGGTGTTTGAAGAAATGGTGCGTAACAGCAATAAACCCATCTGTTTTATCGCAGACAGCGGCACAGATATCCGGCAGATTCACGACATTGCCTGCGCCGTGGTGGGCGGTGAAGAAATCCTGCGCAAAAAACCGTTTCTGTTCAACTATTCCGAAGCCATCAGCCCGCTGCTTTATCCTGAAAACGTCATGGAAAAACTGGTATTCTGTGCGGAAAAAGAGATCCCCATCTGCCTGCCTTCAGGTTGCAATGCCGGTGGCGGGGGACCGGTGACCCTGGCCGGGGCCATGGCCCAGGGCATTGCGGAGAATCTGGTGGGTCTGGTGATCCATCAGCTCACCAATCCGGGCGCCCCGTTTCTGTTCGCCCCCAATGTGTCCGTGCTGGACATGAAACACACGGTCGTCTCTTATGGATGCACGGAATGGAGCCTGACCCAGTCGGCATTCGCCGACATGAGAGATGAACTCTACCAGATTCCCATCTGGTCCTTTGCCGGATCCACGGATTCCAAAGTGATCGATGCCCAGGCCGGGGCCGAAGGCATGCTGTCCATTATCACATCCCTGCTCTCCCGGTGCAACGTGATCCACGATGTGGGATATATCGAATCCGGACACACCTCCAGCCTGGAAATGCTGACCCTGTCCGATGAACTGGTGGCCATGGCCAAATTTTTTGCCGAAGGGATCCCCGTGAACGAGCAGACCCTGGCCCTGGATGTGATCGACCGGGTGGCAAATGGTCCGGACAATGCCATATTTTTAAGCGATCCCCACACCTTTACCAATTTTCGGACGGCCCATCTTATGCCCGAACTCATGAACCGGGCCCGGTTTGACTCCTGGGAAAAAGACGGGAAAACCGATCTGTTCACCCGGTCCAATGAAAAGGCAAAAGCACTGCTGGCCTCCCACGAGGTCAAGAAAACACCAGTGGCCGAAGAAGCACTGGCCGCCCTGTAGCGGTTATTGGTTTCAAGCCGTTCATTTATTTTATACGCAACACAGCACAGACCGGATGGATACGACCTGTTTTATCCATCCGGTCTGTGCTGTTTTTCAGGTCCTGCTTCAGCGGGATTGAAAAATTTCATGGCCGCTCCCATCAGACTGATGACCACGGGCAGCAGATAATCGGATATGATGCCCGGCTCACCATGTTTATCCAATGGGCCGGGCACCATGACGATGTGGCTCAACGGGTATTTCTTTAAATTGGCCAGGCGGGCATCTTTGGCAAATCCCTGCTGGGTGATGACCACCATTCTTGCATAACGGGAACCAAATGTGGCCAGTTCATCCAACGCCGCATCAAAGCCCATCTCACTGGTGGCGTCAATGATGATCAGACAATCGTTGTCTGTGTCATACTCCGGTCTGAGTACGGGCAGATACCACTGATCATCCACATAAAACGGCAGGACCGCTTCCGGCGAAAACAGCATGGGTGTCCGGGATAAAAACGCATCCACAGATGCCCCGCCCAGATACCTTGTTTCCCATACCCGAACCTGTTTTTCCCCATGAATTTTAACCATGGGGTCCCGGGGTGCCAGTTTTCGATATTTTTCCTGCACCTGACAATCCACCAAAACCAGATGGGAATACGCGGAAACCCCGAAAGGATCGCTTTCCACGCCCCAGGATCGGGCTGCGGCAAATGCAATTTTCCAGGCAATGCAGTTACCCCGCATCCCCGTTAGAAACAATTGCTTCTTGTAGCTCAGATTTTCATGAAGGGTTTGCTGAATGCTGCGATGCAGGGCGCTGTCCGCCAGCAGGGTCTGAATAACCGGCAACAGCGTCTTGAAATGTGAAATAAACCGGGTGGCACGGCCGGGGAACTTATATGACATGATTTTTGCAAAAAACAGGGATAACGCCACATAGGTCTGCTCATACCGGCAAAACAGATCCGGGTGTTTTAAATAAAATGCCTGTAAAAGCACTTTCTGATCTTTTTTTTCGGAGATCACGGTGTTTTCCGGGCCGATCCATACCATGTTTTTATGCGGACGGGCAAACACGGCAGACACCCGCTCCGCGGCCGGTGTCTGAGACGCCACCACCACCATCAGACTGTCTCCCAACGTGACCCCTCTGAGTTTTTCGGCAAATTCCACCTGAACGGGAATTCCCAGAAACGGTTCCCACAATCTGGCCAGATTCATGCACCCGGCTTCCGCCTGCTTGTCCATGGGAACAAAAATCAATACCCCGTCTTCTGCCAGGTTTGTGAAAATCAGGTCTGCCAGCCCGGCCAGCACCTTGTTTTCAGGCCGGTCTTCAGGCAAAGAGAACATCCCTGAAAATGCGTCGGGTTCATTCAGAATACGTCCGAGTGCCAGCAGATCCTGATAAAACCGTTTTTCAACGGGATCTGATGCCAGCGTCAGCCAGCACAGGGACCCGGACCGGGGTACCACCGGATACATCCCAAAACCCAGATTGTCCTGTTTTTGATCCATATCATCCAGAATATCTGAATAGGACCGGTCTTTGCCGTTCCGGGTCCGGCCGGCGGTCACGGATTTGGCCATGTTTCGGGGCATTTCATTGGCCCGTCTGCCATGGGTCTGGCCAAAATAAAATCCCAGCAGAAACAGAAGCGACAGATCCACAAAAGGTTGAAAATGATCCGGCAGCTTGGGCACCAGGATCACCTGCTGGGCAAACCGCTGAATCTCTTCCAGTTCCCGGTTCAGGTAGGTGATGGCAAAAAATGTCCGGCCGGTTTCATGCAGGGCCGCCATGAACCGGACCGCCTCATCCAGGCGGTGACGGCTGGTGGCCAGTACCAGAACGAACTCGTCTTCAGCCACAGGAAAGTTTAAAAACAGCTCCTGTTCCGAATAATCCACGGCATTTCCCAAAGAGGTCCAGGCATTAAGTTCCAGGTTCAATGCGCCGATTCTCGCAGCCCCCACATCGTGGTAGGCATCCACAACATAGTGCAGCACCGAGTTTCCGGAAGCAGCGGCAATCTCTTTGCAGAAACGGGTCACATCCGGATTTTTAAAAAGATCGTCCAGGTGGGCCGGAACCGGAAGGATCTCTTTGACCCGTTCACCCACGACATCCCGGGTGCCGGGCGTGGCAAGGCAGATGGACAGACAAAACAGATCCAGGGTCAGCAGCATGCACAGCGCACTTTTCAAGGGAGCCACGGTCACCTCTTCACCGCTGTATACCGGGATGACACCGGCACTTTTCCTCACCACCAGGGCCATGTCTGAAAACGGTTTTTCCGTGATGCCCACCATGAGAATATGGTGCTTGAGCAACACCCCGGCAAAATCGATCATATCCGAGGTGGTACCGGACCAGGAAACCATGACGACCAGGTCCCGGTCCGGGTTGATGGCGGTTCTGACATCAGCGAAATCCTGGGGAGCGGCCACCAGCAGATTGACTGTGGGGAAAAACGGCTCCATGGTTTTTTCAGCGATTTCCGCCACCATATAGCTGAATCCCGTGCCCACCAGAATGATCCGGTTCAAATTTGTCAGACCGCTGCCGAAGCGTCTTTCCAGCAGGCGCTGCCGGATATCGAACCGGGGCAGACATTGTTTAGTATCTGCGTATCGGTTCACAATATCCCCCATCAGGCCGGGAATTTCGTCCAGGTGCTCTTCATAAAACGTTTTGCCGAAATCTTTTTGAAACGATACCGGCGTAATCCAGGTTTGTTCGGGCCGGATGTCGGACCGGATCCTGCCGGAAAAATCTTGAATCTGCAGATGCCGTATTACCGCATCTTTGCCGGCGGTTGTCTGAATCCGGGCAAAAATTTCAGGCTGGTCCAGCACATAGACATCCACCAGAAATGGTTTGAGCAGTTCTTTTTTGGCTTGTCTGAACCAGACATTTTCCGGCCGGGAATCAATACTTGAAAAATCGGATTCCACGATCATGGATTTTTTTGAATATGTTTTCATCAGCTTGAACAGCTTCACCCGGGTGGACCGGATCAAGGTCTGGGGAAACAGTCCCAAAGCGGCGTTGATATCCGATACCACCATGAAATCGGATGTGTCCCGGCGCTTGACAATATACACGGGCCGATGGTGGGCCGCCACAAACAGCCGGTCCGGTGACACCCGGCTGATGCCGGATACGGCAAACTGCCCGCCGGACTGGGTCATGGCCTGCACGGCTTTGATGAACGCCATTTCATCGATGTCATGGATGGTTTTGTTGCTCAGGGTCTTGAAAATGGTATAATCGATGGACTGACTGCAGATGGACAATTCCTCCAGTCCCAGTCGATGCTGGTCTTCAATGGTCCTGTACCGCTGATTTTCATGCCAGGCCGTTTCAAAATAATGCCCCCAGAGCATGGCAAACAATTCCGTGGAATTTTCCGTACGCAGCCCGATATTTGCCACCCGGGTGACATACTGGTGGATCCGGGACTCCACGTCTGAATCAAACTGCCCGTTGAGCACCACGGCACGAACCTTCTGACGGTCCATGAAGGGGTGGGCGTTGCGCACGGAAATGGCCGACTGAAGGGCCCAGCGGCCCTGGCCGATCACCGGCTGAACCATGGACAAAAGCAGCAGCGGATGGGTCGGGCCGGGGACATGGCCCGCAGGCAGATATGCACCGGCCGGGGCTGCCTGGGCCCGGTGCATGTAGATCTTTGTCTGGTAATGGGCCAGAACGGCCGTGACAGCCAGGCCATAAACATTGCAGGTGCGCTCGATCCGGTAAAGAATCTGCCAGTGCCGCACGGGACGATCCGTCTGGGCCTTCCAGAAGGTTTCAAAAATCAATTGAATATTTTCTGCCGCCTCCGGTGTCAGGCCGTTGAGAACCCAGGCATCCAGGTATCTGAACAGATGGGCAATGCCGTCTGTTGTATAGTCGGCAGGCAGAGTGATCCGGACTTTGCGAAGAAAATGCCAGACATATTTTCTGGCAAAAGGATTTTTCTGTCCCTGTTTGCTGACCACCCGCCGGGGACGGACCGGTGCCTCATCATAGGCATACCGGTTAAAGATAATCTGAAATTCATGAAACAGATCAGCCGGATCTACAGCCAGAGCACCTGATTTTTCCGCAGCATCCACCTGAACGGCCAGTTCGTTTCGGATCAGTTTTTCCACCACGGCCACGGGCAGGTCATACGTTTGGATCAGATAGTCCATCGCCGCTTTGAGCGCCTTGGGGGAATCAACGGCAAAGATTTTTCTGATCCGGGGGTCTCCACAGGTGCCCGGCATCACCTGGACCGGATTCTGCAAGTTTGTCATCTGAGACCAGGTGGGAAACGATGCGGCTTCATGGAAAGAAAACCCTTCATGGGCCAGCAGCCGTTTCTGGAACCGGGCGATGTAGCCGGCCTGGCTGTCCATATCATCTGCCATGAATGCCCCGGCCTGCAGATCGGTTTCCTCGAACACGGGATCCAGCATAAGCCGGTCGATCAGGTTTTCCACCGACCCCAGAGCCCGCCGTATTTTCAAAGGTTCCAGGTCACTGCCGACCAGTCCGATGCCCGTGCTGTCCGGCGCCCGGTAGATAATGGCCCACATCCCGGTCAAAATACGGGTCAACCGGTTCTGGGCATTGCCGTAATAGACCACAATACCGCACATATTCGCTTTCCTCCGGAATGATTACCCAAGCTGCCCATCTGATTTACCGGACTTTTACACGCCTTTGCATATTTCATCAACCCATCAGTTCTGTTTGGGTACCAGAACATTGAATTTTTTCCGGATAGCTGCATCGATATCATCCGGAATGTAGGCGGTTTTGTTGGCCAGCAGTTTTCTGGCAATGCCCAGGGCCCGCTGGCGGGCATCCATGGCACCTTCCTTTTTCCATCGATCCCGGTTTTTCCGGTCCGTCACGCCGTTGCCGTAGAAATATTCTTTGCGCATATGGGACATGGTGTGGGGCGCGGTCATGAAATTGCCGGCCGGGCCGATACTGTCTATGACTTCCAGGGCCAGATGTTCTTCATCCACGTCAATGCCGTTCAATACTTTGCAGCAGTTGCCGATGATCTCGTCATCGATGACAAACTGCTCATGGGCAATGGTGAGCATGGATTCCAGCATGCCGGCACTGTGATGGATGTAGTTGGAGCCGCCCATGGATGCCAGCACCGAGGTCAGGGCTTTTTCATACCCGGCCTGGGCATCGGGCACTTTGGCATCGGACAGACCCGAAGAGTTGTAGTTGGGCACCTTGATATGCCGGGACATCTGGTGGATGGCCGCGTTCATCATACCGCATTCCACGGCCCCGCCGCAGTACCCCATGGTGGCCAGATTGGCCATGCCCGGAATCCCGCCGTAAAGCAACGGTGCTCCGGGACTGGTCATCTGGCAGAGGGTAATACCGGCCAGTTCTTCGGCATGCAGCTGGGCCAGGGTACCGGCCATGGTCAGCGGCGAGGTGGACCCGGCCATGGGGGCGGAAGACAGGGCCACAGGGATTTTGTGCCGCACGGCTTCCTGCATGATTTTGGTGGACTGGGTGCACAGCTTGAGCGGACTGATGGCAAACGAAGTGATCACGGAAATGAGGGGCCGTTGTGCCAGTTTTTCTTTGCTCCCCGCGATCATGGCGGCCATCTCCATGACCTGATGAAGCCCTTGCTCATTGTTCACCCCGGACATGACATGTTTGCCGGATGCAGACAGGCAGGCGTAAAACATATTGATATCATAGTCTTTTTCGTCAATGTCCGTGGGAATGCACGGCCGGACCAGAAAATGGATATGCTTGAGCTGGTCCACCAGCCGGGACACCTTGTACAGGTCATCCAGGGTGGTGGCCCGGACCTCACCCGTGTCCGGATCCAGGATCTTGATGGCGGCCCCGCCCGTGCCCAAGTGCACCCGGTCTTCGGTCAGGTTCAGGTCATATTCCGGATTCTGACCGCAGAGCACCACTTTTTCCGGGGCTTTTTCCACCCAGGTGGTGACAAGATCCTTTGGAAACCGGATCCGTTTTTTGTCCCGGTCCACAGATGCCCCGTTTTGCTCCAGCATTGCCACCGTGTCATCCAGGCCGGATTCATAGGTAATCCCGGTTTTTTCCAGAATGGTCAATGCGGCATGGTGGATGGTTTCAATCTGTTTTTCGGACAATGGCTGGTATTGCCCGCCCTGTAATCCCATTAAATTCATCGTTTTCTCCTCCCGTTTTATACCGTTGCTTTTGTTTTTTGACAGTTACACACTTCCTGTTTTTCGTTATGTCACGGCAGGGCACGGGTGTCAATAAAAGTGTAACAAAAACCATCTTTTTTTATTGTTCTTGTAAAATTTGAATGTTTTTGTTACAAAATTTTTGGATTAAACGTGAAATCCAGCACGAAACCAGATAAATGGCAATGAACCTTTAACCAATGGAAAATCCATGACCCATAAACCCGGCTCTCTGCAAGCCACCATTCATGAAAAATATGACACCCTGACGGCCAAGGGCAAGCGCCTGGCGGATTTTGTTCTCTTAAGCCCGGACAAGGCCGTGTTCATGACCACCCGGCAGCTGGCTGCGGCCGTGAACACCAGTGAAGCCACCGTGGTCCGGTTTGTGCGGCAGCTAGGATTTACAAACTACGCTATTTTCATCAACACGCTGCGGGATCTCATTGACCGGGAACTGACCCTGGTGGAACGGGGAAAAATGAGCCATCTGGTGGCCGGCAGCGAAGATGCGGAACTGGACCGGCTTATCAACCAGGATATCCGCAGCATCCGGGCCATGCACAAAAATATCGATCCGGCCGTGGTACAAGCGGTCAGAGACGCTTTGAAATCCGGGCCGGCCGTATATGTCATGGGGTCCCGGCTGTCCTATTCCTCAGCCCACTACATGGGCTGGACCCTGTCAAAGCTCCGGCCCGGTGTCTGCATCCTCAACGGCAGTGACCGAACTTCCATGGACCAGCTGATTTTCGCGCCACCCAAATCCGTGGTGGTGATCATTGCCACCTCCCGGTACCCCAACGAACTGGTTCGCCTGGGCAAAATTCCCCGGCGCCAGGGTTTTCTCCAGATTCTGATCACAGACAGTGCCTCCTGCCCCCTGGTCCAGTTCAGTGACCATGTCCTGATCACCCCCCAGAAAAGCATCCCGTTTCTGGGCACTCCCGTGTCCATGATCAGCCTGATCCATTACCTGCTCCACACCCTGGCATCGGATATGGGAGAGGCCCTTAAACAGCATCAGGAAAAACTGGATCAGGCGTATCTGGAAAACGATATCTGGTTCAACTGAACAAAAAAAGCCGGCTCACGTACCCCTGGGACCTGTTCCAGCCCCAGGAGGTGATGAGCCGACATCGAGGTGCCAAACCGCCCCGTCATGGATAATGATCCTTAACGGGAAAATTATCGGTACTGTCATAAAATATGGTTGCCCGCATATCCGCGATTGGTGGCCATTTCAGTACTATTACAAACCAAAAGTATCAGAAATGCAAAATTTTGTATTTCTGATACTTTTGCACAGGTAAAGGGTTACGCTGGAAATAAACAATCTGACATGCCTGACATATTCACCTGAGAATCTGTGCCTGACTCGTCTGCCAAAATAGACAGCATCGTCAAATTTTGCTGCCGGCACAAAAAACCAGACCATCATTTTTACTTCAACGATCCAAGTCTATCAACTGACTATACCTCATGATTTGTGTTGGTATCAAAAATTTTTTCAGCCTCAAAAAACTCTGCATTGGATTATCTGTAACTCCGGCAATTCCCCCACACTACCTCTTCCAGTTCTGCTTTCTTCAAATCTTGGACAGGCAGCTTTAATACCATAGAGTTGGGTCTCAGTTTACTAATTTTTGTGAGATTGTAAATTTATTTTGTTGGTTTGCTTAGCATGAAGTTGTTCTACAGGCAAAAGAAAGCATTCACCATGGTATTTTGACCACCGGCAAACCTTTGTCGAAACGGGTTGCCGGTGGTTGAACTTCCGGTAATACTGTTGCTTGTGTATTAACCGGAAGGGAAGATGGAATCTATTTTGATCCGAATGATGCATCAGGGATATCTTCCAGGCTGGTGTCACCGTCCCGGACCGCATTCATCTTACCGATTGTTGAGGGCAATAATGTTCCAACAAAAAATTTTGCCGACTGGAGTTGTCCGGCATAATAGGCTACATCCTTGCTTTTTTCAGCCATTGTGTTGATGGTTTCATCGTCAAGGCTGCCTGCTTCTTTCAGCAATTTTTTGCAGGCAACTGTTGCGCGCCATAACAGCATCCAAGCAATTGTGACATCCCCTGTTACTTCAAGAAACGGATAGGCAAATGCATAGGCATTCTGTAAACTGCCCCTGTTCATACGATTGACAAGCACTTGTGATAATTCTTCCAGCCTGTCAATGGAATGGTTTACTTTATTTGCGATACGCTCCAATTTAGGAATTTTTTGGGCCTCATTAATTGCCTGCCTCATTATATCGATAAGATATGCAATACCTTTTTCGTTATTCATTCTCAGTTTTCGGCCGATCAGGTCCATGGCCTGGATACCATTAGTTCCCTCATAGATCATAAAAATCCTGGCATCCCTTAAAAGCTGTTCCACGGGATAATCGCTGGTGTATCCATAGCCGCCGTATACCTGAATCCCGTGAGAGCAGATTTCAAATGCCCTGTCTGTGACATAGCCTTTCACAATGGGAATAAGCACCTCGATCAATCTGTCAGTTTTAAATTTAAGCTCCTCATCCAGGGTTGTATGAACAATATCCAGACATTTGCCATAGTAATAGATCAGAGACCGCATTCCTTCTGTATAAGATTTCATATTCATCAACTGCCGTCTGACATCCGGATGTTTGATAATAGGAACGCTTTTGAAAGTCCCTTCTTTTGATGGCGTTAAAGGTTTGCCCTGAACCCGTGTTCTTGCATAATCAAGTGCGTACATATAGGAGGCCGAGGCCACAGCAAGACCCTGCATTCCTACAAAAGCACGCGCTTCATTCATCATCTGAAACATGGCTGACATACCTTTGTTCTCTTCCCCAAGGAGCGTACCGACACATTCACCTTTTTCCCCGAGTGCAAGGGTCGCTGTGACATTTCCGTGAATTCCCAGTTTATGCTCAATACCTGTACAGATGACGTTATTGGATTCTTCAAGGCTGCCATCATCATTCACCCGGTATTTTGGCACAAGAAATAAGGAGATCCCCCTTGTTCCTTCCGTAGCACCTTCAATCCTGGCAAGGACTGGATGGATAATATTTTCACACAGATCATGATCACCGGCAGAAATGAATATTTTCGTTCCCTGGATTGAATAGGTGCCATCCCCTTTCGGGGTCGCTTTTGTTGTAAGCGCTCCGACATCAGATCCAGCATCTGGCTCTGTCAACAGCATGGTCCCTCCCCAAGTACCGGCAAACATTTTCTTCATATACAGTTCTTTCTGCTTTTTACTGCCGAATGCCTCAACTAGCTTGGCTGCCCCATGGGTCATGCCATAATAGAGCATAAACGCGGAATTGGCACCCACCATATATTCAAGAGCAGCGCACCCTAACAATTTTGGCATACCCTGGCCGCCAACCTCGGGATCATCACACATGGCAAGCCACTCACCTTCACAATAAATTCTCCACGCCCTTTTAAATGATTCCGGTGTTGTAACAACGCCGTTTTTCAGGCGACATCCGTTTTCATCACCATCCTTGAAAGTTGGAAGAATCTCTTTTAAAGCAAGCGTTCTGGCTTCCGATACGATAAGGTCCACCATCTTTTTGTTAAATTCCTTGAACGGTTCATTTTTACATAATGTTCCGATTTCAAGCTGTTCATGCAGGACAAAATCTACATCTCTTCTATCTGCTATTAGTTGAGCCATCAAAAACCTCAATGAGATAGTTTGTGTTCAAGGGCACTCCTCTCCTTGCAATCAGGAGAGGAGCGATTTTAGACTTATGCGGATTCAGGGACAGAGTCTCCGGATGCCTTGAATTTCCGTTCCAGAAAAATATGCAGGACAACACCGGCGCCCAATCCCCAGGCAGCACCATGCATGGCCAAAATAACGGCCATGGTGCCTGCAACACCCAGTTGTATGGGGTCTTTAATCTGTTTGAATGCGGTAATTATGCATAAATAACCAGTGACAACCATTGTCAGAGATAATCCTATGGGCAGGAACGGCTTGAAAAAACTGACCAGCGGAAGAATAAAAAGGGCAATGAATCCTGAGACCCAGAAGGTACCGCTGCCGCTGAAAATGGAATCCATGGCTTTTCTTCCTTGACGATAACGATCTGCCACAGTTGCAGTGACAGCTGTCCAGATTGGACCTGCAAGTCCGGGGTAAGGAGCAAAAAAGGAATGAAGTATGTTTCTTAAGCCGGTGACTACATGAATCCGGTCTACATCAATATCCACTTTTTCATCAGGCCGGCTTTCATCGCAGCTGGCCTGCACCAGGGTCGTACCGACAATCACATCACCAAAAGCGATGATATAAGCAATAATGGCCGTGGGTATAGCTTTCATGAACATATCTGCACCGGGAAATCCCACAGCGAACGGCAGGTATTCCCACATTTTAGTGAATTGCGGGATCGTAATGCCAAACTGGATATCCGGCAAAGGATATTCTTTCACTGCCATGCCGATAAAAATGGATAATATCATTGCCGGCACCATGCCGTATTTCCCAAGAAGTTTGGCGATACCGTTTTTGGATTTCATCCGGTTGAAAGATACGGAAAAGAGCATGTAAAAACAGACTAAACTCCCAAGTCCGATGGCTATGGGAGTTGTCGGAATCCTTCCGCCTGCCTTGAGTTCACCCATGTAAGCGGCAACCCCTGCTCCAAGAAGAATTCCGGCCTTGATGGAAGAGGGCACCTTATCCACTACTTTACTGCTCAATTTTGTAATGCCAAGAATTAAAAAAATTGCTGCAACAATGAGTTGCAAAGCCACAAGTGCCTGGATCGCCTCAGGGCCTGGTGTAAACTGTTTAAGGTACAATAAAACCACCGGGATGGCAGGGGTTATCCAGCCGGGAACCATGGGGACGCCTAAAAATGCCGGCATTATAAAACCGATCCCGCAGATAAAAACAAAAGCCAGTGCGATTTCATATGGCAGTCCGAGATATTTTTCCAGCAATGGAATCATGGCTAGCGTTACAACAAAAAGGATAAGGGCCTGGATAAATTCCACTGGTTCCCAATTATAGTGGATAAACGGCAATCGAATTTTGAAAGGTCCTAAAGGCCAGTACGGTTGCTCTTCACCATCAATGCGTTTGTATAGGGACATGATATTCTCCTTTTAAATTAGGATCACTGAGTCGACATTAGTTGACCATACGGTCCTTTCCCTGCCATTCTTTTTCCCGGAGTTTAAATTTCTGAATTTTTCCTGTGGCGGTCTTGGGCAAGGGACCGAATTCGATCTGCTTGGGCGCTTTGAACCGGGCCAGGTTTTTCTTGCAGAATGAAATGATTTCGCTCGGATCCGGTGTTGTTCCGTTGAACGGCACGATAAAAGCTTTGGGCACTTCACCCCATTTGGGGTCCGGCACCGGGATTACGGCCACCTCCTGGACATCCGGGTGGGTGTAGAGCACGTTTTCGATTTCCACGGTGGAAATATTTTCTCCTCCGCTGATGATGATGTCCTTTTTCCGGTCCATGATTTGGATATAGTTATCCGGGTGCATCACAGCCAGATCGCCGGAATGGAACCAGCCGCCTTTGAAGACCTCGGATGTAGTGGCTTCGTCCTTGTAATATCCCAGCATCACGTTATTCCCTCTCATCACGACCTCCCCCATGGTTTTGCCGTCTCTGGTAACGGGTTCCATGGTTTCCGGATTCACCACGTCCATATGTTCGGTTACGATATAGGGAACACCTTGGCGGGCCTTTAGCCCGGCCTTGTCCATCGGATCAAGATTGTCCCATTTGTGCTGCCACTGGCAGACACTGTGGGGACCGAACACCTCAGTCAGGCCATAGGTCTGGATGATGTTTGCCCCGATGCTTTCCATGTTCTGGATGATGGTAGGGGCCGGCGGAGCACCGGCTGTCATGATTTCCAGTCCCCTGGACAAACGGATGCCATTTTCCTTGGCAAATACGGACATGCCGATGAGAATGGTGGGGGCTGCACAAAGATGGGTAACGCCCAGTTCCTCGATGATCCGGTAAATCTCTTCAGGTACGATTTTTCTCAAACAGACATGGGTGCCGCCCACCGCCGTTATGCCCCAAGTAAAGCACCATCCGTTACAGTGAAACATGGGCAGAGTCCACAGATATACCGAATCCGAATTCGTCTTGAACTCGAGCTGCTCTCCGATGGCATTCATGTAGGCGCCCCGATGATGGTACATCACACCTTTAGGCCGGCCTGTGGTTCCTGATGTGTAGTTGATGGAGATCAGGTCCCGCTCGTCGGCCACCACCAGGGTGACAGGGTCAGCCGGCGCATCAGCAATAAACGCCTCATATTCCGGGCCGTCCAGAGGGGTGGAATCATCCACGTCACAGATATTCACATAAGTCTCAACCTTTGGGAGCCGGTTCGTGACCCCGGCTACTACATCTCCGAATTCGTTGTCCGCAAACACAGCTTTTGCATCGGAATGATCAATGATATAAGCGATTTCATTGGCGGATAACCGGATGTTGATACTGACAAGGATTGCGCCGATCAGGGGAACTGCATAGTGAGCTTCCAGCATGGGGGGCGTATTGGGACAGATAAAAGCCACTTTGTCGCTTTTTCCGACTCCCCGTTGCTTAAGGGCGTTGGCCAGGCGGAATACTCGGGCGTGGAACTGCTTCCAGCTGTACCTGTCATTGTTGTAGATCACCGCTGTTTTGTCCGGAAACACTTCAACACTCCGAGCCAGGAAATTGGTGGGGCTTAAAACATCGTAATTAACGCTGGGGTCGAACATGGTTAGCTCCTCTTCTGTTACAGGTTTATATAGCCTTCTGGTAACAGGGGGAGCTATTACTTTCAATCGGCCAAGGACCCATATTGGATCAGCCGCTGATCTGATCCGGCCTAAGGTTAAAACCTATATTTATTTTACCATGCGATCATTTTTTTACTTTATGGGACCAATCCACGGCGGCCTTGACCAGTTCAGTATAATGCTTGAGATTGTATTTTTCCTTGATTTTTTCCCGGTGGGTTCCAATGGTTTTCAAGCTCAAGTGGAGGCGGGCGGCAATTTCTTTTGCGTCCAGTCCTTCGCCCATAAGCCGGAACACCTCCAGTTCACGGTTGGTTAGGACATCCAGACTGAATTGAGGGGGCCCGGATTTACGACTCACCATGCGTTGGATCATTTTTTCCTTGATTTCCGGGCTGATGAAAATATTTCCATCCAACACACTGCGAATAGCTTCCACCACCCGACCAATGATTTTCTGCTTCATTACATACCCCCTGGCTCCGGCCTGGAGAGCCCGTTGGGCATACATGGATTCGTCATACATGGAAAGCACGAGCACCGGCAGTTCCGGGTGCTCCCGGGTAATGTCCTCCACCAGGTCGATGCCGTTGCTTTCGGCCAGGGAAATATCCACGATTACAAGATCCGGCCGGCTGCCACTGATGATGTCCCATGCCTTATCTGCCGTGTCAACACTATAGGAAACCCTAAGGTCCTTTTCCTTGTTGATCAGCTCAGTCATACCCAGACAGAAAACGGGGTGATCATCCACTATAAGGATCTGCTTTTTTCCGCTCATTGTCGTATCTCCTTTTTGACCAGGGTCACAACCCGGCCAAGGTCAACCTGGATCTTTGTCCCCCCTGGCCCGGTATCAATGTGGAACTGGCTGTCAATCATTTTGGCCCTGTACTCCATGATCCGCAATCCTATACCGTCTCCGTTCCGATCCTCCGGGATACCTCTGCCGTTGTCCGAAATTGTCAATCGAACCGCAGTCTGTTCTCCGGTCCCGCTTTCGAGACAGATCCGGATCCTGGTGCCGCCGGAATGGCGTACTGCATTGCTCACAGCCTCACTGGCAACATAGTAGAGATGTGTGGCGATGTTATTGTCCGGGAAATCGATACAAGGGTCCGTCCAGCATTCTAACCGGATTTTGTCCTGATAAGTGTATGCATGGGTGATCTCTTCCAGGGCGGACTGGAGTCCATGGGATACCAGATGGACCGGGCAAAGCCCCCGGGCAAGACTCCGGGTCTTTTCCACAGCATCGTCCATAAATTCTACGATTTTACATGCAAGGTTCCCGGACTCCCTGACCCATTCCTTTTCTTTCAACGTAGCTACAAGCCCGGCAATACCGATGAGCTGGGGACAGAGATCATCGTGGAGATCCTGGCCGATTTTCTGACGCTCCCGTTCACCAGCACTTATCAACTGCTTTTCCAATCCTTTGGTTCTGGTGATATCCCTGAGGATGATGATGCTGCCTGTGAGGTTCCCCTGGCCGTCTATAGTGGAGGCCCCTGAAATACTCACGTCCTTGAGCTGGCCCTGCTTGTCGTAACGCCGGGTTTCCACGTCAAAAATTCCATCTTTTGAAATCACTTGCTGGATCATGCGCTTTGTCTCGGCCCAGTGGTTTTCCGGGACAAAATGGTTCATCATATTTCCTTTGACTTCCGCTAACCTCCAGCCGAACACCCGGGTAAACGCCGGATTAATATAGATCACGCGGCCTTTCACATCGTAATTAACAATGGGGTCCGGCGCTGCTTCCATAAGCAGGAAATATCGCTCCTGGCTCTCCTGCCTTGCCTGTTCTGCTTCATGCCGAACCCGAATCTGGTTTTCCAACTGGTCCATAAACTGATTGAAATATTGGGCCAACTGTCCGATTTCATCGCTGGACTGTCGGTTCATCCGTATAGAGTAGTCTCCGGCCGTGGCGATCTTTATCCGGCCTGTCAATTCCTGCAACGGTGTGGTGATGGTCCGGCTCACACAGAAAGTCACCCCCAGCATCACCAGTAAAAAGATCACGGAGATTCCGAAAATTCCATTCCGCAGCGTCTTCAGGGGATGGTACAACTCATCCAGATAACTGGAAGAGGCCACGATCCACTGACACTCCGGAATATAATCAAACATCACCAGTTTTGTCCGGGCTTCGGTTTCACCTGGATTTTTCCAAGAATAAACCGACTTGCCTTTTTTCCGGCGCATCATGTCTTCCAGGAACTGATTCGGCAGTTCCTTTTCGTCAAAAATGTTCATGCCCTGAAGCACAGGATGGATAATGGCGTTAGCGTCCCTATCAATCACAAAGGCATAGCCTCTTTCCCCGAATTTCAGATCCAGGATGCTCTCCCTGAAATCAGCCACATTCATCAGACGAATGAACTCCGACCGGTAGGCACTTGCAGAAATAATCCAGTCCCAGGGTTCGAAATACACCATATAGAGTGCCTTGGAACGGGTCCGTTCCTCGCCTGGGTTTTTCCAGTCGTATTCAATATACCCCTGATGGGAATCCATCTGTTGACTTACAAATTCATGGTCTGCCACGTTGGTGTTTACCAGTGGAAAACTGGGATGCACCTTTACAGTACCAGCCGAATCAATACAGTAAATATAACCGGATTTACCGATGGACTGGCTCAAAATTACACGGGCGGCCCGCTTCTTCGCCTCGGATTCACTGATCCCGCCTTGCCGGAATTGATCGTAAAGACTCCTAACAATATCCAGGTTGTTCTCCGCTACCGCACGCAAATGGTTCTTCGTGGAAACATTCACGGCTGTCTTCACCATATTGGTAATCATCTGGGTAGCATTTGTCAGTTCACTCTCTATACGGGCCTCAATATTGTTCCGAACATACACATAGATGAAGAAACTGCACAACAGCATGGATAGGAAAAAAATTGCGGAAAAACTCAACAGGAATTTGTAGCGGATTTCAAATGATCCGAACAGGAAACGGAACTGTGTCCATCCAATATGAGCGCACTGCCTGAAACTGTTTTTCAGATCTGTCCGGTTCATATCTCCTCATGTTTGTCCAAAATATCTCTATGATGTTTATCCCAATTTTCCGATTATCAAAAGTATTTTTTTGAAATAATTTCTAACAAAAAATTTTGCCTTCAGCAAAATCTCAAAGGAAAGGCAAGCCCCGAACTATGTCTATTATTCTGGGCTAGGAGGATTGATTTACTGCCTCAGGACTAAATCTTCCAGTAGTCGCTTTTAGCTCTACCTAACAGTTAAAGACCTTTGCCACCATTCTTAATTCCATAAAAGGTCAACCATTGTCGCTGTATCATTGATTTCCATCAGATACAACCAAAATTTGCCGATCAACCTTTTTTCAGTTTCTCAAAAATCAAGTTGATTTGCCCAAATCACAATTATCCAAGGATTCAAACTAAAACGCAAAAAGCCCTGATCGATATCTGGTTCAACTGAACAAAAAAACCCGGCTCACGTACCCCTTTAATCAACGAACACCCGAACCCCTGGGACCTGTTCAAGCCTCAAAATGTGATGAGCCGACATCGAGGTGCCAAACCGCCCCGTCATGGATAATGATCCTTAACGGGAAAATTATCGGTACTGTCATAAAATATGGTTGCCTGGGACCAGGGATTTAATTCCCAGCCATTTTCAGGGATTTTTTCCCAGCCAATTTCAAGGGTTGTCATCCAGCCACTGATTTTTTAATTCCGTTAACCGATTTTAAAATCATATATAATTCCCTCCATTTAATTCGCCTTGTAACCGTTACGTGGAGGGAACATGGATCCTATTCCCTGTCTGGGCTGTGGTATTTTCTTTAAACCGCGAAACAAACTTCAGGGCTATTGCTCCCATCCAGACTGCCAGCGTGCCAGAAAGGCTTTATGGCAAAGGCAGAAGCTGGCAAATGACCCTGAATATGCACAAAGCCAGAAACTGTCCAACAATAAATGGCTGGCGAACACTCCGAATTACTGGAAAGACTATCGTTCCCGAAATCCGGAAAAAGCTGCCAGAAACCGTGTTTTCCAGCGAATCAGGAACAGGGCAAAAGCTCGAACTGACAAGGGTCTGGATACGTCGCGTCATGTCGGTATTGCAAAGATGGACGCGAGAAAATCCTTGATAAACGGGCTTTCTGGTGAGTTCTGGCTGGTTCCGATGATTGCAAAGATGGACGCGGTAAAAATTTTTATCGCAGCCATACCGGGCGATCCCGGATAATTGCAAAGATGGACTCGGGGACAGGAGATATTTTTTTATGCTACACCCGGATCAAAAACCTTTTTTGAAGGAGGGTGTCATGATACGGAAAAAAATATTATCTCCAGGCCGGGTCCGCAGCATAGATAAAAGTTTTTGTTTTATTCCCCACCGGTTTCTGACAGGTGGCTTTTTACAATCATTGACCCGTCATGAACTGGCGCTTTATGTATTTCTGGTCCTGGCTTCGGACAAGCACGGGTTATCGTTTTACAGTGACCGGAGCATCTGTTCCATTCTGGGTCTGGTGGAAGAGGATTATCTTTTTGCCAGAAGCAGCCTGATCCATAAGGATCTGATCACATATGACGGCACGTTGTTCCAGGTCCTTTCCCTGCCGGCAAATGCTCACAAAACATCAGGGAGGGCAGCCGGATGATAGACAAGCGAACTGTTTTTGAAATCCATCGGTTGAACAACATGCAGTTTTCCATCCGGCAGATTGCCAGGCAGCTTGGGCTGGACAGGGGAAGCGTCAAAAAATATCTCGAACAGCCGGATATCACCTGTCAAAAAAGACCGGGCCGGGTGTCAAAGCTGGATCCATACAGGGATCTGATCCGGGAGATGGTAAATGACTATCCACAGATAAAGGCACCGGTGGTCTTGCAGCATATCCGGGTCAGAGGGTTTACCGGCGAAATCACCATCGTCAGAGATTATCTCAGACAGATCAGGCAGGACAAAAAACAGGCCTTTATCCGGTTTGAATCCCGGCCCGGTGAACAGTTCCAGATTGACTGGGGGCATTTTAGCAGCCTTACATATGGCAAAAGTTCAAGAAAGCTGTATGCCCTGGCAGTGATCGAGTCTCACAGCCGAATGCTTTTTGTGGTGTTCACCCACAGTCAGAACCAGGCAACCCTTCACCGGTGCCTGGTTGCCGCTTTTTTGTATTTTGGAGGCACGCCCGGGGAACTGGTCGTGGACAATATGGTCACAGCCGTGATCGAGCGTGTGGGCAGCATGATCCGCTTCAACGAAGCCTTTCTGGACTTTTTGCGGCACTTTGGCATTACACCCAAGGCCTGCAATGTCAGAGCGCCCCATGAAAAAGGGAAGGTGGAAAACAGTATCCGGTATCTTCGCAACAACTTCTGGCCGTTAAGAAAGTTTGCAGATTTGGATGATGTGAACCACCAGGTGCTGGCATGGCTGGATACCACGGCCAATCAGAGGATGCATCAGACCACCGGGGAAAAACCGGTGGACCGATTTGTTAAAGATGCCCTGAACCCATTGCCGGACCCGCTGCCCGATTACCGGGAGACAGACAGTCTCACGGTATACAAAGACTTCGGTGTTCGTTTTGATACCAATGTTTATACGGTCCCGCCCCGGCTAGTGGGGAAATCGGTCATCCTGAAAGCAGACAGCCGGACCATATCCATCTACTACAAGGAAAAACAGGTGGCGGCCCATACACGGAAATGGGAAAAAAATCTGCGTATCGATTTGCCGGCACACAAGGAACAGGTCCGGAAACTCAGAAAACGCATACTGATGGACAGGCAGATGATGGTCTTCATGTCCCTGGGCCAGGAAGCCGTGGACTACCTGGAAAAACTCACCGATGCCTCACAACCGTTGAAAAAAACGGTGTCTCATCTGCTGCAACTGCAGGACAAATACGGGGCATCATCGTTGATATATGCGCTCAGAAAAGCGCTGGCCCATAAGTTGTATGGATCTGAATATGTTGAAAACATCCTTCACCAGGAAATGGCACGCACCGTCCGCCATCGTCCAGTGGAATTGAAGAACGAAGATCTGAATCAAATCCGGCTGCCACAGCCAAATTTAGCTGAATACGATGCACTGGCGCTTTCACGGAGGAAAAAATAGCCGAAATCGCCTGTTTTTTTGTAAAGCGTAGGACGATTATCTATAACCCTTGAACCGCAAGGATATCGGAACTTTCTGTTTTAAAAGGTGGAGACATGCGCGGCGGATATAGAGGAAAACCAAAACCCAGATTGCCATCACATCTTTTGCGCGTTCATGTGAATGCCCGAATCCAGAAATGGATGCTCGATGAACTCAAACGCAGAGGTGAAGTCGGGATAATTTTGGAAGAGATATTGATTAAAGCAGGTTTTAAGTATCAACCCGAAAAAGGAAAACATGATGGAAGCCGTCATTGATAAGTTCAAATCACTTCGACTGAAAAACTGTGCACTGAACCTGCCCGCTGTTCTGGAGCAAAGTGCCCAGAAAAATCTGACTCCCCTCCAGGTCATTGACCGGCTGCTGGAGATTGAGATTGAAAACAGGAAAAAAGCCAGGATCGATCTGCGGTTCAAACAATCAAAACTGGAAGAAAAACCCACCATCGACCAATTTGATTTTGCCCATCATGAATCGCGCCAAAAGCAGAAAATCCGGATATTGAACCTGCTGGATCTGGGATTTATCCAGGCGAAAAAAGACATTATACTGATCGGAAACCCCGGGACTGGAAAGACTTTTTTATCCAAGTGCTTTGCGTATGCTGCCACTCAGAATGGAATAAAAACCCTTTTTACAACCGCCATGGACATGATCAATCAGCTGGTGGCAGCTGAAAATGATCACACCATGCTCAAAAAGCTTCAATTTTATCAATCACAGGAACTTTTAGTCTGTGACGAATTATGTAAAGCTTTACATAATTCGTCTTATGACAAGTTAAATATTATGTGAAGTTGAGGATAAAAGAGGCCGCCGTTTAAGCCGTTATCCATATTTAGCTTTACATAATATTCTATCAATAAAATAGTGGTGATCCAAAACAAAGGAGGTAAGATATGGATCGCAAAGCTATTTTATTAATAGAATTGGTTGACAGGGCAAAAAAACAACTTGATCTGCTATGTTATGCAGAAAGCACAAAGCATCGTTACATCGGCAAATGGAAACAGTTCCTGGTTTATGCGCAACAGCAAAATCAACTCTATTTTTCAAAAGAAATAGGAGAAGCCTTCCTGAAAGATTGTTACGGCATTCAAACAGGAAGCAAGCTTTCCGCCAATCAGGTTTTTAAAGCAAGAGCAGTTGATCTTTTAGATGGAATACTGCAACATGGCTGTTTTCCAAGGTGCCGCCAGAAACCTGGGATACCGGCCCCTCAACAATTTCTTGTTATTCTGGAAAAATATAAAAAACTGCAGTTTGAAAAGGGGATTTCAAGAAAAACAGTCCTTGGGAAAAAGATTATTCTGGTTCGGTTCCTGAATTATCTTGATATTCAGGGGATTGCTGATATCAGAAGTCTCACCTCATATGAAATTCTGTCCTATCTTCATACTCTG